>CAWHGS010000046.1:0-16838 GCA_963828805.1 uncultured delta proteobacterium
CTCCGTCGTTACCCGGTTCTCTATCACTCCCAGAAAAAGGAACCCTTGGATTTGATCATCTATTTTGGGAAAGGGTACAAGGAACCGTGGTATCTATTGGTTCCTTAGGGAACCTTCCTGACGGCCGATGAAATCGTTGAGCTTTATGCCAAACGCATGTCGATTGAACAGGGATTTCGAGATTGGAAGACCCATTTGGGCGTCCGGGGATTGATCTTTTACGGCGCCAATCCCGCTCCCCGGTTGACTCGGTTGCTTCTGGCCTTCTCCTTAAGCTATTTGCTCTGTCTATCCCTGGGCTCAACCGAAGAGGCACAGGCCGTGAGGTTCTTCGTGGAAATCAAAAGGTCCAAACCTCGTCATGGAACCACTCGGACGCTTTCGGTCCTCTCCATCGGTATCTTACGACTCTCGTTGAAGAAGTTTTCGAAACAGGCGTATCGAGACCTTCTGAAAATGATCGGTCGCCTCTCTCGGGGTAAGGGCGTTATTCAATGGTGCCTCTCACCGCCCAAACCCATCACCCTGTCTTTCAGACAATGAAATCTCGCTCACTCCACCCCAATGCCTCTTCGCCTTGAACAACCCCCTCCGTCCCTGATCAAAAGACTTCGCTTCTCCCATGAAACCCGTATGTCATGATTGCCCCTACGCTTCACCGGTTTGGCTACGAAACCATCTCTTGAATAATCTTACCCTTCCCCAAACTCGTCTTCCTCGGTGACAATATCCTTCCCAATCTCACCTATGCTTCATCGCTCCTGATTAATCCATTTGAAAGTGAAGGTGGGCAAGGTATTTGAACAGGTCTCCGATGTGGCCCCAAACCCCATCGAAAGAAAAAAGGGGGGTGGCCGGTATTTGCCATCCCGGAAACAATTGTGTTATTAATTTTATATAATTTATTGTTCATGATCCTTCCTCGAATACAGTGCCATGGCCAAAATTGAAATTGATCAGGAGAGATGTAAGGGATGCGGTCTCTGCACGATCTCATGCCCGAAGAAACTGATCCACGTTGGAAAAGAGATTAACCGACAGGGATATTTTTACGCCCTCTGGGAGGGAGGAGAAACCTGCACCGGGTGTGCCCTCTGCGGGGAAATCTGCCCGGATATTGCTATCATGATATGGAAATAGAATCGGCAAAAACAGAACCTGAAGACATTTTGGCCAAGGGGAATGAGGCCATTGCCATGGCGGCGATCGATGCCGGATGCCTTCTCTATTTCGGCTATCCCATCACCCCGCAGAACGACATTCCGGAATACCTTTCAAAACATCTCCCTGCTCTCGGAGGAGAGTTCATCCAGGCCGAGAGTGAAATTGCCTCCATCAATCTGCTCTTGGGAGCCTCTGCGACCGGAGCGAGGGCCATGACTTCCTCTTCCAGCCCCGGGATTTCTCTCATGCAGGAAGGGATTTCTTATATGGCCGGAAGTGAGCTGCCGGCCGTCATCATCAATATCTCGAGAAGCGGACCGGGCCTGGGTGGAATCTCTCCTTCCCAGGGAGACTACTTCCAGTCGACCCGAGGGGGAGGGCATGGAGATTACCGAATGATCGTTCTCGCTCCCTCGACGGTTCAGGAGATGTATGACCTCACCTTTCTTGCCTTCGACCTGGCAGAAAAATACAGAAATCCGGCCATGATCCTGGGAGACGCCTTGATCGGCCAGATGAAGGAACCCCTCCACCGGAAGAAGGCGGAGCGGATGAATCTTCCACCGAAGACCTGGGCTCTTACGGGAGCCGAGGGAAGGAAACCCAATCTGCTCAAGTCCCTCTACCTTCAGGATGGGGCCCTTTCGGAGCATAACTGGAAGCTTTTTCAGAAATACGAAAAGATGAAGAAAGGAAGAGGTCCGCTTTGAAACCTTTCAGACGGAGGATGCCCGGCTGATCATTGCTGCCTTTGGAAGCATCGCCAGAATTTCGAAAACCTCTGTGGAACTGGCCCGGGAAGAAGGGATCAAGGTCGGTCTTCTCCGACCCGTCACCCTCTTTCCGTTTCCGGAAGAGGCTGTTCGTCAACTTTCAGGAAACGTTAAACGCTTCCTGACCGTCGAGCTTAACACCGGTCAGATGGTGGAGGATGTCAGGCTCTCCGTCGAACGGGATGCAGATGTCTCGTTCTACGGAAGACCCCCGGGATCTCTCCCCACGCCGGAAGATATCCTGGAAGAAATCAAAAAATATTACAAGTAACCTCAAAGCACCAGGCTGCGCGAAGTCCCACCTTGCGGGACGAAGGCATGAAACTTCGGCATTCGAATTTCGGATTTTAGGAGAAAGAGATGGAGCAAGTCTTCAAGCGTCCTGAACGTCTAATTGACATTCCGTTCCATTTCTGTCCCGGATGCCATCACGGGATAGCTCATCGCCTGGTGGCAGAGGCTATTGACTTTTTTCAGGTCAGGGAAAAGACGATCGGCGTCGCCTCCGTCGGCTGCTCCGTCTTCCTTTATGACTACTTCAATGTCGATGTCCTGGAGGCCCCTCATGGAAGGGCGTCTGCAGTGGCAGCCGGGGTCAAGAGGGCAAGGAAGGACCGAATCGTCTTCACCTATCAGGGCGACGGGGACCTGGCGTCGATCGGGATTGCAGAGGTGATTCACACAGCCAACCGGGGTGAAAATATCACCATCATCTTTGCGAACAATACGGTCTACGGAATGACCGGGGGACAGATGGCTCCCACCACCCTTCTCGGACAAAAAACGACGACCAGTCCCTATGGAAGGGATTTCACCTATGACGGTTATCCCATTCGGATGGCTGAAATGCTGGCAACCCTGGAGGGATGCGCCTTTGTTGCAAGGGTTGCAGTGAACAACCCGGCCAACCTGATGAAGGCAAAAAAGGCGGTCCGAAAGGCCTTTCAGATGCAGGTCGAAGAGATGGGCTTTTCGTTTGTGGAGATTCTGCTTGCCTGTCCCACCAATTGGGGAATGAATGCATTGGAAGCCAACCGCCGGGTGGAAGAGGAGTTGATCCCCTATTTCCCCCTGGGGATCTTCAAAGAACGGAAAATGGCCGATTCTTTATGAACGCACCCGCTGAAGAACAGACGAATCACCGGTACTATTACGACCTTGCCATCTCAGGATTTGGAGGACAGGGAGTACTGGTTATTGGAAATCTCCTTGCCTATGCCGCCATGAAGGAGGGAAGACACGTCACCTTTCTCCCCATCTATGGGGTTGAAATGAGAGGGGGAACGGCCAACTGCACGGTCGTCGTTTCTTCAAAAGAGATCGGGTCTCCGGTCGTGGAAAAGCCTCATGCAGCCATCGTCATGAACTTGCCCTCCCTGACAAAATACCAGCCCCGGGTATTGCCCCGGGGACTGATGCTTTATAATTCCTCTCTGATTGATCCCAAAGAGGCCAACCGCCAGGATATCGAACTTCTTCCGGTCCCGGTCAATGATATTGCGATTGAAAACGGGAACCCGAGGCTTGCCAACATGGTGGCTCTGGGCGCCTTTGTCGAGAAAACGAAACTGATTCAGATCCACTCTCTCTTTGATTCTCTCGAAAAGGTGCTGGATGAGCGGTACCACTCGTTGATCCCCTCGAATATCAAGGCCATTGAAAAGGGGGCTCACTTCGTGAAAACGCTCTCTCCATCTTCCTAACGAAAAGGAACGGTGCGGCCTCGGACAGTTCGGACGCAGGAAAAAGGGGCAGACCATGGAAGAAAAGAACGAAACCAAAGAGATCCCCGTCGGAGAAAAAATCAAGACCTTGAGGGAACAGAAGGGGCTTCTGTTAAAGGACGTAGCCGATCGCACCGGATTTTCGGCTGCTCTGATCTCTCAGATGGAAAACCACCTCGTTTCCCCTTCTCTCGGGACCCTCATCAAGCTGGCAAAAGCACTCGAGGTCAGAGTCGGTGACTTTTTTGGGGAAAGTCATGAGGACCCTTATACCATTGTCCGGAAGGATGAGCAAAAAACGGTCTCCCGGTTCGCATCGAAGGAAGGGGTGAAATACGGGTACTCCTACGGATCCTTAGGGTTTGATTTGAAGAATCGTCACATGGAGCCTTTCATCATCACCCTCGAGCCGGCCACCATCAAAACTTCCAAGACATCTACCCATGAGGGCGAAGAATTCATTTACGTCCTCGAGGGAGAGATGGAAGTGATCCTGGGAAATCACAGAGATGTCCTCTATCCCGGAGATTCGATCTACTACGATTCGACCATCCCGCATCGGGTCCAGTGTCATCAGGAAAGAAACACGAAGATTTTGGCGGTCCTCTATACCCTCAGTCCCTGAGCAGACCTGCGGATATGAAGCGATCTTTCATCCCCCTTTTCGCCTTTTTTCTTCTGATCCTCGTCGCAGATTTAGGGTCGGCGGAACCCTCTCTCAAAGTTGGAGCGCTCGTTCCCCTGACGGGCCGCTGGGGAGATTCGGGTCGAGAATGTGCAAAGGGATTACTCGACGCGGGGAGATGGATCAATCATGGGGGAGGCATCTATGGAAGGAAGTTGGAGATCCTTCTCGTGGAAGACACCTCCCAGCCTGCGGAAACCATTGCAGCCTTCCGGAAACTGAACGAGGCGGATCATATCTCTCTTCTCTATATTTACTCCACGGAGACAGCCCTCGCTCTCCATCCGCACATCCAATTTAATCGAATCCCTACGCTTGTCAGCTTTTTACCGTCCGATCTGGCCAATCCATCCAAATCCCCTTATGTCTTTACGGTAACCCCGACCGTTCTCGATTCGGCCAAAATCGGAATCCACTTCATTTCGGACAAATCCGGGATTAAGACACGCAAGCCTAAAATGGTCTTCGTCGGAACGCCGATCCAGCTCGATCGACATTTTCTGGACGAAGCAAAAACTTACGCCAGGGGAATGGGCATCGACGTCGGACCCGATGTCTGGATCTCCGACCTGCTTGCAGCCGGAGAATCCGCGTCTGGAGATAAATCGACGAAAAGCATTTCATCCGCCCTCGCAGCGATCCTTTCCTCTGAACCTGACTTTGCCTATTTGAGTCTGACCTCCCGGGAATCGTTCTTCCTCCTTCAGGAGGCAAAGAGGATCGGCCTGAAGACAAGATGGATCGGCAACCGAAAGGCTTTCGACGAAACCCTCTCTCCGATGGAGGGCGTCTTTGGAGTTCAACCGGTCGCTCCCTACGGCGAAGACGTTCCCGGCATGGTCGGGATCAAAGAAGCCCATCAAAGATGGCATCCCTTCGATTCCCACACCCTTTCCTATGTGGAGGGGTGGGCCACATCACAGGTCGTTGCAGAAGCTCTGGGAAGATCGCTTCCTGAGCAGAGACTCTCCCGGGAAAGAGTGCGGGTCTCCCTCGAAAGCTTCAAAAATTTTGTGCTGGGGGGCCTCCTTCCACCGATCACGATTACCGCCGCCGATCACCGGCCAAGCGTCGAATCGAGAATCTTCACCATCCGAGATCAAAAAGTCTCAAGAGTCACAAGTTTCATCTCTCTTGGAAGATAAAAGGGCATTCCGTTTTTTCTTGACAAGAAGCAGGGAAAACTGGTAAAGAATTACATACATCCAAGAAACCAATCAAAAAACAGATCAGTCATCAGTCGGTGGGGTTAAATCGCTCCAAAGGAGGTAGACTATGAAATCGAGAAGTCTAGGGTGGGTCGGAGTCTTTTGTTTGTTTGTCGGGTTATTCGCCTCAACGGTAGCGGCGCCTCGTTCAGACGCAGCAGAGAAACCGATCGTTCTTGGAGCCCCTCTTGCCACGGCCTTTCTGTACGGCTGGGATGCGGAAAAAGGGATCAAGCTGGCCATTGAGGAGATTAATGCAAAGGGAGGGGTAGCGGTCGGTAAAGAAAAGAGGCCGTTCAAGGCAGAAGTGATGGACACTCGGGACCTCGAGCCCGGCGTA
This sequence comes from uncultured delta proteobacterium, assembly GCA_963828805.1. Taxonomy (GTDB): domain Bacteria; phylum Desulfobacterota; class BSN033; order BSN033; family UBA1163; genus CAWHGS01. The sequence goes on from CAWHGS010000046.1 coordinate 5,895, forward strand.
CCGGTCAGCGATGCCCTGTTGGTGGTGGAGAAACTGATCCTCGAAAAGAATGCCGACTTCATCATTGGCGGGCCGGTCCGGTCTGAAGCCGCTCTTGCTGCGATGGATTTGCTCTCAAAGTATAAGAAGGTATCTATCTTAACGACCGGGGCCCTGACACCCGCATACCAGAGACGGATCGGAGAGGAATACGACAAATATAAATACTGTTTCAGGATCTCCGGTGAAGTCGGCTGGATGGTGGCGGGAGAGTTTGTCCCCTGCCTGATGGGAATCAAAGAGAAATATGGCCTGAACAAGCTCTTCATCATGGTCCAGGACGTTGCCCATGCCCGGGCCGCGGGCGATGCCACAGGGAAATTGGCCTCTGAAAAAGGCTGGGAGATTGTGGGCAAAGAAATCTATCCCACAGGAACCACCGATTTTTCCGTGGGTTTGCTCAAGGCCAGAAAGGAAAATGCCCAGGTCCTTCTCATCGTCATGGATATGCCGGAAAGCTCCATTCTTCTCAAGCAGTGGTACGATATGAAGATCCCCGTCCTGCCTTTCGGGACGATCATTGCCGCTGCTGAACAGCCCGGATTTTACAAGGCGACCGAGGGGAAAGGTGAGTTCTGCCTGGCCAGTGTGGTCAATGCGGGCAACGCCCCGTCGAATGCGACCCCATGGACGATGAAATTTGTTGAAGCCTATCAGAAGAAATATGGTCTGGAACCTGAAGGGTACGGAACGTCATCGAGTTACATGGCTGTCTATGCGCTGAAAGATGCCATTGAGCGAGCCGGTTCGCTCAATTCCGATGCGGTCGTGGCCGCTCTTGAGAAGATCGACATGATGGGCGTCTATGGCAGAATCAGGTTCAATCCCAAAAACCACCAGGTCATCCCGAGCGTCGATCCGAATGAAGGGGCAGTGGGAACGATCTTTCAGTGGCAGGCAGGAAAAAGAATCGTTATTTTTCCACCCAAAATTGCCATGGGCGAGATCAAACTTCCTCCCTGGATGAAAAAGTGATCAACTGCTCAATGATGCATATGAACGCATGAGGTTTTATGGATGAATTCTTGGTCTATGGGATCATCAATAGTTTCAGGCTTGCCCTGGTGGCGATCGGTTTCACGCTGGTTTACGGTATCAGTAGGATCCCCAATTTTGCCCATGGCGCCCTCTATGTCGTTACAGGGTTCATCGTCTGGAGTTTCTTGCACATCCTGAAGATCCATTATGTTGCGGCCATTCCTCTGGGTCTTGTCATTATGGGATTATTCGGGGCATTCATTTACCGGTTTATTCTCATTCGCGTCAGAGGAATGGCCACTTCGGAGATCATCGGATCCTATGCCATGGGCCTTGCCATTCTTGAAGGGTTGCGCTGGGGAGGGTTCAAAGGAATGACCTATACCCTGCCCGTTTTCATCGAGGGCAGTATTGAGATCGGTGGAATACCCGTTGACTTACAGAGAGTGATGGTCGTCGGAATCGGAATAGTGGTCATCGCCTTTATGTGGCTCTTCACCCATTTCAACAAGATCGGCCTGGCGTTAAGAGGCATGGCACAGGATGAACACGCGGCCATGATGCTGGGGATCGATTCCGACCGGATGGCAACGATTGCCATGGCTATGGGATCGATGTTGGCAGGCTTGTCGGCTCTGGTCCTGCTCCCGTTAGGCAATATCGTCGTGGAAGAGGGGTACAACGTGCTCATTCTCTCCATCGCCGTCTGTATTGTGGGAGGACTGGGCAGTTGGGTGGGCGCCATTCTGGCCGCCTTTATGATTGGATTTGTCCAGATCATCACCGTGGCTTATATCCAGTCCCATTTCCACATGGTCGTCGCTCTTTTGGCCATTATCGTCACGCTCATCTTCAAACCTTCTGGACTCTTTGGCAGACAGAAACAGTTGGAGGAAAGAGTCTGAGTAATGATCAATGCAAAATGGAAAATGAGCAGTGCAAAATTTTAGCAAGGGTGACACCTAAAACAGTTTTTCAAAAACCTGTTGATTCTTGACGCTATGCGCTATGCTCTTTGCCCCATGCGGTTTTCCAGGTAATCGGAGCTAAAAATTGAGTCCGCAAGAGCGACGAAAAGAACGGATCGATCGGGCCATCAAAGTGCGGACAGAAGGGATCTATGCGATCTCCTCCTGGCGGGAGGCAAGCTATCTTCTCCTCCCCCGATTGATTTTAATCGTAGGTCTTCTCCTTCTTCCCCTCGTCATCCCCTCCCTCTATTGGAAAAGAGTCATATTGAATATCAACATTTATGTCTTGCTTGCCCTTGGATTCGATTTCCTCGCCCATTTTGTGGGGCTGGTTTCTCTGGGTGGCGCCTTCTTTGTTGGGACAGGTGGATATATCGCAGCGATTCTGAATAAATCTTTTGGCCTGCCGCCCCTTCTGACCCTTCCCATCGCCACCTTTGCAGGAGCCTCCATCTGCACCTTTCTTCTGCTGCCCTGCCTCCCTTTGAGAGGTGTCTACTTTGCAATTGTCACACTCATGTATCCTCTGGCCATCTCGCGGGTCATCGAGGCCCTAAATATCTTAGGCGGAACAGATGGTATCTTAGGAGTCGCCGGATTCCCAAACCGATGGATCGAACAGTACCTCATCATCTTTATCGTGATCTTATGCTTATTCGGACTGAGGAGGTTGGTGAATGAAGATATTGGCCTCGTCTTCCGGGGAGTGAAAGATAATGATCAGGCCATCCGGGCCTCCGGAATGAGCATTACCTTTTATAAGACAATCGCTGTTTTTATCACAGCGGCACTCGGCTGCTTCGCGGGTGCTTATCTGGCTCACATTTACATGTGGTCCGGGATTTCTCAATTCGCCCTTGACTTCTCGATCCTTCCCATTGCAGCGACGGTGATCGGCGGAGGCGGCACGCTGGTCGGCCCCTTGATCGGATGTTTCATACTGATTCCCATCTCTGAACTGTTACGCGCCTTTGGGACCCTGCGAATCGTTTTTTACGCCCTGATCCTGATGATGTTCATTATGTTCAGAAGTGAGGGGATCATGGTCTATGCCCAGCGAAAATATCACCAATTTGAGAGGTGGATCAAAGTGTGAGTGGAGACAACCTTCTTCAAGTCGTCAACCTATCGAAATCCTTCGGCGGCATTCAGGCCCTGAAGGATGTCAGTTTTAATGTCAAGGAAGGGGAAGTCCTCGGCATCATCGGCCCCAATGGATCCGGAAAGACCACCCTCGTCAACTGCATCACTGGCTTTGTTAAGATTGACTCCGGAAAGGTTATCTATAAGGACAGCGAGATCACCAATCGTCCTCCCCACAAAATTGCGGATCTCGGGGTTACAAGAACCTTTCAGATCATGAGGCCCTATTATACCCTTCCCGTTTACAAAAACCTTGTCATCCCACTTTTTTCCCCGAGAGCCAGACGGACCGGCGGCTGGAGAGGAGGCGGGAAACTGGGAGACAGGGATGCCGTGGGCATTGACATCCTCGAAGAAATCGGTTTCGAACGGGATTCCTTTGTCCCCTACAAGCTCGCCTCAAGTCTTCCCACAGGCTACTTGAAAAGGCTCGAACTGGCCAGATGCCTTGCCCTGAGACCGGAAATCATCCTCTGCGACGAGGTCTTTTCAGGACTGAGCATGAGTGAAATTGCGAGCATGGTTCCCCTGATCGAGAAATTACAGATGGGAGGAATCACTCTGGTGATGATTGAACACCGATTAAGGGAACTCTTCCGGGTCGCCCATCGGGTCATGGTTCTGTGCTTCGGGGAAAAACTGATCGAGGGCCATCCCGACGAAGTGATGGAGGATGAGCGTGTCAAGGAAGCCTACCTTGGCTCGGAAAAGGTGTTGGACTTTCTCTAAGAAAAATCAATGCAAAATGGCCAATGAGCAATATAAGGAAAAATCATCTTACCTCGGTGGTTTAAACGGTTAATTTTCTGGTGCTCGTTTCACATTTTGCATTGGGGTTCTAAAGGACGATGAAGGAAGAATACATATTCACAAGATTTGACGAGATCTGCAAAAAATATCCGAATCGGCCCGCCATCATTTTTCTGGGAGAGCCTTTCTCGTATGCCAGACTGCGAGATCTCATCCACCGGTTCGGCGCTGCCCTGAAGGAATTGGGGGTGAAAAAGGGCGATAAGGTGATGATCTACCTCTCCAATTCACCCCAGTGGGTCATCTCATTCCTTGCTATCCTGAAAGTCGGAGCCGTCGTTGTTCCCGTTCCGCCTATCTATACCTCTTTCGAAATCGAGTACATGATCAATGATTCGGGAACAGAAACCATTATCTGCCTCGACACCAACTTCTGTTATGTGAAAGAGATTTTCCAGAAGACTTGCCTGAAAAGGGTTATCGTCACAAACCTGGTCGACCTCCTTCCTTTCTGGAAGGTTGCTGTGGGTGCGCTTTTTGACAAAGTCCCCCATGGGAGGGTGGTCAGGGATGGCACGGTCCATTCCTTTAAACACTTATTAAAACATCCACCAGAGAGGCAGTTCGATGACCCGGTGGATCCCATGAAGGATCTTGCTTACATCCTTTATACCGGAGGAACGACGGGTTTCCCCAAGGGCGTGCCTGGAAATCACCTCGGGATGACTTCCTACGTCAGAGATATTATGAACGATGTTGTGGGTGGACACATCGAGGAAGGAAAGGACGTCTACATCGGGGTCAACCCGCTGTTCCACATCATGGCTCTTGGATTTTTCTTCGCCGCCGGTTTGAATTTCGGCAATGCGACGATCCTCATGCCCGTCCCCCAGATAGATGCCATCCTCCTGTCCATCCAGAAGTATAAAGTGAGGTGGTTTCTCGGCGTTCCCACTCTGTATCGAATGATTCTCGAAAACGATCGGCTTGACCAGTACAACCTGAAGACTCTTCGCTACTGTTTTTGCGGTGGCGATGCCCTCCCACTTGAGGTCTTGAAGCGGTGGAAGGAACTCCTCGGAATACCGATCTTTCAGGTCTATGGTTCCACAGAAGCCGGCCATGTCACCTACAATCGCCTGGACAAAGAACCGGAGCTCATGTCCATCGGATCCCCGCTTCGATCCAGAAAGTGCAAGAATCGTGGACCCGGACACCTTGGAACCTGTCCTCGCTGGAGAAACGGGTGAACTCTTGGTGACTTCGGACTACACGATCAAGCAATACTGGAATAAACCGGAGGAAACGCTGAGAGCTTATGTCGACATCGGCGGGGAGATCTATTACCGGATGGGAGATTATGTCCGGCTCGATGAACAAGGAGAGATTCGTTACGTGGAGAGGTCTGCGGATATCATCAAGTATAAAGGCTACCGAGTTTCTGCCTCGGAGATCGAGGCCGTTCTGCAGGACCACCCGACCGTCATCGGGGCCTGTGTCGTCGGTGTTCAAGACCCCAGGGTGGGAGAACGGATCAAGGCCATGGTGGTTTTGAAGGAGGATGCCAGGGGGGTGGATGCATCGGAACTCTCGAAGTGGTGTCGCGAAAGGCTTGCTCCTTACAAGATTCCCCAATATATCGAATTCAGGGATATGCTGCCCAAGTCTAAAGTGGGAAAATTGTTGAGGCGTGAGATCAGAGAAGAGGAACGAAGAAGAACCACGAAGGAGGAAAAGAAGCTCAGGGTCTGATTATTGCTTTCCCGCTAGTGATCCGATTTTAGACCTTCAAAGAGAAAGTCCACGGACTTCTTCCCTGTAACAATTCGCCTGCCATGACTTACCCCCGCCCCAGCAACTGAAGAATGATTTTCCCTGCAAAGAATTGTCCTTGACAAGAATTTAGAATATGTTTTATATACACTGGTAGATGTTAACGTTAAACCAGTCGTTAACTTAACAAGAATCTCAGCCCTATATATTCTCCAACTCCCACCATCCAAACCCCACCAATTTGGAGAGAATATATAGGGCTTTTTTATTGCACGCTGTTCACACCTCCTGACTTTTTCACCAAGTGGAGAAAGGAAACTAATGTCCCATGCCCGAAGGTCACCCTGCCTGCGCCAAGGCTTCTGCAGGCAAGCGCGAATCATGAAAATAATGTATTCCCCTCTTCTTGACGGGAGAGGGTGGGGGTAAGGGTGGGACTTCTTGCGTTTCCGCCTCACCTCAATTCTCTCTCCCTGTCGGGGGCAAGGAGGTCTTTGGGATTATTTTCTAATCAATATTTATTGCTTTGAGGCAATAAAGGTCATCTTATTCGGGTCGATGCGGATTCAAGAATTTTAATAAATCTAACAAAATCAAAGCATTAATTTGCTTTTTGTCTTATGGCACTACATTTGCATAACTTAATATTGTAAAAACAGATTTGCCGATAAAGCCAAACTCCGAGCAATCGGAGGACGGAAAGCCACGGGTCCCCCTGGGATAGCCGGGTCGCCGAAGCAACCTGCAGACAGGCAGGAATTTTGCTCAACCCGTGGCGCATATGCAGCACGGGTTTTCTATTTTCAGCCGTTCAGAGACAACGTCAGTCAGGGAGAAGAAAAAATGAGAATCTTGTTGATCGGAATGATGGCGGCAACTTTCGTTTTAGGAATGGGCTTTCTTTCCTTCATTTTTCTTTTTGGGAGACTGGTGACCCAAAAAGTGTAAACCGATAAAAACCTCGCCTATCAAAAGACGAAAGGTCTGATCAGGCACTCATATCCCAAAATAAGCGGACTTCACGTCCGGATTATCCATCAGTTCCTGAGAATTTCCTTCCAGAACAGCCCCTCCGTTTTCAAGAATGTAGCCATGGTGAATGATGGGCAGAATCGGACGGGCATATTGCTCGGAGATAAGAATCGTAATTCCGGTTTGGATGTTGATATCCCGGACGGATCGGGCGAGCATAGCCTCCATCAGAGGGCTCAGCCCGAGCAAGGGCTCATCAAGAAGAAGCAATTTCGGCTGGGCCATCAGCGCTCTTCCGATAGCAAGCATCTGTTGTTCCCCTCCGCTGAGAAAACCGCCTTCCCGTTTCTTTAATTTCAGAAGGGGAGGAAAGATGGTGAAGACATAGTCGAGAGTTTCTCTTTGCCTGACTCTTTGTGGCAAGATAGCCCCCGATTTTCAGGTTCTCCAGGGCGCTGCTTTCCGGAAAAATCCGCCGCCTCTCCGGACAGAGAATGATTCCCCTTCTGGCCCTTTCGCTCGGTTTGAGGTGGGTGATATCGGCGTCTTCATAAAGAATCGTACCCAGGACAGTGATCCGCTCGCCCCCTTTCATTGCCTCTTTCTTCTTAACATCAAGGATGATCCCCGAGATCGTATACATGAGGGTGGACTTCCCTGCGCTGTTTGCGCCAAAAACCCCGGTCACCTTGCCTTTTCGTACCCTCATGTTGATGTTGTTGACGGCAAGGGCATTTTCATAAAAGACCATAAGGTTTTTGATCTCTAACATGTCGTCTCCTCTTCTTCATCATCCGGTCCCTTTTCCCACCCCTTGAGAGGTGGCGTGTTGGGTTTATACCACGATCAAAGAATCAAAGTCAAACTCTTTATTTTCACCTTAACCCATCAGATTTAAAAAGAAATTTCGGACAGGATTGTAAATTTTTTCACATTTCGAAAACTTGACAACCCGAATAAGTTCTGTTAATCAAAGTTTGATGGGATTTTTTTTCCTTATCCAAGATCACATCGCGTTGTCCATAACGATTACACAAAAACTGAGGCTGCGGGATAGATAGTTTGAGGGAATCCGCATCATGATCCGTTCCCAGGGTAGAGCGAATCCCTACTCTCAGACCTCCTTGAATCATTGATTATTACAGATCCCAGGAAAAAACATCTACACAATACAAGCTTCCCCGTTCAGCAATTTGTAAGCCTATTCAAAAAGGCCCGTAAATCGACCCTTCCTTCTTGAACGAAGGGATAAACGATCGTTAATTGTTTTATAGGGAGAGGGATGAATGGCTGTCACCCAAGAAGTCCAACTGAAAGTCAGTAATCTGAACATGGCTTTTGGAGGCGTTCAAGCCCTGTGGGAGGTTTCCCTCGAAGTCAAAAAGGGGGAGATCTTCTCTATCATTGGTCCCAATGGCGCCGGAAAAACAGTCCTCCTGAACTGCATCAATGGTCTGTACCACCCTCAGAAAGGACAGATATTTTTTGAAGGAAAAGACATCACAAGAGAAAAACCGCATGAGAGGGCCAAACTCGGCATCTCCCGGACCTTCCAAAAGATTGAACTCTTTAAGGGGACGACGGTTCTCGATAATATCCGATTGGGCCGTCATATCCACCTCAAGACGGGTCTGATCAGCGGCGCCATCTATTTTGGAAAGGCCGCCCGCGAGGAGACTGAACACAGAGACTATATCGAGAGAGAAATCATCGACCTCCTTGAAATCGAACCCATCCGGGACAAAGTCGTTAGCATGCTCCCTTATGGACTCCAAAAGCGAGTCGAATTGGCGAGGGCTCTCGCCCTCAATCCCAAGATCATCTTATTGGACGAACCTCTTGCAGGCCTCAATTTGGAGGAAGTGGAGGACATGGCCCGCTTCATCCTCGACATCAATGAGGAGGATCGGTGGCAGACCACCTGTATCCTCGTCGAACACGATATGGGAGTCGTCATGGATATCTCCCACCGGGTGATGGCCCTCAATTTCGGCGAGAAAATCGCCGAAGGAGTACCCCTCGAAGTTCAGCAGAATCCGAATGTGATTAAAGCTTATCTCGGTGAGGCGGAGGATCTCTATGCCACGCGCCGTTGATCGGAAAGAGATTGAGATCACCCAAGAGCTGACCATCCCCAAACTTTTTCTCCGGGCGGCCCAAAAGTACGGGGACAAAAAAGTGGCCATGCGAGAGAAGGAGTTTGGGATCTGGAACCCCATCACCTGGAAGGAATACTATGAGAATGTGAAACGGATTGCTCTGGGCATGGTCTCCCTCGGCTTGGAAAGAGGAGACAAGGTTGCCATGATCGGGGACAACCGGCCTGAAGCCCTGTGGGCAGAGATGGCAGCCATGTGCATCGGTGCGATCGGCATTTGGCTTTTTCAGGACTCTCTCATCGAGGAAGTGAAGCATATTCTCGATCACAGCGATACAAAACTGATTGTGGGCGAGGGGCAGGAGGAGGTTGACAAATTCCTCAGCATCAAAGAAAAGTGTCCCAGGGTCAAAAGAATGATCTGGGATGATCCCAAGGGGATGAGGACCTATGATGATCCAATCCTCATCGGTCTTAAAGAAGTGATGAAGATCGGCGAAGAGCTGGACAAGAAGGAGCCGGCACTCTTTGAAGACCTCGTCCTGAAGGGAAATGGAGATGACGTCTGTCTTCTTTTTTATACCTCGGGAACAACAGCCCTTCCGAAAGGAGCGCTTCTCACCCATTACAATATGCTCACCATGGGCCAGAACCTGATGCGGGTCGATCCCTACTTTGAAACAGACGATTTTGTCTCTTACCTCCCCTTTGCCTGGATCGGGGAGCAGATGATGTCGATCTCCTGCGGGATCCAGGCCGGGTTCACCCTCAATTTTCCGGAGGAACCTGAAACAGCTCAGGAGAATGTCCGTGAGATCGGCCCTCATATCATGTTCGCTCCGCCTCGTATCTACGAACAGATGGTTCGAAATGTCCAGGTGAAATACCTCGATTCCTCCTGGTTAAAGAGAAAAACCTACGAATTCGCGATGGAGATCGGCTATCACAAGGCCGATCTGACATTTTCAAAAAAAGCCATCCCCTGGTACTGGAAGGCCCTCGACCTCTTAGCTTATCTGGGTCTTCACAAAAAGCTGAAAGATCACTTGGGCCTCTCAAGGATTCGGTACACGTATACGGGAGGGGCGGCCATGGGGCCGGACCACTTTCGATTCTTTCACGCGATCGGTGTCAACCTGAAACAGATCTATGGCCAGACCGAGATCGCAGGGATCTCGGTGCTCCATCGCGATGGGGATATCAAGTTCGACACCGTAGGCAAACCCATCCCTGAAACAGAGGTAAAAATTACTCCGGAGGGAGAAATCATCTCCAAAAGCCCGTCGGTCTTCATCGGGTACTACAAAATGCCTGAAGAGACGTCCAAAGCCCTCAAAGACGGCTGGCTCTACTCAGGGGATACGGGGTTCATCGATGGAGACGGCCACCTGGTCGTTTTCGACCGGACCAAGGACGTCATGACCTTAAGAGATGGGACCAAGTTCGCCCCCCAGTATCTCGAGACGCGGCTCAAATTCAGCCCATATATTAGAGATGTCTGGGCCATCGGCGATCAGAAACCCTATCTGACCAGTGTGATCTGCATCGATTATGCAGTGGTCGGCAAGTGGGCCGAGGACCGCAATATTGCCTACACAAGCTATCCGGAGCTTTCTCAAATGCCTCAAATTTATGATCTGATTCAAAGAGAGATCGCAAAGATGAACCGAGATCTCCCGCCTGTGGCCAAGATCAAGAAGTTTATCAATCTCTACAAGGAGTTCGATGCGGACGACGACGAACTGACCCGAACCCGGAAATTACGGAGGGCCTTCATCGAAATGCGCTACAAAGACATTGTCGACGGGCTCTACTCCGATGTCGATGTCGTCCACATGGACACGACCATCACCTACGAGGATGGAGAGAGTCGCTCAAATCAAAACGGACCTTCGGGTGATGGAAGTGCCTCAATAGAATTCAGGTTGAGGTCAAGGTGGAGGTTAAGAAGGTCCAAGCAGACGACTGGGGTCATGGTCCTAATTGCGATTTTGGTTTGCTCATAGCTCTTTCTCAACCTTAGCCTCAATCCTAAACCTGTTCCTTTTGGCGGGAGGTTCCATGGAGCTCTTCTTACAACTCTTTATCACCGGGATTCTTGTTGGAAGCATCTACGCCCTCGTGGCCCTGGGTTGGACCCTTATCTACAAATGCTCAGGTGTCCTCAATTTGGCCATGGGTGAGCTCACGCTGATCGGGGCCTATGTCTGCCTCACCTTC
>CAWHGS010000047.1:0-84779 GCA_963828805.1 uncultured delta proteobacterium
TCCCCTTTCTCATCCCTCCGGAAAAAGGAGGCGTCTGTTTCAACAGTGATCAAGAGATTCTTCTGAGAAGAAGACGGGACCTTAAATCCGATGTAGAAGGGCGAGGAATAGAATCCCCGAAATTGGCCCACGACCGTATCAAACACCCGCAGGGTAACGGAAACACCGCGCTCCTCTTCCCGTCCCGGATAGGCATATTCAAGAATAAGAAAATCGCCCCCGTTGTTCTCGATCTCAAGGGCGGCCCTTTTCCCGACCATGGCCACGGATTGACGATCCAGGGAAACCCAGTCTGAGAGAAATGTGACGTGGTTAAAGGACATGAAAGAATTATAGAAGGTTTTTCAACCCTTGGCCACCGAAGACAGAAGGATCCCCGGGATGATCAAGGCCATTTCAAAATAACGCAAAAGGAAAATGAACTCTAAGAAGATGACTCTCGATGAAAGCATGCCAAGATTAAACGAAGAAGGGCGGGATAGCCCACCCGCAGGATCCAGTACTCCTTGGTGTTTGACTTTGTCGCCCACACCATGTAATATCTGGTTGTCTAAAATCAATCCTCGCCATTCCACGGGGCGGAGAGCAGGGACAATCGCCGTCTCCTCTTTGAGTCGGAGCCTCTCTGAACCGGTGATCTATTGGATCATAAGAATAATGACTCCGCGCCTTTGTGCCGTGGTAAACATGGTTCTTGATTAATGAATATTAAGACGATATTCCGAAGTCTGATCGGTTTCTTCAAACAAGCGGGAATCGACTACGCTCTCGTTGGCGCTTTTGCTTTGAAGGCGTACGGGTATTTGCGGGCTACCGAAGATGTGGACTTCTTGGTTCGAGGCGCTCATCAAAGCAGGATCATAGCATATCTGGAATCCCTTGGTTACGAGACGATCTATCGTTCGGCAGGTTATTCCAATCATGTGCATCCTCTCGCAAATCTTGGAAGGATCGATTTCATTTACGTGGAAGGAGAAACTGCTGATATCATCCTTTCGGAAGCCAGGCCGTTACTCGTTCTCGATGACATATCGGTACCTGTTGTGAGAACTGAGCATCTGATTGCCCTTAAGGTCTTTGCCATGAAAAACGACCCGGAAAGATCCTTCAGGGAAATGGCAGATCTTCAGTATCTCTTGAAGCTGCCGGGGCTGGATTTGGAAGAGATTCGAGGGTACTTTGAAAAATACGGACAAATGGAGAAGTACGATGAGCTTACCAAAAGAGAGAAAGAGAAGCCTCAATCTTGAGAAAGATTTGGTGCTCACCAAGGAAGACTTCGGAGCTATTGAGACCTCGCAGCCTCATGAACCAAAGGATTTGGGCAGCTATCTTGATTTTCTCGATGAGCTTTGGGAGTCCGAAAGAAAGAAGATTGGGAAGAGGTTTTACTCTGAGCAATTCCAACTTTGATTACGTGGCCCCACCTCGGCCCGTCTCATCTCGTTTCCCATGCGGATGAAAAACATTGATGGGACCCTATGCTATTTTTCCGGACCTTCATGTTCACCTCTTAGCCACCGAAGACAGAAGGATCCCCAGGATGATCAAGGCAATCCCCAAATAGCGCAGGGTTGGAATCGATTCGAGAAAAATGACTCTTGACGACACTCTGGTACATCAGGATCGATCTTACGAGGACTATATAAACAATGTATATTGCAAGCTTACTTATCAGTTTGCAGGAAATCAAACCTAGATAAAACCGTTTTCCTTAGCCCTTACCACAGAAGAGAGAAGCCCACCGTCAAGAGAGAAGAAGGCTCAGCGGCAGAGCCCAGGTTTTCTCTCCAAGTTTAACGGGCTCCATCCCATTATAACCAAGAATTGCGGCTTTACAGTGGGGCGTTGTGGACGAGAAGGCCCTCAGACCTGCCAAATCTCTATCCTGCCATCTGGCTCCAGACTTAATTTCCAAGGCAATACAGTGGTTCCCAACTTCTACCACAAAATCCACTTCGTGCCTTCCCTGGAGGCTCCAGAAGTAGAGACGTGCATCTGTCCATTTCCCATCGATGATGCCTGAGAGGTTCTGGGCAATATAGGTTTCAAACATCCTTCCCATCAAGGGTTCGTTTGAGGACGGATTCATCCCCTCTATCCCGGCCAGATAGCAAGCAAGACCTGAATCATTGATGTAGAGCTTTGGAGATTTGATCAGTCGAGCTCGCCCTATTCCTCAAATACGGCATCACTCTCGTGATGAGAAAGGACGCCTCAAAAAGGGAAAGATGTCTCGATGTCGTCGCTGCCGTCAGTTTCGCATCTCTGCCGATCTCGCTTGGGCTCAACAGTTGCCCGGTTCTCAAAGCTGCCAAGTGGAGGAGGGTTCGAAAGGCCATGATGTTTTCAACTCGGCTGATCTCCCGAATATCTCTTTCGAGATAGGTTTGCTCATATCCCTTGAACCAGAGGGCGCGGTTCTTAACTTCGCCAAGACAAACGGTAGGCATTCCGCCATTCAGTATGTCTTCCGGTTGAATCGGTTTCAGGTCTCTGACCTTTGGAATCTCTTGTGTTTTAAAAAACCTCTCCAGGAAAGATCTTTCTCCTGTCTGCCGGGCAATTTCTCTCCGGTCAAAAGGACGCATCTCATAATAGATGGACCGACCGGCCAGGCTTTCAGTCATTCCCCTCAAAAGCGCGAAGTTCGCAGAACCGGAAAGAAGGAACTGCCCCGGTGTTCTTCTCTTATCCACCACCTTCTTAATAGCCGTCAGAATCTCGGGACATTTTTGCGCTTCATCGATTGTAAGAGGGCCGCCCGAACTGACAAAACCTTCCGGATCTGATTTTGCGGCCTCCCGTTGCGGGAAATCATCAAACGTGACGTACCGCCTTTTTTCAAACTCAGGCTGCCTTTGGAGAAAGGTCGTTTTTCCTGTCTGGCGCATGCCCGTAATGACAACAACGGGCATCTCCTCCGATGGCTGAAAGAACGGTTGAGGTTAATTCGCGTTCCAGATACTCTGTCATAATTCATCATTATATGTTGTCAAAATGCCAATGTCAAGTGAAATAAAATGACACGCTGGAGGCTGAAAAAGAGCGGGATGGACTGTTCTACCGGGGGAGCGCGGCCTCCATCTTTCACCCTGACCGTAGCCCTTTACGTTTACCCCTTGGCCACGGAAGACACGAGGATCCCCGCGACAATCAGCCCAATCCCAAAATACCGAAGGGGCGGGATGGATTCCAGGAAGACCATTCGTGACGAAAGCATGACAAGGATGAAGGTCAGGGCTGTGAAGGGATAGGCAAAATTGAGGGTTGTTTTGGACAGGGCCAGCAGCCAGAGAATCGTGCTGATGACATAAAGGATCAATCCGGAGAAAACGAGAGGCTGAAATACCAATTTGAGCAACTCCTCCGATGACAGAACTCTTCAACGTCATTTCCCCGGTCATGAGAACCCCTTTTTTGAATAAGACCTGGCCCTGTACTGGCAGAAGCTACTGAGAGTAAAAGCAGTACAGATAGGTTTCATCTCTTTGTCTCCTTCAAACTTCCTGTAAAAACGGAACAACTCCTTAAAGGCCCTCAGGATCACCCGAAGGTTGGCGCCCGTCTGCTTCCCTGCCAATCTGGGAGAGTGAAGGACCCCCATCTCTTGAAGCTTATAACCCCTTATCTTTGATCTTAACCAGCATCTCCGTGCTGATCATGGCCCCGGAGGACTCCAGTTCGAATCCCTTCAAAGACCTTCCGGCGAAAGAGTTTAAACGCGCAGTCAATGTCCCTCACCTTGAGACCCAACATCAGCCGTACCAACCGATTCCAGGCCCAGGCATTGAGCTTCCGGATCCAGGGGTCCTGTCGGTTGAGACGAAATCCAATGACCCCGTCATAGCCCGAAAGCAAGGGGACCAAAAGAGTAAGCTGGGAGACATCGAACTGACCGTCTCCATCCGTGAAAAAGAGGTATTCCTTGGTGCAGGCCTTGATTCCGCTTCGAACGGCTGCCCCATAGCCTTGATTTTTTTCATGGTGAACGGCACGAACCCTTCTGATCCTCTTTGATCAGCCGGTCCGCTATTTCCCGAGTCTTGTCCTTACTCCCGTCATTGACGATGATGATCTCATAATCTTCTGCGACCTGCGGAAGGACAGGCCTAAAGGCATCAACCATTCGCTCAACATTTGCCTCCTCATTATAGGCCGGAAAAAAAGCTGAAAGGCTTTTGAGTTTTTCCAAGGTCCGAACCCTAAGGAACGTTTCTACGTCAAACTTCGTTTTACAACTCTGATCGAAATTGGGAAAAGCAAAAACATGACCATCCACAAATGGTTACTATATCTCCCCTGAATTTCAAATAAATAGCCGTGAATAATTAGATAGATAAAAGTTACTTTCTTATAGCTAAAGACCCAATCGTCCCCAGGATCTATTCCTGTTTGCCAAGCAGATCGCCCAGGCCCAGAGGGAGATGATCAAAGCGAACCCATTGACCCAGCTCAGGTAATTCGAGACCCTGTAAACCTTCTCCTTATCCCTCACATCGCTCTGTTCAATAGCCCAGAGGGGATCCCCCTTGGACTCAACAATCGATATAACTTCTCAGGGTAAATCTGAAGATTCTTGCCCCAGTCTGCCTTCATTCGATTCAATACGATGGGCAACAATTCTTCGTTAATCTTTATACCTACCCATTGATACTTTTTCCCTAACCTTACAATCAATTCTGAATCCTCATAATTCCAGAAACCTTTAGACTCCACATTAGAGCCCACATACAAATTCCATATTCCTTTTTGCTGAGGCACATAAGTAACGCCGTATCCAGAAGCCCAATAGAAAAAAATAGCAACGGTGAAAAAAGAAGACCACGTTAGGATTAAAGGGATCATGCCACCTTTTAAGATCAACCGCCACCCCTTTCCGTTAGCGTTAAAGATAAAGTATCTGATTCCTACTATGACTAGAAAGGAAATAAGGAACAGAAACAGAAAAGTAACCGGGCGGATGAATTGACTGATTCCGAAGAGGAGCCCGGCGACCGGAAAATAGAAACGTTTCCCATTTAGCTTGTCGGGTCCAGTTTCAACCATAGGCTTGAATCCCCATCCAAATACGTATAATCCAATCAAAAAGAAAAAGGCGTACGGAATATCTGTGCATAGGACGGTAATCATACTTAAGCAATTTACATTGAAAGCCAATAACAGATATCCGGCCAAGGTAGCCATTGAAACAGGGGCTAAAGGGTACCTCAAATAAAGCCAGATCAGAACACTCCACATGAAGGCATTCAAGAGTTGAGGGATAAAAATGGATTGGTGGTAAATCGGGAGGATCATGCTGAGGAGAAAGGGATAGCCAGGCGCAGAAAAGTATTTATAAAAACTCGATATCGTTTCCCCTCTGAGAATTTCGAGGGCCACTTCGTAATACAAACGAAAGTCAGAAAATGGACGGGTCTTAACCTTAAGAATAAGAAACAGATAAACGCTTAAGGCAAAAACGGATAACCACAGGATCCTAAATCGACTCAAACCTTTGCTCCAGGGGGAGACTCTTAATACGCTTGATTTCATCATCTTTAAAAAACGAGAAAACCGGGTTGACTATCTGAATAATTTATTCTTTTAAATTCGATTCGCCTTTTGTGAGACCCATCTGCTTCAGCCGGTCAATCACGGGGTTTAATCGGGAATGCCATGAGCTCTCTTCAGCCTCTACCCTTAACAGTTCGAGATAGATAGGATTTTTCTTCTTATTTAAGGCCATCGCCAATTTCCGGATGAAATCATGGTTGTCCTCGGCGACAAAGATGCTTCTGTACTTCTTACATTCTTTCAAATTGGTCGTCACCACCGGTTTCCCTCCTGCCATATATTCGAACAATTTAAGAGGTGAAGTCGAACTGGTGATCTGATTGACCTTGAAGGGAATGGTGGCGACGTCAAAAAAATGGAGGTAATATTTTAGCTCCTTGTAATTTTTGCCGCCCAACCAGAAGAGGTTATCTTTCTTTTGGAGGCGCTTGATGCTCCCATCATAGTTAGGTCCAATCAGAACAAAGTTATACCCCTTACACTGCGAAGCAAGATAGTTAACCAAATCATAATCAAACCATTCTGCCAGAGCCCCGTAATAACCAATAATAGGTTTTCCATCTTTTGAAATATGGGCGAGATCAAAGGGAGGAGTCGCAATGTCTGTTTTGAAATCATCGAGATAAACGCCATTAGGTACTAAGAGAACATCCTTCCGGGTCTGCCTCACACTTTCAAATAGATTCGTTGCGGTGGCTAAAAGGAGATCCGCGGTTTCAACCAAAAGACGGTGATCATCTTCCATTAACGGAGAAAATCCGTAAAAGACATTCAATTCATCAATGTAGTCGTAGACCACAAAAGCCTGGTGGAAATACTCACGAAAGACCTTGTGGACCGTGTTGCTGCTCCACAGGATCACTTTCCGGTCTTTCAGAAAGGTATGGAGCAAGGGGATATCTCCACAGAGGTAAAGATTATCTTGCACCTTCTTGAGGCCGTCTACTCCGTCATGATCCGGATTCGGGACACAGAAAAAGCAAAGATAGCCCTTCTCAGCCAAAACCCTCATAACCTGGTGGGGCCGCTGAAAGAGAGGAATCTCCCAATCGATTGTGGGGGGATAGATGACGATTCCTTCATGTTCCTCTGACAGGAGCTGGTTCATAATCGCCAGGTGAGTCCTACGGATTTCTGTGGGTTTAAAGTAGTCGTGAAAATGCTGAAGCTGAAATTGATAGACCTCATTCTGGTTGTAGGTGGGAACGCCATCCCCCCAGGTAATCTTATTCTCCGGTTTCGGGAAAAAATGATGGTAGACGGTTTTCAGCCCGCTTTTGATGGGCTTGGGGATAAACTTCTTCATAAGCGACAGGGTCTTGCGGAGGCGCTCTTTGATTCTCTCCTTGATACTCATCCGCAGGAGAACATATTCAACCTTGCTGTCCAATTGCTGATAACGGGCCTCAACCAGATGGCGGAGTTCCTGGATTTCTGAGCCCCTCTCCTCAATGGCCTGACTTAGTTTTTGACTTAGATCTTCCTGGGCCTTCAGGATTCGTTCTTGCTCTACAAGAACCCTTTCTTCTCTCGTGGAACAACCGATCTCTTTGTTCCACGAGCTCACTTCTAATGATTTGAGAACGAAGGGTGACCGCAGAGATAAAAACCCTTTCATAACGTTCCATGATCAGGCGAAAGTCCAGTCGCTCCCTCACTTTTCTTTTGCCCCCCAAGCCCGCCTTTTTCCAATACTCCTTCTCTCTTAAGAACTGAATCATGGCTATCTGGAGGGATGAGAGATTCGGTCTGGTCTCTTCACAATAGTTGCTCAGGGCAGAAACGTCGATATCGAATATTACGGGATAGCGATGATCGACGAGGATCCCTATGTCGTTATTTTCAATGATCCCGGCAGCTCCTCCGATCCGGGTCAGGATAAGAGGGAGTCCATAGGACATTGCTTCCATCATCGACAGGCTCCATCCCTCTATAAGCTGAGGGGAGAACGAAGGCATCCGCCATTTTGTAATAAGGAGCCATTTCCTCTACAAAGGTCAAGAATTTGACGTGTTTCTCGAGTTCGTAATCACCAACCTTTGAAATGATGAATTGATGATACTTTTCATCCAAGACATCGCCGACACAGAGGAGTCTTAACTCAGGGTATTTATCTATGATCCCTTTGACGGCAGATAAGAGAAGAAGATGATCCTTGGCCGGAGTAAAAGATGCAACATGAAGGAAAAGGTAGTCATTCTCATTAAAACCCATCTCCGCTTTCGTGACATTGGGCAAATCCCTTTTAGCCTCCATTCGCTCCAAGGTCAATTCCGTTCGGAATGACACGAATCTTTTCAGGTGCGATATTGAACCGATGAACCGAATAGGCTTTTACGTCTTCCGAGACTGCGATATAATTGTTGATTTTCGGATCAGCCCTTTTCATTTCACTCAACACCTGATCGGGCATCCAGCAGTAGATATTGTGGAGAAAGCAGACTATCGGGAATGTTTGCCTGAGAGGCACATTTCCAACCCGAAATTGGAAAAATGAGTGACCAGCAAATCGATCTCATATCGGGATAGAATTTCCTTGTATTCCCTCTCTTTTTCTTCCTTGAGGACCTCAACCGGGATCCCCAGTCTCTTACAACGCTCCGCCATCGCACCTCCTCGATCGATACAGACGATAACCAGATTGAAAAAGTCTCGATGAAGTGCTTGGCAATGTTGTAAATAACTTCTTCCAGCCCTCCGTTATCCAGGGACCGGGTCTGCATTAGGAGGTTCATTCTCCCGCTTGTCTTTCTGTTCTGTAAATGGACCTTAGACTTAATCGCTCCTCTTTCGAATGAGGCGAGCCTTCCGCCAGTTAAGAGAGTCGACTTCCAGTCCCCTCGCGGTTCTTTTCGTAACCCTTTGAATGAGAGGCTAATGTCTTTAATCCTGCCTTTTCGAGGAAGTCGGCCAATTGCCGATAGGCCTCGCGAAACTTCCGGGGCAATCGGTCTCATTGCAAGGGCATCAATGATGGAAAAAGGTCTCGCGTAGTGAGAGGACTTGGTACGCCTTTGCAAGAAGGCTTGTCCTCTCCTGTTCTGTGTTCTGAAGTGGGTATTCGGAAGTCAAATTCTCACCGTGCCAGCGGTATTTCACCAGGGCCGTCTGAGCAACCGGGTATCGTAGTACTTCAGTATCCTCATCCACAGGTCGTAGTCCTGGGCATATTTCAGGGACTCATCAAAGACTCCGACCTTCTTGAAACAGTCCATCCGGATAAGGGCCGTCGGTGCGGAGAGAAAGTTTCTCTCAAAGAGGGCCGGAAAAATCTCCTCTTTGGTCTCATAGGGAACGATGGACCATTGGGCTGCAGGATCATCCTTGATCTCTCTTCCCTCGGCATCGACCAGCTGAGGATATGAAAAAACAACTCCCAGATCGGGGTTTCCTCGAAAACTCTTGAGTTGAACCTCCAGCTTTTCTGGAAAAAAGGCATCGTCCGAAGGAAGGAAGTTAAAGTATTCTCCCCGGGCCAGTTCAATCCCCCGGTTCAGGGTCGCGCTGAGGCCCCGGTTCTCCTGGGAATAATAACGGATTCGTTCGTCTTTAAACTTGAGAATCTCCTCCTCCGTATGGTCGGTGGACCCATCATTGATGATGATCAGTTCGAAATCCCGGAAGGTCTGATCGAGGACGCTCTGGATCGCCTCTCCGACGTACCGCTCATGATTGTAAGCCGGAATGACCACACTGACGGTTACTCATCGCCTCCCTTCGCTCCGTGAAGATGACCCTACTTCGATTTTCTAAAAACGAGAACCACTTCATCGGGCTTGGCCCATATTCGATTGACGGCATCAGAAAAACCTTGGATCTTCTGGTTAAAGGCTCCGATTCTCTTGTTAAACTCCTCAAGCAATGGCTCCATCCGGCCATCGAACTCGGAAGGAACCCCGTCCACTCGCTCTCCTGCAGGAAGTCCGGAAATGGGTTCAAGATAAGGAGCTTCTAAGACATGGGGTGTCTCTTCGTTAGAGTATTCGGTGCGGAATCCATAATGCTGACAGACCGACGCAACCAGGCCCCCGGCGTAGAACCGCACATGTTCCGGGTCCCTCCAGAAACCGAAGAGATGGAGCCGGATCGACTCCGGGTTGGGAAAGACGAAGACCAGCACTCCTCCTGGATCCAAACGCCTGAGGATCAGCTCAATCAACCGGACGACCTGATCGAAGGGGAGATGTTCCAGGAGATGGGAACAGAAGATCCCGTCATACCTCCGATCGACCTTTTCCAGGTAATCAAAGAGATCGGAATGAATGACTTCCAACCCTTTGAGACGGGCCTTTTTAACGATCGCTTCATTTCGATCCACACCCACCGCCTCAATGCCGGCTTCTTTCAACAATTCCAAGAAAGATCCGGGGCCGCAGGCCAGATCAAGGACCCTTTTGCAGTCTTTAAAAAAACGGACACGGGGTTGTTGTAGCCTCTGTATGATTTCGCGATCCATCATTCGGGAGGCATAGTCGGAGTAATCAAAGGGCCTCTTTCCAATGATTTCCTTGTAGATTTTCTCAAGACTCCAGGGCATGTTCTGCCATCGATTTTGTCCTGCCTCTTCTTCGAAGCCATCGATTGAATCAAATCAGGCTTCTCGATAAAACGGAGCATCCATCTTCCCAGGTCCTTTGAATCTCCCGGCTCGAAAGAGGAATCCGTTGACTCCCTCCTCGATCGCCTCCGGAATCGCGCCCATCCTGGAGGCAATCACGGGCAAACCCAAGCTGGATTGGCTTCCCGGATGACGAAGGAGAAGGATTCATAGCAGATGGAGGGAAGAATCACCACATCCTGATCGCTCAGGGCTTCTGCCAATTGATCCCGGTGGAAGGGTCCGCGAAAATGGACAGGGAGGCCAGAGGCCTCTTCCTTCAGGCGATCGTAGTAGCGATCATTCCACGAAGTCCTCGCCCCATAAATCGTCAGGGACGCTTTTCCCTTCGGAAGGGTCTTGAATGCCTCCAGCAGGACATGAACTCCCTTCGTGGGGAGGATATTCCCATAATAACAGAACCGGATCTCCCCCTTTCCTTCCCTGGGTCTCCGCACACCATTGAACGGAGGGACTCCTAATGGAAAGACTCGAATCTTTGAGTCAAAGGAAGAATAATACTTTATATATTGAGCTTTAACAAACCGAGAAGGAACGAGCAAGACCTCCGGGATTTTAAAGATCTCATACATATACCGATAACGGTGAAAAGGCTCGTAACCTTTCTCGTCGAGACGGCTGGAAGGGATAAGGAAGCGTTTGGACCATTTGATAAGGGAAAACGGAAGGACCTTTTTCCATTTTAGAAGAATACGGGTTCGATCATCTGTAGGTTGCCCGGCGGAGTTCAGGCAGGAGACACATTCCAGTCCGTAGAGGGGACCCGGGCACACTCGCCCGTCCTCTTTCAAGAGATGAATCCGATGACAGAGGACGAAGAAATCATGAAGGGTCAATACCACGGGATATCCCTCTTGCCGGGCAATCTTCAGCAAATGGGCGGATAGGGCAATGAAATGCTGAAAATGGACAAGATCGGGCTTTTCCCGGTTCAGCGTATTGATGAAGGCCTTATCAAAGAAGTGGTTATCGTAAAAGATCCGGGAATCACAGATCCGGGTCAGGTTATTGACGACGCGGGTCACCTTCAGCCCATCGACGTTTTCCTGGAAGGATGAAAATTCCTCTTTCGCCGGATCTTCCTCCCGGCAGAAGATGGAAACCTCGTGATTCAAGGAGGCAAGCGCCCTGGAGAGGTAGTAGGTATAGAGTTCAACCCCTGCATTTTCCCTGGGCGGAAGTCCATGGCTGACCTGAAGGATCTTCATACTAAACCCAATAACCAATCACCAATAACCAATCACCAAATAAATTCCAATAACCAATAATCAAATCAAGAGCACCTATCGACAATTGCAGAAAATATCTTCTTAAGTTCTGACGCCTCCATTGAAAGTTCCCTTATTTCCGACTCAAACTCCGGGGTTGCCTCAAGCAATAGATCCAACCAATAATAAGATTCTTTGGCTTCCTTGCGAGTAATCTTGATGCGGTGTTTAAAATCTTTCTTGCTAAGGGCATCATTCGCTTCACGGTAATTTGCGCCCACGGAACCACTCGCGCGAATAAGCTGGGCAATAAGTTCCCTATTAATTGTATTTTGGGCCAACTGTTTACAGAGTCTAATCACCTTTTTGGCGAATTCTGAAGTTCTGTCTTCAAGATCAAAACTGTGCTGGGTCATTGGTGATTGGGCTATTGGTTATTATTTGGTTATTGTCATTTGGTTATTGGTGATTCTAAGTCAATTCTCACTTCTTGATGATCGAAGGCTGAAGGGAGAATCGTCTCTCTTAGCCTTAAGGGAATTTTCTCAAGATGGGTTCCCATCCAGAGCCCGGTAAAGGCCGATAGATACCAGAAGAGGCTTGGGAAGAACCACCGGACAAACCCCCAAGCGTCTTCCACCCTCGGATCGGAAGAATTGAAAATCGGCCTTGACCGACTGTCGGGTCGCTGAAAAAATCGCTCTTAAACCGGGGAAATTCCTCTTTGCCGAAGATCTCCTTCATCGCCTTGGCATGTTCGAAGTGGCGCCGGAAGTTCTTGACCGGGCTGTAATGGTGGGAGTGAATGACAATGGAGTCCGGGACATAAACGGTTTTATATCCTGCTTCAAGAACCCTCTTGGCCCAGTCCTGATCCTCTGCAAATCGACCGTCCGAAAGGGAAATCTTCTCCCAGACCTCCCTCCGGATGCAGGAACTGGTGTTGGAAAACCAGATGAAAGGATAGGGATTTCTCTCATACTCCGGATTCCCGACGGCCGTATTGACCCTTTCTGTCTTTCCCGATGTCAGCTCGGTCTGGAGGATCTGCCTCCTCTCCATCAGGGGACAATCTTTTCTCGGCCGGTGGCTGCTGAAGGCGCCTGCCACCAGCGGGTCCTCCACGAAGGGGTTCAACCAATTTTTCGAGCCATTCTCATCCCCGGGAACGGCATCCTGAGTCAAATAGACGAGATACGCTCCCCTGCGAAAGGCGGGCCCCGAGGTTTCGTGTCTCTCCGTGGTTAAAGGTCGCGGGAGGAATCTCCTTCACACGGACAGGGAATCGGCTAAGATATCTCTTGCTGTTGTCCGTCGATCCCGAATCGATCGCCACGACCTCAAATTCCTCTTCCACCTTCTGGGAAAAGACTCCTTTCAACACCTCTTCGAGATAGGCCCCACCATTTTTCACCAGGAGGATGATGGAAATCTGAACCATAAATCGAATCAAATCACCAATCACTCTGACAAATCCAATGTCAATCCTCGAAATGAGACATTCGATCAATGTGTCACCCAATAACCGAATTCAGATCAACGTCCTAATCCTTTCGAATGACATTCTTGAATTTCAGCGGTCATTGGTAATTCGGTCTTACATTATCTGGTTATATGGTGCTTGAATTTGGCCATGCGCATTCTTAATGCGTTCTATTCTTCTTCGCTCTTGGTCAAATCCTCGAACCGGATATCGATTCCGAGAATCCCCTGGATCTCTCCCACCTCGTTTCGGATCGTCCCCGAGACCGTGATGCAGAGAGCCCCCGTAATTTTCGAGGAGTAGAGGTCCGTGACATGAATCTTCCCGTCCTTCAGGGGCTCGATGAACCACGGGCGATTGGAATAGTTTTCTCCTGCGCCGAACATGCTCATATTTGGCCTGGTCCACGGCCTGGCAGATATTGCGCGTCAGCTTCGTCCCCCGGATATCGACGACATAGGCAAACTGGATGTAGGGGTACTCATCCACCAGGGACTGAAGGATGGGTTCCATCCGCCCTGGATCCATCGATTTCATCCCGGGTTCCTCAATCACCCGCTCAATGATATGGGCGGCCATCTCATGGGCCCTCGCCTTGAGCCGGTCAAACTCGGAGACAAAGATCTCCGGGAAGATATTTCCGGGTCGCCTTCTCCATCTCCTGATCGGAGATGGAGGTCGTCCTTCCTTCTTCGTATTGCTTCGTCACCCACCGGTTGATCTTGGCGACGCCCGGGATGGGTCTTCTCGATCCGGTCCTTTCCCGTCAAGGCAAAGTGGGAGTTGATCCACTGGGCAATCCCGGCCAATCCGGACTTGTCATTGACCGAGATGGAGATGGGCCGGTTCAGAATCTTCGCCGTATTAAAAATATTGTAGATCTCTTCATTCTTCAGAATCCCGTCGGCATGGATCCCGGCGCTGGTGGCGTTGAAGTTGGCCCCGACAAAAGGCATGTTGGGAGGAATGGGAACCCCGATGACCCGCTCAAAGTAATTCCGGATCTCCGTGATCATCGTCGTGTCCACGCCGTTGCTGTGCCCCATCAAACTGATATATTCGATGATCAACCCTTCAATGGGAGGATTTCCCGTCCGCTCCCCGAATCCGAGCAGCGTCCCGTTCGCCGCAGCGCATCCATAAAGCCAGGCCGTGGTCGCATTGATAAATCCCTTGTGAAAATCGTTATGACCGTGCCATTCCAGACATTCGGACGGAACGCCGGCATCGTCAATCATGGCCCGGATGATCTTGGGAACGCAGCGGGGGAGGGAAGCCCCTGAATAGGGAACGCCATAACCCAGGGTGTCGCAGAGCCGGATCTTGACCGGAAGCTTTGCCTCCTCGGAAAGGCGCATGATATCCTGGGCAAAGGGAACGCAGAACCCGTAGATATCGGCCCGGGTGATGTCTTCAAAATGGCATCGGGGAATGATTCCAAGATCGAGGGCGGCGGAAACGATGGAGAGGTACTCCCGCAGGACCACCCTCCGGTTCTTCTTCAGCTTTAGAAAGATGTGATAATCCGAAACCGAGGTGAGGATCCCCGTCTCCTTCAGACCCATCTCCTTGACCAGCTGGAAATCCTCCTTGACGGCGCGGATCCATCCCGTGATCTCCGGGATAGCGATAATTCCTCTCCAGACACTTCTGGACGGCCTCCTTATCCTTCTCGCTGTAGAGGAAGAATTCAGACTGCCGGATCACGCCGTTGGGCCCTCCCAGCTTATGGAGCATGTCGAAGAGATCGACGATCTGCTCCACCGTATAGGGAGGCCTCGCCTGTTGCCCGTCCCGAAAGGTTGTATCCGTGATAAAGATCTCTTCCGGTGGATCAATGAAGACAAACTTGTTATCGAACTCCACCCGGCAGACCTCGTCATAGGGAAAGATGCTCCGGTAGAGGTTGGGTTCCTGAGTGTCCAGGAGGGGCAAGGGTTCGACCGACTTGCTCTGAAAGGTCCGTCTTCTTTCGGGAAATGGTCATCTCTTCTCCTTTCTCTGATTGCAGAATTCGGATTGCGGATCTCGGAATCTAACTCGCAATGAATAGAACGAAAACCTGATCTGCAATGTTACTCTTGGTATTTATTCACCCACAATCAATTCGCAATTTCCTTGGCCTTTCTATTCCGCAATCTGCAGTCCGAAATCCGCAATATGATTTATGCCTTGGTTTCCTTGACCCGAATCCAAAGCTCGTCGAGTTGTTTGGGATCGACTCGGGAGGGCGCATCCGTCATGAGACAGATCGCTTTCTGGGTCTTTGGAAACGCGATGACGTCCCGGATCGAATCCGAATGGCTGAGGATCATGTTGAGCCGGTCAAAGCCAAAGGCAATCCCGCCATGAGGAGGAGTCCCGTAGTCGAGGGCCTCCAGCAAAAATCCAAATCGCTCCCGGGCCTCTTCCTCTCCCATCCCCAGTTTTTCAAAGACGAGGGATTGAATCTCCCTCAGGTGATTCCGGATGCTTCCCCCACCCACCTCATTTCCATTCAGAACCAGATCATAGGCCTTGGCCTTCACCTCTCCCGGGATGGTCCTTGAGCTTGGGAATATCTTCATCCTTCGGAGCCGTAAAGGGATGATGAACCGCCACATATCGTTTTTCCGTTTCGTCATATTCCAGGAGCGGAAAATCGAGAATCCAGACAAACGCGGTAGACGTCCGGTGAAATCAATCCCAGCTTCTCCGCCAGATGGAGGCGGAGGCTTCCCAAGGGCCTGATGGACCACTCTGGGAGAATCGGCGATCGAAGAGGAGGAGGTCCTCCTTCGACCGCCTCGCATCGTTCTTCCACCCCTTTCATCTTCTCCGGGGTCAAAAATTTCTGGATGGGAGATTGCCATCCCTCAGCCCCCACCTTGGCCCACAGCAACCCTTTGGCCCCATAGGTCTCGACAATCGGGACAAGTTCCTCAATCTCCTTGCGTGAAAAAGAGCCTCCTCCCTTCACGCAGAGGGCCTTGATGATCCCCCCCTCTTCAAGGACCTCTTTAAAGACCTTGAAGCCGGACCCCTCGGAAAATCTCGGAGACACTCCTTCAGCTCCATCCCGAAACGGAGATCGGGCTTATCCACCCCATATCGATCCATGGCCTCGGCATAGCTCATGGTCGGGAAAGGCGTCTCGAGTTCCCTCCCCAGAACCGTCTTAAAGATATGGACCATGAGGCCTTCCATCGATCTTCCGGATATCCTCCACCTGGACAAAGGACATCTCCACATCGATCTGGGTAAACTCCGGCTGACGATCGGACCGGAGATCCTCATCCCGAAAGCATCGAACGATCTGGAAGTACCGATCAAACCCCGAGACCATCAGAATCTGCTTAAACAGCTGGGGGGATTGGGGCAAGGCATAAAAGTGGCCCGGATTGACACGGCTCGGAACCAGGTAGTCTCTGGCTCCTTCCGGAGTGCTTTTCGTCAGCATGGGGGTCTCGATTTCCAGAAATCCCAGGCGGTCAAAGTAATTCGAACCTCCTGGGCCACCCGGTGCCGGAGGATCAGGTTTCGCTGAAGCCTCGGCCTTCTCAGATCCAGATACCGGTACTTGAGACGGACGTTCTCCGCAACCTCCTCGTCATCTTCGATAAGAAACGGAGGATTTTTGGAAGCGTTGAGAATCCTCAATTCCTTTACAGCCACTTCAATCTCACCGGTCTTTAATTTGGGATTGAGCGGTGCCCTCCGGCCTAACCGAGACCTTGCCGATGACTCCCACGACAAACTCGCTTCGAAGGGTTTGCGCCTTCTCATGGGCCTCCGGATTAACCTCGCCGTTGAAGACAACCTGAACGATTCCCTGCCGATCCCTTACCTCGACAAAGATGAGGCCTCCCAGGTCCCTTCGGCGCTGAACCCATCCCAGAAGGGTCACCTCGCGATCCACATCCTTTCTGCTCCAGATCCCCGCAGTAATCGGTCCTTTTCAGATCTCCCAGCAAATCAGCCAAGGCATTTCTCCTCTTTGTTTAATCTTTTATTTCAATTACTTATTTTAACCAAATCTCATGAAATGGTCAACCGAAAGTCTGGGAGGGGGTTTTGACAAACAAAGGACAACGGATGATTCTCCACCTGTGGAGGAGGGATCTTAGAAGCACCCCAAGGGTCTTCAGGCCGTATCGCGAAGGTTCCCCCACAAGTCAATGCTGGAGGCCTCCGGAAAGTAGCGCACCGGGACAGGCGCATCGCCGATCCGAAACCCAAGATAGGCCGCCTGGTCAAGGAACTCCGAATCGAAGGCGAAGCCATTGGAATTCCTTTCAAATGGAATTCTTTCCAGCACCCCTCGCCGATAGACACGAAATCCTGAGTGAAAATCGCCGAGATTCTGACCCAGTACCACATTTTCAAGGAAAGTCAGCACCCGGTTTGAGAGGTATTTATAAAGCGGCATCCCGCCACTGAGGGGTTCCTGTCACGATATAGGGGTTCCACAAAGGAAATTCCATTCGATGGAAGGATTCTCTGGCACCCTGGAAAAAGGTGAGGAACTCCCTGCTCTGGTCACCCAGAACGGCGTTGGACGGAGCCACTAAATCGGAGGGTTTCTGAAGGGTCCAGGGTGGAAAGAAATGGAGGACATCTGCCTGCGAGAGAATCCGCCCCTGGAATAAAGGCCAGAAAAAAAGAGAATCATGAGGACAAAAGTAATGGCTGCCTGTCGGTATTCCTTGGCCTTCGTCATGACGGATCCGCCCTTGCACGGATGAGAGACCATTCAAACGGTGGGGGAAAAGAATCGGGATGAAATCAATGTCACCCTACCCTGCAGATGATCCCTTTCAAATACTCTCCCTCAGGATGGCACAAATTAACGGGATGGTCAATCGGATGAGACATGCGACCGATGAACTGGACTTGCCTGCCTGCATCCACGGCAGCCGAGAAGACAATCTTTTGGAAGAGGTCCACATCCATATGGTGCGAGCAAGAAAAGGTGAAGAGGAGCCCATCTCGCCTCAATAAGCGGAAGGCCTGAAGATTGAGGTCTTTGTACCCTCTCGAGGCTTTAGAAAGATGGCCCTTTTTCTTAGCGAAGGGCGGGGGGTCCAGAATCACGATATCATATTCAGGCTGAAAGCTTCTCAGCTTCTCAAAGGCATCCCCCCGTATGAATTTACGGGGAAGGCTCCCGAGACGATTCAGGTGGAAATGTCCCTCCGCCATCTCCAAAGCCTCCTGAGAAGAATCGAGGAGGGTGACGTCTCGCGCTCCTCCCAAGCCTGCATAAGTAGAAAAAGCGCCTGTATAACAGCAAACATCCAAAATGCTCTTTCCCCGGCAAACTTCTTTCACCCGAAGGCGATTCTCTCTCTGGTCCAGATAGAAACCCGTTTTTTGTCCTTCCTTTACATTGGTCCGGAAGAGGCAATCCCGTTCCTCGATCTCGACCCAATCCGGGATATCTTTCCCGTAAAGAAGTCCCGTTGCCTCGGACAACCCTTCTTCTTTCCTGGTTGCAGCGTCACTTCGCTCATAAATACTTTCAGGATGGAATTCGCTCGCAAGCAGATCGATGAAGATCCCTTTCAGGCGTTCCATTCCGGCCGTCAGGCATTGAATCACCAGTACGTTCCCATACCGATCGACGATGAGGCCGGGAAGAAAATCACCCTCCCCGTTCACCATTCGGTAGGCGTTCGTTACTCCCTCCAACCACTGCTCTCTCATCCGGGCAGCAGCGAAGATTCGTTCTCTGAAAAAAGAAACCCCCATCTCCTCTCGTTGAGAGGACAAAAGACGAAAAACGATCTGAGAGTGGGGATTGAGATGCCCCATCCCCAAATACCGCCTCTCAAACGAATAGGCTTCGCCGATCTCCCCGGGAGAAACCTCTCCGTCGATTCGTTCAACAGCCCCGGAAAAGACCCACGGGTGTCCCCGTAAGAGAGGTTTTTCCCGCCCACGCTTGAGGATGATTTTAGGAAGGGTCGCCATAAGACCTGATGCTGAATAACCAACTAGGGGATTGGGATTTTGGAACGATCATCGAGGATTCAGGAATCACAAAGCTCGGCTTGGCTCCCGAGAACGCCTGATCAGCAAGCTCTTCGCTGCAGGGCCCTCTCCAGGATATTCCCGATGAATTCCGCATAGGTCAACCCTTGAGCCTTAATCGACCGGGTCATTCCCGACTGAGGAGAGATATCGGGATTGGGGTTGACTTCAATCACATAGATCTCGTCCCGATGGTTCAAGCGAAGGTCCACTCGGGCGTAATCGCGGCATCGAAAGAGTCTGAAAACGTGGGTGGCAATGGCTCCAATCTCTCTTTTCACTCTTTCCTTCAAAGGAGCGGGACAGATGGGCTTCGATCGCTGGTATTCGAGGCTCTCCGGCATCCATTTTGCCTCATATCCACAGATCCTGGGAATCCCTTCCGGGAATTCGGAGTAGTCGATTTCAGAGATGGGGAGCACTTCGATTCTTCCATCGGTCTCCAGCAAACTGACATTCAACTCCCTTCCATCAACATATTCCTCCACCAAGGCGGGTTGGTGATATCGTTCGAGAATGTACCGGATCTGTCTCTTTAAAGCCCGCGCGTCAGTCACCACACTCTCTTTTGAGATTCCCAGGCTCCCATCCTCATGCAGGGGTTTGACGATCATGGGAAAGAGAGCGGAAGGGACGGGAGCAGAAGGTTGATCAATGATCTGATAACGCGGAGTCTGTATCTTCTGGGAAAGCAGGATGTCCTTCACTTTTCCTTTATCCTGACACAACCCCAGGGTGAGGGGAGGAGATCCCGTGTAGGGGATTTGAAAAAGCTCCAAAAGAGCGGGGATGTTCATCTCCCAACAGCTGTTTCCATAGACACTCTCGCACAGGTTGAAGACGACATCCGGACGAATCTCCCTTAGCCAGTGGATCACCGTAAAGATTTCATCCCGGACGGCGACCACAAAACATTGATGCCCGAGCGTGTGGATCGCCTCTTCGACCGCGCCGATCTCCTCCAGAATCCCATCCTCAGCAAGGATATCTTTCTCCTCCCCTTTCTGGAGGCGTTCTAAGAGGTTGTAAAGAACGACGACCTTCAGCATGAACCGATGAACCCGATCCTTTCTATCTCAATTCAGGCACTGGACTTCAGACATGAGACACCAGACCTCTCACCCCTCCGTGTCAGGGATGGGTGTCAGGAGTCAATGAAAGGACCTTCCTGACACTGAAGACTGACACTGTTTTTGCGCAGTCTCTGCCCCTCTTTCCTCTCCAGTCTGATGTCTGAGGTCTAGGGTCTGATTGCCTGAATCACAGTTCTTCCCTAGGCAGTCACTTTCTTGGGCAGGGTCTTCTCCTCACCGGGCGATTTGGCTTTCTTGAATTCGATGATGTTCGGCTCCGGATATTCGAAGACCTTCCCTTCATAGTTTCTTAAAACGATTTTCCCCTTTCCTCTCGAAACGAGGTAATCCGGCTCGACCGGAATCTTCCCTCCTCCGCCGGGGGCATCGATGACATAGGTAGGAACCGCGTACCCCGTGGTGTACCCCCGCAATTTTTCGATGATCTGAATCCCTGTGGCCACGGAGGTCCGGAAATGCTCTGTCCCCACCGCCAGGTCACACTGGTAGATGTAGTAAGGTCGAACTCGAATCTTGAGGAGCTCGTGGACCAGCTTCTTCATGATAACCGGCTTGTCGTTGATGCCCTTCAGAAGAACGGTCTGACTGCCCAAGGGAATGCCTGCATCCGCCAGTTCACCGCAGGCCTTCTTCACGGCATCGGTGATTTCTTTGGGATGCGTGAAATGGATCGACATCATGACCGGGTGGTATTTTTTCAACAGCCTCACGAGACCGGGCGTGACCCGTTGAGGAAGGGTGACCGGAGCTCTTGTCCCGATCCGAAGAAGCTCGAGATGGGGAATAGTCCTCAACCGGCTCAGGATCTCCTCCAGTCGCTCATTCTCAAGAAGAAGCGGGTCTCCACCCGACAGCAGGACATCCCGAACTTTTCGATGGCTCCTCAGATACTTAAGAACCTCCTCCAGGTTCCCCTGAGTGATCGACTTTTCATGGGACCCCACCAGGCGCCTCCGGGTACAGTACCGGCAATAGGCTGCACACTGGTCGGTCACGAGCAGGAGAACTCGGTCCGGATAACGGTGAACGAGGCCCGGGACGGGAGAATCCTTGTCCTCTCCGCAGGGATCCACCATATCGCTCTTCGAAACATGGAACTCCTCTATTCTGGGAATGGCTTGGCGTCGGATCGGACAATTGGGATTGACGGGATCCATGAGGCTCACAAAGTAAGGGGTCACCGCCAGGGCGAGCCTTCCCTTGGAATGTTGGATACCCTCCACCTCTTCCGGAGTCAGTTCTAAAATCTCTTTCAGTTGCTCAAGAGTGGTCACCCGATGCCGAAGCTGCCACCTCCAATCGTTCCATTCCCTCTCTGAGACACCCTGCCAGGGAGAAGGAACCGTCTCCTTGGCAACCTCCGTTCTCTCTTGCTCGTTTGGAACAGGAAACAAACCGAGTTGCAATGCCCCTCGCGTCCCCCGTAGGGGGACAGATAAATTAGAATCCGAAGCAGGCTCCATCTTCACTCCTTCCGGCATCCCCAACCCCAGGGCGAGGGCCCTTAGAAAACGAAAAAGGAGATATCACCTGATACCTCCTCCTTCAAGACAAAGGAACATGTTCCTTCCTGAATCTTGGGGATACACCTTCGCTTTTTTTTCTTTTGACGTTGAATGATTTTCATCCTTCTAAAGAGAGAGGGGATTGGACCCTTCCGTCTGGCGCCTCCTCCCGTTCCCGGAGGAGGCGCCCCCCTTCCTCAACCCTGAGAATGGTTTCTCAAACCATCGAGCCGCTTACCACTTAAAACTACTTCTTGGTGGCATCGGGTGCTGCTGGAGCGGGTGCCGGTGCAGCGGGTGCTGCCGGAGCTGGAGCTGGAGCCTCAGCAGGTTTTTCTGCTTTCGGCGTTGGCTTGGGCTCCTCTTTCTTGCCGCAGCCGATCCCCACAACGGCCACGTTGATCAACATCACCATGGCGATAAAAAGAAAGATCCACTTTTTCATCTTTGTTCACCTCCTTTCTGAATAGAACGGGTATCCTTCTCTCGCCCTCGACCCGGAGAAGACGAACGCTCTTCTTCGGAAGGGCAGATTTCTCGGATCACCCTTCGCAATAACCTCGGTTCAACAGGTTTTTTGATAATACGACGAACACCCATTTTTTTCAAGCGAAGATTCAGCTCCTCCGTAATAAGAGGGCTCATGAAAACAAGACGGTCATTCCATTTCCTGACGAGGGAAATCGATTTCTCAAGGACATCCGTCTCGACATCGGCCAGGACGATCCCCCGATCAATCTCTTTTTTTCGACTCTCCAGTTGAGAAAAATCCCCGATCTCCTCAACCCGAAATCCGTATTTGTTCAAGATTTTATTCAGGCTGAGACGGACAAACTGGTCTTTGTCGAGAATAAAAGCGTACCGGTCCCTCTCCTTCATGAAATATTATACTATCAATTTTCATGCCAACTTTTCGCGCAAACCCTCCGCGCAGGAATCTCAAAAACAGGCCTATATTCATCTATTTCATCCTATTTCATCCTTCTGTTGATGATCAAAAATGATAAGGATCCATCGCAGAAGGTCAAAATGGCATGCTCAAAAACAAGGAAGGATGGCAAAATGCCACCCTCTATTTAGGCCAGATGCCTTAAATGAGACTTATTGTCATTATTTCATTTTTTAGATCCCTACGCTTCCGGATCACTCCATGGGAGAGAAAAAAATTTCTACCATTCCTCCATTTTACGATGGATCGTTCGGACATTGATCCCTAACAGCTGAGCGGCCTTCCGTTTGTTGCCCTTAGTCGCCCTCAAGGTCTCGAGAAGGATCTCTTTCTCCACCTCTTCGAGAGGAGTCCCGATTCTAATGGGAATGATCCCCGGACTCTCTTTAAAATCCCGGATCTCCTGCGGGAGATGGGGAAGGTCAATGGCTTCCGGGCTATTCACGACCATGATCGATTCAATGGTATTCTCCAACTCCCTCACATTCCCTTTCCATTGATAATTGACGAAAACGTTCATTGCCCGCTGAGAAATCCCCTTCACCTTCATCTGATATTTTTGATTGTATTTCTCAATGAAGAATTGGGCCAGAAAAGGAATATCCTCTTTCCGCTCCCGCAGGGAAGGCAGTTTGATGTTCACCACATTCAGGCGGTAGTAGAGGTCTTCCCGAAAGGTTCCCTGCTCCACCGCTTCCTGGAGGTCCCGGTTGCTCGCCGCAATGATCCGAATATCCACCTGAATGGTTTTGTTCCCTCCCACGCGCTCAAATTCACCCTCCTGGAGGACACGGAGGAGTTTGATCTGAGTGGACGGCGGAATGTCCTCCACCTCATCCAGAAACAGGGTTCCCCCGTGGGCCAGTTCAAATCGCCCCTTCCGAGAGGTGATGGCGCCCGTGAAGGCCCCTTTCTCATGGCCGAAGAGTTCACTCTCAATGATCCCTTCGCTGAGGGAGGCGCAACTCACCTTGATGACCGGCATGGAGACGCGGGGGCTGTGATAATGGATCGCGTTGGCAATGAGCTCCTTCCCGGTTCCACTCTCACCGATGATGAGGACAGAACTGTCGTAAGAAGAGATATGGCGGATGAGTTCAAAGATCTTGACCATCTTCTCGCTCTTCCCAACGATATTTTTGAAATGAAATTTATCTTCCAACTGGGAGCGTAAATCCCGGTTTTGGAGGACCAGGGTCTGTTTTTCGAGCGCCCGCTCCACAACCATGGCAATCACTCTGGGGTTGATCGGCTTCTCGATGAAATCAAAGGCCCCCATCTTCATGGCCTGAACCGCCTTTTCGATCGTCCCCTGGGCTGAGATGACGATCACCTCGGTCTCAGGCTTTAGCTTCTTGACCGCCTCCAGAAGGGCCATACCGTCCATCTTGGGCATCACGAGATCGGTAATGACGAGGTCCACCATCTCCTGTCGAAACAGGGGAAGCGCCTCCTTGCCATTGGACGCGAGAAGGATCGAGTACCCCCTCTTCTCCAAAAAAGACCGGATGCTCTCTCCCACGTTGGGGTCATCCTCAACGATTAGAATGACTCGCTTTTCCATGGCCGTTTCAGTTGGTTTTGGCGTCGATCGGAATTCGGATCGTGAAGACAGAACCTTTGTTGGGTTCACTTTTGACCGTAATCTCTCCGTGGTGGTCGGAGATGATCTTCTTGGCGATCGAGAGCCCCAGGCCCGAACCTGTCGGTTTCGTGCTGAACATGAAATCGAAGATCCTGGGAAGATGGTCTTTTGAGATACCCACCCCATTGTCCTGGATGACGACAAAGACGTTCTTCTTGGAAGCCCGGGTAACGAGATGGACCTCTCCCTGGTCCGAAACCGCCTGGACGCTGTTGATGAGGAGGTTGGAAAGGGCGAGGTTGAACTGGCTCACATCGATCTTGACCAGGGGCAATTTTTTCCGGAAGTGGGTCTCCATCCGGGCATTTTTCATCTGGGCTTCTGCTCCGAGGAGATGCACGATCGAATCGAGCACCTCGTTGAGTTGAACCCACTCAAAATTCGGTGGCGGAAGACGATTAAAATCTAAAAAGTCCTTCAAATTGTTTTCAAGCCTCAGGGTCTCGTAGCTGATGAAACTGAGGAGGGAAAGGATCTCTTCCTTCTGGCTCAGGTAGACTTGTTCCAACAGTTCCTCTCTCAATAACTCGATATTGATGTTAAGGGAGCTCAGAGGATTTCGAATCTCGTGAGCCATCCAGCGGGCCAACACCCCGACGGTCGAAAGATCGCGGCTTTGACTGATCTCTCTCGACAGTCGGCCCTTCTCCGTGACATCGGCAAAGGTTGCCAGGCACCCCAGGAAAAGACCCTTTCGGTCAAAGATGGGATAGAAACTGGACTGGAGAATTCGCGTCTCCCCGTCTTCCGAAGAAGAGGAGGGAAGCTGAAGGGCCAATTCAAGATCATGATGCCCTTCCTGGTTCTCATAGGCAAGATCGAACTGCTTGCGGATATTACGGAATGGAATGGCCCGTTTCCACTTCCTTCCAAGAACCTTCTCTCCCCTCACCTGAAAGTACTCCTCTGCGACTCGATTAAAGATCCGGATCCGGCCCTGATCATCGGCAAAGATGACCGCCTCTTTCAAGTTTCTGAGGAGAATCTC
Organism: uncultured delta proteobacterium; assembly: GCA_963828805.1. GTDB lineage: Bacteria > Desulfobacterota > BSN033 > BSN033 > UBA1163 > CAWHGS01. Next base: position 25,059 of record CAWHGS010000047.1, read on the forward strand.
ATAAAGGTTCTGTTCGATCGTCTGCATCTTATCGGTGGACCCTGACGGCGGCTTCGGGAGGTCCCCCCTCACCTTCTCCTCTCCCGACGGGGAATGAATTTCCCCTCGCCTTGCGCGATGCTCTATGCTCTATGCCCTTTGCTCCATGCGGTTTTTCTCAGGCGAGGCCGTACCGTTTCAGGGCATGGTGGAAAATGGTTCTGACCAATTGGTCATAACTCCACCCCATCCGCCCGGCCATGATCGGAAGGTCTCCGTAAAGCGGAGAAAGACCCGGAAGAGGATTCACCTCCAAGAAGTAGGGTTCTCCATCCTCGCCCACGCGGAGATCGACCCGCGAAACGTCCCGGCATTCCAGAACCCGGTAGACTGGAGGGCCACCTCTCGATTCTTGTTAATAGGAGCACGATCAATCGGGGGAGGACAGAGGTACTGGACTTTCTCTTCCCATTCCCTTTTCACCTCCAGGGAATAGATGGCCTCGCTCGAAGGGACTCCTTTGATCTCGATCTGCATCACCCCGAGCACCGAAGGGCTCTCATTCCCGAGAATACCGACGGTAAATTCCGGGCCCTGAACAAACTCTTCAACGAGAACAGGGGACCGATAGCTCTCCAGGAGCCAACGGGTCTTTTCCTTCAGAGACCGGAAATCCCGCACTTTTGAGTCCAACCGGACTCCTTTACTCGAGCCCTCGTAACACAATTTGACAAAGAGAGGATAACGGAGGGTCAGTCCTTCAAGATCTCCCAGTCTCTCTACCTTTTTGAACCGGGGCGTAGGAATGCCTTCGCTCACCAAGATTCGTCTTTGCAGCAGATTTATCGAGGGTCAGCGAAAGGGTGAGAGGGTCAGAGCCCGTATACGGAATGCCCAAGAAACTCCAGCAGGGCGGGGATATGGGCTTCCCGGTTCCGGCCCCCGTGTCCTTCGGCAATATTGAAGACAATGTCGACAGGCGTCTTCTTCAGCCGGTCGATGAGTCCTCGATCACCTCCCAATTTGACCACGTCATGCCCATCGCCTTCGAGGACATGCTGGATGGCGTCGATCGTCTCTTCGGGATCGAACTCCTCCAGGGCATCGATCGGCTGATCTTCCGACGGAGCAAAATCCTTCTTTAAATTGTAGGTGATTCCGACTCTCAATCTCATGGCAAGGAAATGGGTCACAAATTTCATTTCGATATACCCTTGTTTCGATGCTTTGTCAACCTTCAACTTTGCAATAACGTCGGCCAGGTAGGTGTGCTTCCCAACACTTTCGTGAAAAAACGGGAGGAGTTTCACCCTGCTCCAATTTATGTTAAATTTAAGGAGCTGTCTGGAGGAAATTTAAACGTGGAGATCAGCCGACAAGAGGTGTTCCAATCCCTCGCGAGGTTCCGGAAGAGCTTTCTGCAAATCATCCTCTTCTTCGTGCTCACAGCCATTCCGATTCTTTTCTTCTCCAAAGCCCATCATGCGTCACCTCCGTGACACCTCTCTTAAAATCGATCTTGTCGCCTTCGGCATTCCCGAATCTTTCTTGGCCATTCTGAAGTTAGCCGTCTACGCAGGCCTGTTTCTTTCCATGCCTTTCATCTTCTTCCATCTCTGGAGGGCCTTCGCCCCCCTGTTTCACAGAAAGGGGTTAAAATCCTCTCCCTCGGTTCTTGTCACGGCCATCTTCCTTTTTTACCTCGGCGCCTTTTTCTGCTACTTCGTCACCCTCCCCTTTGGGGTCCAATTCCTGTTGGGATATCAATCGGCCCACATTAAGCCCATGATCTCTGTGGGGAAATACGTCTCTTTCTGCACCTTTTTCATCTTCGGATTCGGCCTGACCTTTGAACTTCCTCTCGTCCTTGCCCTCTTGAGTTATCTCCGGTTGATCCGCGCCTCTTTTTTGACCCGGAACCGGAGGTATGCCATCCTGCTCATTGCGATTGTCGCTGCCGTGGTCACGCCCACACCCGATGTTTTTAACATGGCTCTGCTTGGGGGCTCCCCTCTACATCTTATTTGAGATCGGAATCATTCTTGTCAAAATCATTGAGCGGAAGAGGATGGAGGCGGAGACGCTTCCAGCGCAGGGCTAACGGAAACGGAATGGAGAGACATGAATTCACCTGATCCGGCATAGATCGAAGGTTCTCAAACAGGGTGCCCTGGCCTGAAGACCAAGATCACCTTTCTCATCATCCTGATTGTGACGGGAGTTCTGCTCCTCTCCGGTTACTTAGATTTCCATTTCGCCAAAAAGGCCCACATCGATCTCTATCTCGATCGGAATCTCTATATTGCGAAGCAGATTGACATCAATATCCCCGATCAAAAGATGATGGAGAACCTTCCGCACATTCACGATGAAATCGAGGAATGGCTCCTCAGTCGACCGAGCCTCACGGAGATCGATGTCTTTCTTTTCACCGCGAAAGGATGGGAGGTGATCGTTTCAAGCTCCAAGGAAGCGCTCCGAACCCCTCTGCGTCCTCTCGAACGTTCAGATCAATAACCTTAAAAAGGAAAGACATCTCTCTTCCCTTCGTGATGTCGGAAGAGGAGAAGCGACTGGAAGTCATTGTCCCCCTCCATGTCGGGCCTAAAATTGCCGGGGGGATTCGAGTGGTCAGCTCTTTGGATGAGGCCCAGAGTTATCTGAGCAAGAAAAGGGATCGCACCATCATCACTGACTCTTTCGAGCATCCTGATCATCCTGGTGACCCTCACCCTCCTCTTTCGGAAACTGGTCGGAAATCCCATCCAGAAATTGGTGGATGCCATGGCACAGGCCGAGAAGGGGGATCTCGATGCCGAGGCCCACATTCAAAGCCGGGACGAGCTTGGAGAAACTGGGGAAGAAATTTTAACCAGATGCTCAGGACGATTCGGGAGGCCCATGAGCAAAATGTTCATCTCCTTTCCCAGGTCAATCAGTTTAATGAAGAGTTGACCCGAAAGATTGAGGCAGCGACCTCTGAATTGGCCAGACGGAATGAAGAGTTGAGGCTTCTGAACGAGGCCCTCTTCGAATCCCAGAGGCAGGTGGGCCAGTCGGAGAAGCTGGCTGCCCTGGGCCAGGTCACAGCCACCATGGCCCATCAGATGGGAACCCCCCTCAATTCGATCTCCGGCTACATTCAGCTGATGTTGCGGGAAGGAAACCTCCAGCCCAAAGAACGAGGAACGGCTCAAGATCATCGAATCGCAACTCGACCGTTTGGCGGAATCCGTCAAGAACCTCCTCTCCTTCACCCGTCAGCCCAAACCCCAGTTAAAACCGCTTGGGAGTGAATGAAGTCCTCGAAGAACTGATCCGTCTGAGTGAACCCTGGTTTCATGCACGAAATGTGACGCTCTCCACCTCTCTCTCCCCGGATCTTCCCCCGATTCTGGGCGATCCAACCCACCTCCAGACCCTGTTCCTCAATCTCATCACCAATGCCCTGGACGCCATGCCCCAGGGAGGAACCTTAACGATTACAACCCGGCAGATCCCGAGACCCCTCTCTCTCGGGAAACGGGGGGTGGATCGAAATTGCAATCACCGATACGGGAATCGGGATTACCGAGGAATCGAAGAAGAAGATCTTTGAGCCCTTTTTATACCACAAAAAAAATAGGGGAAGGGACAGGACTTAGGCCTGGCGATCTGTAACCAGATCGTGAAGGAGCACTGCGGGAAGAATCGAGGTCGAAAGCGAGGTCGGAAAGGGAAGCACGTTTCTGGTCTCCATTCCCATCCCTCAAGGAGAATGAATCCCATGAATCAGACGACAGACTCATCTCCTGGTCGTGGATGATGATCCCGTCACCCTCGACCTCTTGAAGGAAGTCCTCACCCAGGAGGGCTATGAGGTCACCGTGGCCCTGGGAGGCGAAGAAGCCATCGCCAAGGGAATGGAGAATCCCTTTGACATCGTGATCACGGATGTCAGGATGGAGGACAAGGATGGGATGGAGGTGCTCCGAGCCTTTAAAAAACAGTCTCCCGAGACCACCGTGATCATGATTACGGCCTTTGGATCGATTGAGACAGCGATCGAAGCCGTCCGGGAAGGGGCCTTCGATTATATCAGCAAACCCTTCAAACTGGATGAGATCACCTTGACGCTCCGGAGGGCCCTCGAACAGAGGAGACTCCTTCAGGAGAACAGATTTTACCGCCGGGAACTTCTCACCAAATACCAATTCAAGAACGTCATTGGTCAAACGCCTGCCATGGTTCAGGTCTACAAGACCATTGCCAAGGTGGCCGACACGAAATCCACGGTTCTCCTTTACGGGGAGAGCGGGACAGGGAAAGAACTGGTTGCCCGTTCGATTCATTACAATAGCCCGAGGAATCAGCGGCCCTTCATCCCGGTCGATTGCGCCTCCCTGGTCGAAACTCTGCTGGAAACCGAACTCTTCGGCCATGTTCGAGGCGCCTTTACAGGAGCGGTCAGTGCAAAGAAGGGCCTTTTTGAAGAAGCGGATGGAGGAACGATCTTTCTCGATGAACTGGCCAATATCACCCTTTCAATGCAGACCAAGCTCCTGAGGTTTCTCCAGGAACATGAAATCAAGAGGGTGGGAGGGACGGAAAGCCTCAAGGTCGATGTGAGGATTATTGCCGCAACCAACCAGCATCTAGAGCCCCTCGTCAAGGAGGGGAAGTTCCGGGAGGATCTTTTCTACCGGCTCAATGTCGTCACCATCACCCTTCCCCCGTTAAGAGAGAGGAAAGAGGATATCCCTCTTGCTCGCCAATCATTTTATCCAGAAATTCTCTGAAGAATATAAAAAGGCCATCTCCCACATCTCGCCGGAGGCCCTCGAGATTCTGACCCAATACTCATGGCCGGGAAATGTTCGGGAACTTGAGAACACGATCGAAAGGGCCGTCATCTTTTCAGTCCATCCCATCATTCTTCCCGAGGACCTGCCTCAGAAATTACTCGATGCCATCCCTGAGAAGAAACTCGATGATCTCAGAAGGAGGTACCCTCTTGCATGCCAGATAAGTTATTATCTCTGAAGGATGTCGAAAAGAATTATGTTCTGAAAGTCCTCCAGGAAACCAAGGGAAACAAGAAGAAGGCTGCAGAAATTTTGGGGATTGACCGGACAACCCTCTACCGGATTCCTCGAAAAGGAATGAGTGTTGCAAATTCGCAACACATTTTCTCGTACTTTCAACTATGATTTCTTTGAAATCTCGAATGAATGTGTTGAATTTAAAACGCCTGTCCTTCTCATCCATTATTTCCTAAATATCTACTTTATTCATATAATATCAATATAGTTACAATAATTTTTGATTCTCAAGCATTAAATTGGCACCCCTTTTGCTAATAACATAGATATCATAAAATCCAAACGGAAAGGAGTAAAGTAAAATGAAAAAACTGATTCTTGTAGTTGCACTTCTCACCATGGTGGCTTTTGTTTCCGGAGTAATGGCACAGGGGACAACAGCGCCAGCTCCTGCTCCGGCGAAAGCCGCTGCCACTGCTGCTCCAGCACCCGTGCGGACTGCTCCCGCGCCTGCGAGAAACCGGCAAAGGCTGAAAAATTTGCCGGAACGGTTGAAAAAGTGGATGAGGCAGCCAAAGCCATCGTCGTCAAGGGCAAGAAGGATGAGAAGACCATTGTGATCGATGACAAGACAAAGATCACGAAAAGCGGAAAAGAGATGGCCTTTGCCGATCTGAAGAAGGGAATGAACGTCTCCGTCGAGTACAAGAAGGACGGAGACAAGATGGTGGCCACGGCCATCAAAGCCGCTGCACCCAAGGCTGCAAAGGCAGAGAAGAAAGAAGCAGCTGCACCGCGGAAAAAGAAGCCGCTGTAAAACCAGCCGAGGCACCCAAGAAGTAACCGAGACACGTTCGAAATAAAAAAGGCACATCTGACAGTGTGCCTTTTTTATTTCCGCCCCAGCGATCGGGCTTACTCTTCTGATTTCTTTACCGCTCACCTCGAGGCCCTTTGAAATTTCCTTATGGCGGACAACCACCAGGTTCGTTTAACGGGTTGCCGAAAAAATCATTTTTCGCAGGCTGCTCAAAAATGCCTCAGATCAAGGCCGATCGAAATCCTGAGGCATGAGGCGTACTTAGATGTACTGCCGCAACAGGCGAAGGATGAGGGAAACGCAGCAGATGGGCGTTTTTCAGCAGTCTGCTAATGGGAAACGGGATTATAGATACAGACCCGATTTCTCCCTCCGCTTGGCATCATAGAGGGCCTCATCTGCCATTTTGACCAATTCCTCTTTCGATTTTGCCCGATGGTTCGGAAAATTCGATATTCCAAGACTGACCGTCAGATTGATTCGTGCGCGACCCACTTCAAACGGACCATTTTCCACCAGTCGGCGGATGCGCTCAGCAATCATGAGGGATTCTTCGATGCCCGCCTCCGGCAAAATGAGGATGAATTCCTCGCCGCCGTAACGTGCAACCGTGTCTTTCTTTCTGACAGAGGTCTTTAAGAGCGAGGAAATCTCACGCAACACCTTGTCGCCCTCGGTATGGCCGAAGGTATCATTCACCTTTTTAAAATGGTCGATGTCAATCATGACCAGGGAGAGCGAAGCTCCGCCATAAAACGCTTTCTGCGCTTCCACCCCCAGCCGTTCCTCAAAATATCTCCGGTTGTAAAGGCCCGTCAACGTATCATAGATGGCCATCGTCTTGACGGAGCTGAAACGTTGGAAGTGTTTCAGGGTCGTCGCCATCTGGGACCCGATGACCGAAAAAAACTGCAGATCCTGGGCATCGAAGGCATTGGACTGTTCGCTGTTGATCGAAATGCACCCGAAGATCTCTCCCTCGATGGCCAGGGGTAACGTGAGGTGAGATTTCAGTGTGGTCTGTGAATCGATGTTGAACGGTCTGGGTTTCAGCTTTGGTTTTTCAATCTGGAGATCTATCTGATCCACATCGATTTGCTCTTCTCCCAAGACAGACCAAACCCGGGCGATGTTCTTTTTCACCTCCTGGGTAAAAGAAGGGGGACAGGATTCATCCTGATACAGGTAGAGGGTAGGCCCCTCTTTCCAAAAAACGGCAAAGGAGGAAAAATCAAACAGATTGGGGAGATTGTTTCCGGCCGATTCGACAATCTCTTTGATCTCAAAGCTCATGCTGATGGCATTGATGGTGGAGCGAAGGATGTTCAAGATTTTTGAAGATGAGTCGCACGGAGATCTCCTATTTGGGGAAAAGAATCCGCTCTGCCTCTTTCACTTTCGGAAAGACCTTCGGAAAAAGCTCCCGGCTGATCACCCCTTCCGCCAGAGCCGAAAAAAGATGGAAAAGATGATTGATCAGGCTCTGAAATCCACGATGGACTTCGATGGGAGAAAGGGTCCGGCACTCCTCTCTTATCTTGTTCCATGAGATGCCTTCCTCGGTAATCTTCAGCGAAGCCAGGAAAGGATACTTGTCTTTAAGTTTCTGAGTGGCTAAGTTCAGGAGAAGCGATAGAATGGCCTCACCGATCAGAGAAGAGACGATCTCCCAGATTTCGATCAGCAGGGAGGAGTAGAGATCGAGGACAAGATCAATCGACAGTTTTACCTTTTTATCCTCTTTCGAATCCCGGACCCACGTTCTTCGTTCCCCTATGTTCTTCGTCTTCGTGCAGCCTCTTAATGATACTCGTGAATCTCATCGTGATAGATATAGAATACCAGGATCACCAGGGTCGATACTCCAAGGAGGATCAAAAAAGTCTTATACTGCTCGTCAAAGGCCTTTGCGCCCTGAAGGGTGGCGATCAATGTTCCTGGAATTCTTCCGAGGGTGGAGATAACGAGGAAGATCCCCGTATGCATCGGGGTCAATCCCAAAATATAACACAAGGCGTCTTTTGGAAAACCCGGAATCAGAAAGAGAAGAAAACTGAGGATCACCCCTTCATGACCGATCAGATAGTCGAATTTCTTCCTCGTCTCGGGCGGAAACAAACTTTTCCACAGCCCATTTTTCAAAGATTCTTGCCAGGGCGAAGGCCATCCAGGAACCGAAGAAGAGACCGATCATGGAGTAGACAAATCCAGCCCTCGACCCCAAAGATATAACCTCCCAAGAATTCGATCGCTCCCCCGGGAATCGGGGCCACAACCACCTGTAACACCTGGAGGAGCATATAAGCGAGAGGAGAATAGGCCCCAAAGGAAAGGATGAACTTCTTTGATCTCGCGCCGACTTCCGAAAAGTGTGTAGAGCTTAACGTCACTTGAGCCCAGAGTTCCGAATGGTATTGATAGATAAGAAGGGCACAGATGACGGCGAGAAACCCGAGAATCCAGATCCATTTCGATTTCGGCCGGGAGAAGAATCTCATAAGTGAAATAATATTGTAGGAGAAAAGGATTTATGATTCCATAACATAAAAAAGAAAGAGAGTAAAGGTTTTCTTTCAGCCGTCGGCATGAAGTTTCCGAGCGGCAGACCGTATTCCCATCATCGGGGACATGGCTCCTAGAAGCTGTACTACTTTTGCAGAAGACAGGTTGTGTTCGGCCAAAAGTTTCTTGAAGATCTCCGTCTGCTCGGCGATGTATTTGATCGACTGCTGGCTGTTCAGCACCATGGGCACAAACCCTGCCTTCACAATCTTGGAGTGATAGTCTTCCATCTTCACCGTGTCCAAAAAGGCCTTCTCCAATTTTGCAGTGATCTCTGCCGGGTGTATCCTTCGGCACGGCGACGCCCCGATCGATGCGTGGATAGAACTTCATCCCCTGTTCCTGAAAGGTAGGGACATGGGGAAGGACATCCATCCGTTTCTCCGTCCCGATGGCCAGGATCTTCATGTCTGTCTCCGTAGCCCACCAGGTCGGAGGAATTCCCCCAGATGGCTTCGATATGCCCTCCCAGAAGAGCGGTGACCTGGGGGGCCGCTCCTGTAAAGGTCACCAGGGTCAGCTTGATATTCGGTCATCTTCTCAAATTGGAGCGAGGCCATGTGGTGGCCGGAGAGTTTCCCGGAGATGCCGACCGTGATCTTTCCGGGATTGGCCTTGGCATAGTCGATGAACTCTTTGAGGCTGTTGATCTTCGAATCTTTTCTTCACGGCCAGGCCGATGGGCGTCGATTCAAAGATGCAGAGCGGCTTCAGGTCCTCGGTCTTAAAATTCGCATCTTTCTGGGAAAGGGGCTGAAGGATGATATGAGGAATATTGATCCCGCAGACCGTGTACCCATCCGGTTTCGTCTTGGACAAACTTTGTCCAGGCCAACGCTCCCCCTGCTCCGGGCATGTAATTGACAACAATGGGCACCCCCAGGATCTTTTCAAGGTGGGGCTGCTGCAACCGGGCTTCCACGTCAGACTGTCCCCCTGGGATTAAAAGGGATAATATAGGTGATGGGTCCTTTTGGAAAATCGGCTGCCGCCGCAGTCAGGACCGGGAGCAAACACAGGTCATCAGACACCAATAAAACCTTTACGAATTCTTTTCATGTAAACCTCCTTCCTTAGACTTGCCACTATCCCTCCCAGGGGGCAGAGGTTGAGGCTAACCGAAAAGTCGAATTTCAATTCTTCGTTGACAGACAGATCGAAATCCTGGATCAGTTTATTGAGGAGCTTCGCCTCGGAATCGAGATATTTCTGGGACTCCTCAATCCCCCAGACCTGGGGCACAAAGCCGGCGTGCTTCCATCTTGGCCTTAAAATCGGGTTTTGAGATCGTATCAAGGAAGGCCTTCTCCAGACGTTTCAAGACATCCTTCGGAACGGCTTTGGGCGCCATGACTCCTCGCGCAATCCTCGGATAAAACTCCATCCCCAGCTCTTTGAACGTCGGGACATCGGCAAGCTGATTCATCCGTTTCTCTGAGCCCATGGCAAGGACTTTGATCTCTTCTTCACTGCTCACCATCATGGTCGAATTGGAGAAAACCGCATCCATATGGCCCCCCATGAGCGCTGTCTGCATCGGAGCCGTCCCGGTGAAGGTCACATAATTCAGTTTGATCCCGGCCATCTTCATAAATTGGAGGGTCGCAAAATGGTGGCCCGTGAACTTTCCCACTCCTCCACAGGAGACCTTTCCGGGATTCGCTTTGGCGTATTCGATGAATTCCTTCACCGTCGATGCCTTAAATCCTTTTTTCACAGCCAGACCGATGGGGGTATATTCGACAATCGAAAGGATGACGAAATCATCGGTCTTGAAAGCAACATCCTTCATGAACATGGGCTGAAGAATGATGTGAGGAATGCTGAATCCGCCGATGGTGTATCCGTCCGGTTTGGCTGCCGCCAGTTTGGACCAGCAGAGCGCTCCTCCCGCACCTGGAAGATACTGGATGACGAAGGGAACTCCCAGGTTCTTCTCGAGAGAGGGCTGCATGGCCCGGGCCGCGATATCGACCTCTCCACCCGGGTTGAAAGGATTCATGTAGTTGATCGGACCCTTGGGGAAATCCTGAGCCCCTGCGGGTGCGGCGAACATAAAAGAGATCAGCAAAGATGACGAACATCCATTTCCAGCGTTTCATTTCTCTTCTCCTTTCTTGATTAGACTTCTTCTCCTTCGACCTTCTCCTGAAGCTTCTGGCGCCGCTTTCCCGATCCATGGCACCAAGGGAGAGATCAACAGGACCAGCGTGATAACGATAAAGATGGCGGAGATCGGATGGGTGAGGAAGATCATGGGATTCCCCTGAGAGATGACGAGGGAGAGGCGCAGGTTGTTCTCCATCATCGGGCCGATGACGATGGCAAGGACCAGGGGAGCCATCTCAAACTGAAACTTCCTTGCCAGGTACCCGAAGACTCCGAATCCGATCATCAGGCCAATTTCGACCAGGCTGTAATTGAGGCTGTAAACTCCAATGAGGCAGAAGAGAAGAATGAGCGGGAAGAGGATGGGGTAAGGAACCCTCAGGACCTGCACCCAGAGCCCGATCAGGGGAAGGTTGAGAACCAGGAGCATGACATTGCCCAAATACATGCTCATGACCGTTCCCCAGAAGAGATCGGCATGTTTGGTGATGATCATGGGCCCGGGCTGAATGCCATGGATCATGAAGGCCCCCAGGAGGATGGCAATGACCGAATTGACCGGAATGCCCAGCGTAAAGAGAGGAATGAAGGCCCCTCCGGTCGCGGCATTGTTGGCCGACTCCGGGCCGGCGACACCTTCGATGACCCCTGTCCCGAATTTTTCCGGATGTTTGGAGAGCTTCTTCTCAATGGCATAGGAACTGAAAGAGGAGATGACCGGCGCAGGACCCGGAAGGATGCCGATGAAGAAGCCGAGGACAGACCCCCGGATGATGGGCCAGAAGGAATCCTTCCAGTCCTGGAGATTGGGCAGAAGGTTCTTTACCTTCGTCGTAATGACCTGTCCCTTCATGATCGCCTGCTCGACGTTGGCAATGACTTCGGCCACTCCAAAGAGACCCATAATGGCGGGAATCAGACCCACTCCGTCACAGAGTTCGAGGATCCCAAAGGTCAGGCGCTGGGTGCCGGAGATACAGTCCATACCAATCGTGCTGACCAGCAACCCAAAGACAAACATCATCAAGGCCTTCAGGATCGACCCCGAGGCCAGATAGATCAGGATAATGATTCCAAGAAGCATCAGGCTGAAATACTCGGGGGGCCCGAAGGCCAGGGCAAATTTGGCCAGGGGCGGAGCAACCAGCATGAGACCGATGATCGATACCGTTCCGGCGATGAAGGATCCGAAGGCGGCAATGCCCAGGGCAGGGCCGGCGCGGCCCTTTCGGGCCATCTGATACCCGTCCAGGCAGGTGATCACCGAGGCCGCCTCTCCCGGAATGTTGACCAGGATGGAGGTCGTCGAGCCTCCATACATGGCGCCGTAATAGATCCCGGCAAGCATGATGATGGCCGTCACCGGAGAGACATGGAACGTATTGGGAAGGAGCAAGGCAATGGCGGCCGTCGGACCGAGTCCCGGAAGGACGCCCACAAGCGTCCCCATGAGCACGCCCAGAAAGCAGAAGAGAAGATTGATGGGCTGTAAAATGATCTGGGCCCCAAGGGCCATGTGGTTTAAGATAGTTCCATAGATCACCTAAAAACCGAGAAATCCCTTCGGGAAGTTGGGTCTCCAAAAAATTGATGAAGAGGAATCGGGCAAAGAGGGACCCGCAGGACGGAGACGATGAGTGTCCGCTTCCAGCTTTGAGGAAAGATCAATTTTACGAGAAAGAGTCAAAAAGAGAAAGGTGGTGAGGGTAAAACCGAGGGGGGTCAGGAGGAGATTATAGACAACCAGGGAAAGAAAGGTCGCCACAACCCTTTTCCAGGAATCGGGTTGGGGGAAAAAGGAGGACTTCGCCTTGCGCAGACCTTCTTCGCGTAACTTCCCAAGAGAAGGGCGATGGACATGATCGTGAGGGTCAACCCCGCCCAGAAAGGCAAAAAACCAGGGCCCGGCTCCGTCAACGTGCCGATCTCCACTCTCCGGGCATAGAGGGCAAAAAAAACCCCGATCAGCAGAAAAAAGATGGCTGCAATCCGGTTGTAGCTCCGCTATCTTTCATGGCATTTTAACCGCCCTCATTGGAGATGAGAATTTCGAACCTTAACTTACCTGTTTTGATTTTTTTGTCAAGCCTTTTGCTCCTTTTCAATCACTGCCGGGAAACTCTTTAATAGGAAGCCCTTTCAACGATTTCATAGGCCATACGATAAGCGACCTTCGCCTGCTCCTGATCAACCGCCAACCCTGTTTCGGCAATCTCTTTCAGGGCCTCTATCTTTTCGGTCATCCCCTGGACCAGGATGGCTTCGCGAGCGGCTCTCTGCAAGAGACGTTTCGATTCTTCCTTTTTTAAGAGACCGTTGCTTCGAGCCATCTGGCACAAGGTCCGGATAAGTAACTCCTTAGATTCAATCTGTTCGGAGATCTCCCGTCCCTTCTCCGGGCTGAGGGCGTGCCACGCCAGGGCAATTTCACCGGTGAGGCGGGGATGCCTGGCATTCCGGGCGTATTGGAGGGCCTTCTCCAGGATCTTGATATTCGCTTCAATGGTTTCCTGACTCTGGATCTTCCCCCGTTCGAGCAGCACCTTTGCCCGAAGCGAGGGCGAATCCGTCTTCTGGAATAACGTCGAAAGGCCTTGAGGATCTAAAGCTAAATCGGCGATTAAAATCTGGACAAGAAGGGGGTCCTCTTTCCCGGTCGATGAAATCCTCTTCCGGATTTCACTCGCAGCCATTTTTAACACTTCTTTCCCTTTCTCTCTGTTGATTTCTTTCCATTGCTGGCCGATCTGGAAAAACCTCAAACCCTTAAGCCCGGGGTTCCGGATAGGGGCCGTTCCCGAAACAGCCTTTTGAAATAGAACCTCTGCCCCTTTCCGGTTCCATTTTCTAAGGTGGGTTCCAATCTGCAAAAGACTGTAAGACAACGGCTCAGGGAATTCAGAAGAAATTTCTTCAGAGATCCGCAAGGCCTTTTCCTCATCGAGGGATGCCCATTCCGCAACCAACCCTGCAAGGAGATAAGACCGCTCCTTGGAATCCCGGACTCTTCTGATTTCGTGCAGCGCCTTTTCATACTGGGGGATCGCCTGTGATTCATCCTTCTTTGCCTTCTCCCTCCCCACTCCCCAATAGTAACAGGCGAGAAGATTGGGTTGATCCGATGCAGGCTTTCCCGGGCGCAACCCTCTCCGGGCCTCAACGTCAGCAATGTTCTGATAGAGAATGAAGCGAAAGGCGCCTTCTGAAATCTCACGGGCTGCCTTCAGCGCAAGCAGAGGGATCCTCCTGGGCCCAAAGGCTTCCCCCTTCTCGGAGGAGGAGGTCTCTTGTTTCAGGCTCAGAAACGTTGAGAAGGTCTTGAAGGGTTTTCTCTCTATCCAGCCGGCCCGCCTCCATGACCAGGGAAGACAGAAGTCTTCTGCCCTTGTTTCCTTCAGGCAACGCCAGAATCTGGCGAATAGCTTTCTCATAAAAATCGAAGGCTAACCCGGGTTGGGCCTTTCTCAAATTTTCCGCGATTTCTTTGAAAGCCATCGCCTTTTCTAACGGATAGGGAGAAGGAACCGCCTCGGCGAGTCGTATGGCCATTTGCGGGTCCACAGACGCCCACTGTTGGACTTCACCCAGCGTCGAGCGGACCTGGAGAAAAGAAGGATCGATCCTGCCCAAAAGGGTCTGCGCCTTGACCGCGTCGGAACCTTTCCACGCGTCTGCCAGGGCCTCTAATGCCTCGGCTCTCATCGAGGGGGAAGCGATTCTTTCTGTCGATACCAAGGCCAACTCCAATAAGCCGGATTCTCTGTCTTTCTCGATCCGGCTCCAGTGCTTGCCCAATTCGATCAGGATCAACGCTCTTGGAAAGGGATCGGCGATTGCCATCCCCGCTTGAAGGGCTTCCCTGTAGAGAGCGTCCACCTTCTCTCGATCCCGGTCCATCCACTGTTTGACGAGAGCGACAGCGCTTCTTTCACGGATCGGCTCGAGGGGAATCCTTCCGACTGACTCAAGGGCTTTTTTTCGATTCACCATGGAAAGACGGAGCGCCAAGGATTCGAGAACTCCGGACCGATGGAAAGAATCCTCAATCTGAGGGAGGATTCGAAAGGCCTCCCTGGGTTCAATTCGTGCCAGCTCCATGGCGGTCAACGCTTTCACCTTTTGAGCCTCAAAGGGGTCCGAGATCCTCGTCATCTCAGCGGAGACCTCTTTCAGAAGGGTGAGGGCCTCAGCCTTGGAAACTTCTCCTTTTTGGGCCAGATGAAGCAAGGCATAAGCCCTCTCTGCAGGGTAAGCCGGCGGGATCTCCATGGCGAGGCGCTTTGCCTGCCTGGGATCCAGAAGCGCCCAGCGATCAACCAGCTCTTGAAGCGCAAAGGCCCTGAGCTGTTCCTGCTTCAGACCTTGAATCCGAACAAGAACCCGGTCCAACCAGGCATTCTTATCCCGAGGAAAGAGTTTGGCTGCAGTGACTGAAATCTGAATCAGGACCTTGGACTGGGGATAGGGAGGGGCAACGGCTTCACCCACCTCCCAGGCCTCCTGTAACATTTTTCCGGCCTTTCCACGATCCTTCACGAAAAGGGCAACATGGGTTAATGCCGAGGCTTTCAAAAAGGGATCGCTGATGGCGCGGGAGACTTCCAGGGAGCGGGTCTCATCGATTTCAGCCCATGCTTCACCCATGGACTTTAGCCTCTGGTCACGAAGCCGAGGATCTCCCTGCCTCAGATCCTCGTGGGTGGCAAATTCCAGGGCCGGACGCCCGCTCTTTGGATTGACCCGAATCCACTCCTCGGCGATGACACGGAGCGCCCAGGTCGGGCCTTCCGCATTCCGAAGTTCATCGCGCAAATCGAGAACCGTGTCAAAAGAAACCTTTCCTTTGGAGGCCTTTTCAGGATCAGGCCACTGGGAAACAATCTCCCGAAGAGGTTTGATCTGAACCGCTTTTTCACGAGCTGCCAGGGCCATCCTCCAGGCAAGCTGAAACCCCTTTTCAGCGGCAGCCGGCTCCAACTTCGACCATTCCCGGCTCATCTCCGCCAGAAGGCAGGACT
Organism: uncultured delta proteobacterium; assembly: GCA_963828805.1. GTDB lineage: Bacteria > Desulfobacterota > BSN033 > BSN033 > UBA1163 > CAWHGS01. The sequence goes on from CAWHGS010000047.1 coordinate 40,568, forward strand.
GGTAGAAAGCCTCATCCATCCGGCGGGTCATCTGAGTGGCCAGAGAGAGAGACTGTTCCAATCGTTCTTGGCCCGGGCTTTTCTTCTGAGGTTCCGGAGATGACGTGCAGGCACTCAAAGAAAAAACGGATCCGACCACGAGATAGGCCAGGAGCACTTTCCCCATACGGCCCAGCTTTCGATATCCGAGCCCGATGAGGACAACGAGCCCGACGAAGAAGAGACCCCCAAGCCCAATAAGCCATCGGCGGCTCGATTCGTCTCGTTCCTGCAGGGTGCGGTCATAGACTTTTTGTAGGACCGTGCGAATCGCCGACGCCTCTCTTGAAAAGTGTTGGATGGAGACCTGCTTGTGTTCCTTCAGATCAGAAAAGGATTCAGCAGATTCTGCAACTCCCTTCTCGAGGTTGTCCGTGCGCCACCCCTCCTGTTCGACAGCCCGAAGGATCTCGTCCAGCTTGACGATTCGGCTCTCTGTGAAAAAGATCTCTTCGGAAATGGAACGGAGGCCCGGACAGGGTTCCAGTTTCATCCGGTAAACACTTTGGCTCTCCCCATGAAAAGGGCCAGTCGGTCGATCAAGGGTTTCAACAAACTTTTTAGAGTGGCATTCCACACAGTACCCGGCCGTCTTCGCGAAGGCCGGGGAAGAGGCCGCGATGAAAAACATCAAACCCATGATCAGAGGCGCCATTTTCCATCCCGGTCTCATTCGTGCTTGCCCTTTCGAAATGGAATCAGGTTTTTCATGCTGTCCCAAAAGAGAAGGCGCTTCAGATGGTGGATGCCCTGCGTGGGACTGAGATGCTTGGGACAGACATCCGTGCAATTAAATTCCATGTGACACCGGTAGATCCCATGCTCATCGGCAATCCTCTCGAGTCGCTTTCCTGTCAGATCCCGGGAGTCGGCGATCAGACAGAAGATTCGATTCAAACCCATGGGCCCGACATAGTCTGGATTCCAGTGCATCATCGTACAGGCGGAGACACACGAGCCGCAGGCAATGCATTCCGTGTTTAAACCGATGATCTTTCGTTCCTTCGAAGCCGGCCTGATCTTCGCCGGTTCAGGGGAAGGGGACTTCGGAATGAAATAGGGTTCCAAAGCCTTCATCCGGTTGATAAGAAATTTAAGGTCCACAGTCAGGTCCTTGATGACGGGCAGGTGACTCAGCGGCTTAAGTGAAATGGGCCCGGCCCCCAGGGTTTTGACCAGGGTTTTACAGGCCAAGCCCTCCCTTCCATTCATCACCAGGGCGCAGGAGCCGCACATAGCCAGTCGGCAGGAGTAGCGAAAGGAAAGGGTCTTGTCCTGGGTCTGCTGGATCCTGAAGAGGGCGTCCAGAACCGTCACCTTATCTTCATCGCCCAGGTCGATCTGAAACGCCTGTTCATAGGGTTCGGCATCTTTTTGAGGATCAAAACGAAAAATCTTGAACGTGTAAACCATCGCCCACCCTCGTATCGGATCTCAGATTCTAAATGTGGAAGCCTGAGATTTAATTCAGGTTCTAATATTCAAAAACACATTCTGTCATAGCTGAACCTTGTGCTGAACTTGTTTCAGCATTGGTTCAGCATCTCGTTTTTCCATTTTGGGTGAGATCCTGAAATAAATTCAGGATGACACTTTACAGGAAATTTTAAATAGGTTTGACTCGATTTCAAATGGTTTCAATTTGACATTCCGTCACCTGTCATTTCTCTCTACCCCCCGAGAGGCAAATAATTCCAGACCCAAAAGAGCATAAAGACTGCTAAAAGAAGAAAGACAATAAAAAGAACCTTCTGGGTCTTTACATTGGCGCCCAGGTCAATCAGGAAGACCCGCACCCCAAGGGAAGCGTGAAAACTCACGACGAGGAGCAATAAGAACTGGAGTGGCCTCCGGTAGGGAAAGAAGAAGTGGAGCAACAGAAAAAGGAGGATGAGGACAGCCGAAATCCGCTGGAGGAGCCACGCCCACATTCCCGGCAGCGTCCTCCGCCAGACCTGTGGATCCCCCACGTCCCGCTTCAAAACCCATTCCTTTTCATTCGCCATGGCGCGTCTCCCTCGCTAATAAGTGGTGATCGGTGATCAGTCATCAGTGACCGGTGACCCGTATTCGGTGATCAGTGATCAGTAACCAGAGAACTGTGACCAGTGTCAATCATCGTCTTTACTCGATTACTGTTCACTGATGACTGCTTACTGATGACTGATAACTGTTACTGATCACTGATAACTGTTTACTGATCACTGGTTCATTCAAACCCGATGTCTTCCGGCTTCAGACGATTCAAAATCACAGGCCTCTCGTAGATCTTCATCTCCCCGTTGTTCCGCTTGATGAAAATAGTTCTTTAAGTACTCTCGATTATTCTTTTTAGGGAAATCGCTCCGGTAATGGGCGCCCCGGGACTCCTTCCGCTCCAGGGCTGAGCGGCCGATCATCTCCGAGACGTCGAGAAGATTGCGCAAATTCAGCCAGTCATTCCATGCGATGTTGCAGGCCTGGCCTCCCGGGACCCCCACCCGGTTCAGTCTCTCCCTCAGTTCCTGTATGACCTGTAGGCCTTCTCTCAGGCCCTTTTCTTCCCGGAGGATGCCCAGTTTCTCCCAGTTGCCTATTCGCAGAGTATCACGAAGCAAGTAGAGGTCTCCCCCTTCGCGACCGAGGGGAGCCTTCGCCCTGTTCATGATCTCCTCGATCTGTTTTTCATCAAAAGGAGCCAGCTCTCTTCCCACCACATCATTGGCCATCGTGTCCCCGGCAATCCCTCCGTAGACGGTGGAGTCCGCAATGCCGTTGCCCCCGAGCCGGTTGGCCCCATGAACCCCGCCTGCATCCTCACCTGCGGCGTAGAGCCCGTCGAGGTCCGTGTGACAGCGCGTGTCAATCTTTATCCCTCCCATAAAAAAATGGGCTGTCGGAGAGACCTCCACACGTTCATGGGCCAGGTCATATCCATAATCCTTGCAGCGCTCCACCATTCCGGGAAAGTTTTTCTCCACAAATTCAGGTCCCATCACCGAGGCATCGATGAGCACTCCCCCGTTGGGGGTTCCCCTCCCGGCAATGATTTCCATGAAGCTGCTCCGGGAAACGACATCACGGGTGGCCCGCTCTTTCACATCCGGAGCATATCGCTCCATGAAACGCTCTCCAAGGGCGTTAAAAAGCTGTGCGCCGGCGCCCCTCAAACCCTCCTCCAGGAGGGTCCCCGACGTATTGGACCCCTTCACGATCAAACCCGTCGGGTGGAATTGAACCATCTCCATATCGACCATTTCAGCGCCTGCACGATAGCTCAGGGCGATTCCATCCGCTGACTTGTCTAAAGAAGGAGCGAAGAGCTTGTACATGGTCGGCCCGCCCCCTGTGCAGACCAGCGTGGTACCGGGCATGGGCAATGAGAAACTCCCCTCGATCCATATCGAGAAGGAGGGCCCCAACGATCCGGGTCCTCTCTTTGTCCCAAAGGAGATCGATGGCCCGGTGTTCGTCCAGGGTATCGATCTCTCGACGAAACACCTGTTCCGACAAACGGGAGACGATTTCAATACCCGTCAGGTCTCCCTTGTGGACCGTTCGATCGAAACTCTGTCCGGCAAAGGGTTTCTGATGGATCGTTCCATCCGGGTTCCGGTCGAAGAAGCACCCGTACTTTGTTTCCATCTCCTTGATCCGCTCAGGGGCAACAGTCACCAGCGTCCAGGCCAACTCCTGATCATTGATGAACTGTCCGCCCTTGAGCGTATCCACGAAATGTTTCTCAAAAGAGTCAGCCGGATTGAGAACGACATTGTACCCTCCCTGGACCATCCGGGAGCATCCGCCCTTGCCGATAATGGCTTTTGCAGCCACCAGGATCTTAATCTTCTTTCCGGAATCGGCCGCGTGGAGCGCCGCGCAGAGACCCGCGCCCCCTGCCCCGAGAATGAGGATATCGGTCTGAACAACGGGAATCGAGAGAGGACTCATCTTTCTCCTTCTTCCTCGACCTCAAGATAAAGGGTCGCATCCAAAAGATGGCCTCGATCGACCGCCTTCAAATACCCCTTCCGGGGATCGAGGGATAAAAGATAAATACTCAAGGCCTCCAGGTCTTCGAGCGGAATCTCATAGCGGGGCATGGCTGTGCCGGGTTGATAAAGCCTGGCATTGTAGATGAAACGCTGGATCCAATCCCGGGAACGGCCACGCCGGGAGACCCCCGTCATATCCGGCCCCTGCCGCCTTCCTTCCTTGCCGGCGACTTGGTGACAGTAGGCGCAATTCTTCTCAGCAAACACCCTTGCCCCCCGCATTCCAGCCGCTGAAAGACCCCTGTAGGGAATAAGCACTCTCTCGCCGTAACGGGCATTCGCTGCACCCATCATGCTGAAATAAATCCCGATCACCAGTAAAGCGGCACAGAGGGCCATGGCAAAGGGACGAAGCAGCAATCCACGCTCGGGGTTTCGGTCCATGAAGGGAAGAAGAAAAAGGAAGAGTAGAACAAGACCGACGAGAATCAGGGACCAGAAAGGATAGGCTGCACTGATGAAGGGCAGGGTTTCGGGAAAAAAAAGAAGATACCAGGGGAAAGAGATGCGCTCCGGATTGAGGGCTGGATTGGCTGCTTCCTTGAGGGAATCCGTAAACCAGCCCGGGGCAAAGGTGCTGAGAGTCAGAAGCAGGATCGTCGCAGCCAGAGCCACCGGAAGATTTTGAATCGACCCGGCAGCGTCGTCCCCCGTTTCACCGGTTGCTTTCATTCGACCGTAGATAAGGAGAAACAGACCCGTGAGGGCCGAGAATCCGATATGCATGCTGTAGAATCGAACGAGGGCAGAGCCACCCAGATCCCTTCCTCCCCGGAGAAACTCGGCGATGAAACCTCCGATCCAGGGGAGGGATGAAAGGTTGGATAGGAGGGTGGTCGTTCCCCAGAAGGCGGACTGAGAAAGGGGAAGAAACGAGCCGGTGAAATTCACCCAGATCGTGCAAAGGACCAGCAGGACTTCAAGGACCCAGGCCATCCGGGAACGCGCCTTGTAAGCACCGGTATAAAAAACCCTTAAGAGATGGAACAAAAGCAAGAGCAGTAAAAGGCTTCCTCCGGCAGCATGGAGGCGTCGGGCCATCCAGCCGAAAGGCACCTCCTCATTCAGTCGCCCGACGGAGGAGAAGGCCTGGCTCAAGGTGGGGATGTAATGAACCGCGAGAAAGATTCCCGAGAGAACCGTGAGGGCCCAAAAACCCAAAATCGAATAGGTCAGGAAATGAAAGGAAGGGGCCTCCGAACGAATAACCGCTCCCTGTCTGTTGTCTTGAAGTTTCTTCTCCATGTCCGGACTACGCAGCTCCAATGACGACCCTGTCACCCTTTACCTCAACCTTGAACCGCTCCAGGGGTAAGGGAGGAGGCCCGCTGATCACGTGACCCTCTGCGTCGAAGAGACCCTCGTGACAGGGACAATAAAAGTTCTTTCTCTCGGGATTCCAGGTGACGGTGCAGGCAAGATGGGTGCAGACCAATGAAAAAGCCTTCATGCTCCCCTCCTCCCCCCGGAAGAGAAGGCCGGGAGAAGCGCCGTACTGAAAAGGGTAAGCGCCTCCCATGGGAATATCACTGAGCGAAATCTCTACAGAGGCATCGGCGCCTGCCCTTGGAGCCAGGAATCGGTAGGCCCCGTAGATCAAGCCTCCCAGGCCAAGACCTCCGACAAAACCGAGAAGACCTTTGAGCAGTGTCCTCCGGGTCGTCAGAATATCGGAGGCAACGTGCAACGTTTCTGCGGGCAATGTTTGACCTGATTCTTCACTCATTCATTTTCCCTCAGTCTGCCTTCCGGGAGAATCCGATCCCTGCGAGAACTCTTGACGAAGACTATTGTTTCTCACTCTTCCCTTCCGGCCAGTACAGCTCAGCCTCAGGCACGACGACTAATTTTGCTCCGATATATTGGTGACATCGATTGCATCCGGTCTTTGGGTTGTGGCAGAGCACGCATTCCCTCTGTGTAAAATCTCCCTGATGGATGGCTTCCATGTGGAGGGTTCGCCAGCGCTCAATCGGGGCATGATATTCGGGAGCTGTCGAGCCCCGGGGGACGACAACGGCAAGAGGCCCCTCGCCTTTCAACTCCGGCTTTTGCACCTGCTGACAAGCGACAAGGCAGCCGAGGAAAAGGAGACAGGGGAACAGAAAGATGAGTCGGTATCCCTGGCTACCCTGCCGAACCATTACCCCTCTTAAAGCTTTCTCCGGTGAGTCTATTGAATTTGTTTTGCCTATCATTGGTTGGTTATTCCATACTCCACAATCCGCAATCTGAAATCCACAATCAAAGAAGGATGGCTCTTCCCAAGAAATCATGGACGCCTCCAACCTGGCAGTCCACCTGGTGATGTTTCATCACCTCCGGTAAATTGGCCTTACAGATCGCGCAAATGGTGGCCAGGAAATTGGCTCCGCTTGCCCGGCAGGCCTCTGCCCGGGGTTTCCCTCCTGCCATGCGAATCTCCATGATTTCATCTGCAAGGAGCCCCCCTCCCCCCCCGCAACAATAGGTCTTTTCCCGGATCGTGTCCCGATGCATCTCCACGAAGTGACGGCACGTGGCCTTGAGGATGTTTCGGGGGGGCTCAAAATACCCTGTCGCCCTGGCGACATTGCACGGGTCATGATAGGTCACGGTGTAGGCGTCATTGGCTGAGGGGTCGATCTTAAAGGCGCCCTTCGAGATCAAGCTCCAGGTGAGGTCACAGATGTGAACCGGGTAGGGAATCTCCAGAAAATCCATGGACCCGCTGAGTGTTTGCGTATAGGCCAGACCGGCCCTCCAGGCGTGTCCTCACTCCCCCCAGTAGATTTTTTTGACCTTGAGCCGGCGGGCCGCCTCAATAATCCGGTTGTTGATCTTCTTCAGATTGGCGTAATTCAGAAAGAGGCCAAAATTTCCACCCTCATTGCAGTAAGTGCTGGTCGTCCAGGAAATGCCGGCGGCATGAAACATCTTGGCATATCCAATCATCGTGTCGGTGTTTGCAAAGATGTCGGCCGAAGGAGGAACCAGTAAGACCTCCGCCCCTACGGCATCGACCGGGAAACGGATGTCGACCCCTTCCAGCTCTTTCAGATCCTCTTCGAGAAAGGCGCTCATATCCTTCCATGCGGCCGGTCCGATGCCCAGATTATTTCCGGTGTCATAGACCTTGGCGACCACCTCGGTCACATATTTGGTCCCGACGCCGGCGGCTGCCATGATCTCCCGGGCCGCCATGGTGATCTCCGCCGTATCGATCCCGTAAGGGCAGAAGACAGAGCAGCGTCGGCACTGGCTGCACTGATAGAAGTAGGTGACCCATTCGTCAAGGACCCTTTCATCCAGTTCCTCCGCCTCATTGGCTCTTCCCCAGATCTTTCCACCCAGCGTGAAGTAGCGCTTGTAGACTTTTCTCAAAAGGTCCGCCCTTGCCACGGGCATATTCTTCGGATCGCCTGTTCCAAGGAAGAACTGGCACTTGTCCGCACAGGCGCCGCATTTCACACAGATATCGAGAAAAAGTCGAACCGACCGGTAACGATCAAGGACCTCGGCCATCTTCTTCAGCATGGTCTCTTTCCAGTCCCGGACGCGCTCCCTGGGCAGGTCGATCTTGACCATGTCCTTTGCTTTGGCGGGATAGCACTTCTGATGGCTGGAAGCGCCCGTTCTCACTTCGGGAACTGAAACCGGCATTCTCATCCCTTCTCTCCTTCCCTCGACTCACCAAGCGTTTCCCGGTATTTTTCCGGGGTGGAGAGATTATGATCGTTATAGTCCACGGAAAAATCCCATGGGTTGATGAACCGCTTCTCAAAGTTGGCTCTCTGGTTACGGGTCGGACTCAAAAGGAGTCCTCCCCCGTGCATCAACTTGCTGAAGGGGAAGGTGATCAGCAGGGTCGATGACGAAGAGGAAATGAAAGGTAAAAAGCCACGAAACATCGATCGAAAGAACTCTGAAATGGATCAGCCCATGGATGAGGGCTTTCACATCGATGAGATCGGTTCTGAAGAAAAGCTTCATCAGGAGGCCGCTGAAGGTGATCGAGAGAAGAAGAATCAGGGCGACATAATCTCCCAGAATGGAGACAAAGAGCGTTCGGTCGATCACCAGGCGCCGGGCGAGCAAGAAGATCAAAGGAATTGGAATGAAATAACCCGCATAGAGCCCTGCGGTTTGAATCCCTGCAACCCATTCCGGAACCGGATAGAGGAAGTATCTTAAGTGCCTGAGGAGAACGAGCCACAAAAGAATATGAAAGGACCATCCCGCAACCCAGAGGGATCGATCGGCTTTAAATAGATTGGGAAACCAGAGCACATCCCCGATCAACCGCCACAGGACCCCCGTTCTCGTCTTGGGGCCCGGCGTCGTGACGATTCGCAAGGGCACAGGTGTCCGCATCCAGACTGAGAAGCGATACAGGATGCCCAGAAAGAATATCCCTGCGGTGAGATAGGGAAGGATGCCGAAAAAGAATCGTGATGCCATCACAAATTCAATGAGTCCACTGTTCGATCTCAGGGTGTGATTCCCAGCCGTTTATAGATCTCCGGGAGCCTCTTCTCGGCCTGGGCCCTTATTTCAGAGTAGAGATGGTTTCCATGAGAATCCATGGCCACGGTCAAGGGTCCAAAGTCCTTCACCTTAAACTGATAGAGGGCCTCAGGATGGATATCTTCCCAGTAAACCTTCTCCACCTCAACGATCTGATTTGTTTCAAGTGCAGCCGCCCCGCCGACGATGGCTAAATAACATCCTCCGAACTTTTTCATCGCCTCCAGACTTGCCTGGTACTGGCCGCCCTTGCCGATGATTGCCTTCACGCCGTATTTCTCCATCAATCCGGGAGTGAAACGGTCCATCCGTCCGCTGGTCGTCGTGCCCACGCAGATTTTCTCCCATCGGTCCCCCTCCTTCTTAAGGCTTGGAGCGGTATGAATGCAGGCCGCTCCCTGAAGGGAGACCGGAGGGTCCATCTTGTGATCGAAGATGCGGATCTGGGTTAGGTCCCTGATGCCGAAGAGCGTCCCGTTGAGGAACACAATGTCACGAACATATAATTTTCTCACCACTTCTTCCGTCAAGGGCGTTGTCAGATGATAGGTCGCCATTTCTCTCTCCCTTCGAAAAGGTTATGGTTTATTGTTCTGCCCTCAAGCTTAGCCTCGGTTTATATTCGATTTTGGATCTGGGATTTTCCGACCTTCTACCTTTACCTTACCCTTACCTTCATCATTAAACTCTCTTCTATTCTGCTTTCTGCCTGTTACTCTTCAGAACCCATATTCCACGCTTCCGTCTCGATGGATCTTTGCTCTTGCCCTGCGAGCCGGCCAGCATTGAGTATTGACCGCCACTGGATTCAGGGTAATGTGCGTGTAGGCCCATTCGATGTGCACCGCAAGCGTGGAGACCGACCCTCCAAGACCCATGGGACCGAACCCCAGGGAATTGATGGCTTCGCAGAGTTCATCTTCCATTTTGGCGAAGAACGGATCGTGATTATGGGAACCGACGGGCCGGGCAATGGCCTCCTTGGCTAACTTGCCCACCAGATCTGCCGTCCCGCCGATGCCCACGCCAATGACCCCCGGAGGACAGGGATTGGCTCCGGATTGCAATACGGTATCGATGACAAACTTCTTAACCGCAGCAATCCCATCTGCCGGTATGAACATCTTCATGGCGCTCATGTTCTCGGAACCGGACCCCTTGGGAATCATGAGGATATCCAGGCAATCATTCTCAGGGACGAAGTCCCAATAGATGATCGGCAATCCCTCTCCCACGCTCGTCTGAGGATTGACCCGGGTGACCGGATGGGTAGAACTTCCGCGAAAGGGATGCTCGATCGTCGCCCTCCTGGCGCCTTCTTTTAAGGCCGAAGCAATGCGGGCTGCCATCCACCGGAAACTGGCTGCCGATCTTAACCATGTAGATGGGAAGCCCTGTGTCCTGGCAGATGAGCATGTTCTGCTCGTCGGCAACCTCCACATTCTTCAGGATGGTCTTCAGGGTTTCCTTACCCGTCAGGCTTGTTTCCTTGTCGTAAGCCTTCTTTAAGGCCTCCCGCACATCGGGCGGCAGGAGTTTCAGGGCGCGGATGTAAAGTTCTTTGGCCGTATCTTCGACGAGCTGGTAGCTGAACGGTGCCATTCTCTCTCCTCCATTATTCAGGAAGGTTTCTCTTCCCCATGACCCAGGAAGAACTTAATATTTTCCATGACGCCATGACGGACATGCCGGATATGCTGCCGCATCAGGCTCTCCGCCTCTGAGGCATCCTTTCTTCGAAAGGCCTCGATCAGGCGCTCGATGCTCAGCCAGGGAAACCTTCATCCGGTCGGACAGACCCATGGTCGTGAGACGAAAGATACGAATGTGATCATAAAGGGTGGAGATCAGAGTTGGTCAGCCGCCGCGCATCGGAGAGCATGATGATGGTCTGGTGAAATTTGAAATCTTCCCGGGCATACCGCTGGATATCTTTTTTGCCGTAAGGTTCTTTAAAACCTTGAACGCAGGACTCCAGTCTTGCCAGATCAGTCCCGGTCATCTTCTCGGCGGCCAGATAGGCCGCAAGACCTTCGAGGTTCTCGCGGATCAGGAAGAGTTCGTTGACGTCTTTTTCCGAGAACCGGATGACGAACGCGCCCCGCTGCGGGAAAGATCTCGACGAGGCCCTCTTTTGCAAGCCGGTTGATCGCCTCCCGAACCGGCGTCCGGCTGATGCCCAGGGCTGCAGCCAGTTCGCCTTCGTTCAATTTTCCGCCCTGGGGAATCTGGTGCTCCAGGATGAATCCGCTTCAGCTCCTTGTAGGCCTGGTTGACTAACGAGAGATTGGCATGTTCGATTCTCTGCATCGGGGTCTGCCGCCTAATTTGCATACTTTATACATTATACATTTTTTCATGTCAATCATTTTTTCACCTCTTGCCACTCTCGGATTTCATATTGGGGATTCCCGACGTCTGAAGAGAAAAAGGAGGCTTTAAAAAAAGATAAGTTTGATGCACGCGCCGATAATCAGAACAAATATCCAGCGCTTAAAATTGTTTCTCCGGGATTCGACGGTTAAGCCCCTTGCCCACCCAACCCCCCAGCAAGAGGAGAGGAACGAGGCCCAATTCGATCATCCACAATTTCGAGGTGAGCAACCCTAATCCTGTAAACATTCCGACCTTGGTCATATTCAGTCCCAGAGAAAACGGCGACAAGGGTTCCCACAAAGTACTCTTTTTTGAGACGTCCGGCCACATAGGTGGAGAGAAAAACTCCCCCTGAATTGGATAATGCCGAGGCAACTCCCGCAACCAAACCGATCGGAATACTTCTCGTCAGACCCTGGGAGGCTGGCGAAATGCGCAATCCAATTTTTAGAAGCTCTGTCCCGACGTAAAGGAGCCCGATGAACCCAATGGCGCGGCGGGCGAGATCAGGAGTGAACCAGTTCAAAAGGAAAACCCCTGCCATCGCCCCGATGAGGCAAGGCGGCGCCAGGAAGAGAACGTCTCTGACATTCCATTGGCGCCAGTATTGATAAACAGCCGCGGCATCCGTAACAAGCATCATGACCGCGATCAAAACCACCGCCTCTTTCGGATCGATCACCAGGGCAAGCAGGGGCGTCAAAAAAATTCCGGCCCCGATGCCAAATCCGCTCTTGAGGACACCTGCAAGAAAGGCCACGATCATCAAGACATAGGAAAGCAAAGTCATTTCACTGATCCCTTTCTCTCTCTGCCCGCCTCACCTTCTGGGCACGGGAAAGTTGACATATCTCAGCGCAGGCTGCCCGCTCAAAACCCGGTCCACGTCTTCGGCAATAGCCAGCACCACCTTCTCCTGGGCTTCATGCGTAAGGCCCGCTGTGTGGGGAGTGAGAATGACATTATCGAGACCGAAAAGGGAATGTTCAAGCAACGGGGGTTCTTTCTCCAGGACATCGAGCGCTGCCCCTGCAATCGTTCGGTCTCTGAGAGCCTGAACCAGATCCCTTTCAACAAGGATCTCCCCCCGGGATGTGTTGATGAGTAAGGCCGTCGGTTTCATCCTTCGAAGTAACGCTGAATTGAGCAGACCGCGGGTCTCTCTGTTCAGAGGAAGATGGATCGTCAAAAAATCGGACGATTCCAGCAGTTTCCCCAGGGAGACCATTGAAACCCCGGACTCCGTGACATGAAGGTGGGTCGATGAGAGGTAGGCATCGGTGCCCAAGATCCGCATGCCAAAGGCCTTGGCCCGCAAGGCCACGCGAAACCCGATCTTGCCAAGACCCAAAATCCCCAGCGTTTTCCCAAAAACCTCAGTGCCATGAAACTTTTTCCGCTCCCATTTCCCGGCCTTGACGGATTGATCTGCCCCGGGAATCTTTCGGGCCAAAGACAGGAGAAGGGCAAAGACATGTTCCGCAACCGAAACGGCATTCTCTTCCGGGCTATAGCAAACGACGACCCCGGCCCGCGAGGCGGCATCGATATTCACGTTATCGTATCCTGCCCCTGCCCGACCAATAACCCGGAGATCCTTTGCGTTGCCAAGAAGTGACTCGGTCACTTGCGTTTGATTCCGAACGATCAAGGCTTCGATCTCTCGAACGGCCTCTTCTAGTTGAACGACGTTTTGCCATAGGGCAGGGGCAACAGTCACCTCGTATTTGTCCCTGAGTTGATCCATGCCAACTCCTTCGATCTCTTCGGACACAAGAATTCTCTGCACTCCGGACATAATGAATCCTCTAAAACCACTTGGGCGTAATTTTGTATTTCATTGAATTAACTCATTAGATAGATTTGTCAATAAATTTTTCTGCAGAATCATTGATACTGAAAATTCGTAATATGTCATACATTATACAAAATTATGGAAATGGAAATCGAACAAATTGATTGAATCACCGAACCTTCGAGACAGGGTTTACGAAATCCTCAAGAAGTCGATCATCTTTCAAGAGATCCCGCCGGGTGAAAAGATCGATGAAGAGGCCATCGCCAAACAGTTAGGGGTCAGCCGGACTCCGATTCGGGAGACCCTGTGCCGCCTGGAGAACGAAGGCATTGTCAAGATCATTCCCCGGCGAGGCGCCTTTGTGGTCAAACATTCCAGGGAAAAAATAACTGAAATCCTGATGGTCAGGGAAGCCCTGGAAGGGTTTGCAGCAAGACTGGCCGTGGACCATGTCAACGAGACAGACGATTGAGCAGATGAAATCCCTTTTTAAGAATTTTTCCGAATCGAATATCCGGGATCGATCAAAAGAGTATACCCAGGCTGACCTCGAATTTCACAACCTGATCATCAGGGCAAGCAGAAACGACCTGCTCATCAACATCATGAATACCCTCAACGACCACGTCCAGATGCTTCGAATTCAAACCGTGTCCCACGAAGGAAGACCGGAACAGTCCCTCGTGGAGCATTTCAATATCATTCAGGCCATGGAGCAGAAAGACCACTTCGTCGGCAGAATCCCTGATGAGGGAACACATTCGAAAGGTGAGAGAGTCGGCTCTAAAAAATTTTGAAGGAGATTGACAGAACCGCTTCTTCATCGGATGGGAGGTGTCTTCGGTCCTATGTATCAGCGAGCCGTAAAAATTGCCCAGGCCAGAATCGGCATCGTCTCGAATAATGAAAAGCTGATCACTGAACCCCGATACTTCGAAGGACAGGTCATGGAATCTCTGCTGACCGATATTCACTCCATCGAACCCATCCCCTATCAGCGAAGATCTCGATGCCTATTTCATTGCCATGGACGATCCAAAGGTCGAGCCTCAGGTCAAAGTGACGGAGAAGGTTCTCTTTGCCACCGGAGATTTCACCCGCTACGAAAAGGAGTGTTCGGATAATCGCTATTCGCTCTTTGGAAACCTGGGGCTTTTCTTCAAATACCTCCTGGTCACGCTGGAGCGCCATCATCAGGTTTACAGTTTTCATGCCAGCTCCATGTTCAGCCCTTCCCGGAATACCCTCCTCCTGGTCGTGGGAGGGGCCGGGGCCGGGAAAACGGTCTTTCTTCTCAAGGGACTTGAGGACGACTGGCAGATCTTCAGCACGGAGATGACCCATTTCCGGTTTACGGATCAGGGATATGAATTTTATATGGGCTCCCTCTTCGACAACATCCGGCTGGGGACACTGATCTATGACTTCCCGGATGCGAACAAAAGACTGAAAGTGGAGATCCCCGATGTGCCCGGATGTCTGGAGCCACAAAATCGCCATCGACATGGGCCACATCGCCGCCCAGCCCAACTATCTCAATCCCCGCGTCACCGTGGTGGATGCCAAGATCGAATCGGGCCGGGAGATTCCTATCGTCAAAACGATCACCCGCAAAGAGAAGATCGTCAAACTTCTCTTTGACAATGCAACGGAAAAATTTGGTCCTCCCGTGATTCTCTACGATGTGATTCCGGTTGAAAGTCTGGATACGCCGGAGTTGATGAAGCGACGTCTTCAGACGATGACCCGTTTTGTCGAAGAAGTCACCTTAAACCCGGTTAAGTCCGTTCTGGCCGGTGCAAAAAACTGCATGGAGGGAATCTGAAATGAGCCGAGTAAAATCATTTGACGGAGTCTTTGAGATGCCCGTTCCCGGGCGGTCAACCAAACCGCGGAAGGAAGGCATCACCATGATCATCGACAAGGGTCTCGGACTGCATGCCACCCAGGACCTGCTCGATTCTGCCGGTGATGTGATCGATTTCATCAAGCTGACCTTCGGGACCAGCGCCTTCCTCGACCTCGACTATCTTGCCGAGAAGGTGGAGATGGTCAAGGACTACGATGTCTGGATCTGCCCGGGAGGAACCTTCCTGGAAGTCTCTGTCTGGCAGGGGACCTACGCCAAATACCTCAAGCGGTGCAAGGAACTGGGATTCAATGCCATCGAATTCTCCGACGGAACGATTGAGATCGATCTGAAGACCCGGGCCGATTGCATCAAGCGGGCCGTGGACATGGGATTTATGGTTGTTTCGGAGGTCGGGAAAAAGGATCCGGATGAAAAGGTTGCAGCCGCCATGATGCACGAGGAGATTGCAGCCGACTTGGCCAATGGCTCCTACAAGGTCATCGTCGAGGCCCGGGAGGCCGGCAAGGGCGTGGGCATCTATGACAAGGATGGAAAACCCAAACTGGATGAGGTGGACGCCATCATCAGTGGCGTCGATGACATCACCAAGCTGGAGTGGGAGGCCCCCATCAAGAATCAGCAACAGTTTCTCATCCAGCGTTTTGGCATCAATGTGAGTCTGGGCAATGTTCCGCCCGAAGACATCCTGGCCCTTGAGGCTCTCCGAAACGGGCTCCGGGGAGACACACTGAAACAGGCCTTTGCTGCCAATCCCAAATACAAGAAATAGGAGAGTCTGTGTTAGACACGGAGATCACGCGAGATTCGAAAGACTTCGAAGAAACAGGAGGACACGGACTTAACTGTTTCGCCGTGTCACCCTTTCCGACCGTTTCCCCCTGGCTTCATTTCTCTCCTGAGGCGACCGAGCAACGGAAGTGACACACCCATCTCGAACTTCCGTACGGAAAAGGAAAACTCTCCTTTGATCTTCCTCGGGCTGGAAGGCAGATGTCTTCCGGCCCAACCCTGTATCCTCAGCCAAAGGATCCCCAGCAGGGAAATCCTCCAAAGCCTCGAGAATCCTCTCGGTGACAGACGCCTCGAAGATTTCCGGGGAGTCAAATCCGTTGCCATTGCCATCAGCGATGAGACAAGGCCCATCCCCTATCGTCTGATCCTTCCTCCTCTCCTTGAGCGGCTGGACCGGATGGGAATCGCACCCTCTTCCATTCGTCTCCTCGTCGCATCAGGGCTTCATCCTCCGATGGATCAGAGTCGCGATCTCTCAAACATCCTCCCTTCGGAAATTCTTAAGAAAATATTCCTGTCGTTGTTCACGACGCCAGACAGGCGGATCTTAAATTCCTGGGAAATACCTCTCGGGGAACTCCGGTCTTTTTGAATCCTCTTTTTCTTCAGGCCGACCTCCGTCTCGTGATTGGGCTGATCGATCCCCACCAGTTTGTGGGCTACACGGGAGGAGTCAAGGGCGCAGCGATCGGTCTGGCCGGAGCACAGACGATCGAAGCCAACCATTCCATGCTCTTTCGATCCCCGGGCTCTGGTCGGAGAAATCCAGGACAATCCGGTCCGTCAGGATATTGAAGAGATCGGAAAAATGATCGGGTGTCCACTGGGTGGTCAACGTCGTTTTGAACGAGACGAATAGTATGGTCAAGACGTTCAGCGGCGATCCCGTGGAGGTGGAGAGAGTCGGAAGTGAATTCTGCCGGACCCTCTATGAAACAAAGGCTCTCAAGGAATATGATTGGTGATCGCCTCACCCGGCGGATACCCTAAAGATATAAATGTCTATCAGGCCCAAAAGGCCTTGGCCCATGTCACCCCTCTCGTCCGGCAGGGCGGAGACATCCTCTTTCTTGCAGAGTGTCCGGATGGCCATGGGGATGAAACCTTTTATCAGATGATGATAAAATATCAAAATCCCCGGGAAGTGATCGATCATTTCAAACAGGCGAAATTCAAGATGGGCGATCACAAGGCCTTTCTCTGGTGCCGCTCCTTAATCAAGGCCCGGGTTCACCTCTATTCGTCCATTGATGAAGGGTTGTGCAGAACCCTGATGGTCTCCCCTGTCAAAACAATCCAGGAAGCCTTCGAAAAAATAGGAAAGAAATATTCCAACCCCCCTCGGATCGCCGTCATGCCCAAAGCCAACTCCACCTACATCAAAATCCAAACGAATTGATCCAGACACCTGATCACTGGTCGTTTAGGTCACCCCTGCCACAGAAGAGGTCCCTCGCCCTGCAAGTTGCTCGTCATAATACCCTCGCTTTGCTCCCCGGTCATTCAGCGACTGGCAGAAACGCCTGAAATGTAAACACCAATTTCTTCCTGTATCGGCGGAATAAATCCTCCGTTTACCCGCCAGTTGCAAAAACGGCCATGCCTGCGTGCCGAAACGCCACTTCGGCGTGCAGGCATGGGTAAACCGCTCTTCAAGGCTTCGGACGGCGGTCGATTTGAAATTTTATGGGAAAGGGCGGACCTCACCCAAAGTGAACTCCAGCGGGGATAAAAACGTCCGTGCTTCTCGATCAGAAGATTCGCCCCTGCCTTCGCCGAAGCGGCTTCGCGCAGGCAGGCCGTAGCCTTTCCGACCGGCTTACCCATGTCCGTGTGGACAGATTTTTATGCAATATCTGGGTTTATTTTGAATAGGTAATCCCCGAAGAGATAATTTTCACAAACTGATTTTTCATATTGACAAAGTCTGCCTCTTTGATAAGATGATGCTGTATTCCCAAGACAAATGAGATTCTCTCGATAAAGCCAAACCCTCCGTGAGAAGGGGACGGAAAGCGGCGGGTCTTCTTAGGGA
The DNA here is from genome assembly GCA_963828805.1 of uncultured delta proteobacterium. GTDB lineage: Bacteria > Desulfobacterota > BSN033 > BSN033 > UBA1163 > CAWHGS01. The sequence continues at coordinate 58,021 of CAWHGS010000047.1, forward strand.
AAAGACGGCCGAGCTGCCGAAGGATAAACCTGAGGTAAGTTCGGCTTTTTTGTTTTTGGATATTCTGTGCAAAAAGAAAAAATTTGATTGTAACTTTTGGTGACATGTTTTGCGCTACGTTTGGTTTCATGTTACGCTTTGATCGGGAATTTCAAAGCGGGAATGGATATGCGGGATAGAAGAGGAGATTTGAGTTCTATAACCTCCTCGAAAGGAGGGATCGAACATGTTATCAACGATTTCTACTGTTCGGTTAGGCCGGTTCTGTGCTCTTTTATCTTTTTTGATTTCAGGTATTGCGCCACTTGGGCTTCTGCCAGCCAATGCTGTCACAATTACCGAGTTCCCGGTCCCTACAGCGGACAGCTATCCTTTTGGCATTACGGCGGGTCCGGACGGCAATCTCTGGTTTGCTGAAGCTAGTGGTAACAAGATCGGTCGCATCACAACCGCTGGTGTCATCACCGAGTTCCCGGTCCTTACCCCGGAGAGCCAACTTTGGGGCATTACAGCGGGTCCGGACGGCAATCTCTGGTTTACTGAAGCTAGTGGTAACAAGATCGGTCGCATCACGACCGCTGGTGTCATCACCGAGTTCCTGGTCCCTACAGCGGGCAGCTATCCTTTTGGCATTACGGCGGGTCCGGACGGCAATCTCTGGTTTACTGAAGCTAGTGGCAACAAGATCGGTCGCATCACGACCGCTGGTGTCATCACCGAGTTCCCGGTCCTTACCCCGGAGAGCCAACTTTGGGGCATTACAGCGGGTCCGGACGGCAATCTCTGGTTTACTGAATGGAATGGCAACAAGATCGGTCGCATCACAACCGCTGGTGTCGTCACCGAGTTCCCGGTCCCTACAGCGGATAGCTATCCTTTGGACATTACGGCGGGTCCGGACGGCAATCTCTGGTTTACTGAACGAGTGGTAACAAGATCGGTCGCATCACGACCGCTGGTGTCATCACCGAGTTCCCGGTCCCTACAGCGGACAGCTATCCTTCGGGCATTACGGCGGGTCCGGACGGCAATCTCTGGTTTGCTGAAGCTAGTGGTAACAAGATCGGTCGCATCACGACCGCTGGTGTCATCACCGAGTTCCCGGTCCCTACAGCGGACAGCTATCCTTTTGGCATTACGGCGGGTCCGGACGGCAATCTCTGGTTTACCGAGCGCGAGAGTGGAAAAATCGGCCAACTTATAATAAAACCCGATTTAGCCGTATACCAACCCAGCAAATGGACGGATAAGATCCTGGTCTCCAATGCTACAGGTACGGGCATAGATGTAAAACCACTTTACAGTACGGACAATCTGTATGTAAGCTTTGCCGTTATTAATAAAGGGGCCGTCGGGGTAACGAAGAGTTTTTTGATAGAGCTTTATGCCGATGGTGAGTTGAAGGGTCAATGGAATGGACCGTCTCTGGATCCTAACAAAATGTTAAAGGTGGTAGACTACTCGATTGGTAAGCTAAGTTCAAGAGAGCACAATATCATCCTCTATATAGATTTGAATGATGCAATCGATGAGTCGAATAAGGAAGACAATCAGTATGCGAAGCTGATATCAATTTTGCCCTCGGATAAAGCCAATGTGATGTTTTATCAGCCGGACCAGTGGGATGATATGCTCATTGTGTCGACTAAGAAAGGGGCAATAACAGACGGCCTGCTGCTAAAGCCGACAAATCAGTTATACCTGGGATGGGGAGTTAAAAATTACGGGAAGGCACAAACCGACACGAAAGTGACAGATCGCTCTCTATGTAGACGGAACATTCAAGAAGAGTTATTACAGTAAGAAACCATTGGGCGGACATGGGGACAAAATATCGACCTACAAGACAAGCGAGTTATTGGGTAAGCTGCCTGCAGGGGTGCATGAGTTAAGGCTGGAGGTGGTGGATTCGGGGGATAAGGTGAGTAAGGAAATCGTTGTGCAGCCTCAGTCGGGGAGTGTAACGCGGCCGAATTTGGAAGGACCTGGTAATCTAAAGCCGAATGAAACGGCGACCTATACGGCAGGGTATGCTGTGTGTGATAAGGGAGAGGCGGTGCAGTACTATTTTGACTGGGGGGATGAGACGAATACAGGTTGGTTAGCGGTGGGAACGGTGAGCGGATCGCATTTGTGGGATAGTGGATATTATGAGGTGAAGGCGATAGCGAGGTGCAGCCAGAGTACGAAGTTACTATCCGACTGGCAGATACAGAGTGTGACCGTATCTAATGCTGAGATATCTGATTCAAGTTCGGATTGATGAACGCGACGACGCGTAATTCACTATTGCATAAAAATCGGTAAGGGAAATAGGTTTAGGTTATCGTGGAACCACACATGCGGCGACAATCGTTGATTTCCAACGGAGCTGCAATATCTTACGCTCTCGGCTCACCATTCCGACTTTGCCTCGCTCCATAACCGACCGATGCTTACTTGGAACCACAGCGAATTTTTCTAACCATACTCGTCTTTTCAAGAAAAAGTAGGTCCAGATTCTCAAGGTTGTATGGAGGTCACCATCGTAAGGACACAGCATACAACTGACTGAGGAGCAGGCAAAGGCTCTTAAAAGAATATCCATGTCTCGGCATCTCTCAATCGCTGAGCTTATCCGGAGAGCCGTTGACACCCTGATTAAGTCAAGCGCCGTCGTTGACGTTGAAGAAAGACATAAAAGGGCGATTGAAATCGTGGGCCAGTTCAGTTCCGAAAAGCACGATATCTCTGAAAAACATGATCTCTACCTCTCGGACACCTACCGCAAATGAGAATCTTTATCGATACATCCGCTTTCTATGCTCTGCTCGACAGGGATGATGAGAATCATCAAAAGGCAAAGAAAGCATGGGCGGGTATGATTCGGGTCCGGCATTATGTTCTTGTGAACGTTTGCCTCGGCATCGGCGGGAGCAAGGGTTTATAATGATACCGTCAATGTTAATCTCCTCAGAAGAAGATCAGGTATATCCTCGCTAAGGCCTATGTCCCGGAACATATCGTAAGCCTGATGGCCCTCATTTCAAAAGGAGAATCCCTTCCTTCATTCGAAGATTATCTGGGCTTTGCAAAGGACAACTGGCTCATCCTGGTGGGATACCCTCTTGAAAAAAGTTTTTCGATAGAGCGGTGTGAACAGGTTCTCGAAAGGGCCCTTTCCTCTTATAAACCCGAGTACCTCTGGTTTATCGGACCGGAGATACCTTCCTCCCTCTCCAACATTTCAACAGAAAGAGAGACGGATCAGTACTTTACCTTCGACATGGAGGTAACGAAACCGAAGACCTCCCTTCTCCGGGTCGCCGAGAAAGCTTCGATGGAGCTGGAGATAGAAAGGGGTCACTCCTTCTCAAAGGAGCACGAGGGCCTTGTGGCTGAATTCCTGAAAAGGGAAAAGCTGTCTCCCAGATTAAGAGAACTTTACCTTGCCATGCCCCACTATGTTCCCCAATCGAAGAGTTCCTGTGTCCTCAACGCCCGGGACAGAAAAGGAAGGTTGTCCGCCTTTTATGTGGTCGATCTTGCCGCAAAAGGATTTGCGACCTATCTCCTTGGATGTTATTCAAAGAAAAACTATGTTCCCCACGCCTCCGACCTCCTCTTTTACGAAATGATTGATCTCACCCGTGAGGCCGGAAAGGGGACGATCAATCTCGGATTAGGAGTCAATGAAGGGATCAGAAGATTTAAAGAGAAGTGGGGAGGGGTCCCCACCCTCCGATACGAATTCTGTGAGGCCCATTATGGCTACACCCGGACGGCCTCACTGATCAGGGACCTTGCAGAAAGACTCTGATACGAAAATAGAAATTGTGTGTCTGTTTCCCTAGACAAGGAGAGACGAGCCAATCGGAATGAATCTTTTCTGGCGGAGAGAAAAACGCTTTCAATCGGTCTGGAGCGTTGAGAAAGATGGACCCTCATCCCTTCTCGTTGGTTCCGCCCACTTCTGCCCCGTCTCTTTTGAGAAGGCCCTTACGCGATTGATTCAAAGCGCTGAAACGGTCCTATTCGAAGGCCCTCTTGATCCCGAGAGCATGGCAAGAGTCGTTGAGTACGGCCGGCAGGGTAAAGGAACCCCTTCCCTTTACGACGCCCTTGACCCATCCGCACGCAGGGAGATCAACCGGCAATTGGCCAACCATCTCAATTCGACCACCTCTTCAGGGGTTTATCTTGATCTCTTACAGCCCGCCACCCCAAATTATCTGGAATCCTATACCAGAGGTGTCCGCCCCTGGATGGCCTTTTTCACCGTCTGGTCCGCCCTCTTGAACTGGAAGCATTCGATGGATGTCGAAGCCTATCGTATCGCCAAGAAGCTTGGTAAAAACATCGGTTTCCTTGAAACGATTGAAGACCAACTCGCTGCCCTGGATGGAATCCCTTTTGAACGGTTTGTAAACTATCTCAATCACGTTGAGCAATGGAAGAACTATCAGGACCGGTACTTTAAGGTCTTCCTCTCCGGAAACCTGGAGCAGTTCGCATCTGTGACAGGACTGTTTCCCACGCGCTGCGAGTCAATCCTCGCAAATCGCGATCCCATCTTCTTTAAAGGAATAAGAAGCTCCATCGAAAAAGGACGGACCACTGCTTTCATAGGGAGCGCCCATATCCCGGGAGTCCGGAAGCTCTTCCTCGATGAGGGGTATCGCGTCACACAAGAGGCTGCATGATCACGGCCGTTCAGCAATCCTATATCGAAGAATACGCCTATCTTCCGGAGCATATCGTCCCCTACGTAACTTCCATCTCACAGGCAGAGCCCTTCCTTCTTGAGGACTTTCTTCTCTATGCCAAGAAAGATCATCTCATCTTTGTGGGTTATCCCTTGAAGGAACCCTCTGAAGAAAAACGGATGAAAAAGGTCCTCGATCAGGCCATCCGGCGATTTAAACCGAAGGAGATTGCCCTGACGGCTCCTTCCATCTCTTCTTCAATCACCGGGAAGGCCTGCTCACCCTCAGACCATTACTACAGGCTGAACCTTTCCCCCCTGTCGGTTCCGCAAAAAACAAGGAACATGATCCGGCGCGCCATGCGGGGCCTGAGGGTTCAAAGGGTGAGGAGCTTTGATGAAGATCACCGCCAGATGATGCGCAGATTTTTGACTTCTCACCCGGTGGATGAAGCGACACAATCGATTTTTAAACAGGTCCCTGAATATGTTTCGTCCGTCCCCACGGCCTGGATCTTTGAAGCGAGAAATCAGGGGGAGGAACTGGTTGCCTTCGATGTTGCAGAATTTGGCTCAAAATATTATGCCATGTACATGTTCAACTTCAGTTTAAGGGACCGGCCTGCCCCCGGCGCCTCCGACCTTCTCCTCTCAGAGATCCTGAACCACGCCAGGACCGAACAGAAAAAATATATCAATTTAGGCCTCGGTATTAATTCGGGTGTCACCTTTTTCAAAACGAAATGGGGAGGGGTTCCCTATCTTCCCTACAGCTTCTGCAGGTACTCCCCTTCTTCTCAAAGGGGAATCGAAGACCTCTTGCAGAAGCTATAACGTTCGGAGATGAAAACGTGTTAGAAAAGATTCCCTGGAGAAGAAAGAAGAAACCCTTTTCAGCCTGGCAGATCGAACTCACGACGAGATGCCCCCTGCTCTGCAAGATGTGCATCCGGTCAGAAAGGGACGACTGGCAATACCAGGACATGCCCATCGAGGATTTCAAAAAGATTCTCCCTTACCTGAAAGAGGTCGAAACAGTCATCCTGGAGGGATGGGGAGAATCTCTGCTTCATCCCCATCTGATCGAATGCGTCAAACGGGTCAAACAGGAAGGGGCGGAGGTCGGATTTGTGACCAGCGGGAAAGGTCTGACCAGGGATTTGGCTTCAGAGCTCATCCATGGAGGCCTCGATTTTGTAGGTTTCTCCATCGCGGGGATAAAAGAAGAGACCCACGCTGCAATCCGGGTCAACTCCTATCTTTCAGAAATTCGTGAGGCAATCCATCTGATTTCCGAAGAGAGAGCTGCGCCAGGAACGTTTCCGGCCCAGGATGCATCTCGTCTTCCTCATGGTAAAGGAGAATATTCTTGAAGTCCCGTCCCTCCCTCTCTTTGCTAAAGAGTTGGGGATTGAGGAAGTCGTTCTCATCAACATCTGTCACACCATCAATGCCTGGCAGGAGCAGCAGAGGGTTTTTATCTGGGATGCCGGAGAGAACCCATACGAAAACATTCTTAAAACAGGCAGGACAGAATGCCCGGAAGCTCCACGTCAAACTCTCAAGACCCTCTCTCTCGGCGACTCAGGTCTCCCTGTGCAGTGAAAATCCCCTCAGGAACCTCTATATCTCCGCGGATGGGGAGGTCTCTCCCTGTGTCTATCTTTATCCGCCTCTCCCCTCCCCCTTCAAGAGGATCTTCTGCGATAAGAAATACCATGTGGAAAAATTGAGTTTTGGGAACATCTTCAAAGAACCCTTTTCGGCCATCTGGAGACAGGAGAGTTATGTCCAGTTCAGAGATCGCCTCTACGAAAGAGACAAGAAATTCAGGGATTTCTATTTTTCATTCCTCAATCGCTCTCACCCCCTCGACCCCCACGCAAATCCCCTGCCCGAACCGCCCGGGTTCTGTGAGATCCTGCCACAAGATGATCGGGGTGTAACCTTTCATTGGAAAACTGGATGGAATCGTAAGTCCGGGCAAGGTAAAAAAAAGGCCTGGTCGCCATGAGACGCCAGGCCCCTTCGGGTTCTTGAAGTTTAGACCGCGGGAACCGGGAAAAGAATCCCGCCGAAGATCAGATAGGCAAAGATCAATGTCCAGATGATGTTGAAAGCCTGGGCAATCAGGAAGGCGACCGCAGGTTTTCCGCCACCCACGGAGACAAGATCCTTGAACTTGGTGTCAAGCCCGATGCACAGAAACGCAAGCGTAAACAGCCAGCCCCGGATACCGGATGTAATCCCTGTGATCGCTTTTGCCGAAGCCTCCGACATGAAGAAGGAGAAGACAAGGGAGGCGATGATAAATCCGACGACGAACTTGGGAAACCGGAACCAGATCTCAAGGGCGCCGGGTTTCTCCGTCACTTCCTTTCCCTTCAACGTAAACCAGAGGGCTAAGCAGGAAGGCAGCCGCCCCGATTAAGACGTTCTGCGCCATCTTCACCACCACAGCAACCCCCATGGCCAGAGGACCCGCAATCTGTCCGGCGGCAACCACGGCTCCCGTGGTGTCAATCGTTCCTCCGATCCAGGCCCCTGCCACGGCCGGCGCCATGCCCACCGCCTTGGCGATGAGGGGTTGAAAAATCAGCATGGGAATCGCACAGAGAAGGACAAGGGAAATGGTGTGGCTGACCTTCTTCGGGTCACCCTTGACCGCCCCGCCGGCTGCAATGGCCGCCGAAACGCCACAGATCGAAACGGCCGTGCCGAGGATGGAAGCGAATTCATCGTCGAGCCCCAACTTCTTGGCCACCCAGAAACAGACGTAGAAGACTGCGCCGATCACGATGATGGATTGAATCATGCCATAGGCTCCCACCCTGATGATGGTCGAAAAGAGCTGTTCCGCTCCGAGAAGAACCAGACCAATTTTGATGAAGAATTCGGTCTTGATGGCCGGTTTGAGCCATTCGGGAACCCCGAAGAAGTTGCTGACGATGAGCCCGAAGATCAAGGCCCAAAAGACAACCTCCAACCCGATATAGCTAACCCTGGTGTTACCGGCAATGATAAAGGCAATTGCCGAGAGGATAAAAATGAACCAGAACCCCTTGATGAACTTGAAGACGGAGGTCCCCATCAGGGACAGTCCGATGGCGCAGAGGACACCGAGGCCAATCAGCAGCCAGAAGGCCCTTAAAAGGTTCCCTCCGCTGAGAGCCTTTCCAAAAGTCGCTCCCGCATCTCCCCTCATATCTCTGGCGAACTTCTCCGCCTTCCCTTTTAAGTCCTTGTCTTTAACCTCTTTAGCAGCCTTTTCGATCTTTCCAGCCGCCTCGCCGATGGCCTTTCTGTCTTTTGCATCGAGAGCCGTCTTTATTCCCGCGATTCCGGCTTTAAGCGCCTCCTCGCCCTTCTCCTCCGCCGACTTCATGAGCGACTCTGATGTCTTTTGCCATCCGCCCATCTTTTCGCTGACCGCGTTGTCAGTCATCCACTTCCAACCGGGGAGCCTGAAGGCGGCTCCTGCCATAAAGATGATGAGGATGAGAAACCCGATCCATACCGACATCCAGTCATCTTTCTTCCATAAGGTTGACCAATCAATCCCCTGATTTTTCCCGGCCATGCTTGTGTCCCCCTTTCCTGACTCATTTAGGTAACGTTTCAATTTACCTCCGATTCAGCCAATCACCTCCTTCGCTTCCTATGCGTTACGGTTTCAATTTTCAGGAGAGCTTTAATTTACCCATTTTCTGTTCGGGAAATCGGTCTCGATCAAAATCCATCATCTTTTATGGGAGATCTTGAGATAGGACTATACTAAAAAGAAAAAGAATGGTCAAGCTTATTTTATATTTACATTTTATTTTTTATTTTCAATGACTTACATTCTAATAACCCTCTTGTCACCTAAAAATACTCTATTCCTGGAACGAAACATCCCTCAGCCTGAACCCTATGCAGACTCTTCCGTTTTTGGAGAGGATGGAGGCCCGTTCCGAGTAACCGGCAATGTTTGACAGGCCTGCAATGAAATGTTAGAAATCCTTATTCTTTCCTTCCATAAGAAAATACACTTCTTTGAACAGGGGTGAGGGAAAGACCTGAAATCCATTGGGAGGTGAATCGATGTCAGATAAAACTCCAAAAACGGACGAGCTCGAAAAGGGACCCTGGCCGAGCTACGTCAAAGAGATGAAGCGGGCGGCAAAAAAGAGTCCTGCCGCCAAGGATCTCCTGGGCGTTCAGGAGCTGTCGTTCAACGACAGGGTAACCCACTGGAAACACGGTGGAATCGTTGGTGTCAAAGGATACGGTGGAGGAGTCATCGGAAGATACAGCGATGTGCCCCAGATGTTCCCCAATGTGGAATCCTTCCACACCATGCGCGTGAATCATCCCGCAGGATGGTTCTACAACACAAAGGCCTTAAGAAACCTTTGCGACGTCTGGGAAAAATACGGAAGCGGACTCACCAACCTCCATGGTTCTACAGGAGACATCATTCTCCTGGGGACGACCACTCCCAATCTCCAGCCCTGTTTCGATTCCTTAACGGAGATCGGATTCGATCTCGGAGGTTCCGGATCCGCCCTGAGAACGCCAACGGCCTGTGTCGGACCTGCCCGGTGTGAATGGACATCCATCGATACGCTTGGGGCTTGTCCATGATCTGACGATGGAATTCCAGGAAGAGATCCATCGGCCCCGCTGGCCCTACAAGTTTAAGATCAAGATCTCCGGATGTCCGAACGACTGCGTGGCAGCCATTGCCCGGTCCGATTTCACCATCATCGGCACCTGGCGGGACAGCCTGAGGATCGATCAGAAGGCCGTAAAGGACTATGTGAAGAATGGGTTTGATGTGAAGGCCCGTGTGGTCTCCAAGTGCCCGACCGATGCCCTGGAGTGGGACGAAAAGGCCCAGGAGCTGAAGGTCAAGCCGGAGGATTGCGTCCGGTGCATGCACTGCATCAACAAGATGACCAAAGCGATCCGGCCGGGAGTCGATACAGGGAGCAACCATTCTCATCGGCGGCAAGGCCCCGATCATCAAGGGAGCCATGCTCTCCTCCGTCATCGTTCCCTTCATGAAGATAGAGCCTCCCTACACGGAGATCAAAGAGCTTCTCCGGAAGATCTGGGAGTGGTGGGATGAAAATGGAAAGTCCCAGAGAAAGGGTCGGTGAGCTCATTGAGAAAGTGGGAATGAGAACGTTCCTGAAAGCGGTGGGGCTAAAGCCGGTGCCCCAGATGATCAATCGGCCCAGGTCAAACCCCTATGTGTTCTTTTGATCAAAAGATGCGGATCGCGGACCGACCAAGGAGTCCAGAGGCTGAGTGAACTAGACCCTGGCCACTTAAAGCCCATGAAGGCTTGAATTCTGCTTACCGGCAAGCATGCCGGAATCTGAATTTAGAAGGAGGAGGTTAAACATGTCAAAAACGGATGTGGGGCCCCCGAATTATCGGGAGATGATTCCTGAGGTCATCAAAAAGAATTATGGAAACTGGAAGTATCACGAGATCCTGAAACCAGGCGTATTCAAGCACGTCTCCGAAACCGGGGACGAGGTCTATACCGTAAGGGCGGGAAATCCCCGTGTCGTCAGCGTCGATTTTATTCGGGATCTTTGCGACATCGCGGATAAGTACTGTGAGGGTCATCTGCGATTCACCAGCCGGTATAACATTGAGTTTATGACCCCGGACAAGGCAAAGGTGGATGGCATCATCGAAGCGGTAAAGAAACTCGGCCTTCCCGTTGGAGGGACGGGCAACGCCATCTCCAACGTCGTTCATACCCAGGGATGGCTCCACTGCCACAGTGCGGCGACCGATAGTTCGGCGATCGTGAAGGCCTTGATGGACGAGCTCTACGATTACTTCACCAGCATGAAACTTCCGGCTAAACTGAGGGTTTCGCTGGCCTGCTGCATCAACATGTGCGGAGCCGTCCACTGTTCCGACCTGGCGATTGTCGGCGTTCATACCAAGATTCCAAAGGTCAATAACGAAAGAGTGGCAGCCATCTGTGAGATCCCCACGACCATGGCTTCCTGTCCCACGGGCGCGATCCGAAGACATCCGGATAAGGATGTCAAAAGCGTCGTGGTCAAGGAAGACCTCTGCATGTATTGCGGGAACTGCTATACCGTCTGTCCTGCCATGCCTTTGGCTGACGGCTGAGGGAGACGGCGTGGCCATTTATGCCGGAGGCAAGGTTTCCAATGCGAGAAAACCTCCCATGTTCTCCCGTATGATTGTCCCTTATCTCCCCAATACCCCGCCCCGGTGGCCTGAGACGGTCAGCCTCATTAAAAAGATCGTAGAGATCTATGCAAAACATGCGAATCAGGACGAGCGTATGGGGGAGTGGATTGAAAGGATCGGCTGGGAGAGGTTCTTTAGCTTGACAGGAATCCCTTTTACCGAGCAGCACATTGACGACTTTACGTTTGCCAGAGAAACCTGGAGAACCACGACCCAGTTCAAATGGTAGTAGATCTTGTCTAATTACTGTCTCAATAGGCTTGTAGCCGCAGCCTTTAGGTTGCGTTTATTTGGAACCATTTTTCGCAGGCTCAAAGCCTGCGGCTACAAATCCATCCATGGATATAGGGATGGGGGTGAAAGATGAGTGAAGAACTGAAGGAAAAGATCTTGAAATACCTGGGAACGGTGAGCCAGGCCCGTAACAAAGAGGTGGCAAGGCCGTCGGAGAGGACAAGGGATCTGGTGGACAAGATGATTTCAGAGCTGGCCAAAGACGGAAAGATCGAGTACCGGAGCTTTGGCGGCATCACCTATATCGCCCTCGGCGGCAAGAGTGAGGGTTGATCTTAATGGCCACGAGTGGTCAGGTCGACCACAGGCAGCAACACCTTGGCAGCCTTCTGATTTCATCTCCTCAGGGTCACTCGGGGAAAACAACCGTTACCCTTGGTTTGTGCAACGCGTCTCAAACGTCGGGGCCTGTCGATACAACCCTTTAAGAAAGGCCCCGATTATATCGACCCGTCCTGGCTTACCGTGGCGACAGGCAGAAGTTGCCGCAACCTCGATCTCTTCCTGATCCCCGGGAATCAATTGATCCAAACCTTTCAGGAAGCTTCGGCAGGACGCGGATCTTGCCATTGTTGAAGGGGCACATGGGCCTCTATGACGGTCTGGATACTCACGGAACAACGGCTGAAATCGCCCGCCTTTTAAATATTCCCATACTTCTTGTAGTCAATACGACTCGAATGACGAGCAGCATTGCAGCCATGGTCACCGGATATCAACAGTTTCAGAAAGACATCCATATCGCTGGAGTCATCCTCAATTATGTCTCCGGCAGCCGGCATGAAAAGAAACTCAGGGATGCCGTGGAACAGTACTGCGGAATTCCTGTCCTTGGAAGCCTGCCCAAGAGATCAGGATCTTCATATCTCGGAACGTCACCTCGGCCTTATTCCTTCCCTCGAATCCGGCGAAGCGGAATCGATCGTTGAACGGATCGGCCTTAAACTCGAACCCTATCTCGATCTGGATGGAATCTTGAAGATAGCTCGAGAATCTGCACGTCCCTCTCACCCTCACCCCGTCTTCCCCGTCACGGGGAGTGAGAGCCGATCAGCCTCGCGAACAGGAGGAGAGACCATGGCAGATCGTCAGCGCCCTCGCGCCCTCAGGGGAGAGGGAAAGGGTGAGGGGGTCCCTCCGTAAGGATCGGGGTCATTCGCGACCGCGCCTTTAATTTCTATTATCCCGAAAACCTGGAGGCCTTAACCCATGAAGGAGCCGAACTTCTCTATATCAACTCCTTTAAAGATCGGTTGCCGGAATGGATGGACTCTATATTGGAGGAGGATTCCCGGAGTTTTTTCTTAAAGGAACTGGAGGGAAACCGTGGAATTACGGAGGGATATTGCCCAGGCCGTTGAAGAAGGGCCTTCCTGTCTATGCGGAATGTGCAGGGTTGATGTATCTGTGCCGGAGCATCTCCTGGCAGGGTCGATCCTATGAGATGGTCGGAATCATCCCTTCCCGGGTCCAGTTATCGAAGAAACCCGAAGGACATGGCTATGTCGTGGCCGAGGTCATGACGGAAAACCCATTTTTCCCGTCGGACTGACCGTTCGAGGCCATGAATTCCATCATTCGAGCCTTTTGGATTCAGAGGATCTTCGATTTGCCTACCGGATCAAGCGGGGCAAGGGATCAGCGGAAAAAAGGACGGAATCGTTTATAAAAATCTCTTCGCCTCTTATGTCCATTTCCATGCCCGGGCACCCCGGAATGGGCCCGATCTTTCGTGATCGCTGGCATCACGGGAGGCGCAAAAGGCCGCAAATTGAACCGCTGAAGGGCGGAACGCATCCAAACCAATGGCGGATTTGAGGCAAACCGATTAAAATTGAAAGATTAGACTCTACGTTTCATCCTAGCAGAAATGTGATATGAAGTCTCATCCATTACACGAGGAGGTAGCAAGATGGCAAAGGCGGTATTAGGTGGAATCGAAGTTGAGGTGGATGAGGACGGTTTCATCCAGGAACCGGACAAGTGGAGTAAGGCGGTTGCCGAGGATATCGCCAAGACGGAAAATGCCTTCCCTATGGGCGAGAATCACTGGAAACTCGTCGATTATTCTCAGAGATTACTACGTGAAGTTCGGAGTGGCACCGCCGATCCGGATGGTCGTCAAGAAGACCGGTATCGATCTCAAACAGATCTATGAACTGTTCTTCCCAGCGGACCGGCCAAGGGCGCCTGCAAGGTGGCAGGTCTCCCCAAGCCAACGGGCTGCGTATAAAATCCCTCTGGAGGACTTTTCACCGTAAATCCATTTTCGTGGGTGCTGAACAATCTCTCTTTTTCCCTCTTGGGATGATAGGGTTTCTGTTCAGATATGCCCCCGAACAAAAGGATTTATAGAAATGAAATACCTATTAGCAGCTATTACCTATTTTGGGTACATTTTTGTCATAACCCTGTATACCCTGAAAATAAAGAAGTATCTCAGCTTGCCTGTGCATCTTCGATCGGAGGTTTACCCCGAGATCCCAGGTGCACAGGGCTCTCGAGAAAAATCCCAATATGAAAACCTTGATTGGTGGACAAAACCCCATAGAAAGAATAGACTCCGCCGTTTCTGGTTCCTTTTCAACGATTATTTCCTTCTGGCCGAATATTTTCGAAGGAATAGAAGTTACTGGGTTTTCCTCTATCCCTGGCACATCGGTTTTATAACCCTCATCACCTTCCATATCCTTTCGTTCTTTGGGGCCGTTGCCTTATTGCTCGGGATTCCTGTTGTTTCGGGGTCGCCTTCCCTCACAGGAAACACCCTCTACTCCTTCAGTCTGATCACGGGAGCCATTAGCTTTACGGCTGGCCTGTTCGGAAGCGTCGGCATGCTGATCACACGACTCACCCGCAGAGACTTAAGGGATTATGCCACCCCGCAAAATTATTTCACCTACATTTTTCTTCTGGCCGTTTTCCTCAGCGGACTATACGCTTGGTTGTCTGTGGATCCTAAATTTATGGAATACAGGGAATTCTGGAAGGGATTGATCACCTTGGAACCCATTGATGTCGAATCCGCATCGGGGGTTCATATCTTCCTTTTTGCCCTTCTTTTGATCTATCTTCCTTTCACCCGCTCGCTCCATTACATCACACGACTTTTTGGATTCTTACTCATACGGTGGGATGATGCACCCAACGCAAAAGGAAGTCTGTTGGAAAAAAGGATCAAAGAGATGCTGGACCAAAAGGTCGATTGGAAGGGTCCGCATATCAAAACCGGTTCCACCTGGAGTGAATTAGCCAGTGAATCCATGTCCCAGGACAAAAAATAGGATCAGTCCATGAAGAGAACGGTGAAAGTTGAAGACATGAGTCGACCTGCAGAACCCTTGGTTGAAATCCAGGGCTCGGATCTTATGCCTCTTCCGGTCGTTTCCGATGCCGACATCCAAAACCCCGCTCTCAAGGGATTGACAGAAGAACAAAAAAGGCAGTACGAGGGCTCTTTAGATGGATTTATTGCAATCGGCATCCCCCGGCCTCAAAATGCAGGAGAAGAAGAGGAGTTCATCAAGAAGTTTCTCGCCGGACTCGAAAAACTTTTTCTCAAGAGAGAATAATTGGACCTTTCTTCAGCCTCTCATCCACTCCCTTGACTATTGCGTCAAGTGTCAACTCTGTAGCGATTCATGTCCGGTCTTTGTTGCAACCGGAGGGAAGGAGATTTATCGCCCGACCTTCCGGCCCGAACTTCTGAGGAGAATCATCAATAAGTATCTGAAAAAGAGAGGGAATTTCCTTAATAAAATGACCCGCAGCGATATCGACCTTAATTTTACGGTCATTGCCAGACTGGCTGAATTAGCCTATCGCTGCACCCTTTGCCGGAGATGCACCCAGGTGTGCCCGATGGGGGTGGACAATGCTTTAATCAGCAGGGAAATCCGAAAGCTTTTCAGCCAGGAATTAGGGATCGCCCCTCGCGAAGTCCATGAGTTAGGCACGGTTCAGCAATTAAAAGTCGGATCGACGACCGGGCTTACGCCTCCTGCCTTGGAGGATATCCTGAGCTTCATCGAAGAAGAGATCGCTGAAAAGATCGGCAAAGAAATCAAAATCCCTCTGGATAAAAAGGACGCCGATATCCTTTTCCTTCACAATGCGGGGGAATTTATCTCTTGGCCGGAGAATATTCAGGCGTTTGCGATTCTTTTTGATGCTGCGAAGATCAACTGGACCCTCTCCAGTGAACTTGGAGGATATGACGGGGTGAATTACGGGGTCTGGTACGATGATATTCAGATGGCGAGAATCGCGGTAAGACATGCCCAGGTTGCCAAAAAATTAAATGTAAAGAAGATCAATGTTGGAGAATGCGGACACGCCCATAAAGCCTTCATCGTGATCGCCGATCGGGTCCTGACCGGCGACCTTAATATTCCAAGGGAGAGCGCCCTGCCTCTTTTGGAAAATCTGGTTTTGAGCGGGAAAATTCGATTGGATCCAAATCGGAATAACTTCCCTGTGACCTTGCATGATCCATGCAACATTGTAAGACTGATGGGAATCAAAGAACCCCAGCGTCGTATCTTGCGGAAGATCTGTCCCCAATTTATGGAAATGGAACCCCATGGTGTGGAGAATTATTGCTGCGGAGGAGGGAGCGGATTTGCCATCATGGCATCCCGGAATTTCCCTGATTGGAAGACCCATGTTTCGGGCCGGATGAAATTAAAGCAGATTCTGGAGGTCTTTAAAGACGTTTTGGATCCTAACATCAAAAAATATGTCTGTGCTCCATGTTCAAACTGCAAGGGCCAAATACGGGATATCTTGAGCGCGTATCATCTGGGTGAAAAATACGGGATTCATTATGGAGGCCTTGTCGAGCTGGTCGTCAATGCCATGGCAGATCTCCCGAAACCTTTTATCGAGTGGGATCAGGCATGAACCAGACACAGGGATGACCCTGATCAAGTGATGAAGGGTGGGACTCAAACAGTCGCTGATAGAAAAGAAGAAATCGATTCTGGAGAGATGGTTTCATCTTATCCTTGAGACCTATCCTCCGGAGACTTCTAAATTGATCAGAAAGGAGAAAGGACCGGTTCGTCAATCCGGTGGGAGTTACCCTCTCGGAGGAGATGGAGGCCCTTTACGAAGGTCTTCTTCAAGGAAGTGGAGGCAGATCAGCTTTCCAGTCCCCTCGAAAAGATCATTCAGATCCGGTCGGTTCAGGATTTTTCTCCTTCTCAGGCCGTTGCGATTGTTTCTCTTCTAAAGAAGGCCGTCCAAGAAGAGATGAAAGGAAATAAGATTGAAATGAACGGGATGATGGAGGAATGGTTCGATCTTGAGTCGCGAATCGATCAACTCTCTCTCAGGGCGTTTGACATCTATACAACGTATCGGGAGCGAATTCACGAAATCCGGATCAAGGAAGTCAAAGAAGGAAAGAGACAGGGCCTTTAAATTATTGGAGAGAACAAACTCAAAAAGAAAATAGCGAGATCCCGAAACAAGTTCGGGATGACAAATTCATTTTAAAGTCCATTGGGAGTTTAGCATAATCAAAGGCTATAATTGATAAAGTCAGTATTTGCAAATTCGGCCTAATTTGTCGATTCATCTGGCTCTAGACTCGAGATTGCCGCTCGCGAGCCTGCCTCGCACTGACACTGATGTCCGGAAATCACTAGTCTATTCAATTGGATCCCGATATCAAAGGGATTTTGACCCTGCGTCAACTGATTTCCGTTCATCTTCGGCAAGCTCAGGATGAACGGTTCGGCCGATTGTGCGAGCCTGAGCTTGCCGAACGGTCGAACCACAAGCTCAGGGCGAATCGGGAGAGAGGTGGGTTAGGGAGAAAATGGCAGTTCTTCTATTCTCTCTATTGCGGTCGTTCTCCTCTACTCTTCTGCCTCTGATTGGCGTGGAAGGCCTCGGCTGGAATTCCCTCTTCGGGATCGTGGTCCCCTATGTGGCCCTTGCCACCTTTGTCGCGGGGTTTATCTATCGCGTCTTAAAGTGGGGAAGCGCTCCTGTTCCCTTCCATATCCCGACGGTCTGCGGCCAGCAGAAATCCCTCCCCTGGATCAAGGCGAGTAAGATCGATAGCCCCTACGACAACGAAAGGGGTCGTTGCAAGATTGGCCCTCGAAATCCTTTTCTTCCGTTCCCTGTTCTGGAATGAAAGGGTTGAAGTGAGAAAGGCCTACCAGCTCCTGTACCGTAGAAATTTATACCTCTGGTTGGGAGGCCTGGTCTTTCACTGGTCTCTTCTTGTGATTCTCTTCAGGCACCTGCGCTTTTTTGCTGAGCCTGTGCCTTCTCTCGTTCTTTTAGCTCAAACGCTTGATGGCATCCTTCAAAATCTCTTCCCGGTCATTTATGTCACCGATTTCTTCATCTCGTCGCATTGATCTATCTTCTCCTCCGAAGGGTCCGGGATTCGCAATTACGTTATATTTCCCTTCCATCCGATTATTTCGCCCTTTTTCTCCTTCTTGGGCGTGGTCTCTTCCGGAATTCTCATGCGGCTTGCATTCTCAGAGTCGATCTTGTGAAGGTGAAAGGGCTTGATGGTTAAGCTCTTCAGCTTCCAACCCGCTGTGCCGGAGGGAATTGGGCTCCTCTTCTACGTCCATCTCTTTCTCGTTTCCATTCTGATTGCCTATTTCCCTTTCAGCAAACTGATGCACGTGGCAGGGGTGCTTTCTCAGCCCCACGAGGAATCTGAAGAATAATAGTCGCATGGAGAGGCATATCAATCCCTGGAATCATCCGGTGAAAGTTCATACCTACGAAGAATATGAAAACGAATTCCGTGACAGAACATGAAAGAAGTCGGGAGTACCCGTAGAAAAGGAATAAATGGCAAGATGGCACGAAGTACCCAAATCCGAAGAAAAATACGGCATCGACCATACCCCTCCGAAAAAGGGCTGGATGGATCCTTCTGTTGAATTTCGGAAGGGGACGTTCTGCTACTCCTGCAACGCCCAAAGCCGAGGAAGCGCTCGGGCTTCCCAATCCGCGGGAATGGGATCCGGCGGCAAAAGACTGGAAACTTCCTCCGGACTGGAAAGAAACGATCCTGAAGGGGATGAAGGACCGCCTGGGACAGTATCGTTCGGCCCGTCTCTTTCTGGATATTTGCGTCCGGTGCGGAGCCTGCGCGGACAAGTGCCATTATTTCATCGGTTCAGGCGATCCCAAGAATATGCCTGTCCTTCGAACCGAACTTTTGCGGTCGGTCTATCGGAGATACTTCACCCTTTCGGGAAAGGTGCTGGGAAAGCTTGCCGGGGCAAGGGAATTGACCGAGGAGGTTCTCAAGGAGTGGTTCTACTATTTCTATCAATGCACCGAATGCCGTCGGTGTTCCGTCTTCTGCCCTTACGGGATCGACACGGCTGAAATCACGATGCTGGCGAGGGAACTCCTCAGTCTGGTGGGCTGCAATATCAACTGGATCCTTGAGCCTGCCTCGAACTGCAACCGGACCGGAAACCATCTCGGCATTCCCCCCCATGCCATCAAATCGACCATGGAATTTGCCGCCGATGAGATCGAGGAGATCACAGGGATCCGGTCGAGCCCTCCCTCAACCGGAAAGGGGCGGAGGTCCTCTTCGTCGCCCCCTCTGCCGATTACTTTGGCAGCCCCCACTGGTACACCTTTCTGGGCTACCTGATCCTTTTCCACGAAATCGGTCTCGATTATACCCTGAGCACCTATGCCTCGGAGGGCGGAAACTTCGGTCTCTTCCATTCCATGGAGCTCGCCAAGCGACTCAATGCCAAGATCTATGCCGAAGCCAGGCGACTGAAGGTGAAATGGATCCTCGGCGGAGAATGCGGTCATATGTGGCGGGTCCTCCATCAGTATATGGATACGTTCAACGGACCGGCCGATTTCCTGGAAGTCCCGGTCTCACCGGTCACAGGAACCGCTTTTGACAATGCCAAGATCCACCAAGATGGTCCATATCTGCGAATTTACGGCAGACCTGATCAAGAACGATAAACTGAAACTGGATCCGAGCCGCAATGACCGCTGGAAGGTCACCTATCACGACTCCTGTAACCCTTCGAGGAGCATGGGTCTTCTTGAAGAACCCCGCTCTATCCTCAACCAGGTGTGCAACTACTTCTACGAAATGCCTGAAAATACGATCAGGGAAAGGACCTTCTGCTGTGGAAGCGGGTCCGGACTGGGTTCGGATGAAAATATGGAGATGCGGTTGAGGGGCGGTTTCCCAAGGGCCAATGCCGTCCGGTATGTGCAGGAAGAGCACGGCGTCAACCTCCTGGCCTGCATCTGTGCGATTGATAAGGCCACTCTGCCTCCCCTGCTTGCCTACTGGACTCCGGGGGTGGAGGTGGGAGGCGTTCACGAACTGGTCGGCAATGCCCTCGTGATGAAGGGAGAAAAGGAGAGGACCACGGACCTGCGGGGTGAACCCCTTAAGAAGGGAGAGGAGGAAGATCATGCATGATGCAGGCAAGATCATCTTCGGCCTGATCGTCTTCCTCGCCCTCGTGACCTATCCGGTCTGGCATAATGCCATCAGTGGAAAAGCGGGCTATATCCCAACACCCAAGGCCCCTCCCGATAAAAAAGAGTGTATTGAACCAAAGCAGGTGATTCGGGTCGTCCATAGAGATCTTCTGGCGGACTGGAAAGAATCGGTCGTTCGCAAAGGAATGAGGACCTATCTCTCGGGCGACATGAAGACATATACCATGAGCCTGACGGGGACCTGCATGAATTGCCATAAGGATAAGGCTGAATTCTGTGATCAGTGTCATAACTATATGGGAGTCAAACCCCGCTGTTGGGATTGCCACGTCTATCCCAAGGGAAGTCAAATAGATGGAATTCGACAGAAGAGCGTTTCTCAAGGTTGCCGGCCTCACCCTCCTGGGGTTTGCTGCCAAACCGGGCTGGGAAGTCCTTTCAAAGATCGATGAATCCGGACCTTCCGCAGCCCAGGGCATATTGAGCCAGAAGAAATGGGCCATGGCCGTCCACCTGAAGAAATGCTGGGAAATAGAGGGATGCCGGGATTGTATCGATGCCTGCCATCGCGTCCACAATGTGCCTGATCTTGGCAATATCAAGGAAGAGATCAAATGGCTCTGGACCACTCCCTATGAGAAGGTTTTTCCGGAACATGAATTTGAGTACACGGATGAGGCCCTCCGGACCAAACCCATGCTCCTGCTCTGCAATCATTGCGATGATCCGCCCTGCGTCAAATACTGCCCAACCCGGGCCACCTGGAAAAGGGAGGACGGCATCGTGATGATGGATTTTCACCGTTGCATCGGATGCCGGTACTGTATGGCGGGTTGTCCCTACGGATCGAGAAGCTTTAACTGGAAGGATCCCACGGCCTTTCATCAAGAAGATCAATCTGGACTTTCCAACCCGGACGAAAGGCGTCGTTGAAAAGTGTAATTTTTGCGAGGAGAGGCTTCTGCAGGGTCTCCTCCCCGCCTGTGTCGAGGCCTGCAAGGAGAAGGCGCTGGTCTTTGGCGATTTGAAGCAACCCGAATCCGAGATCAGAAAGACCCTCCGGAATCGGACCGTTCTTCAGCGACAGCCTGAACTGGGAACAAAGCCGAAGGTTTATTACATCCTGTGATGGAGGAAAGCTGAATAGTGGAGTAATGGAGTGAATGGAGATCCGAAACGAGTTCAGGATGACAATCCATAGAGTCTCATTTTTGTCATGCTGAACCCTGATTCCAGCATTCCAATACTCCTTTACTCCAAGAATAGGCATGACAAGAGACAAAAGATCATTGGTGAAGACGCAGCCCTCTTCGAACCCATCCGAAAGACGGGAAGGAGATTCTATATCGCTGTTTCGATCCTCACTGCCCTCGTCATCTTGGGAATTTATGCCTATGTCACCCAATATCGGAACGGACTGGCCGTCACCGGACTGTCGAGACAGATCTTCTGGGGCGTCTATATCACCAACTTCGTCTTCTTCATCGGGATCAGCCATGCCGGAACGCTCATCTCTGCGATCCTCCGCATCGCGAAGGCAGAATGGCGAAGATCGATCACCCGGTGCCGCAGAACTCATGACCGTCATCGTCCTCTTCTTCGGTGTTGGAAACGTATTGATTGACCTCGGGAGACCGGACCGGATGTTATATGCCATCCGGTACGCCCAATTTCAATCTCCCCTTCTCTGGGATGTCACAAGCATCGGCCTCTACCTCACCGCCAGTTCGATCTATCTCTATGTCTGCCTGATCCCGGACATTGCCATTCTCAGGGATCATCTCGGAAAATGGAGATGGTTTTATCAGATCCTCGCCCTGGGCTGGAACGGGTCAGAGAGACAGCAGCATCTTCTGGAAAAGGCGATCACCTTCATGGCCGTCCTCGTCATTCCCATCGCGGTCTCCGTCCACACCGTCGTATCCTTTGTCTTTGCCATGACGATTCAGCCGATGTGGCACAGCGCCATCTTTGGCCCTTACTTCGTCGCGGGCGCCATCTTCTCGGGGATTGCCGCGCTCATCCTGGCGATGTCCCTCATCCGGAAATTCTATCATCTCGAAGCCTATCTGAAACCCATCCACTTCAATCATCTTGGGGTTCTGCTTCTGGTCATGACCCTTCTCTGGTTTTATTTCACCTTCGCAGAGTACCTCACGGTCTTTTATGGCAATGAGCCTGTTCAAACTGCAATTTTCTGGTCCAAGCTGACGGGAAGGTTCAGCCCTTACTTTTGGGGAATGTTTCTGTTCTGTTTCGTCATTCCCTTACCCATCCTCAGTTTCAGAAAGAGCCGGACCGTGTTCGGGACCTCCATCGCTTCTGCCTCCATCGTCTTAGGAATGTGGCTGGAGCGGTTTGTGATCATTGTTCCGACATTAACCCGGCAAAGACTTTCCGCTGAGCAGGCCTTCTATATACCGACCTGGGTGGAGTGGTCCATCCTGGCAGGCTGCGTTTCCTTCTTCTTGCTCCTTTACGTCCTCTTTACCAAAGTCTTTCCCATCATCTCCATCTGGGAGATTCGAGAAGGTCGGGAAAAGGCCGTCTCCGGAGCATCGGAAAGGATCAAAAGTTACCTGCCGGGAGAAGAATAGGAGTGACCCAAGGGTTCCAGGGTTCCAGGGTTCAGGGCAAGGGTCGAAGCGGTCTGTCAAATGAATTTTGAAACGATTGCCAGTCATTCAATGTGCAAGAGTCGTGTTGTTTTGTCTTAAAAGCGGAATACAAGGCTGTATCACCTGAACCCTTGAACCCTGAACCCTAGACCCATAGGACCCTTGACACCTGGGACCCTTGACCCCTTGAACCCTTTTGTAAGAATGAGGTTGACATGGATTTTGGAAAGGTTTATTTGGTGGGGGCGGGGCCGGGAGATCCCGGTCTGATGACGGTGAAGGGACTGGAGTGCCTTCGAAGAGCCGATGTCATCGTCTATGACCGGCTGGTTGATGAAAGCATCCTCAACGAGGCCGGTCCCAGGGCTGAAAAGATCTATGTGGGAAAAGCATCGAGCCACCACACCCTTGAGCAGGAGGCGATCAACCGGCTGCTCATCGAAAAGGCAAAAGAGGGGAAAAGGGTTGTTCGTCTGAAAGGGGGAGACCCGTTTGTCCTGGGGCGGGGAGGGGAAGAAGCAGAGGCACTGGTGAAAAACGGAATTTCCTTCGAGGTCGTCCCAGGGGTTTCCTCTGCCGTGGCCGTACCCGCTTATGCAGGGATTCCGGTCACCCATCGGGGAGTGGCCTCCTCCTTTACCGTTGTCACCGGCCATAAGGCTTTGGACAGGAGTGAACCCCGGATTGCCTGGAAACGATTGGCGGCGTGTGCCGACACCCTGGTGATTCTGATGGGAATGAAGAATCTGGCGACGGTCGTGGACCAGCTCATCAAATACCATAAACCTCCCCTGACCCCTGTTGCAGTCATTACCGAAGGAACGACCGACCGTCAGCAATGTGTGACCGGGACGCTTGGCGATATTGTCGAAAAAGTCAGACTGAAAAACCTCAAACCACCCTCGGTGGTAGTCATCGGGGAGGTCGTGAGGTTTCGAGAGAATCTAAAGTGGTTTGGCAAGTGAACGCTATGAAGAACAATAAGCCGAAGAGCTTTCCCTATTATCCGGTCTTCCTGAGAATCCACAAAAAAAAATGTGTCGTGGTGGGAGGGGGCAGGGTCGCCCTCCGAAAGGTCAGGATGCTGCTGGATTGCGGGGGAGAAGTTAAGGTGGTCAGCTCAACTTTTCATTCTAACCTTCTCCGGCTTGCCGAGAAGAAGGCGATCCGCCTGATTCAGCGTGACTACAAGCCCGGAGACCTCACGGGAGCCGCCATTGTGATTGCGGCAACAGATCAGCAGGAGATCAACCGCAGAGTTGCCGAAGAGGCCAAACGAGCGGGCGCGCTTGTGAATGTGGTTGACGATCCTGAACCTTCAAGCTTTATCCTGCCCTCCTGTTTCCGGAAGGGAGGTCTGACGCTCGCCGTTTCCACGGGGGGCAAAAGCCCTGCTCTTGCCCGTAAAATAAGAACAGAACTCCAGAAGAACTTCGGGAAGGAATACGCCGCCCTGCTCCTGCTCATCGGGGAGGTTCGCTCCTCGTTAATGAGAAGAGGGATCAGGATCAATGCCGGGAGATGGCAGAAGGCCCTCGACCTCGAACCGCTTCTCCGGTTGTTGCGGGTGGGCAAACCCAAAAAGGCAAAGCAGATTTTGC
Source organism: uncultured delta proteobacterium (assembly GCA_963828805.1). Taxonomy (GTDB): domain Bacteria; phylum Desulfobacterota; class BSN033; order BSN033; family UBA1163; genus CAWHGS01. The sequence continues at coordinate 81,924 of CAWHGS010000047.1, forward strand.
TCGACAAGTTAACGGGGTATCATCCCGTATCGTTGGGAAAGAAAAAGAAGGGGTGATAGAAACGTTTTCATCTGCTCTTTCTCAGCAAAACCTCAGACCCCTTCAATGGGCCGATGACTTCGTAACCAAGCCGTTCGTAAAGTCTCAGGGCGTTTTCACTCAATGACGAAACGCATATAAAGGCGTTCGAAGTTTCACTGAATATCCTCTCCTCGGCAAAAACGATCAATCGGCTTCCGATCCCTTTGTTCCTCCATTGCGGTCCAACGCAAACCGCCTGAATATAGCCATTGAAAAGGCCTCGCAGGTGGAGAATCGCAAACCCGGTGACCTCTCCTTCCATGAAGGCAAAATACACTTCCCTTGAAGGGTCTGTCACTATTTCCAGGGAGGTGTCGTAACTCTGGCACAGAGTGGCCCACGGCTCTGAGCGGGTCATCATCCGGGCGCAGATTTCGGCCTCGCAGATTCCTTGTAGTTTTCTTATCTCTATCGTTGGGCGATTCTCTTCATCCATCCGGTATTCTTCCGGCAGCACGCGGGTGATGCTCATGAATCTCACTCAAGCCCGTTACTGGAATTATATCAATTCTTCCACCAAACTTGCGAGTAATTTACGCGGGTGATGCTCATGAATCTCACTCAAGCTCATCACTGGAATTATATCAATTCTTCCACCAAACTTGCGAGGAATTTTACGTGAAAGGCGCGAATCCTCTGAAATCATCAGCACAGAGGGGGTTAGCCAAATCAGCTAACCCCTTCTGTGTTCCTTTTCCAACCGCTCCACTTTTTCCATAAAGCTTCTGTTCTCCTTCTGGAACCTGGTGGCCTGGTACGTGTCTCATTTTTCGCCAATCTGGTTGAAGATTACTCCTTTACGCTCGATGTATCTGTCAGGCATATCACTGCTGAAAACCCATCCGTATTTCGCGCAGAGCTGGTATCGGTTCGTTTTTGGTGCCCAGTCCATGATCTAAGTGTTCGAAGTGTTATTCGCCTTTGTGGGATTTCTTCTGCCCGGTTGGAATCCCCGCCTTTAACCCTGGTTTTCCCCTTGACTTTTCATGTGCAATCGTGCATTCTAAATGCATAATTACAATAAACATGGCAGCCTATGGCTCAGACCTACATACCCCGGACATTAGAACCCGTTCTAACGAAGGCGGTCGACGAGTTTCCCGCAGTGATCCTCACCGGTCCGCGACAGTCTGGAAAAACAACCCTGCTAAAGCACCTTTTTGGCAGACGCTATCGCTATGTGTCGCTGGAGCCTCCCGACATCCAAGAGGCTGCCTCCGTCGACCCTCGCGGGTTTCTTGCACTCTACCCTCCACCCGCCATCCTTGACGAAATCCACTTAGCGCCGGGTTTGCTTCCCTATATCAAAGAACATCTTGACGCCCACCGTGATGAAAAAGGACAGTATCTTCTAAGCGGCTCACAAAATCTTCTGCTCATCGAGAAGGTAACCGAATCTCTCGCGGGTAGGGCAGCAATTTTACGGCTTCTCCCGCTTGCTATGCGGGAGGTATTGGGGACACCTTACGCTCCTTTAATCTGGGAAGAAAGAAAACAGCAACCCCGGCGCAAAAATATTTCTTCTCCCGATCTCTGGAAAGAGTTTCTGCGAGGGGGTTATCCGGAGTTAACGGCCAATCCCGATCGTGACCTCGTGCTCTGGCATGCGAGCTACGTTCAGACCTATCTTGAACGGGACGTCCGTTCCCTTCGACAGGTTGGCGATCTGACTCTTTTTCAGAGTTTTCTAAGAATACTGGCGACCCGAAGCGGGCAACTTTTGAACCTGACGGAAATAGCAAGGGATCTCGGAGTGGCTGTTAACACTGCCAAGGCATGGCTGTCTGTCCTGGAAGCAACTTTTCAGGTGATGATCCTACGCCCATATTTCGCCAACGTCGGCAAGCGCCTCGTAAAAACACCCAAGGTCTACTTTATGGATGTCGGTACCCTTTGCTACCTGACTGGGTTGAAAGATCCTGGACACGCTGTCTCCGGCCCTATGGGCGGAGCAATCTTTGAGACAGCCGTCTTATCCGAAATTGTTAAGGCTCTCATGCACCATGGGGAAGAACCGCGGGTCTACTTTTGGAGGACATCTACCGGTACGGAAGTAGACATTGTTGTTGAAACGGATGGGAAATTGATCCCTATCGAAGTAAAACTTTCCTCAACCCCAAGGGCTGCTATGGCCGCCGGGATCAAGTCTTTTCAGGAGGCTTTTGGCGACCGAACGGCGAATGGGTATGTGGTCCATCCAGGCGACGTCCGCCTTCCGTTAGGGCAAAAAGTAATCGCCCTTCCCTTCTCAGAGTTGTGACTTCCTCAAAGCACTGGCCATAGTTCGGGCAATTGCGAGGCCTTACGGTTCCTTGCCCTTTTGGCATTGGAATCCCGTTGCAACATCATTTACTGCTTCTGCTGCCCACAAAACGGAAAAGCCCTGACCTCGACCAGGGCTTTTCCGTAATGAAATGGGTGTCCCCAACCGGACGCCACAATATTACGAAAAACTTATTTTCACGACATCATACGATAAACAAATATTATCACAGCAAGGATACTTCCCTCTACTGCTTCCCAAAAAATTCACCCTACGCTTCGATGGATTCGGTGACTTGAGCTTGTCGAAGGAAGCCTCGTCGATAGGTGACACACAGCAATTGCTTCTTAATATCGCTCCTCAAGATTCCGCAATCCGAATTCGTAATTGGGAGGGGCTGGCGGACTACTATCGAGAAAAAAAGGAACTCATCGACCGGGCTAAGAAGGCCTATTTATGAAGAATCAATGGCCGTAGCCGCGCCCATAAAGTTGTCTTTTCCCCTACGTCCC
>CAWHGS010000048.1:0-93720 GCA_963828805.1 uncultured delta proteobacterium
TTCCAAAGACGTGTCTTACCGCTTGACGACACCCCAATCAACTCAGATCCCAAATAGAATACAGCTTTCGGCGATGGCTGATCTGGATTCCGAAGTGTCGGAAGAAAACCAGCTAATTCTCCATGCCCGGAGGGCACCCCGGCCTACCGGCAGGCAGGCACTATCGATGAAAATGGGTTTCCATTGCTCGCTTGCGTGTAATGGTATCGGTGGGTTTGCTTCGCTTAACCCACCCTACTTTTGGTTTGGATTTTATTATTTGTTTCGTGTATTTACGCTATGCGCCATGCTCTATGCGCTATGCCATTTTCTAGCTAAGAGGATCTCTATGGCATGGACTTCTTCCGCACCTCCGAAATTTCGCTGAAAGAAGCCCGGTTCTGAGTGTGGTGCAAACACTCCGGTTCCTTCCCCCATACCTGTACGTTTCTTCAGGGCCGGCCAGCATCCCGATGGAGTTATGATTTAGAAGGTGTAATGAATTGGTGGGCCGTGGGCCGGAATGTCGCTGCCCCGGCTGATAGGAATTTTTTTTACAAGCTCTCAGTTCTTACATTCACTGATGCATGATTGGTATTCTTTCTCTGCGCTATCAATGCATACTTCAAGTTCGCCAACGTCATCTGGATCATTTGGATCGTCGTGAAGATTTCTGCACGATGCGGCCTCTGATTGATACTCATCTTCACAATCCGACCTGCAATCAGCCCAGGCCTGTGATCCGCACAGGATGACAGCCATGGCAAGACAAATTAATAATCTCATCTGGCACCTCTGATCATTGGGATTGTCTCTCTTGTTTACAAAATCTATAAAGTTCTCCTGAAGCCGATTAAAGGTTGCTTTGGAAAGGCTTCACCTAATCGGTAAGAGTTTAGCAAATTGGTGAAAAAAATCAAGGAGAATTTGAGATTTTTCCACCTCCAGTTTTTATATTGAGATTACAAGAAGCAAGCCGGACCGCCTGACTAACCTCTTATAAATTGTCGCCATTGTTGGTAAATAGTCTATATATCCCGGCGAAACCCTGCTTCGGCGTGCAGGCACGAACCGTGAAAATCGAAGAGTTACCGACAGGCGACACGACGCACGCCTGCCTGCCGGTAGGCAGGGACCCTCGCTGTTTTCCAATGAATCGGGTAAGTGTGGTTCGATCTTCCCTTCAAACTACATTATTTTTCTTCAAAGAATACTGTGTTTACCCTATTTACCTTTGGGGTATTCTTCGGCGACATTGAGGTTTGAAAATTTTAAGAAAAAGTGTGGCCGAAGGAAACCGATAAAACACAGGAGAGGAAGAAGATATGAAAGAACGCCTGGTAGAACGGCCTAGCATATCCGTGCCCAACACAGATGCTCCGGAATTAATCGATGAACTGGACGTCGATATGGATCTTGTCAGGGAGTTATCCGGCCTAAAAGCGGAGAACGAAGACATTGTGCCGGAGGACGAAGAAACAGGGGCAGGGGCTGTTCGGGTTGAACCGGAATCGTTCCGAATGGAGGTAGATCCGGTAGGTGTTTACCTGAAGGAGATAGGAGCATACTCCCTGTTGACGAGGGAAAAGGAGGTGGAGATTGCCCAAAAGATCGAAAGCGGGCAGCAGGAGTTGCTACGTATGGTCCTTTGTTGTCCAAGTGCTGTCAGTCAGGCTATCACCCTCGGGAATGATCTCCGGGCCGGAAGGATAGAACTCCGAGATTTGACCAATGATGTAGACGAGGAAACCGGTGCTGAAAGGGAGAAGATCGAGAAGAAGAGAATTCTTAACTTGATGGATAAAATTCAAAGAGGGGAGGAGAGAATTCTATCTCTTCAGAAGAAGTTGAAGCGGAAACAAGGGTTGCTCTCAAAAAAGAAGATTCAAGAAGACGTTTGGAAAACAAGGGCTGAATTGGTCGAAGTCTTTAAACGTATCAACCTGAGGCAGAGTGAGATTGATAAGATGATAGAAAGGTTGAAGCAGCTGAATAGTCGGATGGAGAAAGCTAAAAAGACAGCAGATAAATCAGAAATAAGGGCCATCGAGCTGGAATGTGGCCTTTCCTCCCGTCATCTCAAAGGAGCGTTGAAGGCGATTGAGCAAGGGGAGACCAAGGTTCGAGAGGCAAAGGGTGAATTGGTAAAGGCGAACTTGAGAATGGTCATTTCCATCGCCAGGAGATACATCAATCGGGGGCTTCCGTTTTTGGATTTAATCCAGGAAGGCAATATCGGGTTAATGAGGGCCGTTGATAAATTTGAATACCAGAGAGGATATAAATTCAGCACCTATGCGACCTGGTGGATACGTCAGGCCGTCACTCGAGCTATCGTTGAGCAGGGGCGGACCATTAGAATTCCGGTTCATATGACCGACACGATCAATAAGTGTTTACGTACATCAAGAGGTTTGGTTCAGGAGTTGGGTCGGGAGCCGAGTCCGGAAGAGGTTGCTGGGAAGATGAGGATACCCCTGGATAAGGTGAGGGCAGTCTTGAGGATTACGAAAAAACCTATTTCACTTGATACGCCCATTGGCGAGGAAGGGGATACCCATTTGGAGGATCTTATTGCAGATCAAGAAGCGATTTCTCCTCAGGATGCCGCAGTAAACTCCAGCCTGGTCAGGAGGACCCGGGAAGTTCTCTCTACTCTAAATCAAAGAGAGGAGAAGGTCCTTCGGATGAGGTTTGGGATCGGGGTAAAACAAGAGCACACCCTGGGAGAGGTGGGAGAGGAACTCGATGTCACCCGTGAAAGAATACGTCAGATTGAGTCCAAAGCCATGGAGAAGTTGAAACATTTCAAGAGGGCCGGCAGACTGACCAGTTTCATTGAATGCTGAAGCAAGATAAGTAGAATCTTCACCAGGCCTCGATGGACCCCAATTTCAAACGGCCTGCCTAAAAGCCTCGCATTTCCCCTAAGAATCCAGAGTCCTGTGGCCTAATGCGCTATGCTATTTTCAAACTAATGAGCCATGCCCGGTGGGCGCCCCTGCCTGAGCCGAGGTTCCGGCAGGCAGGCTCGAACCATGAAAATGTTGTTCGCCTTGTAACTCCCCACTATTCCCCCCTTAAGTTAAGGGGGGATGACGGGGGGTTATGGACTTTGTTTTCTAACTGAGTGAATGCCTGTAAAATTTTTCAATTTTGTACAATATGTCACTTCCATACCATGGCTTACCTTAGCTTAAATATTTGTCCATAATTTAGAATAATCCATAATATCGAGCTCATACGAGATTAACTTTCTCATGGTATGATTTTTGCTGTTGAATTCGATAAACTCGAATTAACCCTTGAACTCCCCAGTATGGGTCAAACGGGAGAAATCCGATGGTCTTAACGAAAAAAAGCCTTGCCTCAGAGAGAAGAAGATATCCCAGATTTAGTGTTGATTTGCCAATGAAGTATACTCGAACAAAACTTTACTCCAGGTACGGCAAATATGGGCGTGTTGTTAATGCCAGCGAAGGGGGACTGCTTGCCCACCTTCCAGAGGAACCGGAGGTTGGCCAACAGCTGGCGCTACAACTGTTTTTTTCTTCTCGTTCTGAACTGAATATTCTTGAGACATCCGTCCGAGTGGTCTGGACGAATATTCATGTGAGGAAAGATTTAGGGTGGGATTATTGGACCGGATTGAGTTTTATGGGCGTCTCTCCAGACAATTTGACTCGGTTTAAGGATTATTTAGTCGGTTTTGCACATCAAACACGATATACATCGTAACGGGGTCGCTCACCGGATCTTGCTTCTGTTTCTTTTCACCACCCTTACATTTCCTTCAATCCATCGCCCATGACTGGATTTTCGGAGTTAAGACTTAACGATGTCATCGCCTGGCGGGAATAGATCTGAGATGGCTCTTTAGTTCCGCATCGGACTTCACCATCTTAATCGGTCGAATCTTGATCTGGCGAGGAGTCTTGGGTTGTTTCTTGCGAGGCCGATCGCGCCTTTTTTATGTTTTCTCCAAGTTTTTTCCAGGGGGTTTCGTTCACAGTGGCCTTCCGTTCAACTTTCGCAACGAGATGACCGTATAAGCCGAAGTTAAAGAAAGCGATTACACCCAGAATAAGGTAAAGAACAACAACGAATATAATTTTCCCCTTTATCATTTTTCTCCATGTTTCTTTGACATGATCAGGAGGTCAAGATTGGAGTTAAGACGGCTTCTCAACCCTGCTGTTCCTGAGTAAATAAATGCAACGAATGTGCCATCACGAGGAATTCATCCTAACTTATTGAAATCAGATGTATTTAAAGATTTTCTCGATGAGACTGGATTATTGAAGTGAACAATTGTCGTCATCCAATACGAATTAGTTTGCCAGTTCTTTAACAAAATATGGAAGAGTCTTGCCAGAGGAGGATAGTGCATAACGATTAGCCCTGGGAGGCGGCATAAAACAACAGTACAAGGGGGGGGACGGGGATTCTGAGGCCTCTAAAAGAACTCTGGGTGCAAAAAGGCATCAAATTCTTGCCCCATTGGCCAAAGGAAGGATGAATCATCGAGCAGGGGAGCCCTAAGAGTTCAAGGCGCCCCTGCTTTGATTTTTCGTAAGAAGCGATTCTCTTACCCTTTCAGTTTTTTGACCTTTTCTTCGAACTCCTCGTAGAAGGTCTTCTTCAGAAACTTGAAACTCTGAACAAAAGTTTCAAAATGCTCAAAACGGCTCTGGGGCAAAAGTCCCATTCATCGGCCGCCACTGGGTGAGGGCAAACGAAATAATTCGGTTTCCTTTCTTGACAAGGTAAACCAATGATTTGGCCTTTTCATTCCTGTTCGGATTTTCTCCCTCTAACTGAATCACAATCGCCGCATGCCCCCAGAGCTGAACCCGATTCTGTTTCTTCACCTCTGCGAGTACTCCGCTATTCCACAAAAAGCGGGTGCAATACTGTTTGGCCCGTGTCTCCAGGTCCTGATCACTGCCGAAGGGCTCCGGATCATAAATAAAGGTCGACTGGCTGGGAAAGTCACCCTTCTCAAACTTTAAGAATCCAAACTCGAAGTCTCCCCCCGAATAATCTCTTAGAAGCTTCCACCCCAGGGGTGCCTTGAATTCATACTTATCCTCATAAATAGCCGTGCCCTTGTCCGTCGCTACCAGAGCCGGCTTGGGTTTCTCTCCCGTCGTTGCACATCCTCCAACGAAGAGACCGGCCACGGCCATCAGGACAGCTCCCATCCCCCATCTGGATATGGTTCTCCGTTTCATGATTCCCTCCTTTTCATCTTCCCTTGTACTCTTCTTCGAGCTTCAACAGGAATGTCAAAATCTCCTCAAATTTCGGTGAGTCGTTTCTGATATAGCGAACAATCCCCTTCTTGTCGACGATCACCGTGCGCCGGCCAAACCACTGGGGCGTACCGTCGGTCAGGAAGGGCGGCTTATTGGAAAAAGCCCCGTAAGCGGTTCCCATCCAGGGCAGGGTGTTGGAAAGGAGTGGAAAGGTCAACCAGAGACTTTTTGCAAAATACCTGTTGGTAGTCACATCATCCATGCTGACGCCCAGAACCCGGGCGTTTAGGGCCTCATAGAGATAAAGATTTCTCTGATGCCCATCCATTTCGCCCGTTCAGAGCGGGGTAAAGGCAGCGGGGAAGAACGTGAGAATCAGGTGATGCTTCCCGTAGTAATCCATGTAGTAATCGACGAGCCGATCCTGGGACGAAGGAAGCGTAAACGAAGGGGCTTCATCTCCAACCTTCAGGTCTGCCCAAGCAGTCCCCAGGGCTGAGACAAGAAAAAGGGGAATGCTCAACAGTGCCATTTTGAAAACTGTCTTCTTGCGCATCGCATCTCCTTTCTGCTTAGAGATTTTTTTGTCCACTTTATCGTTCTGGAGAGAGGGCTACAGAAAAAGGAATGAATCACCTCCTTTCACACCGAATCTTATGCCACGGTGGTATACCTCGCTTCTTTCTGACGCGAGGGTTCCTACACGGACCACCATCCTCCGTCTATGTGGTCACACATCCTTGGCGAAGTTTTCTTCGTGACGGAGAACAAAGGTATCCAATAAATTCATTATATCCTATCCGAAAGGAAATAGTAATACAAAAATGGTCATTGGCACGGCAGCGGCGTTCAGTGGTCTATCCCATGAGAAATAGGGTCAGGCGCCGCCAACCCCGAAAATAGTTAAAAATGCCTAACGTCTGACCTGTGTTGATTCTGGAGGAAAGGAGTCTTATAAAATAGGGTGTTCGATCTTGCTCAGGGTCTGACATCTGTCGTTGTACTAAGATCAACCAACAGTCCGAAGGAGAGATAGGAACAATGTCCCAGGTCCCGCTCCCCGAAGAGAGCCGGCAGAAATTTTCTGCATGGTTCATTATTTCTGTCACGGTTTTTGTTACCTGCCTGATCACGGCCAACATCACGGCAGTGAAGCTGGTGAGCATCTTTGGCCTCATCCTGCCGGCCGCGATCGTCATCTTCCCTATCAGTTACATTTTTGGTGACATCCTGACCGAGGTTTATGGTTACCGCCAGACACGATGGGTGATCTGGCTCGGTTTCTTCTGTAACCTGATTACGGTTGTCGCGATCTGGCTCGGGCAACTGCTGCCTCCTGCATCGTTTTGGAACGGGCAGGGGGCCTATGAGCGCATCCTGGGTTACACTCCGCGGCTGTTACTGGCATCGTTTCTGGCCTACCTGGTTGGAGAATTTGCCAATGCCTTTGTCATGGCTAAGATGAAGATTGCCACCCGAGGTCGCTGGCTCTGGACGCGCACCATTGGCTCGACCCTGGTGGGAGAGGGGTTGGATTCCCTTGTCTTCATGACGATCGCCTTTGTGGGAGAGATACCTGCAACGGGGCTGGTTTCAGCCATTGTCACTCAGTGGCTTGCCAAGTCGGTCTATGAGGCTGCGGTCACACCCTTGACCTATGTGCTGGTGAAGTTTCTGAAGAAGAGAGAGGGGTTGGATGTGTATGATGATGACACGCGGTTCAATCCGCTTTCGTTCGGCAAGTGATTTAACCACTCGGAAGCCCCCCGTTGTGTTATTAGAATCAAGGCAGATAGTCTTCCCTGACAGGCGAGAAAACCTCCACTGCGACTGAATTTTCCACAATCTCCGCACCGTGTTCAACGTTTCCCGCGATCGACCAGCTGCTCCCCTGGAGTCATCTCGTGTCTCTCGCCGGCAATGACGAGTACCAGATGTCCTGAAACGAGGTAACCGGTTTGCTCGTAAGGGTGCTGGTGGAAGGGCAAACGGCTTCCTTTTCCCAACCTGAATTCGGTCATCAACGTTTTTTCTCCAAAGACCAGCGTTTTCCGCTCGATGCCATCCGCAACCTTGATGTATCCTTCATGGGTGGCCTTAGCTGTCCGGGTGTGCTTCATAATGACACTCCTGTGTTGACGTGTTGGTCATCTATAACGGGGGATGTCTGTGTCCATGAAAATCCTTTTTTTCTCTGACGCTTAAACTATACTTGACAAGGCTTGAGTCGTGGTGATGGACAAAGTTTTGAAGGGCCTCTATCTGCGATGGGAAGGAAGCGCATTCCAAGGGATGTTTCTCCTCCGGGTCGACCTTTAAATCGAAGGCCTGGCATCTATTTTTCTTTAAAGAATACTGAACCTTGATCCGGTTCATGTCCAGACACGATATGGATTCTTCATATCCGTAAAAAAAGAGATATTTGCGCTTCAATTTGTTTTGAAACAGAGATTCCCCGTCAAAGAGGGCAGGGTCATAGGGCACCCTCATGGCATCGAGAAGAGTCGGGAGAAGATCGACATGGCTGGTGGGCGCATCGAATATCGTCGGCTTAAAAAGGGCAGGTTGATAGAGAACAGCAGGCGCTTCCAGGTTCTCATTATAGCTGTAACGGTAATGCATGAAATTATCGGGGTGATGCTGACCAAAGGCCTGGCCGTGGTCGCCAACAATGACAAAGATGGTACGCTCCAGGAGTCCCCTTTCGTTCAGGTTGTCAACCATTCGCTTGATCATATGATCCAGCAAGTTTAAGTTGTTATAATACCGATTGATCGAGCGACCATCCTCCTCTCGAATCCGGTATTCCTGGCCATAGTCGAAATAGGGGAGGTGGGCCGCAAAGCTGAGATAGATACCCAGAAAGGGTTCTTTTGCCCTGTTCATTCGCTGAATGAAAAAATCGACGGTCTGGACCTCATCCCTTCCAATATAGTGGCCCAGGGAATGATATTCCTCCTTAATCTTTAAATTCAAATTTTCGTAGCTGTGGATCTCCGGCAGCCCGCTATTCTTTATGAACGCCGTCGGAAAATACCAGGTGATGGGGGAAGGGGTCACCAGAAAGCTGTCGTGACTTCCAGCCAAAAAATTGTGGAGGGAGGGGACCTGTGCATCCGACCGAATGCCGAAAGTTTCGCGGTTAAAAAAGTCGTAGAGTCCGCTCAGCAGCGAAAAGATCGCCTTATTGCTGATGTTTGCCGCGGTATAGTGGTTTCTCAAATACCAACCCTCTTTTGACATCTGATAAAGGAATGGCATCGGCATCGGGTGACCGGAATCCGTATCAAAGGCATATCGAGTCCCGACCGATTCCATGACGAAAAAGATGACATTCCAGGGCTGAGTGTTCTTTCCCGGCAACCATTTCACCGTCCTGGAGGGGTGGGTGTACATGGACCCTGCGGGCTGGAGACCCGATTCTTCCCCTTTGTCCTGATTCAATTTCTGGTATTCAGGCCGTTGTCGTGAAAAGGCATGCTCCGCGATATCGGAGAGGAGGAATAGGGCCGGATTTAAGCGGATCTCGGATGGGACCTCCAGGGTTCTCTTATTGGCCGACAATACAGAAATCGATGAGAGAAGGATGATCAGCACAATGAAAACCCTAATCGTCCAGACCCTGAAGGATAGAGGAAGAAGCCAAACGAGCCAGAATAGCCCGAAGGGGACGAGAAAGAGCAGAGCCTCTTTGAGATTAATAAATCTTACGAGTTCCCTGAATGGAATGTTCGTCCAGACTTCCAGGATCATGGCGGTGTCGAGCCCTGTCTGGGCGTCAAAGAGCAGGCGTATATGAGCCGCATGAATGATAAGGATCACAGTGATCACCAGGTTCAGGGAGATGAGCCCCACTACTTTAAAAAGAAATGATATCTTCACATTTTTGATGAAACAGGACCCTCGGGAAAACAGCCATGTGATCAAAAAACAGGCCAGAATAAGGGCTAGATCAAATGGCAGATAGGAGAGAATAAATCTGACGGGATGGGGGCCTGGATTAAAATCGAAGGGCCTGACAGAGCTTGTAAGCAGGCCCTCTGTCAGTTGAATCCGGTACCCCAAAATGATTGCCAGCAGGCATATACAAAAGGCGAAAGAAATCCCGGCGGAAGAAACAAGTTGCCTGAACCGTCCGGAAAATCGCGATAGAACAGACATGATCTCTATTTTACCACCCACCGTTTGTCAATTCCCAAACATGGAACCCAGTTGTTTTTCTTCAAATGATTATGGTTCATAGGAGGAGGGGTGTCAATGTAACTAAATCCGCTCAATCTATAACAACTAAAATGCTGTAAGGATTTATATCTCTTCTGTGGCAAAAGAAGGCTGCTCATCCGGGTTGGAGCACCCGCATTGATTTCAACTTCTCTGCTGCCCGCTGTAGGGTCTCCATCTTCTTGGGAAAGCAGAACCGAATTTTCGTCGATCCGAGAGAGGGACGGCTGTAAAAACTGCTTCCGGGGACGGTGGCGACTCCGATTTTTTCAACGAGGTGGAAGGCAAATTTCACATCATCCGGAAAGCCGAAGTGTGCCACATCCGTCATGATGTAGTAGGCTCCATTAGGCCGATAGATGCGAAATCCGGCCTCTTCCAGAACAGGCATGAAGAAGTCTCTTCTCACACGATATTCTTCAGCCAGCGTCTGGTAATAAGGGCGGTCCATCCGCAAGGCAATGGCTGCCGCCTCCTGCAAGGGATGGGGGGAGCCTACGGTCAAAAAATCGTGAACCTTCCGGATCGAGGCAGTGAGATGGGCCGAAGCGATCGCCCAGCCGACACGCCAGCCTGTCAGACTGTAGGTTTTTGAGATGGAGTTGATCGTGATCGTCTGATCCCTCATACCGGGGAGGGAGGCAAGACTGATGTGGTGGGCCCCATCGTAGAGAATGTGTTCGTAGATTTCATCGGTGAAAGCAATAACGCCCCACTTCAGACAAAGATCGGCAATGAACTTCAATTCTTCATGGGAAAAGACCTTCCCTGTAGGGTTATTGGGTGTGTTCAGAATAATGGCCTTGGTCTTGTTGCCAAAGCTCTCTGAAAGCTCTTGCGGGTCAAAAGACCAGTCCGGCTCGCGAAGGGTAACAAACCGAGGACTTGCCCCGCAGAGGATGGTATCCGGGCCGTAATTTTCATAAAAAGGCTCAAAGACAATAACTTCTTCGCCGGGATTGACGATCGCCATGAGGGAGGCAATCATGGCCTCTGTTGACCCGCAGCAGACCGTGATCTCCTTCTCCGGGTCATAGGCGACTCCATTATACCAGGCAAACTTATCGGCAATGGCCTGGCGAAGGGATGGAGTTCCCCAGGTGATCGCATACTGGTTGAAATCCGATGTGATTGCCCGGATCGCAGCTTCCTTGATTTCTGCGGGAGCTTGGAAATCGGGAAACCCCTGGGCGAGGTTGACCCCCTGATGTTTGAGACAGACCCGTGTCATATCACGAATGACCGATTCCGTGAATTTCAGCGCCCGTTCCGAAGAATAATGTTTCATCACCTTTGTTCCTCTAAAAAACCTGACCCAAAACAGTTGAAGTTTTCTGAAAATATCATCCTGAACTTGTTTCAGGTTTTCACCTAAAAGGGAAAAAGCGAAAATGTTAGAAGAAAATCTCTGGACTTAACCCCGTTGGAATCTACGTTCTTTTTGGCTGTTTTCCTCTTAAAGCCTGGTCTGACCATCTCCATAGACAACAAACTTAGTCGTCGTCAATTCTTCGAGGCCCATGGGACCAAAGGCATGGAGCTTGGTGGTGCTGATTCCGATCTCTGCTCCAAGACCCAGTTCAAACCCGTCGTTAAACCGGGTCGAGGCATTGACAAGGACGCAGGAGGAATCGACTTCCCTCAGAAACCGCTTTGCGTTTTCGTCATTCGAGGTCAGGATCGCCTCTGTGTGAGAGGACCCGTAAGCGGCGATATGCTTCATGGCTTCCTCGATTCCACTCACCACCTTGACAGAGAGGATGAGGTCCAAGTATTCCCGGGACCAATCGTCCTCCGTCGCTTCCTTGATCTCCGGACAGAATCTTCCGGGTCCTGGGACACCCACGAAGTTCCACCCCCTCTTTTTGAAGGGCCTCGGCAATTGTTGGAAGAAGCCGTCTTGCCGCTTTTTCATGGACCAACAGGGTTTCCATGGCATTGCAGACCGCTGGTTTCTGCACCTTGGCATTGAGGCAGATGCGGGTGGCCATTTCCGGATCGGCGCTCTCATCGATAAAGATGTGACAGACCCCCTTGTAATGCTTAAGGACCGGAATCCTTGAATGGTCTACTACGAAGCGGATCAGTTCTTCCCCGCCTCGCGGAATGATAAGGTCAATCTGGTCTTCCAACTGAAGCATTTCCTGAATGGCCTCCCGCTCCTTAAAGGGAAAGATCTGGACGGCATCCTCTGGAATTCCAATTCCGACAAGAGCCTCTCGAAGGATCCGGCCGATGGCCTGGTTGGAGTGGATGGCCTCTGATCCTCCCCGCAGGATGACGCTGTTGCCTGACTTGAGGCAGAGTCCTGCAGCATCGGAAGTCACATTGGGTCTCGATTCATAGATGATCCCGATCACGCCAATGGGAATCCTCATCCTCTCGACCCTCAGGCCGTTGGGCCTTTTCCATGTTTTCACCACTTCGCCCACTGGATCGGGGAGACGGGCTACTTCCCGGAGCCCCTCGGCCATTCCCTGGATGACCGCCGGGGTCAGTCTCAATCGATCCATCATGGGCCGGGAGAGGCCTGCCTTCTCTCCGGCAGAGAGGTCTTTCTGATTCTCTGCGATCAGAAATTTTTGCTTTTTTTCCAAACGGCCTGCCATCTCGACCAGGGCTTCATTTTTAACTCCTGTGGAGAGCCTGGAGAGGTGACGGGAGGTCTCCTTGGCCTTTACGGCAATGGTCCTTCACTTGGTCACGGATTTTTCTCTCTTCCTTCATAGCACCACCAAGTCATCCCGATGGATTGCTTCATCAGAATATTTGAATCCCAGGACCTTTTCGATTTGATTGCTGCGGAGGCCCTTGATCTTCTCGAGTTCGGAGATCGTGTAATTCACAATGCCTCTCGCAAATTCTTTTCCTCTGGGGCCGACACAGGCAACGGCATCTCCCCGATCGAACGTTCCGGTGACTTTCACGATGCCCGAAGGAAGAAGACTCTTCCCCCTCTGGCAAATGGCCTTTTTGGCTCCTTCGTCAACCGTCACCTCTCCTTTGGGCTTTAGATGAAAGGCAATCCATCCCTTCCGGCTGCTGAGGGCTTCTTCCTTCGGGAGAATCAGGGTCCCGATCTCCTTTCCACTTAAGATCTGGTGAAGGATTCCCTCTTTGGTTCCACGGGCAATGATCGTCGGGCTTCCAAAACGGGAGACCTTCCTCGCTGCTTCGACTTTAGTGACCATTCCTCCGACACGCCACTCGCCTCCTGTGCCTCCGATGATTCCTTCCATTCCCATATCGACATCCTCGATCAGCGGGATGCATCTGGCCTGTGGGTTCAATCGTGGGTCTGAATCGCAGAGGCCATCGATGTCGGTGAGGATGATGAGAAGATCCGCCTCAATGAGATTCGTGATCAAGGCGGAGAGATTATCGTTATCTCCCACCTTGATCTCATCCACTGCGACCGTATCATTTTCATTGATGATCGGGATGATCCCGAGTTTCAGGAGAGCCAGGAGGGTATTCCGGGCATTCATGAATCTCCTGCGATGGCTCAGGTCGTCGTGGGTAAGAAGGACCTGGGCCACGGTCTGCTGGTGGCGTGAAAAATAGTTCTCGTAAATATTCATCAAACGGCTCTGGCCCACTGCTGCTGCGGCCTGTTTCTGGGTGATCGTTTGCGGCCGGTTCTGAAATCCCAATTTCTCCATTCCGGCGGCAATGGCCCCTGAAGAGACCAGAATGATCTCATATCCCTGTTTTTTCAGGTTCGATATCTCTTTCGCCAATTGAGAGAAGACGGTCCGGTGAAGACCCATTTCCCTGGAGGCCAGGATACTGGAACCCACCTTGACCACAATCCTCCTGACCTTTTTAAGCATTTCTTTTCTAATGGCTTTCCGTTTCCATTTCTGCTCCCCGGGTATCGATTCTTATCTTCATGGAGTGACGCTGGCTTAACTCTACTATTTCCCACACTTTCTTCTGAAAATCAAATAAAATGAACGGGTTTTTGAGAAGCCAGAGGCCGGCTTCCATGGATTGACAAGTTGGAAAGGATTCTGTTAGAGTATCGTTATTCTCACGATAATATAACGGTCTGAGTGAATGAAGGTTGCTTACAAGATATGGCTTGATCATTATGGAAAGGCCTTTGGGGAAGGCCCCTATGAGCTCTTAGCCCGAGTGGAAAAAACAAATTCCTTACACCGAGGCCGCGCATCAAATGGGCATGTCCTACAGCAAGGCCTGGAAACTGATTCAGACCATGGAGAAACGGCTCGGATTTGTCCTCCTCGATAAAAAGATCGGTGGACCATCCGGAGGAGGCTCTCACGTTACGCCGAAGGCCAAAGAGCTCATGAAACGTTATGGGCGATTTGAAAAGGACGTTGGGAAAGCCATTGAAAAGATCTACCAGAAGCATTTTGGTAAATCGATAAGGGATCAAAGGACAATGTTAATGTTTTGGCAAATGGCATGAAGTTATTGGAAAGAGAGGGCTTGGATCTGTCCTTCTGTTTCTGATAGGATTCGTTCTAATCACTGGAATCGAGGTTCCATCTGCAACGACCCATGAGATCACCCTCTCTGCAGCCATCAGCCTGAAGAATGCCTTTGAAGAGATCGGGAAGATCTTTAGAGAAAAGAACCCAGGAGTGAAGTTGGTCTTTAACTTCGGCGCTTCAGGGGACCTGGCCAGACAGATCGAGGCCGGAGCGCCTGTGGACGTCTTTGCCTCCGCCGGCCAAAAGGATATGGATGATATCGACCGGAAAGGCCTTCTCGCAGCCAATTCAAGGAAGGATTTTACAGGCAACACAATGGTTCTGGTGAAACCTGTCAATTCAACCATTCAGCTAACCTCATTGAAAGACCTTCAAGCAGGAGGAGGTGAAGAGGATTGCCATTGGAAATCCCAAGACCGTTCCTGCAGGCCGCTATGCCGAAGAGGCCTTGAGACATTTCAATCTGTGGGACGTTCTGAAAGATAAGCTCATTTTTGCCGAAAATGTCAGGCAAGTGCTGGACTATGTCGCAAGGGAGGAAGTGGATGCGGGATTGGTCTATTCCACGGATGCCGCAGTCAGGATCAAAGAAGTGAAAATTGTGCTGAAGCTCCCTGAGGGCAGCCATCAGCCCATCCTCTATCCGATCGCTGTCCTGAAAGGGGCACAAGATGAAAAGGGGGCAAGGAAAGTTTGTCGAGTTCGTCCTGTCCGCGGAGGCACAAAGGATTCTCAAACAATATGGCTTCACGCCGTTATCTCAAGTGAGATAGGGAGGGTGTATCTTATCCATGGATTCTTCATTGCTTGTTTTCTCTGAGGCTATCGTTGCAGGTCGCGTGAGTGGCAACCGTCTTTGTCGTCCTGGTCGGGACGGGGATGGCCTATCTCCTGGCAAGAAAAAACTTTAAAGGGAAAGAAATTCTGGACATCCTGCTCACCCTTCCCCTGGTCCTTCCTCCCACGGTGATCGGGTACTATCTCATCATTCTCATGGGCAGGAATGGCCTGATCGGCAGCATCCTCTATCATTGGACGGGCTGGAGCATTGTGTTTACCTGGTACGCGGCCGTGCTTGCCTCGTTTGTGGTCAGTCTTCCCTTAATGATCAAGACGACACGGGCGGCCATCGAGTCGGTGGATAAGAGCCTGATCAATGCTTCTTACACCCTCGGGCATAGCGAGCTGACAACCGTGATCAAGGTGATTCTACCGTTGTCGAAAAAAGGAATCATCGCGGGGACCGTTCTTGCTTTTGCAAGGGCCATGGGCGAATTCGGCGCCACGCTGATGGTCGCAGGAAACATTCCCGGAAAAACGAATACCATGCCTCTTGCCATTTACACCTCAGCGAGCAGCGGGGAATGGGCCAACGCCAACCTTCTGGTCGTCTTCTTTACCCTGATTTCTGGCCTTTTTATCTATATCGCAAACAAATTCAGCACAAGGGTTATCTGATGGGATTATCCGTCAAGATCGTGAAGAAGGTCGAAGGATTCACACTCGATGTGGAATGGCAGATCGGGAATGAGTTGGCTGTCCTTTTTGGATATTCAGGGTCAGGGAAATCGATGACCCTTCAATGCATCGCAGGCCTGATGAAACCCGATGAGGGATGGATTCGAGCCAATGGAGATCTCTTTTTTGATCATACGCTCAAAGTCAACGTGCCTCCGGAGAAACGCTCCTTCGGATATGTTTTTCAGGACCGGGTTCTTTTCCCTCACATGACTGTTCGGGGCAACATCACTTACGGCTGCAAGGGGATTTCGAAATCTGAAATCCGGCAAAAAGTGGACGACATGATCGGGCTTTTTCACCTCCGGGGATTGGAGGACAGGTTTCCTGCGGAGATCTCCGGGGGGCAGAAACAGCGGGTGGCCCTTGCGAGGGCATTGATCGGAAGGCCCGATGCCCTGCTCCTGGACGAGCCTTTTTCCGCCCTCGATCATCCTATTCGTCTCGAAATGATAAGGCTCCTGGAGGAGGTAAGAAACGAATTTAATCTTCCTGTTGTTCTTGTCACGCATGATGTTCTTGAAGCTTACGCCATGGCCGATAAAATCATTGTTTATTCAGGAGGAAGGATTGTCCGGACCGGTTCCCCCGGTGAAATATTCCACTTTCCTGCCGGGTTGGACGCTGAAGCCCTCTGGAGAGGGTTTTTGCCTTGACACATCTATCTGTCCATCCTTATCCCTAGATTCTCGTTTGCATTGTATATTCCTTTGATTGAACTCCGGTCCACAAGAGGGCAGACTGATTGTCTTGATGAACGATGTAAAAAAGGTTAAATTTGTTTGGATTAGTAGTGAAAAGTAATAATTTTCATTAACAATTGATGCTCTCTTTTTTACCATGAAGTGGCCCATGGAAAGGGGGAACGCTATGACCGAAGAGATGATGAGTACAAAACAGGTGGCTGGATACCTGGGGATTCATGAGAAGCAGGTCTATGCCTTGATCAAATCGAAGAGGATTCCTTCGACTCGCGTCACCGGGAAATGGGTCTTTCCAAGGAAATTGATCGACGAGTGGATCGAATCGAACGCCCAAAAAGGGATGGAGCAGGCAAAGCAGAAGAGCAAGCGTATCGAAGGGGCCCTCCTGGCATCGGGCAGCAATGACCCCATTCTCGACATGCTCCAAACTTACATGAAGAAATCCTATCCTGAATTTTTCATCTTTTCTGCAAACACAGGAAGCACGGAGGGAATGAAAGCCCTGAACAAGGGATATACCGATATCGCATGGTCGCATCTCTTCGATCCGAAGAGCGGAGAGTACAACGTTCCCTTTCTGCCTACCTATCTCCCGGATGTAAAGGCAGTGGTGGTCAATTTGTTTTACCGGGACCTGGGGTTTCTCGTTGCTCCCAAGAACCCGTTTCATATCAAGGGATTTGAAGACCTGACGCAAAAAGGAGTCCGATTCATCAACCGGCAGAAGGGGTCCGGCACGAGAGTTCTCCTTGATCATCATGTTCGGAGATTGAGAATTTCATCCGCTGGGATCGAGGGTTATGACCGCGAGGTCTATACCCATTTCGAAGTTGGTCTCTCCATTCTTTCGAAGGAGGCCGATGTCGGAATTGCCACCATCGCGGTCTCTAAACTTCTTGGCCTCCCCTTTATACCCATCACGCGAGAAAGCTTCGATATGATTCTTGATCAATCGACCTTTTTCCAGAAAGGGGTCCAGGTTCTGATCGAAATTCTGAACTCCAAGACGTTTCGGGACCGAGTCGAAGGATTGGGGATCTACGATTTTAAGAATTCAGGGAAGATTCTTTATTCAAAAAATTGATTGAAGGAGGAGGAACATGAAAAGATGGTTTTTTCTTGGGTTGATTTGTGTCCTGTCATTCTTCCCGGCGCTGAGCGGGGCACAGGGCAGCAGGTTTATCCTTCTTGCCAGCACCATCGGACCCATCGATTCAGGCATTATCGATCGGCTGGAAAATGAATTTGAGAAAGAGACGGGGATTCGAGTGCGGCATGTCGGGGCAGGAACAGGAGCTGCTCTGGATATTGCGCAAGAAGGGAAATGTGGACCTTGTTCTGGTCCATGCCAAATCCCTTGAAGAGAAGTTTGTGCAGGAAGGTTTCGGGACAGAGAGAATTGATTTGATGTACAACGATTTCGTCATCGTCGGACCCTCCAGCGATCCTGCCGGCATCAAGGGAATGAAAGTCGCCACAGAGGCTCTCAAGACAATCTCCGGCAAGGGCGCTCCTTTCGTCAGTCGCGGTGACCGATCAGGCACCCACGTGGCCGAGATGGAATTGTGGGAAAAGGCTGGAATGAAGCCTTCGGGACCCTGGTATGTGATCTACGAAAAAGGATCGGAAGGGAACGTTCCTACCCTCCGGTATACGGATCAAAAGGGAGCCTATACGGTTATTGACCGGGCCACTTATCTTGCCCTCAAAGATCAGATTAAACTTGCTATTTTAGTTGAGGGGGATGAAGCCCTGCTAAACTTCATCAGCCTCATTCCCGTAAATCCCCAAAAATTACCAAAAGCGAATTATGAAGATGCGATGGTTTTTGTCAAATGGCTGACTTCTCCGGAGAAGGGACAGAAGATCATCAAGGACTTCGGGAAAGATAAGTATGGGAGTCCTCTCTTCTTTCCCAATTCAAAGGAATGGAAAGCTTCGCAGGGTCAAAAAAAATAATCTTGACACTCATAAGGAGGAAATATCATGTCCCGTGAAAGTAATGACACTTATCCTAGCGTAAGCTTTGGGAATCTTCAGCTCTCTATTTTTTTCCGGTATGACACCTGTTCATGCCCAGCAGAAGACAATCATCCTTGCCACCACCACCAGCACACAGGATTCCGGTCTTCTCGATGTTCTTCTCCCCATCTTTGAAAAGAAGACAGGCTATTTTGTCAAGACGATCGCGGTTGGATCCGGGCAGGCCATGGCCATGGGACAAAAGGGAGAAGCCGATGTGCTCCTGGTCCATTCCCCTTCGGCAGAGAAGAAATTCATGGCCGACGGTTACGGAGTGAACCGAAGGCTCGTCATGCATAACGATTTTATTGTCGTTGGGCCTGCAGAAGACCCGGCTAAAATCAAGGGATTAAAATCGTCCCAAGAGGCTTTTAAGAAAATCGCTTCAGCCAAGGCCCTCTTTTTATCAAGAGGGGATAACTCAGGGACGAATTCAAAGGAAAAAGAGATCTGGAAAGCCGCCGGAATCAACCCCGAAGCAGAGAAATGGTACCAGCAGACAGGCCTTGGAATGGGCCAGACCTTGAATGTGGCTGCTGAAAAGAAGGGCTATACCCTTGCTGACCGGGGGACCTATCTGTCAATGAAGAAGAACCTGAACCTCGATATCCTGGTCGAGGGAGATGCCATTCTCCTCAATATCTATCATGTGATCGAGGTCAATCCGGCCAAATGGCCCAAGGTGAATACGGCAGGAGCAAAGGCTTTTTCCGACTTCATGGTTTCGAGGGAAACTCAGGACATGATCAAGACCTTTGGTGTCGAAAAGTTCGGATCGCCTCTCTTCTTCCCGGATGCCGGTAAAAAAGAAGAAGAATTAGGAAAATAGAAAAAATCCGAAGCACAAAGCACCGAATTCGAGACAAATCCGAATGTGATGAAATCGTAGGAATTCCCCCGAACTGTCATTGCGAGGAGTGAAGCGACGAAGCAATCTAATAGAATCAATGGGTTTCAAATGGTGAGATTGCTTCGCTTCGCTCGCAATGACACCTTTTTTAAGATTCAATACGGGGGAAAATGTTTACGTTTTGCAATTAGGATCATTTGGATTTAGGATTATTTGTGATTTCGGATTTCGATATTTGAATTTCGAATTTTGGTGTATAGATGGATCTCATTTTTGAAGGAATTAAAAAGGCTTTCTGGCTTCTGGTCACTTTTGATCCGGAGGTCATTGGAATTACCCTTCTTTCACTTGAGGTTTCCGGAATCAGCCACCCTCATCAGCCTGTTGATCGGGATATCGACTGGAGTCGCGATCGCCCTTTCCAGGTTTCCCGGGAAGAAGATCGTTGTAAGTCTTATCAATACGGGAATGGGCCTTCCTCCCGTCGTTGTTGGCCTTTTTGTCACGATCTTTCTCTGGCGGAACGGGCCTCTCGGCTTTCTGGAAATCCTCTACACACCGACAGCCATGATCTTTGCCCAGGCAGTGATTGCCACTCCCATCGTGATGGGCATTACCCTGGCAGCCATCCAGCAGCTTCCCCCAAAACTCCGCCTTCAGATTCTGGCCCTCGGGGCAACACGGCTCCAGATGGTATGGATCCTGATCAAGGAAGCGAGACTTCCCCTTATTGGCGGCAGTCATGGCTGGGTTTGGCGGCGTCATCTCAGAGGTCGGCGCCTCCATCATGGTCGGCGGGAATATTAAGGGATATTCACGGGTTTTAACGACAGCGACGGTCATGGAGACGAGCCGGGGAAACTTCGATATTGCCATTGCCCTTGGAATTATTCTCCTCCTCCTGGCCTACTTGATCAATTTAATCCTCACGCACATCCAACAGAGGGAAAGACCCAGATAATATCGGGCGATGGGCAAGAGGCAATAGGCTCGAACTCAGAGCAAATATGAGTAAATCTGAGATCCATCGTAGAAGCTAAAGATATTCGGGTTGTCAGGGGAGGAACCCTATTGCTGGACATTTCTTCTCTTTTGATCCAGGAAGGAGAGGTTCTTTCCCTGATCGGACCCAATGGGGCTGGAAAGACGACTTTGATGCAGACGCTCTCTTACCTGCTGAAGCCCTTTCAGGGTGAGATTCGATACAGAGGGCAAACAGTCCATTCGAATCATTCGGTCATCGGCTACCGGAGAAGGCTTGCCATGGTCTTTCAGGAACCCCTCCTCTTCGATGCCACTGTCTTTGATAATGTTGCTTCAGGGTTAAGAATTAGAAGAATGAAAGGGCCAGAGATGCGGACCATTGTGGAAGAGCAGCTGGCGCGTTTTGGAATTGCTCACCTCGGCCATCGTTCTGCCCGAACCCTTTCCGGGGGAGAGGCGCAGAGGACGAGCCTTGCCCGGGCCTTTGCAATCCAGCCCGAGATTCTTTTTCTTGATGAGCCCTTTGCCTCCCTTGACCCTCCCAGCCGGGAATCTCTGATCGAGGATTTGGAACTTATCTTGAAGCAGACAGGGACCACGGCGGTCCTTGCCACTCATGACCGGTTGGAGGCCCTGAGACTTTCGGACCGAATCGCTGTGATGAAAGATGGGAAGATGGTTCAAATGGGTTCTCCGGAAGCGGTGATGAACTACCCCGTGGATGAGTTCGTTGCTTCCTTCGTCGGAGTGGAAACGATACTCACAGGAGAGGTGAAGAAACAGAACAGCGCAACTTTTGTGGCTTCGATTTCGGGAAGTGAAATTGAGGCCGTGGGACAGGTTCCCTTAGGGGAGATGGTTTTCCTCTGCATCCGGCCGGAAAACGTGACCCTTTCGACGAACGCTTCGAAGGAAACGACAAGCGCCCGAAATGTTTTCCCGGGAAGGATCGAGAAAGATTACTTCTCTGGGACCTTATCAAAAGGTCCAACTTGATTGTGGTTTTCCTCTTGTGGCCTATGTGACGCATCATTCTTTGGAAAAGTTGTCGTTGAAGGAAGGAAAAGAAGTGACTGCTTCCTTTAAGGCAACAGCCATTCATGTCATCAGAAAGAAGGAACAATAAGAAGAAAAAGGGTGAGGATTTAACAGATCTTCAGGATCGTATATTTCTTGACTCCACCGGGCGTCTGAACCGCCACCTCATCATCCGGTTCTTTTCCAAGCAGGGCCTTGCCGAGAGGAGAGACAATCGAGATCTTGCCGGAAGGGATGTCGGATTCATCAGGGCCCACGATCTGGTAGGTGACCTCGCCCCCGTTATTGAGATTCTGCAGGGTAACCATGGTGCCGAACCCGACTTTATCGGTGGAGAAGTTGCAGGCATCGATGATTTCACAGGTAGCTAGCCGCTGCTCGATCTCGTAAATCTTTTTTTCCGTGAAGGCCTGTTGCTCCTTGGCAGCAACGTATTCGGCATTCTCGCTCAGGTCTCCGTGGGCGCGCGCCTCCTCGATGGCCTTCACCACCTGAGGCCGAACGACTTTCTTCAGGTTATCCAAATCCTTTTGAAGTTGGTTGTACCCGTCCCGGGTAATGGGCGCTCGTGCCATGATCGCTCCTTATAGACAAAAAATATAACCGACCGAAAGGGTTCCGTCAAATAGAGTCCTCCTGTCTCTGGAAAATTAAAAGGCCCGACACGCGGGCCTTTTAATCACCTATGGATCGACCGGAGATTTCTCGTTATCCCTTGATCAGTCTCGGAAGCAACATGTGGTGGTGCGGGCAGATCGATCTTGGATTCTGATAGGCCGAATCCGCGAAGGCTACCATATATTTTCTCATATCTGCAAAGGAGACGATTTCATCGATCAAACCCTTCTTGGCGCAGTAAACGGGCCTCGACTTTTCGTAGTATTCTCGGGCCAGGGCATTCATCTTGTCAATGGTCGGCTTGAGCGGGCGATTCGAATCCTTTTCCTTCACCAATCGTCTTGCAAAAGAAGCGACCGACGCGGTTTCCCCGTGCATGACGTAGATCTCTGTCGTAGGGGTTCCGAGCGTGAAGGCATTGTTGTTGTTCGCCTGGGGTCCTCCCATGATGTAGTGGGCTGCCGCAGTTCCCTTTCTCAGGATGATGCACATCATCGGCAACTCGGTCTGTTCAATCGAGTAAATCAGGGATTGGCCCAATCCAAGGAGCTCGGCCTTTTCCGCGATGTCTCCGACGTCGATGCCGGTCGTATCTTGAAACCAGACAATGGGGACTCGATCTCTTCCGCACTGGGTCACGAATTCGTTCATCTTGATGAGCCCCTGCCGATAGAGCTTCCCGCCGACGCCCGGATAAGGAGCGTACTCAGGATATCCCTTGGGCAGGAACCCCTGGCGATTGCCAATGATACCGATGACGAAACCGTCGATCTTCGCCAGGCCCGTATAGACCTCCGGCCCGTAGCCCGGCCTGAACTCCATGTGCTCACTATTATCCGTGAGCCGCGCCAGGATTTCATCGAAATTGTAGGCCAGCTTCTGATTGAAAGCGACCAGGCGGTTAATCTCCTCCTGTGGAGAACTTTGGATCCTTGGGCTCTGCGACCCTGAAGAATTTCGGATCATAGGCAGGGATATACTTCATGTATTCTTTCAGGGCATCCAGGACCCCCTCTTCCTTCTCGAAGACAGCCTTGAAGAAACCGGTAGAGTCATAATGAATCTCCACCCGCCCCGGAGGAACGGCCTTGAACTTTCTTGTGGCCTCAATGACCAGTTCCGCCCCTTCCTCGTCAAAGAGACCCTTGGGGCTCATGCCGCTGACAATACCGCCTCCGCCGACGGCAATGTTGCAGTTCTTGTGGGCCAGAAGGATGGTGGGGCTGACTCCCTGATACCCGCCACCCGCAGGGTTTGTCCCATAAATTCCCGCCAGGACGGGAATGCCAAGCTTCTCCAATTCGGCGTGCCTGAAAAACGTTGTTCCGCTTCCTCTTCGGTTGGCATAGACCTTCTCCTGCTCGGTAAGCTTCACGCCGCTGCAGTTAACCAGCCAGACAAGGGGGATATGGAGGCGTTTTGCAATGTCCGTGACTCTTAAGATATTTTCTGACTGACCCGCGATCCAGGCTCCGGCCATCACCTTGTTGTCAAAACCGATGATCACGGCCCATTTCCCGCTGATCTTGCCAAGGCCATCGACCACGCCGGTTGTCCCTGATTCTTCATCCATAGGGTCGAAAATCGTGTGGAGCGGACACCAGGAACCCGGGTCCAGGAGGTATTCAAGCCGCTGGTATACGGTCATCTCTCCTCTCTTATTTATTTCCTCCGGGGAGAGTCCGGCCTTTTTAACTTTTTCGACAGCCTCGGAAATCTGTTTTTCGACTTCCTTGATCTGTTTTACATTCTCTTCTGACTTCTTGATCTGTCCATCGGTTAAAGGTTTTCCAAAATCAGTCATCTTTTCAAAATAGGGCCTCATAGACTATTCCTCCTCTTATTGGATTAATGAATTTTTTCACAATATACATAAATAAACCTTTTATAGCAAGTTTTTTTTTGTTTTTATATTTAAAAAAATTCCGCATAAACATTAACCCATTAAAATTACAACAAAAATCCAATCAACCCTCCCTACATAAAAATAATCGCTACCCATCACAAGGACCCGAGAATCATTCAGTACCGTTTTATTCATCTTCACCATTATCGTCAGAATCTCTACCCCCTCTTTTTTTCCTCAGTCCTTTTCTAAACCCTGAAATCAGAAGCCATATGACCATGAGGACAATGCCGATGGCCAGGAAATTGACCGCCCCTACTTTTCGCAAGAACTCTGAAAAATATTCGATTGTTTCCATCTTCCCCTTCTCTCAATACCATTTCCATGAGCAGGATGTCAAATCAAACCTCCTTCAAAAATGACACCACAAGTTGTGCCTATGAAATGGACTGATACTACATCTTGTTGTCTTGAGGGTTCAACAAAATTATTTTTGTAATCTCAACAACTTAAATCATTTACTCACAATTTTTGTGAAAATAATGTTGATAAACTGTGCGAAGGGCTTTCCGCGATAGCCAATGTACATCATTCACAGCAAAATGCCTAATTTTTAGGCACAACAATTTCAATAATATTAATGATTTATTACGATGTTTTGTTTTTTGACCTACAATTTCTTCTATCTCACTGCCGGAAATTGAAGATCCCGGCAATCTTCATGGCCATGATGAGCTTCGGGACAATGAGCCAGAAGGAATGGAGTCTCATGGGCCCACATTCCTTCTGGAGGTCTGAGTTAAACCGTCAGACTCTAATGTGTAAGTATCCAATGCTCGAAAATCCAATTGACTGACCAAAAGATTTGGAGTAAAAAAGAGATAGGGAGGGGTCAATGTGAAATCTATTCTAAAGTGCTCTTCGTCCCTGATGCTTCTGGTTCTCTTGATCTCCCCGAATGTCGTTTCAGGAGGTGGCACCATGGAGATTTCATCGGCGGCATTTAAAGACGGAGAAAAGATTCCTATTCAGTACGTCATGCCGGGAGCGGGTGGAAAAAATATCTCCATTCCGTTGGCATGGAAGAACGTCCCTTCCGGGACAAAGTCATTTGCCTTGTCGATCGTTGACCCCCATCCCGTCGCCCAGAATTGGGTCCACTGGCTCGTCATCGATCTTCCAGCAAATGCGTCGTCAATTGATGAAGGAGTCTCTCGAAAGAAAATGCCGTCAGGCTCCGTGGAGTTGAAGAACTCTTTTGGAGACATCGGTTACGGAGGGCCCCAGCCCCCCAAAGGAACCGGTGATCATCCTTACGTTGTGACGGTCTATGCGCTGAATGTGGATAAACTTGGTTTGGGCGCCAGTACATCACTCTCTGCCTTCAAGAAAGCGATCGAAGGAAAGGTGGTCGGCACAGCCTCGATTACCGGAAAATACGGCCGGTAATAGATGACCCCGCCCTGCGGGCGGGGTCATCACTTTGCATTCTTGTTTTCCTCCCAGATGCCGAAAGCGTTATTCTCCGTATCCAGGCAAATGGAAAAGTATCCCATATCAGACACAGCGGTTTTGGGTAGAATGACCTTACCACCGATTTGGATGGAGGTGTGTCATTTGTGGAGAAATTATTGACCAGGTGATCTTAAAGAATCGATATGGGAAAAAATAGAATAAGATGGCTTGAAGCGGGATGATTGCGGGAACGAGTGTCATAAGAAACGAATGAAGGAGTGCGGGCATTGGAAGGTCTCAGAAGCGGAATAAATTAGGTCTTTTATTCGTTGACCCAGGTATTGCTAATAAAGGGATATTGTGTTATACAAAAAAAGGAAGCCCGCAGAGAGTTTCCCTCTTGAGCGGGTTTTTTTTTCAAACCTAAATTCACAGTTGGAGGTCAAGATGACAAGAGGACGAGTAAAGTGGTTTAATGATCAGAAGGGTTTTGGATTTATCGAGGTTGAAGGTGAAAAGGATGTTTTTGTCCATCACTCTGCGATCACAGGGGAGGGGTTCAAGTCTCTGAGAGAGGGCGAGGAAGTTGAATTCGAAATCGCGAAGGGTCCGAAAGGCCCTAATGCCACTAACGTGAAGGTCGTTGGTTAAGCAGAACGAAATCTTAAAAAATTGAGTTTTGAAACCTGCCTGAAGAAGCCAGTCTTATGACTGGCTTTTTTTTCCTTCCGCTTGCAAGAACGGACATGGATCAATCCAGCCCTTGGTCGGGACTTCACCATGACCGATTCGTTCCGTTTTCTGCACTATCTGAATTGCTTGACATCACTGGAGCAAAATGTTACGGCATCTTTGAGAAATATTGGTCTTTTTGGGAAATCAGTCTTCCAACAAAACGATTCGAAAAATCTTCGACCTGTGTGCATAGGATTAGGCGTTTCACCATCTCATTTATAGCACTATTGAGACCTGAAGGGAGGTAACATATGCGAAGAGGATTGATGATGGCAGGTCTTCTGGGGCTGTTGATCGGAGTGGGATTTTCGGAGAAGAGGTACGGGCGGCGGGGCAATATCCTGTCAAACCCATCGAATTTATCGTTTCCGTTGAAGCCGGTGCGGACGGGGATCAGATTAACCGTCCGGTGGTGAAGAATCTTTCTGAGATCCTCGGTCAGCCTGTTATCATTGTCAACAAGCCCGGAGGCGGCAGCACCTACGGCTACCGGGAGCTCTTAAATGCCAAGCCGGACGGCTATACGATCGGGTGGGGATCGGCCGTGGCCGTCGGCATTAAATTGCTGGGTATAGCTCCGTTTGACGATAGAAACTTTACCCTGCTGGGAAACTACGGCAGCTATATACCCGTGATTGTGGCGTCGACAGCCACGAAGCGTCCCTTCAAGACGATTCAAGAACTCATCGCTGCTGCCAAAGCCAACCCCGGTGAAGTCACCATGGCAACCGCGTGGACCGGAGGCGGGTGGTGGATTGCAGCTCAGGCTTTTCTGAGCAAGACTGGACTTAAGTTCAATGCGATACCGCTACAGGGCAGTGGTGCCATGGGTGTGGCCCAGACAGCAGGGGGGCATATGGATGTCTGCGTTGTGGCCCTCGGGGCGGCAAAAGCCATGATCGAGAGCGGTCAGCTCCGCCTGCTGGCCACAATGGGAGAAGAGCGATTGTGGGCGCCGTATGACAAGGTTCCAACCATCAAAGAGCTCGGGTATGACATGAGCTATGAATCGCCCAACTTCACCATGGGGCCGCCCAATTTGCCTCCTGCCATTGTGGACAGACTGGTGCCGGCGATCAAGAAGGCAGTGGACACTCCGGAGTATAAGAAGTACTGTTTGGAGAGGGCGTTTCGCTGGAATTATCTGCCTCCTGATAAGATGGTTGGCATGCTGGACAGGCAAAGAGAGATCGTGCGGGACATCTTTGCGAAAGCAGGGGTCCTGAAGGAATCTAAATAGGAAGGGAGCAAAGCCCAGTTCTTGTCTTTCAGGGTGTGACGCCACGCCGCGGCCGGCCGCGTGGTGGAATGTCTTTTTCTACCCGGAGATCACCGAGAACGTCCTGATTGAAGCTGCCGGGCCTGGCCGGAACGAATCCTCATGCTTGGATATCAAGCCTTCAAGCGAATGCGTTGATCTCTTGAGATCTTCGGTCGGGTTGAAAACCTGACTTACCGGTCTTATTGCGTTGACCTTCGAACAAAACCGAGATGCGAGATGAATCGGGACGAGAAATCTCCGGATTCTGCCTGTAAAAAGTTGAGAAAGGATTTGCCATGAGGAAGCTCAAACCATTTCCACTGGAATTGACCTTTGATTTCATTCTTACGGTATTGGGAATCATCATCGTCTTCAACTCTTTAAAATATGGTTTTGGGACCCTTCGGACTCCGGGCCCGGGTCTGTTCCCCTTCTTCCTCGGGCTCGGCGTTTTGATCTTCGGTCTGGCCCTCCTGATATCCGAATTCAGAACACAAATACGCTCAGCTTCATTGAACAGGGAAGACGTTAAATCCCTTCTTTCAATGATGTTCGCTTTCTGCGTGTGGATCCTGGCTATGCCGTTTTTGGGTTATGTTTTCGCGACCGTGCTCGTTACGTATGGGATATGTAAGATCATGAACCTGGAAGGGTGGTGGAAACCCTTATCGGTTTCCGTCGGTACGGCTTTGTTTATCTATTTTCTGTTCGATTACTGCCTGTATATCGACTTGCCCAAGGGAATCTTGGGATAAAGGGGAGAAACATGGAAGGATTCAATCCTCTTCTGAATGGTTTCATGAATTCCTTGAGTTTGGTTAACCTCGTTGCCTGCTTCACCGGGGCCTTGGTCGGCACCATCATCGGTGTTCTGCCGGGGTTAGGACCCACCGTGACGCTGGCCCTGATGCTTCCCTTCACTTTTAAATTCGGCCCCACGGCTGGTTTGATCATGATGGCAGGGGTGTGGTACGGAGCGATGTACGGAGGTTCGACCACGTCGATCCTGGTCAATATCCCGGGGGAGGCGGCAAGCGTGGTGACCTGCATCGATGGTTACCAAATGTGCAAAAAAGGAAGGGCCGGGGCCGCTCTGGCACTGGTGGCGATTGGGTCCTTTGTTGCCGGCACGATCGGTATTGTGGGCCTTCAGTTCTTTGCCCCGCTCTTAGGAAAGGCGGCCTTAGCCTTTGGCCCGCCGGAATATCTTGCCGTCATGATTCTTGCCTTTGTGGTCTTGTCCAACCTCTCGGGAGAGTACCCGGTTAAAGGGGCAGCCATGACGTTTTTGGGACTGTTTGTCAGCTCCATCGGCATGAATCCTTTGGATAGTTATCCGCGTTTTACGTTTGGCTCGGAAAAGCTGTTGATGGGAATTGATTTCTTACCTCTGGCGATGGGTTTGTTTGGAGTTTCAGAAATCTTAAATATCGCCCTCGAAAAGCATCCCGATCAAGAGTATCGAAAGATCCGTTTCCGGGAGTTGTATCCGACGAGAGAAGAGACCAGGCGTTCTGTCGGACCGGTCTTGCGGGGATCGGTTCTGGGTTTTTTTGTGGGGCTTCTGCCGGGGCCGTGTAATGTGCTTTCCACTTTTATATCCTATGCTGTTGAAAAGAAGGTTTCAAAGACTCCCGAGGAATTCGGGAAGGGTGCTGTGGAAGGCGTGGTGGCCCCGGAATCCGCCAACAACAGCGCCGTCATGGGGGCCATGATTCCCCTGTTGACGTTGGGCATCCCTTTTGCCGCGCCGAGCGCGGTGATGCTGGCCGGATTGCGGATGCACAATGTCGAACCCGGACCGATGCTCTTCACCACCATGCCGGAGATGTTCTGGACCTTTATCGCAGCCATGTATATCGGCAATCTGATGCTCTTGATCCTTAATCTGCCTCTCGTTGGGCTTTTTGGAAGGATCGCCGTCATTCGGCCGGCCATCATCATGCCCGCGATCAGCCTGATCTGCCTGATCGGCGTCTATAGCGTCAGAAACTCGATGTTCGACGTCTGGATCATGATCATCTCCGGGCTCATTGGATATTTCCTTCGTAAATGGAAATTCCCGATCGCTCCTTTTATTATCGGGGTCGTCCTCGCTCCGACAATGGAAAACAGTGTTCGCCAATCCTTGATGTTGTTCAAGGGGAACCCCTTACTGATTGCCGGCCGTCCGATTGCCATGACCTTATTGGTCTTCGCCATCGTCCTCATCATTTATAGAATCGTATCTTCCCTCTTGGGGAAAAAGATTACATTGGAGGGCGAAGAGCCGGGGTGATTTCTTCAATTTCACCAGGAGAGTCGAGACTATTTCAGGTGGAATCGACAGAGATGATCAGGGCAGATGAAATGACAACGAGCCAAAAAAACTGATGTCTCCAACCGTAACCACTAAAACGATCTTCAATACATTCCCGCCGCGCTATTTACGATATCAACCTTGCTGTTGCAAACCTTTCTCATAAAAGAGCGGGCAGGTAGGCTTGCAAAGCCTCAAAGCGGAAACCTTTGAACGATTGTACTACTGATGAGAATCGATATTTTCTGGCCCTCACCCAAGGTGAAGTCCAGGATGAACCCGAAAATATGATCAAAACCGCGTTTTAAGGGTTTGAAAGCATACCTGCCCGCGAAATCTTTGCAACCGTCGGGTCAAGTACCTGTCTTCGATAGGTGGAATAAATGGATTCCCATAATTATATTTAAGTCGGGTGAGGTCGTTTGAAGAAGGAGGCGTCCAACATGTATAAATGGATAAGAATAGTGAATTTATTCCTGGCGCTGGTTCTCCTGGCCTTCTTTTCCATTGGGTGTGCAGAGACATCCAGTGACACAAGAATCAAATGCGTTAAATGCAGTTCCACCTATACCATTGATGAAGGGTTATCCGAGACTCAAACGCCGGGAGGGAGCAAGTAACCTCATTTCCCAGGCAGAATACGGGAAAGGAGACTCTGGTGAAGCTGTTAGTTGTCTTGATAATGTCAGGCTTTTTGAGTTTTTCTTGCGCTTCTGAACTCCGAGTCACTCCCCTGCACAACAATAGATACGAAATTTCTGTGACCGGTGGAGACCTAAAACCGGGTAGCAGCTATGATAAGTGGTTAGCTGAAAAGGCAGCTCAACTCTGTCCCGGCTATAATCTTTTGTCTGCAGATAAGAAATGGAGTCCTTTCGACAGTGGTGTTGTAAGTCAGACAAGAAGCTGGGTCATAGAATGCCCGGCAACAACTAAAAAAACAGACTTAACAAATTGATATTGCGAATGAATACATGATTCCATTCTCCATTCTTGTTCTTCTTGGATCTTTATTTTAGATCTCAGCTTAACCAGAGCCTTCTATTGTTCAAGGAGCATAGAGGTCAGGATAGCTTCAAATGCCGAACAAGGATCGGGACAGGACTTGACATGGAAAGAAGCAGAAATGATAATTTTATTAGGGAGTCAGAGGAAGGATCCTCAAAGGCTTAAATCAAAAAAGAATGTGATAATCCAATTAATGCCTCAAGTCCGGAGGTGCTCTCGAACTATGAAATGGTTTTTGGCTTAGGAAGTTACGCTATGCGCCATGCTCTATGCGCTATGCGATTTTTTAGCTAAGGAGGTGATTGAAGTGGCCTATGTCATTGGCGAAGAATGTGTGGCTTGCGGAACCTGTGCTGAAGAATGTCCTGTTGAGGCCATTCAAGAGGGAGAACCCTACGTGATCAACGAAGAAAAATGCACGGATTGCGGGTCCTGCTCCGAGGTTTGTCCTGTCGAAGCCATCACTCAGAAATAGTGAAAACGGCGACTGGTCTCTCAGGGAGGGTGAAGAGGTTGAGTCCGAAGTCACCCAGGGAACAAAGGGGCCCAGTGCAGCTAACGTAAGTGTTATAGGCAAACCCAAAAGACATTTCGTCCCCAGTTAAAAACCCAGCCGGAACTGAGCTGGGTTTTTTATTTTATATGAAAGCAGAGCTGCCTGGCTATCTTCAGCAGGAGCAACCCTTGCCTGGTTTTTCGGTTTTCTTCTCCTCGTCCGCGCTCGCGGTCAGGATATAGGTGCATCCGCAAGCTCCGCACTTCATCCTGTATCTCCTGTCAGGCAGGACATCGACCACCTCGGATTTCTCTCCTTTCCCGCATTCCGGGCACTGGAATTTGAGCACCATGGGAATCACCTCCTCATTAAAAAGTATGCACTTTCGTCGAGGGGTGCAATGATCTGAGATGATAAGGAATTCTTTCACATGGGTGCCCGGCATAGGAACAGCCCTTGCCTGATGTTGTGAGGTTTTTAGGTGTCACGACATCAGCGGTAAATGAGGCGTCCAATTCAGAGGAGGTGGCTGCTTTACAGCAATATTCTTAAGTTGTTTAAGAACGAATGTCCCCTTTTTGCTTCCGGCCAAATCGCCGGAGTTGAGGTTTAAAGGAGGTAAGGGGACATCATCTCTTTCCGGACCTGGCATCATGATAACCTGCGTCGTAGGATTGATCTTCGGGTGTTGAACGGAAAAGACTCAAGATCGCATCCCCGAGGCCATGGAATAAACCGTCTAGAAAGCCCGCCTCTTCGGCTTCTTTCACACCCTGTTGATAAGCCTTTTTTTCTCTGCTACTCATTTTGAACTCCTCCTTTCTTGCTGCTCAGGAGATGACATGGAGCGAAATTTTACTCTTTTTCCACCCATTTATATTATAAAACAGAACAATATAAAGGGAGGGGACGTGGGGTAAGATACAACTTATTATCTAAGAGGGAGAAATGAGTTGTGGAAAATCCCCCGCCAGAATAGAATACTCCGGCCAGATATGTGCACCTCCGCGAGGCCCAAAGGAGTCGACAAAGATCTTTCCTGAATCTGTATTGATGGTGTACGTGCCGCTCATTCGACCGATCTGATAACGGCGCAAATGCAGGAAAATAGAAACAGATGGGGTGATGCAATCGTAGTAAAGTAGTTAACTTGAGAGAGCCATTCGAGGTAAGCCTTGCCGTGGTTCGAAAACTGCATATACACTTCGCGGGAGGGTTATATCACTTTATCTCAGGACAAAATCAAAGACAATATTTATTTCTTTCCGAGACAGACTTGAAGGGATTCCCCTCCTTTCTTTCTTAGTGCAAGATCCGATATTGCTTTCGTCTTTATGCGTACGCCCTCATGATAGTTCAATTGTTTCCTCTCGGACCTGTACATTCCAGCAGGTTCACCAATAAAGAAACCGAACCCACAACAACTCCTGCAGATACGGCTATGAATGCCGGAATCAATTGAGAATCTCCTCCCGTTGAAAAAGACCTAAGTGTAAACCAATACAAGCTGATGAAGCAGACGCATGATCCGACCCCCGCCAATATTGCTATTATCCATTTAACTGCTCCCGGAGTTGATTTGACCCTATAAGTAAAAGTTCGAGACAGCAATATTGTTGTCGCACCAAGAATCAGGATTTGCAGGCCCAATGGAAAAAGAACCCCCAGGATAAAAGAGAGAAATCTCGAGAGAAATTCGGGAAGAACTGAAAGGGCGTCCCGGAGAAGATCTGAGAAGGTAAAGAATTCTAAAAATGGCGGATAGATAATAACCAAGATCAACGAGGCGACAGAAGCCCATCCGGTCGTTCTCCTCCACTTCATGTGTTTTACGGTGGAAACACCGAACAGGCATAATATACCCCCAATGCCAAGGATTATTAGAAAAATGATAGGAAATACCTTCTCAAAAAGGGTATCAAGATTATCTAAAATCTCCATAGGGTCCTCGAAAGAAAAAAGATGTTGTGTCTGTAATACAAACAATATTGCAAGAATGGTTACTTCCACTTCAAAAAGGCGTCTCTTATGCAATCAAAACCGGTCCAAAACTCCAGTACTGGATTGCCTCGGAGAGATAAGCGGGCTGGATAGACCCCTGACTTCCAAGGTTTGTAATGGTCGGGCCACCTTCAATCGCCCGGATTCAACTCGGCCCAGCCTCCCGCCTACGCCGTCCGGTAATCATATCGCAAGCAATAATTTCCGAAATGTTATCCCCCAAACCACTTTCTGTCAATGAGAATTCGGGGGAAAATTCGGGGGTTTTCACCATTCTATCCGTGAAGCAAATCATTCAACACTTTCAATATTCCCCTTGCTTTCAGGACATCAAAGCCGTTATAAATCGTCCCGGACCGAGAATGAGTCAAGGAACTACTTCGTGCTTGAACTGAGAGTATCCTTGAGAAGGCGGTTGTGGGGTCGAGTTCCGGATCGTCTCTGCCCGCAGGGTTCCAGAAGGGGAAAGCGCTTCGTCCACTCTGTTGAGAATCATTCGGAATTTTGCCAAGGGAGGGAAAAATGAACATTAATGTTGTTGCTTCAATAGTGACTGTATTTAGCACATTGCTTACGGCGCTCTATGGATCCAGCGGCTTTGACATATGGGATTTATCCATAGGATTATTCGTGATATACATAGCGTGTTCTTTTAGAAGAGAGTTTTCACAGGACCCGAGGGCGTTCAGGATCGTTCAGGTAGGAATGGAAATTGCCGGAATGATCGTATTAATGACACTAACCACCGCCGTCTCCAGAGAAACTGCCGGGCTGATGGAGAAAAAGTTTCTTAACGAAACGGTCAGTTGGTTTTTTGTAGCAACCCTCGTGTCTGTTCTCATTAGCTTCATCGTATTCAAACGGGTTTCTCCTACGCCGAAAGAAGGCAGTTGACCTTACCGACGTCTTAGATACCTCTCATTTGACCGACCTGAAAACGCCGCTTATTCAGGAAACCTCTGCCTCGCGAGTGAGTCGCGGTGCAGATCAAGCTCCAAGCCGTATAGCGGTGAGCGTCGCATGTATTCGACGAAACTACCTCTTGGGTGTTTTAGCCGTTTGTACTCCTTGCTCGAAATGACGATAGCGGCCGGTTCCCCGTGAACCGTGATCTCCTGGGGGCCGTTCTTCGCTGCCTTCTTGACTACTTCGCTTAGGCGGGCTTCGTCATGCCGTTCAGATACTGGTTTAAGAGAACCTTGCTTTGATCTGCCCTTACCAATAAATGGGAAATCCTTAACCGAAGAAGGCGGATGTGGACGAGTTTCGGAAATGTCTCGTTTTACGATCTCCCGAATCAACCCCGCAATCGATTTTTTCTCCTTGAATGCCCGATGTCTTAGCAACTCATAGACTTCTTCCTCCACCTGGATTTGGACGCGTTTCATAATGGGTGCCTCCCCTTATTTCTCGTTCTATATTTAACATCATGATGTAATGATGTTAAGCGTCAATAACCTGAAAGAAATAGCCCTCTCTACCAGATTTTGGAAAGTCTCTAGGTCAGGCTGGGGATATTCGGAATTCCCGAGTAAGACGGAGTCACAGCAAGCCGTTTCCCTTTGCTCACCATCGCTGAATGTCCCGCATATTTACATCCATCCAACCCGTTTATGTCCTCGTGTTGCGGGGCAGGATGTAGTGCCTGATCGTACTAAGAGATGAAAATGGTTGGGCATCAACGCCATGCGAATACCCATCATGCCTTCCTTGAAGCAAACTCCGCCAATCACCGGAAAAAGTCCTCTTTGTTCCAGTCATCCAAAAATATCCGGCCTCGTTCGATCCCTCTCCCCATCAGATGATGTAGCACACCGGGGCCTCCAGTCTCGCTTGTCTTGGCAAGGCCTGCCTTAGCATATGGGTGCTTATATTGGAAACGTCCCCTTGTCCTTAACTGGGAGATAAAGGGGATGGTCTGTTAGTGGCAAAGAAAACGGTACCGAATATGGTAGTGATGGATTCGTAAGATGTTAGCACCGATCTAAGTATTCCCTCCTTCTCATTGCTGTTCTTCAAGCCCACAGAAAAATAGAGATCCTTTTCCTTCTCATTCCTCTTGGTCCTTTTCTTCCTTTGGCTTGTATGATTACTGTCATTCCAATGCCGAAGGGAAACTAAGATGCGAGGGAAACGGTGTCCGTATTGCCATAAGTTCTTTTCACCCAATCCGAAAGTAAGGCAACGGCAGAGAACTTGTGGCCGTCCTTCCTGTCAGAAGGCGTTAAAGGGAGAGAGAAATGCCCGATGGCGAGAGGAAAACCCTGATTGCTGCCGTGGGGATTACTCAAGGGTCAAAGTCTGGCTTGATGGTCATCCGGGTTATCTCCGGCGTTACAGACAAAGCCATCCTACCTATGTCGAGAAGAATCGTCAGGCCCAAAGGTTCCGGGACCGACGAGAAAAGGTTCATCTTGATATACAAGCCAAGATAAAGAGGGAACCTGCTGAAATCATTAATGAAATAACTGAGCAATCATTGAGTTTGTCCCATCTTGATATACAAGACGAGACATTCTTACAACCCATTGAAATCCATTATGTTTTATCCACGTTAGCCTGCCTAAAGCCTCTTGATATACAAACTCAGTTGGACAAATCGATTCCTTCGAAGGACAATGGCCTTATTCCACCGGGAGGTCAGTCCCATGGCCATCAAAAGACTCCTTTGTCCAGACCGAGTTCGAAAGATCGAAGGCTCCTTCAGTTGGATCGATCACCGCTTTGTCACCGAAGGGTTCCTCCATGATCTTTCCATGATCGAGATCCTCCTCTATTTCTTTCTGGTCGCTGTCTCGGATCGTCATGGACTGAGTTTTTATCATGATGATCGGATAGCCTCGCTTCTGAAGATGGATCTGCCCGCTCTGGGTAAAGCGAGGGATGCTCTGGTGAAGCGTTCTCTCCTGGCCTATGAACCGCCTCTCTATCAGGTTCTTTCGCTGCCACCGAAGCCCATTGCTCCTCCATCCAGAGAAGAGAGGGAAAGACAAGAACAGGAGCTGGCTCATCACTATTTCAAAAAGATCAGGGAGATGCTCCAATGAAGATCGCTACCTGAACCTCCCTCGGTTACGGGGAGAAGAAAGAGAAAATAGATGAAAACGAAAGGAGGATCCATGGACCCTGCAATGTTGAATCAAGTGAGACATCTCTACGAGGTGGAGCGGTTAAGCCAGCGGCAGATCGCTCAGAAACTGGGGATCTCCCGAAAGCGCGTTTCAAGGCTTCTCCATCCGGAGTCTTTGAAAAAACCTTTTCGGGAGACGATCTTCCAATCCTTTGAGCGGCTGGTCCGGGAGTGGTACCGGGAACACCCCTCTCTGAAAGCGACCCAGGTCTATGAGCGGTTAAAGACCTACGGATTCCCCGGAGGGTATGGAACCGTCAAGCGCCACACCCGGGATCTTCGGAAGAAACAGCGGCGTTGGTTTCATGAACTTGATTTCTTACCGGGCGAGGAGGCTCAGGTAGACTGGATGCAGTGGTCCTTTCCCTTTGGTGTGCTCTATGGATTTGTCTTGATCCTGGCCTATTCCCGGTATCTTTTTGCCCGATTCTACCCTCGACACTCCCTGGAGTTCTTCTT
The DNA here is from genome assembly GCA_963828805.1 of uncultured delta proteobacterium. GTDB lineage: Bacteria > Desulfobacterota > BSN033 > BSN033 > UBA1163 > CAWHGS01. The sequence continues at coordinate 36,343 of CAWHGS010000048.1, forward strand.
GGAGGGCCACATCGAAGCCTTCAAAGAAATCGAAGGCATGACCCATCGGCTCCGGTATGACAATCTTCGAAGCGTGATCCTCCAACGAAATCCTGAAACCATTTACAATCGCCCAATTTTTGGATTTCGCACGACACTACGGCTTCTCCATTCATCCCTGCACACCGGGAAGGGCCAACGAGAAAGGACGCGTAGAAAGGGTGATCAGGGACATCAAGGACTTCCTCCGGGTCACGCCCTGTGAAGATCTTCGTGAGGCCAACCGCAAACTTTCTCTTTGGCGTCATGAGCGAAACCAGCGGATTCATCGGAGCACCGACAAATCTCCGATCGAAGCCCTCAGAGAAGAAAGACTCAAAACCCTACCTCAGATTCATTACCAGCCTTACCGGGTCGTCCAGGCTTTGATCAGTAAGACCGGTTTTGTCGCGTTGGATACCAACCGTTACTCGGTCCCTTCCTCCTTCTCGGGCTCGGGTTGCGAAATCCTCGCCTATCCCGATCACATCGAGATCTGTGTCAAAGACAGAAAGATCGCTACCCATCCCCGATCCTTCGAGAGAAAACAGAAGATCGAACATCCCACCCATCGGGAGAAACTCCTTCAGATCACGCCTCACTTCAAAGCGAAGCGAATCTATGAGCTCATCAAGGCGCATGGATAAAAGTGTCGCCCTCTTTCTCCAAGAAGCGGAATCCGACGGGCAGAATCCCATGGAGGTCGCCTATGACCTCTTCAAGCTCCTGACCCAAAGCTCCAAGGCCATGTTCCTCTCGGCCATCCGGGAGGCCAATGGTTTGAAGATCTGCAAGATCCGCTACCTTCAGAGCCTTCTTGCAACCCTCTCGATCTCGGGAGGATCATCCTGTCCATCCTCAGAACCCTCACCTCTTAACCATCACCTATCCCGGGAGGTCTCTCAAAGACTATGACGACCTTGAATGAACTCTGGCGCTTCTTCAAGTTGCTCTCTGAGATCGAAAGTTTCTCCGATCAGGAAAAAACCTTCTTACTCCGTTTCCTTACCGAGGAGTCTCAACTCCGGGAACAAAAACGAATCCAACACCTGCTCCGTATGTCGGGCATCAAACGAATCAAACGACTGAGCGACTTCGACTGGACGTTCAATCCCAGGATCCCCCGAGACAAACTCATGGAGTTTGTCCAAACCCAGTGGCTCAAGACCCCCTGCAATCTCGTCCTCATCGGCCCGGCCGGCGTCGGCAAATCTCACCTCGCCACGGCTCTTTGTTACGAAGCCATCCTCAAAGGCCATCAAACCGTCTTCCTCTCTCTCTTTGATCTCACGGCCAAACTCTCCAAAGCCAAGAGCCCTTACACCCTGATCGAGCACTATGAGAAAATCCCCATCCTCTGCCTCGATTAATGTGAAGCTGTCAGTAATGTGGAGTTGAGCCCGCAAGAGCCTGCACTCGGGGTCTGCCGGCGTTTTCAACTTCACATTTTTGGGGTAGCATCGGAACTACTGCCGTCCGGCAGTTGAATCCATTTTTTATGGAGGTGTCCGATGCTACGTTCTCTATTGCCCAAAGCTCATCCCAAGTTTTTGGCCATGCCTGTATTGGGGCCGATCGTCGATGGCTTTGACGATTGGCTCAGCGCCAGTGGCTACACCCGAGGCTCACGCGAATTTTCCATCCGTATACTACCGCGTGTGGATGCGGAACTGCGGCGTCATCAGATTGATGATGTCGCCAAGCTGACCCACCCAGTTCTTCACGATTGCTGGAAACTTTTGATGAAAACCTGCCCTGAACGCGCAGGAACCGTGCGGTCCTTGGAACGATATTTACTTGCACAAGGGCTGATCGCTGATGACCGGCAAGCGACAACTCCACCCTCCGTTTCGATTTTGAGTGAAGAGTACGCGAATCACCTGCGCGAAGTGTGCGGATTCGCTGCGTCCACCATTTCCAGCCACCGGTGTACAGCCAGAGTGTTTTCTCCGGCACCTGGAAGAAGAGGGAGCCACACTGCGATGCATTCAGACCAGCAATATCGAATCGTACATCGCCAAGACCGGCAAACGCCTGAGCCGGGCAAGTCTCCAACACGATATCGGTGCGCTGAGAGGATTTCTTCGATTCCTCACCACCAATGGCAGAGTTCCCACCGGACTGGATCGCCAGATCGATACTCCGCGACTTTACCGGCTTGAGCAACTCCCTCGGGCCTTACCCTGGGAAACGGTTCGCACACTTCTGCAATCCATTGACACGGCATCGGCGATGGGATTGCGAGATTACGCCATGTTTCTGCTGATTGCCACTTACGGATTGCGCAGCAGCGAGGTCGTTGCCCTTACCCTCGATGATATTCGCTGGCGTGCAGGCAGTTTACAAATCCATCAGCGCAAGACTTCCTCGCCCTTGGAACTGCCCCTTACCAACGAAGTTCTGGCCGCACTGGTGAAGCATCTGAAGCGGACTCCACCGCCAGCGCCGTATCGAAGGGTCTTCCTCAGAATGCGCGCTCCCATCGGGGAGCTAAAACCCACGGCCATTACGGAAGCTTTTCAATCTCTGGTTCGAAAAAGCGGTCTCCGTATTCCTTTTCAAGGCCCACATTGTCTGCGCCACTCCTTTGCGGTCCATCTGCTCAAAAACGGAACCCCTCTCAAAACAATCGGTGATATCCTCGGGCATCGTACGGCCGAGAGCACGTCGATGTATCTACGCTTGGCGATTGAGGATTTGCGCGAAGTCGCTCTTCAGGTTCCGGGTAATGGAAAGGGGGGCCAGCTATGACAAAAGAAAATGTGGCATTCTCGTCTCGTCTTGCGCCCGTCTTCGAGCGGTACGTGAATTTGAAGCGGGCTTTGGGCCGCCGTTTCGATCATGAGACTCGGCACTCTGCAATCCCTGGACCGATTCCTGCATGACCATGCTACCACATACCCAGATCTGAATGCTGCCGCGTTTCAAGCATGGTGCCACACCCAGGAGAAACTTGCTTCGGGGGTTCGGCGGGTTCGCATGCTGCAGGTTTACAACTTGTGCCTGTATCGCCGTCGAACCGAGCCGCACTGTTTCCTTCCAGACCCCAGCGCCTTTCCCCCATACCATCAACGCCTCCAGCCGTACATCTTCTCCGAGGACGAAGTGGCGCGACTCTTGCGTGCGGCCTCGGGGTTGAATCGAGTCCCGTCCTCGCCCCTTCGCCCAGAGGTGATTCGACTGGCCATCGTGCTCTTATTCACTACTGGCATCCGACGCGGGGAGTTGCTGCGTCTCATCCTGAGCGACTATAACCGGCAGAATTCGACGTTGCTCATTCGAGAGTCGAAGTTTTACAAATCCCGGCTGCTTCCCATCAATAGCGATATCGTCTATGAGATCGAGCAGTATCTGGATGCCCGAGCCCGGCGCCAGCTGCCGACTTCTTCCGATACGCCTTTGATATGGAATGCCGCCCAGGGTGGACGAGCATACAGTGGAACGTGTCTGCGGCTCTGCCTACAAGCCGCTGCTCCAGCAATGCGGCATTGTCACTCCGAAAGGAAGGCTGCCGCGGATTCACGACTTTCGCCACGGCTTTGCCGTAAATGCCCTGCTACGCTGGTACCGAATGGGCGCCGATGTCGAGGCCAAACTGCCGTTGCTGGCAACTTATCTGGGGCACGGCTCGGCAGTATCGACGCACTACTACTTGCGGTTCATCGAGCCGCTCCGTACGGCCGCCAGCGAGCGGTTTGCCAATCATTACGGTTCGCTGGTCTCTGCGCTACCGCCCGTGGAAAGGAGGCCCAGATGAAACGTCCCTTCCCAATCTACTTGGTGCGATAATCAGGGATTACTTCACGGATCACCTTCCCCGTCTTCAAGGAACCAGTCCGCACACGATCCACAGTTACCGCGATAGCATGGTTCTGCTCCTTCGTTTTCTTTCCAAGCAACGGAACAAACCGGTGACGGGACTCGATCTGACTGATTTGGATCCGTCAGGAATTCTCGCGTTTCTCTCCTATCTTGAACAGGAGCGGAAGAACAGAGTATCAACGCGAAACGTCCGGCTCTCGGCCATCCACGCGTTCTTTGGCTTCGTGGCATCACGGAATCCCGAGCATCTCGATTTAGCACAGCGTGTCCTCGGGATCCCTTTCAAGCGCACCCAGCAACGGGCAATCGACTACTTGGAATACGATGAAATCGAGTCAATTCTCAACGCGATCAACCGAAGCACGCCGCAAGGAACCCGTGACTATGCCCTTCTCGCGACGATGTTCAACACGGGCGCCCGTGTGCAGGAGATCGCTGATCTGCGTGCCTGCGACTTGCAGTTGACCAAGCCGTTTCAAGTGAGATTGTTTGGTAAAGGCAGGAAGGAACGATACTGCCCTCTATGGCCCCAAACCGCCATGGTATTGCGATCTTTCTGCAATCAGCGGAACCTGGACTTGCGCTCAGAAGCTCGCGTCTTTCTGAACCATCGTAACGAGTCGTTAACCCGCTTCGGGATTCGTCATATCCTAGCCAGGTGCCTCGCTTCCGCTTGCCAAGACGCCCCGAATCTCCGCAAGAAAAGGCTGCATCCACACAGCATTCGGCATAGCACGGCCGTAGCCCTCCTAAAATCGGGAGTTGATTTATCAACGATAAGCCACCTGCTCGGACATGCGAGCCCAACCACGACGAATCGCTACGCGAAAGTCGATCTGGAAATGAAGCGTCGGGCCATCGCACGGGTCAAACCGGTTCCACGGCGGTCACGTACGCCTTGGGCCAAAGACCACACGGTGTTGGACTGGCTGGAATCTTTGTAGGCGCATTTTAATGTGGAGTTGACAGCCCAAGAAAGCTCGGTTTCATGGAGTTCCGCACGTCAACTCCACATTACTGACAGCTTCACATTAGTCGATACAGAGGACCCTGACCTTTGCATAATAATCGATTTTGGAAGCCGGGTTGTAAGCCCTATGGATCCTTGAGACGAGGTCGAAGGCGGTGATACAAGCCGTGGGATAACCCCGGAGAATCGCCTCATAACAAAAGGCTGAAGCGATATGGGATTTACCAAGCCCAGTGTCTCCGATGAGGACAAGGTTGAAGGCATTTTCGACCCAGGGCGAGTTGACGAAGGTCAGGATGTCGTCCTTGCTGATCTTGGGATTGAAGTGCCAGTCGAACTGCTCCAGAGTCTTGACATGTTTTATGCCCGACAGACTCAGGAGTCTTTTGATTTTATGCTGCCTTCTGTATTCGATCTCCATCTTGAGGAAGTGAGGATTGCTTTCACGGCGGTCGGAGGCGATCTCATCGGGCGGGGTCTTGCAGCCCAATTCCTTAAGCAGGGATTCAAGATCATTCATCGTACTCCTCCAATCCTCTGGGTTTATAAGAGATATTCAGAAGCTCGTCCTTCTGAGGCTGGACGGTCTCGGCCTCGGTAAACTCCATGTGCAGATACGACAGAAACGTCCTGAGTCTGGGGGACTTCTTGTTGAGACACTCCGAGGCGACACTGATGAGCATTCCCCGGCTGTGGCTTTTCATAAGCTTGAAGATCTCATAAGCAGTCTTTTGAGGGTCCTCTCCGACATGTCTCGATTTTTGACCAGGAAGTCCGACATCGCAGGATGCAGGTTTTTGATCACCTCATGGATCCGGTCGATCTTGGCCTTGACGGAGAGCTTACCGTAACTCCTGTGAAGGGGATTGATGATCTGACCGTGTCTGTCAAAGGACCTCGGATGAGAGGCCACCCGCTTGGCGCCGTCGTAGATCGTGACCGTATCCGGGGTTGAATGTATGGAGAGGGATTTTCCCACGAGGTAGTCGGGCACGGAATAGTTATTTGTATCAAAGATCATCAGGGCGGTCTTGGTGGTCTTGACCGGCGGATGGATCAAAACATTGTTCCAGGGTTTCTCGGGAAGGGGCCGGAGTTTCTCCTCCTGAAGCACCTCTACCGGCTTCTTCCGTGGTTCTGTGGACGGTATGGTTTTTATGGTCCACCCATTCATGAAGCGCCTGATTGAGGGCCTTTAGAGAAGAATGCATCTGTATGGTATTGAAGAATGTTTCTCTCAGCGTTCGGATCGCCCGTTCCACACGGCCCTTCTCGTTGCCCGCCCCAGGATTGCACAGCCGGATCTCCAGGGTGTAATGGCGTGAGAACTCCAAAAAGCGTGGATTATACTGGATCTCCGGCCTGCGCTTTAATACCACGGTTGAGAGGTTGTCATACCGGATGCCGTAGGGAATCCCCCCAAGGGCACAAAAAGCCATCAGATGCCCCTCGATAAAGAACTCAAATGAACTGCGGGCGAAAACATGGGCAAACAGATACCGCGAGTAGCTCAGGATATAGATGAAGCCGTAAAGTTTTCCAAGGTGGGGATGGTTGATAAAACACCAGTCTGCTTGTGCCTCCTCCCCCGGGAGAAAGGTGAGCGGATGATAGGCCTTCGGCACCTTTTTACGGAACCCCCTCGTATACTTGACCACCGCAGGGTAGCTAATCTTTGCTCCCCTCGTCCTTAACCACCCGTGGACTTGCTGGGCCTTTAAGGTCGGATGCTCTTTGAACCACTCCGCGATCAGAGAGCGGTAGGGGTCCAGGATAAAGTCCCTCCTTTGTCGCCTCTCCGGACAGCATTCTCGATATATGCGCGAGGCGCGCTTTCGCGAGATCCCGGTCCGGTCTTGGATCTGGTAAAAGCTCAGATTTAGGACGTCCCGAAGATAACGGATCGTCTGTCTTATCGTCTCTTCCATGTTCTCTCCTTTGCGGTATGTTCTTGACCTCCCAGTAAGGGCTTTTGTAGCTTACAAGAATTTCGGATATCAGTTCCTCTCTGGCATGATGGAGCACTGGGCCGCTTAAACGAAGGATCTCCATGATCGATCGATCCGAATAAAAACTTCGCCCTTGCCGATCTCCGACCACCACCAGAAACAGATACAGGATCATCGATTCGTGGCTCAATCGATGAAGATACCTGCCATGAAGGATCTGGTGGTCGATGATGGAGTAGCTCCGGGCCCATCGCATGGGTCAATCGTAGAATAGCCGAATCAATGGATCAATCGAATCTTGTATCTCACAGCGCCTTTTGTCCTCCGGCAACGTAGGAGCCGCATTCACACTGCCTTACCAGCCTTATCTCGTCTTGTATCTCGTTTTTGAGCATTCTCTCCGGTATCACGAGAACCATGGTCCTGACTGGCTCCGAAGGGGGTATCTCGTCTTGTATCTCACGGACCTTTTTCCTCCAGAGCCGCTGATAATCGGGATGCTTCTTACGCCACTCCTTGATTTCGCTGTACCGGCCCTTGAAACAGTCCGGATTCGCCTCCAACCATTTCTTCTGGCTCTCCCTCTTGCGCTTGGCCCTGCACGTCGTATCACTGCAACTCTTTTGGGTTTTCCTCGCCCTCGGATCAGGCCTGTAATACCGTCCGCAGTAGACGCACCTCTTCTGTCCGTTCTCTGTCGCTTCCATACGCTTATCTTGACAGATAAGGTGACAGCCGAACTTAGGGGCGGTTGTATCAGGGAATCAAAAGAATTAAATACATTGAATGTGGGGGGGGGAATTAAATGAAGAATAAAGGTGGGGCCTGTGCTTATCGGAATCAGGTCAGTTTTGGATATCGCCTACAGAATACGGGTCTTTCGTTACATCAGGGACTCGGGCTATGTTTCACGTGAAACATAAGAAGATATCGCGTCCGTGTTTCGTGTTCGGGGATTTGACCAAGGGTGCCCTGTAACCCCCCTCGCCCCCCCCCCTTTGTACGAAAGGGGGGAAGGTTAATTAAGGAAATTTAGATCTAACAAAATTTGTTTGTCTATACTCCTTCGAAGGGGGCAGGATAGACAATCATCCCCGATATACCGTCTAATGCGCCGGGAACCAGTTCAGTTACCATGAACGCTTCATCAGGGACGGGAAAGGGTGCTTCCAGTCCTTTTGCTCTCGCTGGGGTGAAGCCAAACCGCGGATAGAATTCCGGGTGACCCACCACGACAACAATCTTGTGGCCAAGACTTCGGCACCGCTCCAATCCTTCCCTCACGAGCCTGGAGCCAATTCCTTGATTCTGGAATTCCGGATGAACAGCCATGGGCGCAAGGGCCAGGGCAGGAAGGGATCCTTTTTTTGATTCAATGGTGATGGGACTAAACAAAATATGGCCGACTACCCTTCCCTCTTCAACGGCCACAAGGGATAATTGAGCATTAAATGAACAGGATTTCCTAAGGTTTTCCACAAGCCTTGCCTCGTTTTCTCCACCGAAGGCAAGAACATTGATCTCATGGATGGCGGAATGGAGTTGTTCTTTTTCGGGAAGAATCAATACCACGATTGAAGGTTCCGATAGGGATTGAAAAGACTGGATGCCGGATCAAGTCCGGCATGACGGAACAACTGAATTTATGGTCGGACGCTAATCATTCTGTTTCACGTGAAACATATCAAATTCGAAATGCGGAATTAATGCCCCATGCCCGGAGGGCGCCCCTGCTTGCGCCAAGGCTCCGGTAGGAAGGCTCGAACCATGAAAATGGGTTTCCATTGCTCGCTTGCGTGAATGCTATCGGTGGGTTCGCTACGCTTAACCCACCCTACTCTTGGTTTAGATTTTATTTTTGTTTTGTGTATTTACGCTATGCGCCATGCTATTTTCTAATTAAGAAGGCAGAAGGGAATGGGAAATCATCACACTTTTTTCCAGCTTTAACCTCAGCCTTAAACTTATCTTTTTTCTATTTTCCGATGCAGAATTGATCAAATATTCGGTTTAGCACATCTTCGGAAGTGGTTTCTCCCATCAGCTCTCCGAGGGCTTCGAGGCAAGACCGAATATCGAAGGCGATGAATTCAGGTGAACTTCCCTCTTCCAGACCTTTGATTGCACTTGAGAGATTGTCCCTCGCCTGAGCCAGACCATTCTTGTGCCGAATGTTGGCGACGATCAGGTGATCAGGAGATTTTCTCACGTCCCTATGGATCAGGGAAGTGTAGATTGCTTCTTTCAGGTCATTGATTCCCTCATTCTTAAGCGCTGAAAGATGAACGATTGGGTCGTTTTCAAATTTAGCTTTCAGGCTCTCTTCCGAGACTCTAACGGGAAGATCCTTCTTGTTCACGACCAACACTCTTTTCCTTCTCTCTGTTTTTTGCAGGATCTCCCGGTCATCTTCGTCAAGCTCACGGCTACCATCAATCACTAACAGGAGGAGGTCTGCTTCGTCCATTTTCTCCTTCGTTTTCTTCACCCCTTCCCGCTCCACAGTGTCCACTGTCTTTCTCAGCCCTGCCGTATCCATGAGTCTCACAGGAATCCCTTGAACATTAAGAGACTTCCTCAATCACGTCCCTGGTTGTCCCAGGCACCGGCGTCACAATAGCTCTTTCCTCTTTGATGAGCACATTAAGAAGGCTCGATTTCCCCACATTCGTCTTTCCGATGATGGCACAGGAGATTCCCTCACGGAATATCTTGCCCTCTTCATAGGACGCGATCCATTCCTCCAATTTTTCGACCATTCCCGTCAGATCATCCTGAAGCCTTCTCAAAGAAACCGACTCGATCTCTTCTTCCGGGAAATCGATATGGGCCTCGATCAGGGCCAGGTGATTCACCAGCGTTTCTTTGAGGGACATCATTTCCTTAAAGAGCATGCCTCTGAGTTGCTGATTGGCGACCTCGAGGCCGGCCATGGTCCTCGACCTGATCAGATCGATCACCGCTTCAGCCTGGGTGAGATCGATCCGGCCATTGAGAAAGGCCCTCTTTGTAAACTCTCCGGGCTGGGCAATCCTTGCGCCTTCCTTCAGGACCAGCTCCAACATTTTCTGTAAAATCAGGTATCCGCCATGGCAATGAATCTCGACAACATCCTCCCTGGTGTAAGTTCTGGGCGCCTTCATCAGGACAACAAGGACCTCATCGACAGCATCTGCCTGTCTCGGGATTGATGATCTCTCCGTAATGGAAATGGTGTGAAATAGACTGGGTGGAGTCTTTCCTTGGCTTAAATAATTTGCGGACAATCGACTCGGCCTTGGGGCCGCTCATGCGGACGATTCCGATGCCGCTTTCTCCAACAGGGGTTGAAATGGCAGCGATCGTTTCCTCTTCCCCGGCCGCTTCCTGTTTCGAAATGGTAGAGATGTTTCGATTCAAGAGGTTAGATATTATTCCCCTTCTTGCCTGGTGGGGATGATCTTAATTTTTTTCCATTCCCCTTCCCCAAGGCTCTCCGTCTTGAGGGAAAGGTCTTCTTTCAGGGCAATATGAATGATCCGTCGATCATGGGCATTAAAAGGGCCGATCAGTAACTTCCTTTCCCGTCTTTTTCACATTTTCTCCCAACCGACCAGCCATTTTTTCCAGGGAATCGGCTCTTCGTTTCTTATAGCCTGCAACATCGAGAATGATTCGAACAGGCTTTTTAATCTGCTTATTCACCATCCTGCTGATAATGATTTGGAGCGCCTCCAGGGTACGACCGTGCTTACCGATGAGAATGCCGCCGTCATCGCTTTTAACCTCCAGATAAATATCTCCTTCTTTGACGGAGCCTTCGACTTCGGTCTCAATTCCGAGCCTCTGGAGCAATCCCAGCATTAACTGTCTTGCAACTTCAACCCATTCTTCCAAAGCGACATCCTCATCATTTCTTGTTCATGTAGTATTGATGGCCTATGGTAAGGATATTATTGACCATCCAATACAGAACCAGTCCGGACGGAAAATTGAGGAACATAAAGGTAAACACGACCGGCATCATAAGCATCATCTTTGCCTGTGACGGATCAGCGGTCGTGGGTGTCATCTTCTGTTGAATCACCATGGTTGCCCCCATGATAATCGGCGTGATATAGATGGGGTCTTTCGCAGAGAGATCCTGGATCCACCAGAAGAAGGGGGCATGTCTCATCTCGATCGTATTCTGCAGCGCATTATAAAGGGCGATAAAGAATGGAATCTGAATCACCATGGGAAGGCATCCGCTCATGGGGTTCACTTTTCGCCGCTTATAGAGGAGCATGATCTCCTGCTGAAGCCTCGCCTTGTCGTTCTTATAGGTTTCTCTGAGCCGTGCCATCTCCGGCTGGACCTTCTGCATCTCCTTCATCGATTTGAAGCTTATCTGAGTCAGGGGAAGAAAGATGAGTTTTATCAGGATGCTAATCAGAATAATATCGATACCATAATTTTTCGTAGCGGTGTGGGTCAGGTTTATGAACCACAGGAGCGGCTTGGCAACGACCGTAAACCATCCGAAATCGATCAGCTTTTCCGCCTCGACACCAACGGCTTTCAATGGCGTCTCGGCTTTCGGTCCGAGATAGACCCGATACGGAATTTTGACAGACTGCTGGGGGAGTATGGTAGACGGGGGAGGGGACAGAGTGGCCAGCAAGATATTCTTTGCATTACCTTTTACAGATAGGGCAACGTCCTTCACGGCCGGAGGAGGTATCAACATGGCACAAAAATATTCGCCGCCAAAAGAAAACCACTTAATGTTCCCTTTATCTGAGAATTCAAATGGCTGTATCGTTTTACTCTGAGGCCCACAACTGGGGACACAGCCTCCAGAGCTTGCGCCGCCAAACTCATTCTTCTCTACTTTCTCATTCTTCAGGAATTCATACCTGAGCCCGAAATCCTTGTTTCCCTCATCGACCAACTTAACCAGATCAATCTTTCCAATCCATTCAAGTCCCAACTGGAGAGTGATTTCATTTGAGGTTGGATTCTGAACTTCGACATCGATATCGATGATCTCATCTTCTGAATGAAACCGATATCGCTTTACCACCTTCAAGCCATTTTCCAACTCTTTCTCAAAGGTCACCTCTCCATTTTCACCGGGACGAACAAGGCTAAGTTTCTCCTTGTCCACATCCCAATTTCCGGCTACAAAAGGGGATTGGGAGCTCGAGTCCCAGAGGGAGACCTTCTTCTTCGTTTGTATTAATGAGGTCGAGGGGTTCCGGTTTTTTTGGCTCTCCAGTTTTATTACCCAGGATGCCTTCAACGAATCGAGTCAGCGTAATCGTGATCGACGACTCTTCCACCCTATCTTTATATTTTTTCAGCTTAAAGTGCTTGAGTTTTGCATCCTGGTTGGTGAGGACAGCCACAATAGTTCTTGGTCTCAACGGAAACCTCTTTTGTTGCAACCTCTTTCACCTTGGAGCCGGGTTTAGACTCTTTTGACGGAGCAGGTTTTGTTTGGAGGATCTCTTTTTTCTGTTCTAAAGGTGCAACCTGTTCCTTCTTCACCTCTTGAACGGGTTCCGGTGGAAAGAGTTTCGATTGGATAAAACTCCAGCCAATTATAATTATAAATGTCAATATTATCGCAAGGATACCTTTCTTTTCCATGTTTCCCTTGCTCGGGTCTCCTTCCTAGAGATTTTTAATGTTTTCTGGAACGGGATCGTATCCACCAGGATGGAAAGGATGGCATTTACAGAGCCTCTTTAGGGAGACCCAGCCTCCCTTTACGATTCCAAAACGTTGAATCGACAAAGAAGTGTAAGAGGAACAAGAAGGGAAAAAACGGCAGCAGGGTCCCAAGAAGATCGAAAGGCTATGTTGATAAAGACGGATCAGAAAAATAACCCCTTTCTGCACTAACCCCTGGAGCAGTCCCTTTCTCATAGCGCAAGAAGTCCTCTCAGCTCTTCTTCTGCTTCTCTATACCGCCTGATCTTGCACCCCTTTTTGACCAGGAAGATAAGATCAAAAGACCCTTTGATCTGTTCCTTGTGAAGGCGGAAAAACTCCCGCAAATACCGTTTAGCTCGATTTCGGTAGGTCGCTGACCCGACTTCTTTCTTTACCACAATGCCTAAGCGATGAAACTGATTTTCATTCTTCTGGGAGAATAGGATGAAATTTCTGGAGGGAAGTCTCTTTCCTGATTTCATCACCCTTCTGAAATCCTGGGGGTCCGTGATCCGTTCTCTTTTTGTAAATCGGAAACGTCTTCTCACAACGGGCTTCAGGAATTTCGGACTTAAACGGTCAATCGCTTCCTTCCCTTCATTCTCCTTCGCCTCAAGACATTGCGGCCGCCTCGGGTGCTCATCCTTTCCATAAAACCGTGCGTCCTTTTCCGTCTGATGTTGCTTGGCTGATAGGTCCTTTTCACCGAATTCCTTTCTTGATGCTAGGGTGGCTTATTTTTTGAAATACTTAAACTTCTAAAATTAATCATATTTCTTCTCCAATGTCAAGCCTCGTGCTAAATTTTGTTGACAGGAGAGAGGTTTATATATTAAATTTTTTTAATAAAATTAATAGATTAATCTTTAGGAGCCCTTCTGTCCATGATCCCAGAAAATATCCTTGTCAATATCGAAGATGAAATGAAAAAGTCCTATATGGACTACGCCATGAGCGTGATCATCGGCCGCGCGCTTCCGGATGTGAGGGACGGTTTAAAGCCTGTCCACCGCCGCATCCTCTATGCCATGAATGAGCTCAGCAATGATTGGGATAAACCCTACAAGAAGTCTGCAAGAATCGTCGGCGATGTCATCGGTAAGTACCATCCTCACGGAGACATGGCTGTCTATGATGCCATCGTCAGAATGGCCCAGGATTTCTCTCTGCGGTATCCCCTGGTCGACGGGCAAGGAAATTTCGGATCCATCGATGGAGACCCTCCGGCAGCCATGCGTTATACGGAGATCCGCATGGCCAAGCTCACGGCCGAGCTGCTGGCGGATATCGATAAAGACACGGTCGGTTTTGTTCCCAACTATGACGATTCTCTGACGGAACCCGCCGTCCTCCCATCCAAATTTCCCAACCTCATCGTCAACGGTTCCTCCGGAATTGCGGTCGGAATGGCAACCAACATCCCTCCCCACAATATGGTCGAAACGATCGATGCCCTGATCACCCTGGTCGACAATCCGGATGCCTCTTTGGAAGAACTGATGACGCATCTTCCCGGCCCGGATTTTCCAACCGCCGGGTTCATTTACGGGAAAGACGGGATCCGACAGGCCTACGAAACCGGAAAAGGGGTGATCCAGATTCGAGCCAGGGCGATCATCGAGCGGGATCGAAAGGGTGAGCGAGAAAATATTGTCGTCACAGAACTTCCTTACCAGACCAATAAGGCCAGATTGATCGAGAAGATTGCCGAGCTCGTCCGGAATAAGACGATGGAAGGGATCTCCAATATTCGTGACGAATCGGACCGGGAAGGGATGAGGGTCGTCATCGAGCTCAAACGGAACGAAATGGCGGAAGTCATCCTGAATCAGCTTTATAAACATACTCAGATGCAAACCTCCTTTGGGATCATTCTTCTGGCCATCCACCAGAACCAGCCGAGGCTTCTTACCCTTAAGGAGATGCTTCAGCTCTTCATTCAGCATCGCCAGGAAGTGGTCACCCGAAGGTCCCTTTTCGATCTCAAAAAGGCTGAGGCGAGGGCTCACATCCTGGAAGGTCTGAAAAAAGCGATCGACCAGATCGACGCCGTCATCGCGGCGATCAGGGCGTCGAAGACTCCCAAAGAGGCCAAGGAACGCTTGATCGAACGATTTGGATTCTCCGATGAACAAGCCCAGGCCATTCTCGAGATGAGACTCCAACGGCTCACCAACCTCGAACAGCGTAAGATCGTCGAGGAGTTTGAGGAATTGATCAAGCTGATCAATCGATTGAAGGCGATCCTTGAAAGTGAGCGATTGAAGCTCAACTTGATCAAGGAAGAACTGGTCTCGATTCGAGACGCCTTCGGAGACGAGCGAAGAACTGAAATCGTCGATATCGCCCCCGAGATTCGCCGCGAAGACCTGATTGCGGAAGAGGATATGGTGGTCACCATCACCCACACCGGGTATATTAAGAGAAATCCCATCAGCCTCTACCGGAGCCAACATCGTGGAGGAAAGGGAAAAGTCGGCATCAATGTCAAAGAAGAGGATTTTGTCGAAGACCTCTTCATTGCATCCACCCATGATTACATCCTCTTTTTCACCGATGCCGGAAAGATCTTTTGGAAAAAAGTTCACGAACTCCCTCAGGCGGCCCGATTGACCCGCGGCAAGGCCATCGTCAATCTTCTTAACCTGGGGCCACGGGGAAAAGGTGACCACGATCCTTCCCCTCAAAGATTTTACAAAGGACAAGTTTATAAACTTCATGACGAAAAGAGGGGTCATTAAGAAGACCTCCCTTGAAGCTTACAGCAATCCGCGGGCAGGGGGTATCATCGCCATCAACCTCGATGAAGGGGACGAACTCATTTCGACCAAGATAACGGATGGAAAAAACCATCTCTTTATCGGCACGAAGCTGGGAAAGGCCATCCACTTTCCGGAAAGTCAAATAAGGGAGATTGGCCGCACGGCTCGGGGGATGAGAGGGATCAGAATTTCCAAAGAAGATGAAGTGGTGGGAATGGAAGTGGTCGCTCCTCACACTCAGATCCTGACCGTCGCCGCCCACGGCTATGGAAAACGAACCCAGGCTTCTGAGTACCGCATCCAGAACAGGGGAGGTTCGGGAATCTTTACGCTGAAGAGAACAGCCAAGACAGGAAATGTGGTGAGCATTAAGACCGTCGTCGATGAGGACGAATTAATGGTCATCTCAGACCAGGGCAAAATTATCCGATTGCGGGCAGCCGATATTCCCGTGCAGGGAAGAAGCACGCAGGGAGTAAGGCTGATCAATCTTGAGGAGGGAGAGCGGGTGGTTGCCGTGGGAAGATTGGCTGAAAAGGAATAAGACGAAGAGGGTTGTTTCACTCTTTAGGGGGGAATAAAAAAAAACAGAATAAAAAAAATACTTGAAATTTGTTTTGAATGGGTTTATATTAACGCCATCCTCATCTATTTGCCCCTCTTTAAACTTAATTTCAGTTGTTTTCAGTTATCCACATTTGTGGAAACATTGTGTAAATGGTCTTATAATCAGTTGAAAATGATAGATTTTTTCTTGTTGGGCCAACCCTGCCCATCTCATAAATTACCTTCGCTTAATGTCTTAAACCATCAAGGTCCAATTCATGGAAAACATATGGTCAAAGGTGATTGACTCTTTGAAGGAACGGGTCGGTCAACAAAACTTTGACATCTGGATAAAACCCATCCAATTTGTCTCCGTCGAGGAAGAGAGCGTAAAACTCGAGGTTCCAAATCGATTTTTCAAAGAATGGATCAACGAACACTACGCACCTCAGATCAAAGAGGTCTTCTCTCGGATCCTGGAGAAACCCTCTCAGATCCAGTTTCTGATCAAGAATGAAAAGATGGCCGAGAAGGGAGTGCCCGCCACACCGCTTCAAAAAAAGGATTCAGGGAAAGCCCCTTCTTTAGGAATGATTTTCAATACAAAATATACGTTCGATAATTTTGTCGTGGGCGCAAGCAACCAGTTTGCCCATGCCGCCTGCCTGGCCGTTGCCAATATGCCGGCAAAAAATTATAATCCGTTATTTCTCTATGGAGGCGTCGGTTTAGGAAAGACCCATCTCCTTCATGCCATCGGAAATCACATCATTCAGCAGCGGACGTTTCCCGATGTAAAAAAAATCTGCTACCTCTCCGCAGAGGAGTTCACAAACGAATTGATCAATTCCCTTCGTTTTGACAAGATGGAAGAGTTTCGAAATAAATTTCGAAGAATGGATATTCTGCTCATTGATGATATTCAATTTATCGCGGGAAAAGAAAGAACGGAGGAGGAATTTTTCCATACGTTTAATTCGCTTCACGATGCCCGGAAGCAAATCGTCGTGACGAGCGACAAGTTTCCCAAGGATATTCCGAATTTTGAGGAGAGACTTCGCTCTCGATTTGAGTGGGGCCTCATCGCCGACATTCAGCCTCCGGATATCGAAACCAAAGTAGCCATCCTGAGAAAAAAGGCTGAAAGTGAAAAAATTTCTCTCCCGAACGATGTCGCCTTTTTTTTGGCATCCCAGATCGATTCCAATATTCGCGTCTTAGAAGGATGTTTGATCCGCATCGGCGCCTTCGCCTCATTGACCAAGACCACCGTCAATATCGATGTCGCCAAAGAAGTTTTAAAGAATATCATTAAACCAAAAGAAGAATTGATCTCTATTGATGCGATTCAAAAAGTGGTGGCGAACGTTTTCAATGTCAAGATCTCCGATTTAAAGACGAAACGCAAGTATAAAGGACTTGTTCTTCCAAGACAGGTTGCCATGTATCTCTCTCGAAAATTAACGGATGCCTCCTTGCTTGAAATTGGGGAAAAATTTGGAGGCAAGGATCATTCGACCGTCCTTCACTCCATCAAAAAGGTAGAAACCAAGATGGCGCAGGATCCTACGTTTAGAGAAACCGTCGAAAATATGAAGAGTAGAATTAAGTCATAAAAGGGGTGGATTTTTTGGGGAGGGCTTAAGAAATTAGGAAGAGAAAAAAGAGAGAGGGTATAAAGGGGTGCCTTTTCCCCATCTCTCCACAATAGGTTTTGACGTCAAAACCTTCATTCTTTTGACGGATTAGAACTCTTTTCATCATTTCCACACCCCTCTATTATGTCTACTAGCTTAAAGATATAATTATTTAGGAGGACTCATTCATGAATCTTGATATTGATAAAAGGGAACTCTTAAAGGGTCTCGTCTTTGTCCAGAGCATCGCGGGTCGAAAAACAACCCTTCCCATTTTATCTCACGTCCTGATGGAAGCGGACAAGGATTCGCTCTATCTGACGGGGACGGATCTTGAAACAGGAATTCGAGAAGGACTGCCGGCCAATGTTCGTCAGGAAGGAAAGGCCTCTGTATCGGCCAAAAAGTTGTATGAGATTGTGAGGGAACTTCCCGATGAAACAATCCATCATCGAGAAAAAAGAGAACCATTGGATTACGCTCAAGTGTGGAAAATCCACCTTCAACCTTGCGGGTTTAGACCCCGATGAATTTCCTTCACTTCCAACCTACCAAGAAGAACATTTTTCGAAGGTTCCCACAGCCATCCTCATGGAGATGATTGAAAAAACGGTTTTTGCAGCCTCCAACGAGGAATCGCGGTACCACCTGAATGGAATCTTTTTTATTGCAGGCGAAACAGGCGAGGAAGAGATGTGTTGAGGATGGTTGCTACCGATGGCCATCGTCTCTCCATGATTCATCGTGAAGGGTATCGAATTCGTGGAATTGAAAAAGGGATTATCCTTCCCAAGAAAGGTGTGATGGAGGTTAGAAAAATAATGGGAGACAAAGAGGAGAAGAGCCGATGGAAATCTATTTTGATGGAACCCATGGGTTTTTGAGAATGGGAAAATCGCTCATGATTCTTGCGATTGATCGATGGGGAATTTCCGGAATATGAACAAGTGATCCCGAAAGAAAATGATAAAAAAATAAAAATGGAAAGGGAAAAGATCTATGCCTGTCATGAGGAGAATTTCCACCATGGCCAGTGAAAGAGTCGAAGGGATCAAGATTGCCTTAAGAAAAAACGCGATGGAGGCGATCCTCGTTTAATCAGGATTTCGGGGATGCAAGGGAAGAGGTGGAGGTCGCGTATGAGGGTCCTCCATCGAGATTGGGTTTCAATGCAAGATATCTAATGGAGGTGCTCAGTGTCGTCGATGCGAACGAGGTTTGGATGGAACTGAAGGATGAAGGAAGTCCGGCTATTCTTAGACCGGCTGTTTCAGGCTCCGAAAAAACTTCGCCCTTCATCGGACCGAATGATCAACTCTTCATCATTATGCCGATGAGAATTTAGAAAGAGTGACTTCGAATTAATCCGTTGGATAGCCTATTTTTCCTTTCCTGCCGAAGGAAAGGAGTAAATAGGAAGGAGAGGGAATGAAAGAAACAGAAGAAAAATATACGGCAGAACAGATCAAGATTTTGGATGGTCTTGCCGCTGTCCGGAAACGGCCTGCCATGTACATTGGAAATACCGGGACAGAAGGCCTTCATCACTTGGTTCATGAGTTGGTTGACAATAGCATCGATGAGGCTTTGGCCGGATATTGTCAAAAGATCGAGGTCATCATCCATATCGACAATAGCGTGACGGTCCGTGATGATGGGCGGGGCATTCCGGTCGATCTTCACGAGAAAGAAAATCGACCCGCGGTCGAAGTGGTGATGACCAAGCTCCATTCCGGAGGCAAGTTTGACAATCAGAGCTATAAAATTTCGGGAGGACTCCACGGAGTGGGCCTCTCCGTGGTGAACGCCCTTTCAGAGTTTGTGGAACTGGAAATCCGAAGGGATGGTAAAGTCTACCACCAATTGTATGAACGGGGAGAGGTAAAAACGGAGCTTAAGATCATTGGAAAAACGAAGAATGCGGGAACTCAGGTCCGCTTTAAACCCGATAGTGAGATTTTTGAAACGACCACCTTCAGTTTCGAGCTGCTCTCCCAGCGGCTCCGGGAATTGGCTTTTCTCAACAAAGGGCTCTCCATCAGCATTGAGGATGAACGAACGGAAAAGCGGCATGACTTTTTTTATAAAGGCGGCATTGTCTCTTTCATCGAGTACCTGAATAAGAACAAGAACTGTCTCCATTCGAAACCGATCTATGTGCAAGGCCAAAAGAACGGTCTCGATGTCGAGATTGCCTTTCAATACAACGACGGATATGCCGAAAGCCTGTTCTCCTTTGCCAACAACATCAATACCCACGAGGGAGGAACCCACCTCGTCGGGATTTAAGACCGCTCTCACCCGGACGATTAACCAGTATGCAACCAACGCCAACCTTCTCAAGGGGGTCAAGGAGAACCTGACCGGCGAAGATATCCGGGAAGGCCTCGCCGGAGTGATCAGCATCAAGATCCCGGACCCTCAGTTTGAGGGTCAGACGAAGACCAAGTTAGGGAACAGCGAGGTCAAGGGATTGGTAGAGGGCCTGGTGAATGAGAAACTGGGAAGTTACTTTGAAGAGAATCCGACCATCGCCAGAAAGATTATTTCCAAAGTTCTCGACGCAGCAAGAGCAAGGGACGCGGCCCGGAAGGCAAGGGAATTGAGCCGGCGAAAAGGGGCTCTGGAAGGGGACTCTCTTCCCGGAAAACTGGCCGATTGCCAGGAAAGGGATCCTGCCCTGAGCGAAATCTTCATTGTTGAAGGAGATTCTGCGGGCGGGTCGGCCAAACAAGGCCGGGATCGCTCCATCCAAGCGATCCTGCCGATTAAGGGAAAGATCCTCAATGTCGAGAAGGCTCGTTTCGATAAGATGCTGGCCAATGAAGAGATCCGTATTCTCATCTCTGCGTTGGGTGCGGGTATCGGAGAAGAAGACTACGATATCCAGAAGCTCCGCTATCACCGCATCATCATTATGACGGATGCCGATGTGGATGGATCCCACATCCGGACGTTGCTCCTGACCTTCTTCTACCGCCATATGCCCGAGGTCATTGAGAGAGGGCACCTCTATATCGCTCAGCCGCCCCTCTTTAAGGTGGCCGACGGAAAAAAAGAAACCTATATCAAGAATGAAGAGAACCACAATCACTATCTGATCGAAAGGGCCATCTCGAAGGAGTGAGGTGACCCTCCAGCAATCCGGCAAGAAATTGACGGAGAAGAGGCTGGGAACCCTTTTGGACAGAGATCTCCCGTTACCATGATTTTGTGCAACGTCTCCAGAATAAAGGATACCCGTTATCCCTGCTCAGGATCCTTCTGGACCAGGGGGTTCGAACGAAGGCTGTTTTCGAAGAAAAGGGGAAGCTTGCCGATTTGCAGAAGGGCTTGAAAAAGGGAGGATTCGAGGTCTTCGACACCTATTGGGATGAAGAGCATAACCTCTTTGGATTCGAGATCCAAGAGTCGAACGAGAGAGGAGAGAGGCGGTCCAAGGTTCACTGGGATCTGATCGCATCGGTTGAGTATCGTCAGTTGATTCAGCTCTACGGAGAAATTCGGGAAATGGCTCCTCCCCCCTACGGGTTGACGCAGAAAGAAAAGGAAGTGACCATCGACTCAGAAGAAAAGCTGCTCCATTCCCTTTACCAGGTGGGTAAGGAAGGGCTGAATATCCAGAGGTATAAGGGGTTGGGCGAGATGAACCCCACGCAACTCTGGGAGACGACCATGAACCCTGAAACCCGGACCCTCCTCAAGGTAAAAGTGGAAGACGCCGTTGAGGCCGATGAGACGTTTAGCATTTTAATGGGTGATGAGGTTGAGCAGAGACGTCGTTTCATCGAGGAGAATGCCATCTTTGTCCAGAACCTCGATATTTAGGGGACCCCCTGAGAAATGCTGATCGTTGGATTAACGGGAGGGGTTGCGAGCGGGAAGTCAACGGTCTCGACCGTGCTGAGAGAGGAGGGGGCTTACCTCATTGATGCGGATCAGATTGCCAGAGACCTGGTTCAGCCCCATACCCCCGCGTGGCGAGAATTGGTCAAGGCGTTTGGAGAGAACATTCTTCAGAAAGATGGATCCGTTCACCGGAAAAAATTGGCGGCCATCGTCTTCTCCAGTCCTGAAAAGAGAAGTCTATTAAACCAACTTCTCCATCCCCGGATCAAAGAAGAGACCGAACGTCGATTAAGGGCGATCGGGCAGAGCGACCCCGAGGCCATTGTGGTGATCGACGCAGCCCTCCTCATCGAGACCGGAGCCTATCGTGAGGTGGATCGGCTGATCGTGGTTCATGCCACGGAGGCCCAGCAGATTGAGCGGTTGAGAGAGAGGGAGGGAGTCGAACGGGAGGAGGCCCTGCAAATCGTCTCCGCCCAGATGCCCCTCGAAGAGAAGTTGAAAGTGGCGGACATGGTGATTCGAACCGAAGGGTCCCTCGAGGAGACCCGACGAAAGGCAAGAGAGGTCTTTCGGGAATTAAAGCGATTGGCCCTTCAGAAACATAGAAACCCCTGTGAGACAGGACCCTGCGCATAACGACAAAGGAGGAAAGAGTAGAGGATTATGAATATCAAAGATCTCAAGAAGAAAAAAGTAAGCGAGCTTTATCGGATCGCTAAAGAACTGAATATTGAAGGGGCCAGCGGAATGAGGAAACAGGAGTTGATCTTTGCCATCCTTCAGGCCCAGACGGAAAAGAATGGCTTGATCTTTGGCGAGGGCGTTCTTGAAATCCTGCCCGATGGATTCGGGTTTCTGAGGGCGCCCGACTACAATTATCTCCCGGGCCCGGATGATATCTATATCTCTCCTTCTCAGATCCGGCGATTCAATCTTCGTACAGGCGATACGGTCTCGGGCCAAATCCGGCCGCCCAAAGATACGGAACGATACTTCGCCATGCTGAAGGTGGAGCTGGTCAATTACGAAGATCCGGAGGTGGCCAGAGATAAGATCCTTTTCGATAACCTCACCCCTCTCTACCCTCAGGCAAGGTTCCGTCTCGAAGGCGAAAACGATCGGACGAACTACTCGGCCCGGGTGATGGACCTTCTGACCCCCATCGGAAAAGGTCAGCGAGGCCTGATCGTGGCCGCCCCGAGAACGGGTAAAACGATGCTCCTTCAAAGCATTGCCCATAGCATCGTTGCCAATCATAAGGAGGTGATCCTCATTGTCCTCCTCATCGATGAACGGCCCGAGGAGGTGACCGATATGGAGCGGTCCGTCGCCGGAGAGGTGATCAGCTCCACGTTTGACGAACCGGCTCAGCGTCACGTCCAGGTGGCGGAGATGGTGATCGAAAAGGCGAAGCGGCTGGTGGAACATCAAAAGGATGTGGTGATCCTCCTCGACAGCATCACCCGCCTTGCCAGGGCTTACAACACGGTTGTCCCGCCGAGCGGGAAGGTCCTCTCCGGAGGAATCGATGCCAATGCGCTGCAGCGCCCCAAACGGTTTTTCGGAGCGGCTCGCAATATTGAAGAGGGCGGAAGCCTGACCGTGATTGCCACAGCGCTCATCGATACGGGAAGCCGAATGGATGAGGTGATCTTCGAGGAGTTCAAGGGGACGGGAAACATGGAGATCCATTTAGACCGTCGACTGGTGGACCGGAGAGTCTTTCCGTCCATCGACATTCAACGCTCCGGAACGAGAAAGGAGGAGCTCCTCTTGGACAAGAACGATATTAATCGTATCTGGCTCCTGCGAAAAGTGCTGCAGCCCATGAACACGGTCGAGAGCATGGAATTCCTGCTTGAAAAGATGCAGGCCACCAAGACGAACCGGGAATTCCTTGACTCCATGAATCAATAATGGGTCATCCCTACCCAGGCATTGAAAATTTTTAGGAAACTGGGTATAATTAATTCTTAATTTCAGGAGGTCTGAACGATGAAAAAGGATATTCACCCGAAGATCTTTGATACGGTCATCAAATGTGCCTGTGGAGCTGCCTTCGAAACGAAGAGCACGGAAAAGGAGATCCGCGTTGAGATCTGTTCCAGCTGCCACCCGTTCTTTACAGGGAAGCAGAAATTTGTGGACGCTGCAGGAAGGATCGAGCGGTTCAAGAAAAAATATGGCAGTAAGGTTCAGAATGGTTGATTCCTGCTCACTCTGCTCTCCTTTTTCTCTCCCATCGATACCGAGCCACCGATTATCTGATCCTGCCCGAAAGGGCATAAGAGATAGCCATACCCTTGTCAACGACCTTCATTCGGAAGCAATCTCACAGCATTAGTTCATCTGGAGCATTCAAATGATTTGGATGGAAAAGAGTCCCGATCCGGGAAACGCTCTATTTCATAATCCTGTTCCCGAAAAGAAGGAAGGAACGCTTCGTGTCGGCGGGCAGGCGGTCATCGAGGGGGTGATGATGCGCTCACCCAATTCGATGGCCATTGCCGTGCGCAAGCCGAGCGGAGAGATCGTTGTAAAGAGCGAAGGGCTGAACTTCTTTTCTGAGAAGAGGTTCTTTTCGAAACTCCCCCTCGTCAGGGGTATCCTGACCCTGGCCTCAGCCCTTGTCCTGGGGATTCGAGCCCTCAATTACTCCGCCAGTCAGGCGCTCTCTGAAGAGGAGAAACCTCCAAGCTCATGGACCATGGGCCTTACCTTCACGGTGGCGATCTGTTTTGGTGTCTTTCTCTTCTTCCTCATCCCTCTCTTTCTGACCAAATGGTTGCGGTTTGCCATCCCCATGGTCACCGAGAGCGGCATGCTCTTCAATCTCGTCGATGGCATCCTGCGTTTGATCATTTTTCTGGTTTACCTCTGGGGGATCTCTTTTCTGAAGGATATCCAGCGAATTTTTCAATATCATGGCGCCGAGCATAAATCGATCTTCGCCTTTGAGGCGGGTGAGGAGCTGGTGGTCGATCGGGTGAAGGGTTTTGGGTGCCTTCATCCCCGGTGTGGAACGAGTTTTCTGCTGATCGTCATGGTGGTGAGCATCTTTATCTTTGGGCTTCTTCCTCACCACCTGCCGTTTGCGTACAAAGTGGCTTCCCGGGTGGTTTTCATCCCCCTGATCGCGGGGATTTCCTATGAGATCATCCGGTTTGCCGATCGAAAGAGGACCCATCGGAGCATTCAGGTTTTCATCCGTCCCGGGCTTTGGCTCCAGCGTCTCACGGCCCGTGAACCTTCGGATGATCAGATTGAGGTGGCCCTGAGGGCCCTGCAGGAGGTTCTGGAATTGGAGAAACGCCGATAAAAGAGGGAAGGGAAACGTCGATGTTCGAAAAATTGGAGGATGTGGAACGACGGTATGAAACTCTCTATCATCTTCTCGGCCAACCCGAGGTGATCACCAAGCAGGAAGAGCTTCAGAAAGTGGCCAGGGAGTATGCGGAGCTCGGGAAGGTGGTGGATCTTTATAGAAAGTTTAAGAAGTTAGGCGTCGAGATCGAGGAGAGCCGACAACTCTTGGCCAGCGAAGAGGATGAGGAGATGAAGCGAATGGCCAGGGAGGAATTGGATCGATTGGTGGCGGAGAAGGAAAGGGTGGAAGGGGACCTGAAGTTTGTTCTTATTCCAAAGGATCCGAATGACGAAAAGAACATCATCCTCGAAATTCGAGCAGGAACGGGGGGAGATGAGGCGGGACTCTTTGCTTCAGACCTTTTTCGAATGTATGCCAAGTTTGCCGAGAAGAATGGCTGGCGATTGGAGGTCTTGAACCGCCACTACACCGGTGTGGGAGGGTTTAAGGAAATCATCGCCCTCATCGAAGGGAAAGGGGTCTATAGCCATCTCAAGTTTGAAAGCGGCGTTCACCGCGTCCAGAGGGTTCCCGTCACCGAGTCGCAGGGCCGCATCCATACCTCCACCGTCACCGTCGCCATCCTTCCGGAAGCAGAGGAGGTGGAGGTTCAAATCGATCCCAACGACATCCGGGTCGATATTTTCCGATCCTCAGGACCCGGCGGGCAGAGCGTCAATACAACAGACTCGGCTGTTCGGATTACCCATCTCCCCACCGGCATGTCCGTGTCTTGCCAGGACGAGAAATCCCAGCATAAGAACAAGGCCAAGGCGCTCAAGATCCTCAGGGCGAGGTTGAAGGACAAGGCCGCACAGGAGAAACATATGGAGATCTCTGAAAAGAGAAGACTCCAGGTGGGTACGGGAGAACGGAGTGAGCGGATTCGGACCTACAACTTCCCTCAGGGCAGAGTGACCGATCACCGGATCGGGTTAACTCTCTATCGGCTGGAGTATATTCTTGAGGGGGACATGGACGGGATCCTCGAGGCCTTGACGACCCATTACCAGACAGAAGCGCTCAAGGGAAATTAAAAAAGGTAAAGGCTAAGGTTGAGAGAAATCCAAACCGCACCTTCACTCTTTTTTCAACGGTGCCATCCCGGCCTTGTCGAAGGGTGAGAAGAAAATAGAATAGGCTCTGAGATGGTGGTGTTTGAAGCGCTGAATTGGGCCACCCGGTACCTTAGAGATCACGCGATCGAAAATCCCCGGCTGAATGCGGAACTCCTTTTAGCTCGCACTCTGAACCTCAGCAAGGAAGGGCTTTACGTTCATCTTCAAGACCCCCTTGGAAAGGAAGAAGAGACGGTTTTGGAGGAGTTGATTAAGAGGAGGGTATCGGGAGAGCCCCTTCAATATATCCTGGGACATCAAGAGTTCTGGTCGATCGACCTGAACGTCGACCCAAGGGTCCTCATCCCAAGACCTGAAACAGAGCTTTTGGTTGAACAGGCTCTATCCGCCCTTTCAAAAATTCCTTCAGAAAAAGCATGTTCTGTTCTGGAGTTGGGGACTGGAAGCGGAGCCATTTCCATCGCTTTAGCCCGGGAGACAAAGGCCGTCTCTTTGGTAGCTACCGACATCTCAAGAGAGGCCCTCCTTTTGGCGAGGCGGAATGCCGAAAAAGCGGGCGTCTCAGAAAGAATCGTCTTTGTTCAGGGAGACCTCTTCAGCCCCTTTCGTTTCTTGGAAGGAAGGGGGCCTTTCGACCTGATCCTTTCCAATCCTCCCTATGTTGTCAGGTCAGAGATGATGAGGTTGGCCAGAGAGGTGAAGGATTTTGAGCCCGCTCTTGCGCTCGACGGAGGAGAGGACGGTTTCGTTTTTCATCGGAAGATTATTTTCCAGAGTTCCAAATACCTGCGAAGGGGAGGATGGCTCCTCCTGGAAGTTGGCCAGGGTCAGGCCCGGGGGGTATCGGAGATGATGGAGGGGGATGGATCATTTGATACGGTCGGGCGGATCCAGGATCTTTCGGGAATAGAAAGGGTTGTAAAAGGGCGAAAAAAAATAGAGAATAGGGGATAGAAGGTGGAAGGCAAAAGGGAGCTTGGGTCCGTGTCCACATTCTGCCTTCGGATAGTGGGGTTCGAATATGGATAAGATCGTGATTCGAGGGGGAGAAAGACTCATCGGGGAGATGGAAGTGAGCGGATCGAAGAATGCCGTCCTTCCCATTTTCGCAGCCAGTCTGCTTGCTGAGGGCGAGAACCTCTTCCATCAAGTCCCTAACCTGATGGATGTACGGACAATCATCAAGGTGTTGAGCAATCTTGGAGTGAAAGTAGGGAAAGAGGAAAAATCTTACAGGGTGGATGCGACGGATATCTCGACCCATGAGGCTCCCTACGAAATGGTGAAGACGATGAGGGCCTCCATCCTCGTCCTGGGTCCCCTCGTTGCCCGAATGGGGAAGGCCAGGGTCTCTCTCCCGGGAGGATGTGCGATTGGGGCGAGGCCGGTCAACCTCCATCTCATGGGGTTAGAGGCCCTGGGAGCTAAGATTGAAATCCGCCATGGATATATTGAGGCGGAGGCTCATGGATTAAGAGGCGCTTCGATCACCTTTGACATCCCTACCGTCACAGGAACGGAGAACCTCATGATGGCTGCCGTCATGGCCAAGGGAAAGACGACCTTGCAGAATGCGGCCATGGAACCAGAGGTTATGGAACTGGCGGATGTTTTGACTAAAATGGGTGCAAAGATCAAAGGGGCAGGGACGAGTGTCATCGAAATCGAAGGGGTCAGATCCCTCCATGCCATTGAACATACGGTGATTCCGGACCGGATTGAAGCAGGGACATTGATGGTGGCTGCGGGGCTGACTCGTGGGAACATCAAACTCCTCCGCTGCCCCCTTCACCACATGGAGGCGATCGTCAAGAAATTGAGGCAGTCCGGGATGGAGATCGAACCGGAGGGAGATGGGGCGAGGGTGGTCGGGAATCGGAGAATCCGGAGTGTGGATGTGAAAACCCTTCCCTATCCCGGCTTTCCAACAGATATGCAGGCTCAGTTCATGGTCTTGATGTCCCTGGCCAAAGGCTTGAGCGTCATCTCTGAAACCATTTTCGAAAATCGGTTCATCCACGTGAGCGAACTGATAAGAATGGGAGCGGATATCAGGATTGTCGGAAATTCTGCGATTATTCAGGGCGTGGAGAACCTGAGCGGCGCCCCGGTCATGGGCAGCGACCTCAGGGCCAGCGCCTCCCTCGTTGTGGCAGGGGTGGGAGCGGAAGGGGTGACCGAGGTCTCAAGGGTCTATCACCTGGATCGAGGATATGAGGGACTCGACAAGAAACTGGCTCAGCTTGGAGCCAATATTAAAAGGATTAAAGAGGAATCGACTTGAGATTTCTTCGAAGAGGAGAAAGAGGGTTTGACCTGTACCTTTCCGAGGTGGAGCGAAGGGTTGCACAGGATCGGGTTCGCCTCGAAAGAGGGGTTCGCTCTATTTTGGAGGAAGTGAGAAAACGGGGAGACAAAGCCCTTCTTCAATATACACGGGTTTTCGATGGGGTCGAGCTTGAAATCGACCAACTCCAGGTTGAACCCAGGGAGATAGCTGAGGCCTACACGAAAGTCCCTAAAGAATTTTTGGCCACATTAAAGAAAGCCGCACAGCGGATCCAGAGGTTCCATCAGCTCTCCGTTAAGAGAGCGTCGATAAAATTGATCGAAAAGGGCATCAGGCTCAGACAGGTCGCTTTGCCTCTGGAAAAAGTGGGTATCTATGTCCCCGGTGGAAAAGCCTCCTATCCCTCGACCGTCCTCATGGCTGCGATCCCTGCGCGGGTCGCGGGCGTGAGAGAGATTATAATGGTGACACCTCCTCACGAAGACGGGATCAGCCCTGCCATTCTTGTCGCCGCTGATTTGGCGGGGGTGAATCGGATCTTTCGCATCGGAGGGGTTCAGGCGATCGCGGCGTTGACCTACGGGACATCTTCCGTTCCAAGAGTGGATAAAATCGTAGGACCGGGAAACCAGTATGTCGCGACGGCCAAGCGGTTGGTCTATGGAGTGGTTGATATCGATATGGTGGCCGGGCCCAGCGAAATCGTTGTCGTCTCTGACGAAAAAACCCCCCCGTCCTTTGTGGCTGCCGATCTGATCTCACAGGCTGAACACGACGAGATGGCCCTGGCGATCCTCATCACTCCTTCGGAAAAACTGGGAAGAGAGGTGGAGAAAGAAGTGCGAAGCCAACTCGTCTCCCTGAAAAGAAGGAAGATGGCTCAAACGAGCCTCGACCGAAAGGGTGCGATTCTGATCGTAAGCGACCTCCATCAGGCAATGGAATTGGCTAACCGGATCGCGCCGGAACACTTGGAATTGGCCGTTTCAAACCCTTTATCCCTGGCGAAAAAGGTGAAACATGCAGGGGCGGTCTTCCTTGGACCCCATACTCCGGAAGCGATTGGGGACTATTTGGCCGGACCAAACCACATCCTCCCGACAGCAGGCACGGCCCGGTTCTCGTCTCCGCTGGGCGTGGAGGATTTTATCAAAAGGATCAACTACATTAGTTTTACGAAGAAAGCATTGAGGCTTTTCGAAGAAGATGTGAAGAGATTTACCGACTGGGAGGGATTGGAGGGCCACTATCGAGCCGTTCAGAAGAGGACACAAAAATCGTAAAATAAAGCAACCAAATTCCAAGCACCCATCTCGAAACGTGTTGTCTTAAGGGTTTCTTTTTGGTTAGTGTAATTTCGTCACGGAGATTTGCTTATGGGAACGTAACAGAAATTCTTAAGCGGCACGAAGGGACCATGGCGGGGCACGGAGGGAAAATGGCGCGGCATCGCAGGGCAGAGGTGAGGCGGAAGACGAAGGAGACGGAGATCGCTCTAAAAATCGACCTGGATGGATCGGGTCGATATTCGATTCATACGGGCATCCCCTTTTTCGATCACATGCTCAGTCTCCTTGCTCATCACAGCAGCATGGACCTCTCCATTAACGCCAAGGGCGATCTCCACGTCGATCACCATCATACCGTGGAAGATGTGGGCATCTGCCTTGGAGAGGCGATTCGAAAGACCCTGAGAGAGGCAAAAGGGATTAACCGATATGGGATGGCTTTTACCCCGATGGATGAGACGCTGGCCTCTGTGGCCCTGGATCTCTCCATGAGACCCTGCCTCGTCTTTCATGTGAAACTGAGAAGGGCCAGAATCGGGACCTTTGATCTCGAATTGGTGGAGGAGTTCTTCAGGGCCTTCTGTAACCACGGGAGGATCACCCTTCACGTCAACCTCCTCTATGGAAGAAACAGCCATCATATGGTTGAGGCCATATTCAAGGGAGTTGGGAGAGCCTTGAGAAGCGCCCTCGCTTTCGATCCAAGATCTTCCCGGGTTCCCTCGACCAAAGGAATCCTTTGAAGAACGCATAGAGCACGGAGCATAGAGCAGAGGGAATTTTTGATCCCCCATCTTTTTTGTTGACCCCATGCGCTTTGCCCTATGCCCTCTGCAGGAAGGTAGTTATGAGTAAGATCGTGATCGTCGATTACGGAATGGGAAACCTGAGAAACGTGCAGAGAGGGTTCGAGAAAGTTGGATTTGAGGCCAAAGTGACTCGAAGCAGGAAGGAGATCGATGGAGCTTCAGCCATCGTCCTTCCCGGAGTGGGGGCCTTCAAAGACTGCATGGTCAATCTGGATAAATACCATCTCATTGATCCCATTCTCCGGTCCGTAGAGAAAGGGAAGCCCTACTTTGGCATCTGTCTGGGTCTTCAGATCCTTTTTTCTGAAAGTGAGGAATTCGGCCTTTACAAAGGGTTAGGTCTGGTAAAGGGAAAGGTGGTAAGATTCAGACCCGATCCGGAGCATAAGGTTCCCCATATGGGTTGGAATACGATCGAGATGGAGAAAGAGGTCCCTTTACTGAGGGAGGTTCGGAACGGAGACTTCTTCTATTTCGTTCATTCTTACTATGTGGTGCCTGAAAAGAGAGAGTGGATTGGAACAATGACGCATTACGGAGTCCCTTTTGTGTCGGGCATCTGGAAAGATAATATCTTTGCCACCCAGTTCCATCCGGAGAAGAGCCAGGAGAAGGGGCTGAAGATCCTGGAGACCTTTGCAAAATCGCTTTGACGTTTTTACAATTCACGCGGCACGCCTGCCTGCCCCGCCCTCGGTCGGGACCGGGGCCGGTAGGCAGGGACACGGAACACGCTTGTTTAAAGGAGTGAGTCATGAACGAAGTCCAGATTGGAGAGATTCGGATTGGGAGAGGAAATCCTTTTGTCTTGATCGCAGGGCCCTGTGTGATTGAGAGCGAGGAAAACGCGTTGGAGACAGCACGGGAGCTGAAGAAGATCTGTTCAGGTCTGAAGATCCCCTTCATCTTTAAGGCCTCCTATGAAAAAGATAACCGGGGTTCAGAAAGGTCGTACAAAGGTCCCGGGCTAAACGAAGGTCTCAGAATCCTCAGCAAGGTGAAGGGAGAGGTTGGAGTTCCTGTCCTCTCGGATATCCATCGCGCGGAGGATATCGATCCGGCGAAAGACGTTCTGGACATCCTCCAGATTCCCGCCTTTCTCTGCCAGCAGACAAGCCTTCTCCTCAAAGCGGGAGGGGCAGGGAGACCGGTCAATATCAAGAAGGGACAGTTCGTCGCCCCGGAAAGCATGGCGGGAGCGGTCAAAAAGATCCACAGCACGGGGAATCATCAGGTCATCCTGACCGAACGTGGAACCTGTTTTGGATATAACAAACTGATCTCGGACTACTGCTCCATTCCCATCATGCAGGAGATCGGTTGTCCCGTCATCTTCGACGCGACGCATGTGGTTCGGAATTACGGCATTCCAAGCGAGGATCCAAGAGGAGGAAGCCCTCAATTTGTTCCGCATCTCTCAAGAGCCGCAGTCGCCGTGGGCTGCAATGGTCTCTTTCTCGAGACCCACCCGGAACCCAAGCGAGCCCTCTGTGACGCCTCCAGCATGATTCCCCTTCGTGAAATGGAGGGACTTCTGCGACAGGCCAAGGCCATTCATGATATGGTAAGATCCTGGGAGCTAGCCTAAATGGCATAGCGCAGAGCGCATAGGGCATAGCCATATGAAAATACCAAATCCCAAGCATCGAATCTCAAACAAATACCCATCACCCAAAGCCGGAACAAAATCTCTTTGGTTATTTGAGGTTGGGATTTGGCATTTGTGATTTCGGATTTCGAACGCTATGCACTCTGCTCTATGCCCTTTGCTAATTTTTATTGAGAGGAGGGAATGATGAAGATCTTTCTTGACACGGCTAATTTGAATGAAATCAAAAAAGCAAAGGCGTTAGGTCTCGTTGACGGGGTGACCACCAATCCCACGCTTCTGGCAAAGGAGGGAGAGGGGACCGAGACCCTGATCCGGAAGATCTCGGAAGTGGTAAAAGGACCGGTGAATGTCGAGGTCACTGGAACCACCGAGGAAGAAATGGTCAAAGAAGCCCGGGTCATGGCAAACTGGGGAGAGGAGATCGTCATCAAGATTCCCATCAACCTCGAGGGATTAAAGGTGGTGAAGGCGCTCTCCTCCGAGGGAATCCGGACGAACGTGACCCTCGTTTTTTCGGTAAGCCAGGCTATTCTGGCGGCCAAAGCGGGAGCGACCTATGTCTGCCCGTTCGTAGGCAGACTCGATGACATCGGGTTCAACGGTCTCGAACTGATTCAGCAAATCCGGGGAATTTACCAGAACTACGATGAAATCTGCACAAAAATCGTTGTCGCCAGCGTGCGTCATCCCATCCACGTGATTGAAGCCGGACTGATAGGTGCGGAGATCGTTACGATCCCTCCCGCAGTCCTGGAGCAGATGGCAAAACACCCTCTCACCGATAAGGGGATCGCACAATTTTTAGAGGATGCAAAGAAAATCCCCAGCAGAAAGTGAGGAAAATATGTGCAGGACACATTCCAGAGTCAAATGCCGGATACCCAACCTCATCTTTTTATCGTCCCTGTGCATGCTTATCATCCTCATGGGCTCCTGGTTAAAGGCCGAGGAAGGACCGAGCCTTGCCATTTTTCCCTTTGTTGTTGAAAGAACGGATGATCCGGCAAGAGGCGCGGTTTGTCCAGTATGCAAAGGAATCTACGGGGGCGGCGAGGTTGCGCCGGGCGCTCAGAATATCCTGACGCGGGAATTATACGGTAAAATGGAGGCCCTGGGAACGTTTAGGGTTATCCCTCTGGAAAAGGTGGAAGAAGCCCGCTCCCGTTCGGGTCAGATGCGGCTTGAAACAAACCTCGTTCGTTCTTCGATCCCCTTGGGCAGGGAGTTGAATGCTGACTTTGTCATGGTGGCCCATCTTTTCCGGTTTCAACAGAGGGTGGGTTCGTCCATCGGTGTTGAGAAACCTGCATCCGTTGCCTTTGATCTCCATCTCATTCGGATAAGAGATGGAGCGCGGGTATGGGATGGAGGTTTCGACGAGACCCAGAAAGCCCTCTTTGATAATCTCCTTCGAGCGGGTTCGTTCTTTAAGGAAGGCGCCAAATGGGTCACGGCAGAAGAATTGGCGGCTGTGGGAATGGACAAGGTGCTTAAGAATTTCCCTGGAGCCAAAGAGCTCGAATGGAAGCCATGATTGTTATTCCGGCCATTGATCTGAAAGATGGAAGATGCGTCAGACTTTCCCAGGGCAGGATGGATCAGGAATCGGTTTACTCAGAAGATCCTGTGGGGATGGCAAAACACTGGGAGTCAAAGGGCGCGCGGAGGCTCCATGTGGTCGACCTCAACGGAGCGGTGGTCGGGAAACCGATGCACCGATCCGTCATTGCGGAGATTGTCCGTACCGTCCGCATGCCCGTTGAAGTGGGGGGTGGCATTCGTGATCTGGAGACCATCGAAGATTATCTTTCCATGGGGGTGGAATGGGTCATTCTGGGAACAGTCGCTTTTCGGAATCCTGATCTCGTCAGGGAAGCATGCCGCAGTTTCCCTGGAAGGGTATTGCTTTCAATCGATGCCAAGGGAGAAAGCGTGGCCATCGAAGGGTGGTATGAAGTTGTTTCCTTAAAGACGATCGATCTGTCCAAACAGTTTGAAGGGTCAGGCCTGTCAGCCATCATCCTGACAGATGTGGAGAGGGACGGCATGGGGACGGGAATCAACTGGGAGATGACCCGAAAGATCGCCAGAGCCACTTCCATTCCTGTCATTGCTTCCGGAGGCATTTCACGAACGGAAGAGATTGCGTCTCTGAAAAAACTTGAATCCCAGGGGGTGATGGGAGTCATCGTAGGCCGAGCTCTGTACACGGGCCAGATCGATTTAGAAGAGGCCATTCGTGTCGCAGAATACCCTCACTTGAACGGAGAGAAAGACGTGCAGGGCAAGGCTTGAGCCTTGCTTCAGCCGTAATATTCAGCATGATTAAGGTGTCATCCTGAACTTGTTTCAGGATCTCTCTGATAAAAGAAAAAAAGAGATGCTGAACTGATACTGAATCAAGTTCAGCACATGCTTCAGCATTACAAAATTGTTCTCTAAATCTTAGAAGACAGGATCAAGATGCTGGCAAAAAGGATTATCCCGTGTCTCGACGTGAAGGATGGGAGGGTTGTCAAAGGAACCCAGTTTGTCGACCTGAAGGATGCGGGTGATCCTGTCGAGAATGCGAAGAGGTACGATCGGCAAGGGGCTGATGAAATTGCCTTTCTTGGACATTACCGCTTCTTATGAGAAGAGGGATATTCTCATCGATATTGTTCGGAGAACAGCAGGGGAGATCTTCATTCCCCTCACCGTAGGAGGGGGGATAAGGCGTTTAGAGGATATTCGAAAACTCCTGAAAGCAGGAGCAGACAAGGTTTCCATTAACACGGCGGCTGTCAGGGCCCCCCGTTTTGTGGAGAGGGCTTCTAAGCGATTTGGCAGTCAATGTATCGTCATTGCCATCGACGCCAAGAGAAAGGACGAAGGATGGGAGGTCTATACCCATGGTGGCCGGGTTCCAACAGGCATCGACGCCCTCCTCTGGGCAAAACAGATGGAGGAGATGGGAGCAGGTGAAATCCTGCTGACGAGCATGGACCGGGATGGAACGAAGGATGGCTATGACATTGATCTGACCCGGACGATTTCAGAGAGCGTAGGCATTCCCGTCATCGCCTCCGGGGGAGTGGGAACGCTGGAGCATCTTTATGAGGGACTCGTTCACGGCAAAGCGAGTGCCGTGCTCGCGGCCTCGATCTTTCACTATCGAGAATTTACAATCGCGCAGGTGAAATCCTATCTCAAAGAGAGAGGAGTCACCGTCAGACTGTAAAAATGAGGAGATCGGGCGATAGGGAGATGGGGAGAAAGATAGAGACCGAGAAGTGTTTTAGCCTGATCACCCCGAATCACCCCATCACCCCATCGTTGCGATTTGTTATTCTCCTTGCGACGGGTTTTGGAGCGGGATTTTCTCCGGTTGTTCCCGGAACCATGGGAACCCTCATCGCCATCCCCATTTATTATTTCATTTCCTCCATTTCCTTCCCCCTCTATGAATTGACCCTGGTCGCGTTTTTCTTCTTTTCAAGCTGGGTGGCGGGGCAAGCGGAGCAGTACTGGGAAAAGAAGGACGATCGAAGGATTGTCATCGACGAGATCATGGGTTTTCTGGTCACCATGCTCTGGGTTACAAAAACCCCTCTCTCCATCGTTTCCGGGTTCGTTCTCTTTCGGTTTTTTGATATTCTTAAACCCTTCCCGATCCGTCATCTCGAACGCGTCAAATCAGGGTTTGGGGTAGTTTTGGATGATGTCCTGGCGGGGATCTATTCCAATATCATTCTTCACTGATTTTGAGGTTCTGGTCGTGAAAAGAGAAGAAACGATCGGAGATTTTTTGCGAAATCATGGAATGACCCTCTCCGTGGCTGAGTCCTGTACCGGAGGATTGGTCAGCGATCGGATTACCAATGTCGCCGGAAGCTCTGACTATTTCGAGGGAGGAG
Source organism: uncultured delta proteobacterium (assembly GCA_963828805.1). Classification (GTDB taxonomy): domain Bacteria; phylum Desulfobacterota; class BSN033; order BSN033; family UBA1163; genus CAWHGS01. Next base: position 71,920 of record CAWHGS010000048.1, read on the forward strand.
TTGTTTCCTACAGCATCAAGGCGAAAGCTCAACACCTTGGTATTCCGTTGAAAATATATTGAAAGATACGGAGCCGTAAGCCGACAGGTCGCAAAACGCATGGCGGAGGGAGTTCGAAAGGTCTTCAGAACGACCTTGGGATTATCGACCACAGGCGTAGCAGGCCCGACGGGTGGAACGAAGAAGACCCCTGTGGGCACTGTGTTTATTGCGGTTGCCGATGAAGGCGGGACGTTAGTAAAGAAATTGGGTTGAAAGGCAACCGCAGGGAGATTAAAGAGGAGGCAGCCGAGAAAGAGCCTCCAATTCCTTTTTGAACAGAGGTCAAACGTTCCGATTCTTCCCCATCCCCCTTTACTAAAGGGGGGTGAGGGGGGATTTCCATGCGGCACGGATAGCGGACCCGACATAAAGAATTGTATTGAAAGATTAAGGCGATCAAACGCGTCGGAAATTGTTTTGATTCTAGAGGCGCCGAAAGGAATTAAATCGGAAGGGTCGGCTCGGAATCTTTCCGGCCTCCTTCAACCCACCCACCCTGGCCCATCTTGCCCTGATCAAAGAGGCAAAAAAACAGGGTAAGCTCGATGAAATTCTCATCCTACTGGATATTCAGGCGATGGACAAAGAGGCTGTGGGAGCAGCCTTTGAAGATCGTCTGACCCTGTTGAAAAAAGCCTTTGGAAGAGACCCGAAGGTTTCCATCGGCCTCTCAAACCGTGGCCGGTTTTTGGAGAAGATAAAACCCCTGAGAAAATATTATCCCGCACCTATTTCGTTTTTCTTCATCGTCGGCTTTGATACGATCCTTCGTGTCATGGACAAGAAATATTATCCGAATCGGAGGAAGTCTTTGGTTGAACTGTTTGATCGGAGCCACTTCTTGGTGGCGAATCGAGAAAATGATGAGAAAAAGGAATTTGAGAAGTTCTTTAACAGGAAAGGAAACAGGGAATACGGGAAAAAGGTTTCGTTTCTTAACCTCTCCAGGAAGGTTTCCTTCATTTCTTCAAGCCTCGTTCGCAAGAGAATCGCGGAAGGGAAACCCATCAAGGGTCTGGTTCCTGAAGCCCTTCTAAGGTGGATTCAAGAGAAGGGACACTATAAGAGAACGGCAATAACAAAAGGATGAGACTAAAATTTGATAGAGACACGGGGCCTCTGGAAATGAAGCACTATCATTTCAGCTGACGCCTGAATTGTTCGAACTGTTCGCGGGTGGGAAGGGAGGGCTGGGCTCCCAGAATGGTGACGGCATAGCCTGCGACCTCATTGGCAAGCCTTACAGATGTCTTTAGATCATTCCCTTCCGAGAGTGACCAGATCATGCCGGCGATAAACGCATCGCCTGCGGCAGTCGTGTCTATGGCCTTCACAGTGACTGCCGGGAAGAATTCCGCACCCTTTCGTTCCTTAATCATACACCCTCTTGCTCCAAGGGTAACAACGACTGCCTTGGCGTTTCCCTTCTCCAAAAGTTTTCCCGCAGCTAATTCAATCTCCTGATCTGTAGCCACGGGAAGACCGGTGAGCTCTGATAACTCTGTCTCATTGGGTACGATCAGGTCAGCGAGGCGGCAGATCTGATCGGAACCGTTTCGGTAAGGGGCAGGATTGTAAATGACCGTAGCACCCGCCTCTCTTCCAATATGAGCCGCTCTAAAGTTGGTCTCCATGGGGATCTCATTCTGGATGGCAACGTAATCAGCCTGTTTTAATAAAGGGATAAAGGGATCAAGATCAGAGGGAAGAAGGCGCATATTGGCGCCGGGGATAACAACGATCGTGTTTGATCCATTATCAGCAATCTGGATATTGGCAATACCCGTGTGGGTCGAATCATCTTCCGTCAACCCACTTAAGTGGACACCGGCCCTTTCAAGGCTGCCTTTCAGGAGCCGCGCGTGATCATCCATCCCTACTTTTCCAATATGGGTCACATGCGCTCCTAATCGGGCCAGGGCAACGGATTGATTTGCTCCCTTTCCACCAGGAAATATGTCAAAAGAATGGCCGAGGACCGTTTGCCCTTCTCGCGGCAGCGCAGAGGTGCAGACCACAAAATCGGCGTTGAGACTCCCAACAACCACGATCTTTTTCATATCATATTCCGCCCAGTTACCCTCATCTGAGAGGGGGCATGTCCTCATTTTTCGACAGATTCGGATATTTTACAAGACCAGACAGTTTTTTCTTGAATTTTTATTCTTTTGCCTCATAATAGGATAATACCTTATATAAAAGGAGGAGGGGCCGATGAAGCTTGAAAGGTTCGAGGGCTGCTGGACGGCAATGATCACCCCTTTTGATCGTAAGGGAGAGATCGATTTCGAAGGGCTGGAGAAGAATATCCTCTTTCAAATCGAGCATGGAGCCAGTCTGGTCCCAACAGGAACAACCGGAGAGTCTCCCACTTTAGATTGGAGAGAGCATGACAGAGTCATTACAAGAACGGTCAAATTGGCGAAAGAGAAAGTCTTTGTCATGGCCGGGACCGGCTCGAACTCGACCCGGGAAGCGCTCAGGGGGACAAAACACGCCGTTGAGGTGGGGGCCCAGGCGGCTTTGCTCGTTGATTGCTATTACAATGGCCCGTCTTCCCTGGAGCTGAGAACCCAGTATTACGAAGTGATTGCAAGGGCGTTCCGTAAGACCTTCATCATGCCCTATGTGATCCCGGCAAGAACGGGAACAAAATTAGAAATCGAAGACTTGGCCATTCTCCATCGTAATTGCAGAAATGTGAGATCGGTAAAGGAAGCCACCGGCGATCTGGGGAGAATGGCCCGGACGAGAACGCTTCTGGGAGAAGATTTTGATATCCTCTCCGGCGATGACGATAAGACCTACGAGATGATGACCCGACAGGATATCCAGGCCTCCGGGGTGATTTCGGTCATGTCGAATATTGTTCCGGGCCCCATCCATGAAATGGTCAAAGGGATCAGAAACGGGGATTTCGAAAAAGCGAACCGCCTGAGGAACCATCTGGATCCCCTTTTTAAGCTGGTAACCGTCAATACAATCGAATCGTACGAAGGATTTAACGTCCCGACTAAATTCAGAAATCCCGTGCCCGTTAAAATGATGATGAAGGGACTCGGCATGCCATCCGGACCCTGCCGCCCTCCACTTGGCAGGATGACGCCTAAGGGGGTGGAAATGGTCCGAAAGGCGCTCAGGGAGGTTTACGAGAAGGACAGAGAGATCCTTAAACCCATTCAGGAATTCTACAGGGTCAACGTGGAAGAACGGCTCTCAAACGACCGGTATTGGAAATAAGGTGTCGAATTGTGTTACCATCAAAACCGATCATCACCCCCAGTCCCGCTTCCTGCCTGTCGCCTGCCTGCCGCTGGGCAGGGTGGACAGGTGTCAAAGGGAAGAGAGGGAGACCGTGAAGGGGTTTTTAATTGATCCGCTCCTTTCTTGCGATTGAACTTCCGGAGGCGATCCGCAACAAGATTGACGAGATCCAGGGGGATTTGAAGTCGTCCCATGCCGATGTGCGATGGGTCAGTCCCGAGAAGATCCACCTCACTCTCAAGTTTTTTGGAAACATTGAAGAGGCGAGGGTTGAATCCATTATCAAGGCAATCGAGAATCCCGTCCGTAACACCCCCGTCTTTACCATGAAGGTCAGACGGATCGGAGCCTTTCCTCATTGGAAAGACCCCAGGGTGATCTGGATGGGATTGATCGATGAAAGAGGAATTTTAAGTCCTTTTCAAAAAGAGTTGGAAACGGAGCTGGAAAGCATTGGATTTGAGCCGGAAGCGAGGGCATTTCGGCCCCACTTGACTCTGGGTAGGGTCAATTCAAGCCGGGGAAAAGAGGGGTTGATCCAAAAGATGGAGAGGCACCAAGAGGAGGATTTTGGAGATTTTAACGTCGAGAGGATCGTTCTTTTTAAGAGCGACTTAAGACCGGCGGGACCGATCTATACTCTCTTAAGGGAAGTAAGGTTAGGAGGCCAATGAAAATTTCAGATTGTAGATTTCAAATTGCAAATTGAAAAACATCTGAGTCTTAATTCGAAAATCGAAAATCTGAAATTATTCCCGCCTTTGGCGGGAGGGGGGAAAAAAGGATGAAAACGGAGACAAAAACGGAGACAAAAGCGGATCCGAGCAAGGGCAAGGCAGTTGATCTCGCCGTGTCCCAGATTGAGAAGCAATACGGGAAGGGCGCGATTATGAAGATGGGCGAAGAAGGCATGCCCGGAGCGATGCCGGTCATCTCTACGGGTTCACTCGCCCTGGACCTGGCCCTGGGTGTAGGCGGATTGCCCAAAGGACGGGTGGTAGAAATCTATGGCCCGGAGGCCTCAGGAAAAACGACGTTGGCCCTCCATGTGGTTGCAGAGGCCCAGAAAAAGGGAGGGATTGCAGCCTTCATCGACGCCGAGCATGCCCTGGATATCCACTATGCAAAGAAATTGGGGGTCAAGGTTGATGAGCTCCTCCTCTCCCAACCCGATACCGGAGAACAAGCTCTTGAAATCACAGAGATTCTGGTTCGGAGCGGGGGTGTCGATGTGATCGTTATTGACTCGGTTGCGGCCCTCGTCCCCAAAGCAGAGATCGAAGGCGAGATGGGAGATGCCCATATGGGGCTTCAGGCCCGGCTGATGTCTCAGGCCCTGAGAAAACTGACAGCCACCATCAGCAAATCGAATACGATCGTCATCTTCGTCAACCAGATTCGCATGAAGATCGGGATCATGTTCGGAAATCCCGAGACGACGACGGGAGGAAATGCCCTTAAGTTCTATGCCTCCATTCGATTGGATGTCCGGAGGATTGCCCAGATCAAACAGGGCCAGGACGTGATCGGGAGTCGGACCAAGGTTCGCGTCGTGAAGAACAAGGTTTCCCCTCCCTTTAAAGAGGTGGAGTTCGACCTCATCCACGGAGAGGGGATTTCACGGGAGGGGGACGTTCTCGACCTCGCCGTGGATAAGAATATCGTTGATAAGAGCGGCACCTGGTATACCTACCAAGGTCAACGGATCGGCCAGGGAAGAGAGAATTCAAAGCAGTTTTTAAAAGAGAATCCCAAGACCCTCGAAACGATGGAAAAGGAGATTCTTGAAAAGTTCCAGACCTTGAAATCAGGGTCCGTGGAATGAGACAGGGGAGGAAACAAGGATGGATTTGAACCAGATCCTTTTGGAAGCTCTCTCCCAGGAGGCATCAGACGTTCACATCAAGGTTGGAAGCCCCCCGATCCTCCGGGTCAATGGGGCGTTGAAGGCATGGGGCAAGATAAAGCCTTTTGATCACAATGAAGTGTCGAAGATGGCCTTTGGGCTGATGAACGACTGGCAGAAAGAACGATTCATCAAGAACCGGGAGGTGGACATGGGCTATGAAGTCTATGGTCTCGGCCGCTTCCGGGTGAACGTCTTCCAGCAGAGGGGAAAGATCCGGATCGCCCTTCGGATCGTTCCCTATCAGATCAAAACGCTGCCGGAACTTCATCTGCCGCCTGTGCTCAAAGATATTTGTCTGGAACAGAGGGGTCTCATCCTTGTCACCGGAACGACGGGAAGCGGGAAGTCCACAACGCTGGCCTCGATGATCGATATTATCAATGCTAACCGGAATTGTCATATCATCACGGTCGAGGACCCCATCGAATTCATCCACGAGGACAAAAAATCGATCATCGATCAGAGGGAGATCGGTTCAGACACGAGCACCTTCTCGAGTGCCCTGCGTGTTGCCCTGCGGCAGGACCCGGATGTGATCCTGGTGGGTGAGATGAGGGATTTTGAAACGATTGAGACGGCCCTCACCGCAGCGGAGACAGGACATCTGGTCATGTCAACCCTTCATACGCTGAATGCGACGGAGACGATCACCCGTATCATCTCTGTCTTCCCTCCCTACCATCAGAAACAGGTTCGGCTCCAACTGGCAGCGGTGCTGAAGGGGGTTATCTCTCAGCGACTCGTTCCGAGGGCGGATGGAATTGGCCGGGTACCCGCCGTTGAGGTCTTGATCTCCACGGCAAGGGTGAGGGAGTGCATCACGGAAAAGGATAAGACCAATGAGATCAATGATGCCATCGCCAAAGGCCAAACGGCCTACGGGATGCAGTCCTTTGACCAATCCTTGATGTTTTTGATGAAGGAAGGCTTAATTACTTACGATGAGGCCCTCAAACACTGCACCAATCCGGATGACTTTGCACTCCGGGTGAAGGGGATCCTCGCAACCAGCGACACGACGTGGGAAGATTTCGAGGTCCTGGAAAAAGAGAAAGAAGAAACGAAAGGGACGGGGAAGCAGGAGGGTCCGGAGAAACCCGTAAACGTAAGAGTGAATGACCGGGGAGGAAAAGAGTCTAAAACAATGACCTCTGACGAGATTCGAAAATCCTTTCTCAACTATTTTGCAGAGAGGGGACACCGAGATTGTCCCGAGTTCTTCCCTCGTTCCCAAGAACGATCCCACCCTGCTCTTCACCAATGCCGGGATGGTCCAGTTCAAAGGGGTCTTTCTCACCGAAGAGACCCGAGACTACATCCGTGCCACCACGTCCCAGAAATGCGTTCGTGCCGGCGGGAAACATAACGATCTTGAAAATGTCGGAATACACGGCACGGCACCATACTTTTTTTGAGATGCTTGGCAATTTCTCCTTTGGCGATTATTTCAAAGAGGGCGCCATTGAGATGGGGTGGGACCTTCTCATCCGCCAGTGGGGATTGCCCAAGGATAAGATGTGGATCACCATCTATCTCGAAGACGACGAGGCCTTCCATCTCTGGCGAAAGATCGGCATTTCGGAGGATCGGATCGTCCGGTTGGGAGAGAAAGACAACTTCTGGGCCATGGGGGAGACCGGCCCCTGCGGTCCCTGCTCGGAGATTATCATCGACCAGGGAGAGGGGGTCGGCTGCGGCCGCCCGAGCTGCCGCGTGGGGTGTGACTGTGACCGCTATCTCGAACTCTGGAACCTCGTCTTTATGCAATTTAACCGGGATCAGGAGGGAAAGTTTCATCCTCTGGCCAAGCCCTGTATTGACACCGGAATGGGGCTTGAACGGATCACATCCATCCTTCAGGGCGTCAGAAGCAACTATGACACAGACCTCTTTAGACCTCTCCTTCGAGAGGTTGACGCCATCAGCCGTGCCTCCTATGGAAAGGACCCGCGAGCCGATATCTCCATCCGTGTGATTGCCGACCACAGCCGGGCCACCACCTTTCTGGTCAGCGACGGGGTGCTTCCCTCGAATGAGGGCAGGGGTTATGTCCTGCGCCGGATTATGAGACGGGCGATTCGTCATGGGAAGAGGCTCGGGATCGAAGGCCCTTTTCTCGACCGCGTCTCCTCGAGGGTGGTGGAGTTGATGAGAGGCGCCTATCCTGAATTGATGGAGACCCAGAGCTTTGTCGCCAAGGTCGTCCGGAATGAAGAAGAGCGCTTCTCCGAGACCCTTGATTCAGGGCTGAAGATCCTGAGAGAAGAACTGGAACGGCTGAAGAAAGAGGGGAGAAAAAACCCTTTCCGGAGAAGTGGTCTTTCGCCTCTATGATACCTTTGGATTTCCCCCTGACCTGACCGCTGAGATCCTTCAAGAAGAAGGGTTGGGCTATGATGAGGCAGGGTTTCAGACCCAGATGGAAGAGCAGAGGCAGAAGAGCAAACAGTCCTGGCAGGGCATCGGCGAAGGCAAGGCAAAAGAGGTCTACCGTCGGGCTCGTCAATGAAGGGGTCAAAACCGTTTTTGCGGGATACGAAGAAATTCAGTCGGAATCGAAGATCCTGAAACTGATGAAAGGCGACGAGATCGTCTCTTCTGCCAAGGAGGGGGAGGAGGTCGAAATTATTACAGAGAAGACGCCTTTCTATGGAGAGGTCAGGAGGCCAGGTGGGGGATCGGGGCGTCATCTTTCACGAGAAGTATTCCCTGGAGGTGGTCGATACCATTAAACCCGTGGAGGAGTTGATCGTCCATCAGGCAAGGGTCAAGCGGGGAAGGGTGGAAGAGGGAATGGAGGCAAGCTTGAGGGTCGATCCGATCCGGCGAAGAGCAACGGCTCTCAACCACACCGCCACCCATCTACTTCAGGCTGTGCTGAAAGAAGTTCTGGGAGACCACGTCCGCCAGGCAGGTTCCCTGGTCTCAGCCGAACGATTGAGGTTTGACTTCACCCATTTCGCAGCGATTGAGAGGGAGGAGCTGGCAAAGATTGAGTCCCTGGTTAATCAGAAGATTCGTGAGAATTTAACGATCGATACAAAGGTCATGGCGGTGGAGGAAGCCCTCCAGATGGGAGCGATGGCTCTTTTTGGTGAGAAATACGGTGACAAGGTGAGGGTGGTGATGGCCTCCGACTTCAGTCGGGAGCTCTGTGGAGGGACCCATACGTCGAGAACCGGGGATATCGGCCTTTTCAAGGTCTTGAATGAAATGGGAGTGGCTGCCGGCGTGAGGAGGATCGAGGCCGTGACGGGCGAAGCAGCCTATGGACATGTCCAGGAAGAGGAACGGGAACTCATGCAGCTCAGCCAGGCCCTTAAGGCCAATCCCGGAGAGATCTTTCAGAAGGTCGATCGACTGCTTCAGCGCCAGAAGGAACTGGAGAGGGAGACTCCTTTCCTTGCAGGGGAGACTGGGTCACCAGGAGGTTCTCGATCTTCTTTCGCGAGTCAAGGAGGTGAAGGGGATCAGGCTCTTGTCGGCCAGGATCGATGGGAAAGATCAAAAACAGATGCGGGATTTTATCGACCAATTAAAGTCCAAGATCGGATCGGGCATCGTCCTTCTCGGGGGACAGAGCCAGAATAAGGTCTCCCTGATTATGGGTGTGACCCCTGATCTTTCGAAACGCTACAGTGCCAGCGAGCTGATCAAGAAGATCTCCGTCACATATCGGGGGAACAGGAGGGGGTCGACCTGATTTTGCTCAAGCCGGAGGCACAGATCCTGACAAGCTGGACGGGGCGCTCAAGGCGATTGAGGATTTTATCTAGACCGTTCCGCTAAAAAAGGGTTTTTCATCCCCCCGACCCCCCTTTAGCAAGGGGGAGGAAGGGGGGATTTTTTATGACATCTTTATTCAAGAGAGGGTTGCTTTCAAGATGACAAAGGTGAGGACACGGTTCGCACCCAGCCCTACCGGAGACTTGCATATCGGGGGCGCCCGGACCGCATTGTTCAGCTGGTTACTGACACGGCATCATCACGGAGCCTTCGTCCTTCGCATCGAGGATACCGATCTGGCCCGGTCCACTCAGGAGTCGATTCAAGTGATTTTGGATGCCATGACCTGGCTGGGGATGGATTGGGATGAAGGGCCTTATTATCAAGCCCAGCGGGTCGCCATTCACCGTGAGGCTGCGGAGAGATTGCTCCGGGAGGGGAAGGCCTACCGGTGTTACTGCACCCCGGAGGAATTGGAAGCCAAACGGGAGGCCGCCCTGAAGACGGGAGCCAAACCCAAATATGACCGAACCTGTCTCCATCGGGAACCCCCTGGTCCGGAGAGGCCCTCTGCGATACGTTTTCTCTCGCCTGATGAAGGGACAACCGTCGTGGAAGATCTCATTCAGGGACGGGTCGAATTTGACAATACGGAACTCGATGACTTGATCATCCTTCGGAGTGACGGATTTCCCACTTACAATTTTTCAGTGGTGGTCGATGATGCCCTGATGGAGATCACCCATGTCATCCGGGGAAATGACCATCTGAATAACACGCCCCGCCAGATCCAAATCTATCGGGCCCTTGGATACCCTCTCCCCCGATTCGGCCACGTCTCCATGATCTTGGGTCCGGACAAAAAGAAACTTTCGAAACGCCACGGGGCCCAGTCGGTCATGGAATACCAGAAAATGGGTTATCTTCCTCAGGCCGTGGTCAACTATCTGGTTCGTCTGGGATGGTCCTACGGCGACCAGGAGGAGTTTACTCTGGAAGAACTGATTGAGAAGTTTAGTCTGGAGGCTGTGGGAAAGTCTCCGGCAGCCATCAATCCCGGGAAGCTCGACTGGCTCAATGGCCAGCATATGAGGCGAATGGAATTGAATGAATTAGCCATGATGGCCCTGCCTTTTCTTCAGAAGAAAGGGTATTTAACCGGTGGCCCAACAGAGCAGGGGATGGAACTTCTGAAGAAGGCGGTTCAGTCTCTAAGGGAGAGAACAAAGACACTGGTGGAGATGGCCGACCTCATGGAGTTTTACTTCCTTCACGACATCGTCTATGAGGAAAAGGCCTCGGAGAAGTTCTTGAAAGGGGAGACCCTTCCCGTTTTTGAAGAGGTGATTCAGTCCCTGTCAACAGCGGAGCTTGTCGATAAAGAAAGTTGTCACCGCCTCATTCAGGCTTTGGCGGAGCGTCGCGGAGAGCCCTTGGTCAAGATTGCACAGCCTGTTCGGGTGGCATTGACGGGAAAGACCGTGAGTCCCCCTATCGACGAGGTGATGGAGGCCCTCGGAAGAGACGAGGTGATTCGAAGAATCCAGAGGGCGATCGAACATATCAAAGAGAGAAAACAGTGAATCAGGTTAAGGCTGAGGCTAAGGTCTAAGAAAGAGCTTTCCTAAACCTTGACCTTAACCTCAACCTGTAGGATTACTCTATGAAGATCAGAGTCCCTTGAGGCGATTGGCTTCAAATCTTTTGTCGATCGTCTCTATCTCAATTTTCCGGAAGGCATCACCGGCATCGTAGGCCCGAACGGTTGCGGGAAGTCGAATGTCGTGGATGCCATCGTCTGGGCCATCGGAGAACGGAGCGCCAAACACCTCCGGGGCCGAATCATGGAGGACGTCATCTTTGGCGGCACCGAAGGCAGAAAGCCACTGGGCATGGCGGAAGTCAGCCTCACCTTCTCCAACGAGGACGGTCTTCCTCCGAAGGGGTATGAACAGTACAGCGAGATCACGGTCACCCGCCGGTTCTATCGGTCAGGGGAGGGCGAATATTTTGTCAACAAAATTCCCTGCCGGTTAAGAGATGTCACGGATCTCTTCCTGGATACGGGGATTGGAATCAATGGTTACTCCATTGTGGAGCAGGGCCGCGTCGAAAACCTCATTAATGCCAACCCCCAGGATCGGCGATTTCTGATCGAAGAAGCAGCCGGTATTGCCAAATACAAGGAGCGAAAGAGGCTCGCCCTGATGAAGATGGAGGCATCCCAGCAGAACCTCCTCCGCATTCAGGACATCATCTCCGAGGTGAAACGGCAGATCGTCACCCTCGAGCGGCAGGTAAAGCGCGCAGAAGAGTATAAGGCCGTCCGGAAGGAGATCCGGGAGATCGAACTCCGGTTTGCCCTTCAAGAATACGGTGAACTCTCTGAAAAGGGAGAAGCCAGTCGGGGTTATCTCAAGGCCCTCCGGGAGAGAGAAACGGGAATCTCCGCTCAGGTATCGGAGCGGGAGGCCTCCATCGAAGGGATGAGGCTCAGGGGATTGGAGGAGGAGGAGAAGCTCCGCTCTCTCCAGCAGGAGACCTTCGAGCTTAGCCGGGGGGCACAGCGGCTGGAGAATGAGATCGAATTCTTGCGGAGAGAGAGAGAAGGCCTTCAGAAACAGGAGGTTCAGTGGGTCGACGAGGTAAGGGAAGCCTTCCGTGCCTGGAGGGGGGCTCTTCAGGAGCGGAAGTTGGCTGAAGAGCTTCGAACAGCCCTGGAGGAGGAGGGACAACGAAGCGGAATAGGACTGCAGGAGATGGAGTCCCGCTTCAGCGAACTGAGAGCTGGAAATCAGTCCATCCTGAATCAGTTGGAGGAAGAGAAAGGAACGTTGATCGACACCCTGACTCAATTGACCTCCCTCGGGAACCGCCTCTCCCATTTGGAAGAAAGGAGAGAAGATTTTCAGAAGCGGATTCGGTCCCAACAGCTCGAATCCGACAAGACGAAGACCGGTCTCATCCGGTTGGAAGAGAGCCTGAAGGAACGGGTTCAAGAGAAGGAACTCGGCCAGTCCGTCCATTCGATCCTTCACGAGGAAAAAACGAGAATCGAAGGCGAAACCGAAAAGCTGAAGGGAATTTTACACCGGAGACAGTTGGAGCGTTTCGAGCGGGAAGAGCGGTTGAGACAGGACCGCTCTCGTTATCTTTCGCTCAAAGAGCTTCAAGAGAATTTTGAGGGCTATGAGAGGGGGGTCAAGTCGATCCTCCTTCGGAAGAAGGAGGCCCAGGACTCCTGGAAAGGGATCTTGGGAGCGGTAGCCGATATCCTCGAACCCGAACCAAGATATGAAATTCCTTTGGAGGCGGTCCTGGGCCCGCGATTGCAGGCCCTGATTGTCGAGAGCGGAAGAGAAGGCATGGAAGCCATCGACTTCCTGCGGCGCGAGTCCTTGGGACGCGCCCATTTCATTCCCAGAGAGATTCGCGGAAAGGAGAACGAGGTTCAAACAGCAACCTTTTCGGAGGAAGAGGGAAGGGCGGCTCCTCTCCTCCGCTTTGTCAAGGTGAAGGAAAACTTTACTCCCATAGCAGTCTTTCTTATTGGAGGCATTGGAGTGGTCGAGTCTCGGGAAGAGGCGCTCCATTGTTTGGAAAGAGATGGACGTTTTGATACCCTCGTGACCCTGGAAGGAGATATCTTTGAGCGCTCCGGATTCATGTCCGGGGGGAGCAGGGATCAAGGACTGGGTCTGCTCGAGCGTCGGAGGGAGATCAGGGAACTGGAAGGAAGGGTCGAGGAGGCCGAGAAGTGGTGTCAGGGAGCCCTTGAAGAGGAAGAAACGCTCCAGGGGGAGATCGTCGCGAATGAGGCGCTCATAGATCAGAGGCGGAAGGAGATTCAGGAAAAGGAGATAGAACTCTTTCACAAGGAGAAGGATCTGGAACAGCTGGGAAAGGAGATTTTCCAGTTTCAGGAGAAGATGGACGTCCTTCAGTTTGAGGGAAAACAGCTCGAGGAAGAGAGCGGAGAGATCGAAAGGGAGAAGCAGGAGTCCCTGGTACAGATGGCAGCCCAGGAGGGATTGAAGCGGGAGAGGGAAGGAACGGTTCAGGCCCTCAAACAGCAGGCCGATGTCACGAGAGAAGAGATCGAACAATTGGGCCATGAGATCACCGAGAGGAAGGTCTCCCTGGCCTCCCTTGAAGAAAAGCGGAAAGGGATGGAGAGTCAACGGATCCGCCTGATCGAAACGCAGAGAACATTGAAGGAGCAGATCCTCAAACGAGTAAGGGCCATCCGGGAGGGACGGGAGAGAGACACTTCCCTCCTCGAAAAGACGGATCAGAGCAGAAGAGAACTTGACCTGATCCTTTCCGAGCACCGGCAGAAAGAGGAGACCGTTTCAGCCCAAAAAGAGAGCGTCGATCACCTTTCCAACGAATGGAAAGAGGCGGAGGCCTCTTCCAGGTATCTTCGCCGCGAACTTGAGGAGGTCCGACAGAAGATCCACGAGGAGGAGATTCGGTCCTCGGAGATTCAGATGAGAATTCGGCATCTCCAGGAGTCCATGAGAGAGCGATACGGGACCCTGCTTTCTGGCTCGATCGGGACGGATGGAAGCGAGTTTCCAAAGGAAGAGATGGCGAAGCGGCTGGAAGAGCTGAGGCGGGCTCTGGAGGGGTTTGGAGAAGTCAATCTGATGGCCCTTGAGGAATATCAGGAACTCAAAAACCGTCATGACTTCTTGACCGAGCAACAGAACGATCTTCAACAAGCCCTCGATGACTTGCGAAAAACGATCGTCCGAATCAATCGGACCACGACCAAGCGATTTTTGGAGACCTTCCATCTCGTGAATCAGAAATTTAAAGAGGTCTTTACCCGGCTCTTCAAGGGCGGCCAGGCCAGCCTCGTCCTCCTCGATGAACAGGATATTGCCACGACAGGGGTGGATATTATGGCTCAGCCTCCGGGAAAGAAGCTCCAGAATATTGACCTCCTCTCGGGAGGAGAAAAGGCGCTGGTGGCGATTGCCTTGCTCTTCGGGCTTTTTATGATCAGACCGACCCCGTTCTGTTTGCTCGATGAAGTCGATGCTCCCCTGGATGATGCCAACATCACTCGTTTCATCGAGCTGGTTAAGGATTTTTCAAAAACCTCTCAATTCATCTTTATCACCCATAACAAGAAGACGATGGAGACCGCCCATACCCTTTATGGGATCACGATGGAGACCCCGGGGGTTTCGAAGGTGGTTTCAGTCCGACTGAACTGAAGGTGTCCGGAATTCAAGGATTCGAGTCTGCCAGCCTCAAGAGTCGTCTCGCACCCAAGCCCGCATGCCCAAAACGCCTGCCCGCGGTAGGCAGGGACACGAACGCGTTATTTTCCGAGAATCCTCCCTTTCCCGTGAACTTTTTGTCTGACCCGTTGTCTCTACCTTAATGATGCAAACCGATCTCATAAAAGAGCGGGCAGGCAGGCTTGCAAAGCCTTAAAGCGGAAACCTTTGAAACGTTGCACCACTGATGGGAATCGATATTTTCTGGCCCTCACCCAAGGTGAAGTCCAGGATGAACCCGAAAATTATGATAAACAACCGCGTTTTAAGGGTTTGAAAGCTTACCTGCCCGCGAAATTTTTGCAACGGTCGGGTCTATTCTGAGGAAGCGAACACATCGTTGTGGGGATTGTCTTGTCAAAAGAAGAGAAAAAAGTGATGATTATGGGCAAGAACCCTTCCATCCTCTTGGCGGATGGAAGGGTCACCTGAAGGAGGAAGCTTCCATGTTTGCAGGGAAAACGTTCTGGGATATATTTCAAATCGGTGGATTCACGATGTACATCTTGTTGCTCTGTTCTCTGATCTCTGTCACCATCCTTCTCGAAAGGATTCTTTATTACAGGAAACTGTCTAAGGCAGAGAGAACGGAATTTATGATCAAAATTAAGAGGGCTTTAAAAACCGGAAACCTGGAAAGGGCCATGGAGATCTGCAGAGACGCTTCTGCTCCTTTCTCCAACGTGGTTTATTCAGGCCTTGAGCACCATAACCACCCGGAAAGGGAGATATCGAATGCGATGGAGCGGGAGATCACCGTCCAAACCGTAAAACTGGAACGGTACATCAGCATCGTCGCAACCATTGGAAACACGGCGGTCTACATCGGGCTTTTTGGAACGGTTCTCGGAATCATCCGGGCCTTTCATGACATTTCCGCCGCCGGATCGGGGGGCATGGCGATTGTCATCGGGGGCGTCGCAGAGGCCCTGGTTTGCACGGCGACAGGGCTTTTCGTGGCGATCCCTGCGGTGATTGCCTACAACTATTTCACGAAGAGAGTGGAGCACTTTATCAACGATATGGAACTGAGCGCCTCGGAATTAAGCGACCTGCTCGGTGGAGAATAGAATCCGATGAATCGAAAAACGAGAAAACCCAAACTCATGGCAGAGATCAATATTACGCCCTTTACGGACGTTGTCCTGGTTCTCTTGATCATCTTCATGATCGCCACCCCCTTTATCTATCAATCCAGCATGAACGTCCAGCTCCCCCAGGCATCGAAATCGGAAGAGACAACCCGGGATATGATCGTCACGATCAGCAGCCGGGGTGAGATATTTCTGGATAATACGAAAATGGATCTGACTACGTTAAAAACGAAGCTTTCATCAGCCGTGAGGAGCAAACCCAATACCTCGGTGATCATCAATGGAGACAAGAATGTGAGATACGATTCCGTGATCCAGGTCATGGACATACTCACGCAGGCTGGTGTGAAAAACCCGGGGTTGGGAATCGAATTGAAGAAATGAATAGACCGAGAAAAGGAAGCGAGTCTTTCCATCTCCCGACAGGCCTTACCCCCTCGGGGAGAGGACGCCTATACAAAACCGGTCTATTTTCCCTTTTCCTTCATTTCATGTTGATCTTCTTCCTGATCCTCAACTTAATGCCGAGTTACAGCCGGAGCGGCCGCGCCGTTTATCGGGTAACGCTTAAACCTTTTTCACCTCCTGGAGACGGAAGACCGGCGGGAAGATCCGGCGCCGGACTTCCCGGCACCCCTGGAGGTCCCGAAGACTCCGGAATCGCCTTCGAAAGCTGAAAAATCGAGACCCGATGAAACATCTAAGGGGAGCGAAGCCGTTGAGACGACAAAAAGAGACAGGAGAAAGGCGGAGAGGGCTGAAAAAGGAGAGGTCCCCCGGTATGTCAAAAAAGAGAAAAAATACGAACAGCCGAGAGAAAATAAGCTTGTAGAAGGCCTGAAGAAATCGGATAAAAAAGAGATGAAAGTTGAAAGAGAAAAAGGCTCCGGCAAGTCTCTGCAGGAGGCCATCGAGGATATTCATAAGAGGGTGGCCCTCGATGAGATTCAGAAAAAGGTGGCCCGCCGGAGTGGAGGGGAGAGGCCGTCGGCAGAGGGGCTCTCGAAGGGGGAACGGAGCACAGGGAGCCAGATGACAGGCCCTTCCGCCTCCTCCAGAAGTCCAGCCTTGATTGGGTCTGGAACAGGAACAGGGACAGGACCCGGTTCAGGGATCAGGGACAGGAACAGGCTCGGGAGGGTCCCCCTGGGGATCTTCCTTGCTGGAGTCGAAACTGAATGATTACTACAATCTGATTTGGGCAAAAATCAAAGAAGGGTGGACTCTCCCCGAAAATCTTCCCAAAGAGAAGACCGAACTGGAAGCCATCATCGTCGTCATCATCGAGAAGGGAGGAAAGGTCCAGAAGTCATGGTTTGAAAAAAAGTCGGGTATCTCCCTTTACGACCAGATGGCCATGAGGGCGATCAGGAAGGCAGAACCTTTCCCTCCCATTCCAAAGGAATTGAGTGAGGATACCCTTGAAATCGGGATCCGTTTTTACCCGGATTAAGAAACATCTGTTTGGAAAACCTCACCGCAACCTAAAGAAACCTCCTCTATGTTGTATAAAGAGTCCTTTCCCGCGGACCGGGAGTTATTCGGCATTGGAACACGGACAAAAAAAGTCTTGACAAATATTTTTTTAAGTGTTTAAACACTTCAAATTTGCTTTCCATCGTTAACGATACATGTGGTGTCTACCTAAAACGTTCAACGTTCTTAAGACAAGCAAGATGAAACAGTCTCTCTAAGGGGGTAGGGAGAGGGGATAAAGACTTCTAAGGGTTTAGCATTCGAACACACAGAGCTGGGTTTGATCTCTTGTTTCTGCTTGCCCCTAATAAAAAAAGAAGGAGGTGAGGATATCGATACAGAAATTCATAAGCTAAAAACGAAGGAGGTGTATCTATCCGGTTATGTTTTTCTTGACATACTACTCCCTTTATCGTATATTCAACCCACGCTAAAAGCGAGTTCTTAGCGCCACCTTATAACCTATTACAAAGAGGGAGGGTTTTTTATGAAGAGACATCTGGTATTGAATTTTTTTCTTTTCGCTTTTCTGACAGGTTTGATTGTTGTATCCGTTCCCGGCCGTTCAGCGGCTCAAGAGGTGATCAAACTTAACTATGCGAATTTTTTCCCGGCACCCGAACCGCACAGCGGTAATATCGAGGCCTGGGGCAAAGAAATTGAGCAAAAAACGAATGGCAAAGTAAAGATTACCTTCTTCCACGCCGGCACCTTAGCCCCGGCAGACCAGATCTATGATTCGGTGGTCAAAGGGATCTCCGACATCGGTCTGAGCTGTTTTACCTATACGCGCGGCAAGTTTCCCCTCACTTCAGTCATCGACCTCCCATTGGGTCTCCAGAATGGCGTCACGGCAACGCGGATGGCTAATGCATATTTCAAGAAGTTTATGCCGAAGGAATGTGACGAAGTCAAAATGCTCTATGTGCATGCCCATGGTCCCGGGCTGATCCATACGACCAAGAAGCCCGTAGCTACGCTCGAAGATCTCAAGGGTATGAAAATCAGGTCAACAGGGCTTGCCTCCAAACTCGTTTTGGCCCTTGGTGCGGCACCCGTCGGCACCACCATGCCTGAGACCTATGATGCCCTCCGAACCGGCGTTGCCGAAGGCGCGACGGCTCCTATCCAGGCACTCAAGGGTTTCAGATGGGGGGAAGTCGTCAAATACACCATACTGAACTATGGTTCCAGCTACTCTACGGGATTTTTCATTGCTATGAACAAGAAAAAGTGGAACGCTCTGCCTCCTGATATTCAGAAGATATTCGAGCAGGCGAGCGAGGAGCGGAGCGAGAAGACCGGTGCCCTCTGGGATTCGACCGATCAAGACGGCATAAAGTTCATCACTGACAGAGGGGTCAAGATGCTTCCGCTCTCAAAAGAGGAAGACGCCAGATGGGCCGAAGCGGTGAAACCCCTTCTGAATGCGTACGTGGAGGAAATGAAAGGCAAAAACTTGCCCGGAGCGGAGGCACTCAAATTCTGTCAAGATTACATAAAGGCTAATCAGAAAGCTAAATAAATGGCCCAGGAGTAAGCCTCTTATGATTTGCTTTCGGGAGCAGTCCTGCAACAAAAGAATACATGATTTCGACAGAACCACCGTCAGAGGCAACCGCATCCGGACTGTCTCCCGAAAAAAAGCCGGAACATAAATTACGGCCAAAGATATAGATAGATGTGAGTTTGGTGCTTCCCGCATGCCACTCCCCATCCCCGCAAAACCCCTAGGGGTTTGCGGGGATGGACCTACTCATTTGCAGGCAAGGTTATACAAGCATGTCTGTAATGGTCGTTTGGTCATCTATGAAAAATGTCTTAATATCCCGATAGCGTTGACCAAAAAATCATTTACTATGCTTGCACAGATATCAATACACAGTTCTGAACAACCATGAACACATAACAACAATAATCTTTTTGATAGAATTTTGAGGAGGGGAGGAGGTATGGCAGGCTTTCTTTGGTTTACCGAAAAAATTAGCAGACTGATGAATGTCATCGCTTACACTGCTTTGACCTTTATTATGTTGCTCACCGTAGCGGATGTTATCATGAGAATGGGATGGATTAGACGTCCCATTATCGGGACATTCGAGATCGTCGGGATGGCAGGTGCGATAGTGATCGGCTTCGGTGTCCCGCTCACCTCTTGGGTGAGGGGTCTTGTCTATGTTGATTTTCTCGTTAATAAATTCCCGGGCTGGGGAAAGAACTTCATGAATATTCTGACCCGGGTTATCAGCATTATCATTTTTATCGTCATCGGCTACAACCTTTTCGGCTATGCGACGGACCTCCTCGTATCCGGTGAGGTGACTCCAACCCGGCAGATTCCGTTCTACCCGGTAGTATACGGCTTGGGCATTGCTTGTTTTGTTCAATGCCTTGTGCTCATCGCCGACATCATCAAGGTCATCGGAGGTAATTATGAATGAAGTGACCGTTGGTATCCTAGGGTTGGTGATTATTCTTTTTATGTTTCTTACCGGCATTGAGCTGGCCTTTGCCATGATTTTAGTGGGTTTCGTGGGCTTCGCCTACTTGACCTCGTGGGGTGCCGCCTTCAGTCTTCTGGCCAAAGACGTTTATAACGTTTTCAGCTCCTATAGCTTTACCGTTATCCCCCTCTTTGTGCTCATGGGTCAGGTGGCATTCAACTCGGGTATTGCCAAAAGACTTTTTGACTCAGCCCATAAATTTGTCGGCCATATCCCCGGAGGCCTGGCCATGTCGACAGTGGTCGGCGCTACGGCTTTTAAGGCTATCTGCGGTTCCTCGCCTGCAACAGCGGCGACGTTTGCCTCCGTGGCCGTCCCTGAAATGGAACACTATGGATATGCCAGGAAGCTTTCTACGGGTATTGTCGCCACCGTCGGCACGCTCGGCATCCTGCTTCCGCCGAGCGTTACCCTGATTATATACGGCATCATCACGGATGTGTCCATCGGCCGGCTCTTTCTGGCGGGCATCCTTCCCGGCCTGCTCATTGCCTTTTTCTTTGTCTGCGTTATTTACGGCTGGTGTAAAATAAATCCCAAAATAGGCCCGCGAAGTGAAAAGTCGACCTGGGGCGCGCGCTTCAGATCGCTGCCGGATGTCATATTTGTCGCGTTTATCTTTTTTCTGATGATCGGGGGGATTCTTGACGGTTTTTTCACCCCGACCGAGGCTGGCAGCGTCGGTACCTTTCTTGTTTTGCTGCTTGTTTTTATTAAAAAAGATCTGAACTTTAAGGGATATATCAAGTCCGCGTCGGATGCCATCCGCACGGCCGTCATGGTTCTGACCCTCCTGCTCGGCTCTACGATTCTCGGCCATTTTATTGCCGTTACCAAAATTCCCATGATCACCGCGGACTGGCTCTGTGGTCTGGCTCTGCCCTCCTGGGGCATCATTCTCCTCATCTGCTATCATTTACCTTGTCGGCGGTTCTTTTATCGACGACCTGGCTTTCATGATCCTGGCCACGCCGATCTTCTACCCTGCCATTATCAAACTTGGCTTTGACCCCTTATGGTTCGGGATACTGATTGCCATCACCGTTATGGTGGGCATTGTCATACCGCCGGTCGCCACCGTCGTTTTTGTCGTCAGCAAAATCACCAAGACGCCGCTCGGTGTTGTTTATTCGGGTGTATACCCATTCTTAATCAGTTTGGCCGTCGGAGGCATTTTTGTTTTCCTGTTCCCGGGCATGGCAACGTTTCTGCCGAACTTGTTGATGCCGTAAACAACCGAAGTGGGAATGGGGGACAATCCTATAACCGCCTGTCAAGGAAGAAATTGCTGTGATGAAAAATCAATAGGTTAAGTATCCTGTGTTTTACTGTGCATGGTTGTCCTTGGATTCCTGAGAGGGAACCCAAAGGGATGGTTCGGCGGTTTTCTCGCCGGTCAATGAACCCATTACCTTATCGTTACCAATATCCGGCGTAGCGGCCATGATTCCACCATGTGCCCCTTCTTGAGCAGGTACTCCGCAAGGGGTTTGTGATAGTCCGCCGTAGGCTCAAGACCAAAGACTACCTTGCTCAAGGTATGACGAACCCTTATCGCTTCTTCATGGACAAGAAGCTTCTCAAAACCCTCTCTGTTGTTTTCAAAGATCAACCGCTTCAGCAACGATCCATTATCTGCTGCTCAAGAGATGAAAAAAAAACTTGACAACAAAGGCGGTTGTGATATTAAAGTCTTCAGATGGTGAAACTATTCACATTCAATAATGGCTGTCTCACCGGAAGGAAAAATTTCTTATTTATATATTGTCATTAGGTAATTAAAAGGAGGAGAGGCTATGAAGTATTGGGATGAGAAATTTGAGACATTGCCAGAAGAGGAGATGAGGAAATTTCAGCTGGAGCACTTAAAAAAGACGGTCAAATGGGTCTATGAAAGAGATCCCTTTTTACAAGAGAAAATTTGATGAGAAAGGGATCAAGCCAGAGGATCTCAGGACCCTTGAAGATCTTTCCAAATTCCCTTTTACCGTCAAGACAGACCTGAGAGACAATTATCCCTTTGGCCTTTGCGCCGTACCCTTGACTGAGGTGGTCCGAATCCATGCCTCTTCTGGAACGACAGGAAAGCCGATTACAGGGCCTTACACCGGCGAAAGATCTCGATCAATGGACCGAATGTATGGCTCGTTCCCTTTACTGCACACGGTGTCCGAGCGAATGATATCTGCCAGAATTCCTATGGGATGGGACTCTTCACCGGAGGACTGGGCTTTCATCAGGGCGCAACGCGCATCGGTGCTGCAGTCATTCCCATCTCGTCCGGACAGACGGAGCGTCAGATCATCATCATGAAAGATTTCGGCACAACCGTCCTTTTCAGTACCCCCACTTATGCCCTGACCATTGCCGAGAGGGCTGAGGAGATGGGTGTCAAGCTGAGAGAATTACCCCTTCGGATCGGGAGCTTCGGCGCCGAGCCATGGACGATCGAGATGAGAAAAGAGATCGAGCAGCGAATGGGAATTAAGGCCATG
>CAWHGS010000049.1:0-38452 GCA_963828805.1 uncultured delta proteobacterium
GCCAAACGTGATGGTCTGAGAGGAATGAGGAAATGGCTCTATCTAATCTTCAAACCGTAGCATTCTGAAGTTTCCAAAGGGGGCATCTCATGGGATTAATAAAAACAGTTGCCCAAAAGAAGCGATGAGACAATTCCTAAAGGGTCGACAGATCCCCGACCGGCGCATCCTCCGTCACACTGATACCGAAACCGGGCTTGGTGCCGCCTCCTCCAGCAGCTTCTTCCGAAAGCGACAAATCAGCCTTTAATATCCCGCCCGTTCCAGCAATACGTGCAGCATTTCTCCATCGGCAGCCCTATCGCCTCCACCATGTCATCGAGACGCTGATACTGTAACGTGGTCAGTCCAATCTTTTTTCGGATGCGGTCCACCATGGCATAATGCTTGCTGCAATCCGGGTTCGCGTAGTCATCGAAGCTTTCCGGCTCTCTGTCTCCCTCAATCTCGACCGCCGCGCGGTGGCCGGCCAGATCGAGCTGTGAGCGTGAGCGCGAGAAATTCAGAAACTTGCATCCGTACAGAAGCGGGGGACAAGACGGCCGCATGTGGACTTCCTTGGCCCCATACGTAAACATCCGTCCGATAGTGTCTTTTAGCTGCGTGCCACGCACTATCGAGTCTTCGCAGAACAAAAGCCGCTTGCCTTCGGTCAGCTCCCTGATAGGTATGAGTTTCATTTTCGCGACCAGGTCGCGGACGCTCTGGTCCTGCGGCATGAAACTACGGGGCCACGTGGGCGTGTATTTCACGAATGGACGGCGATACAGCACGCCGCGCGCGGCCGCATAGCCCAGTGCATGAGCAGTGCCCGAGTCGGGAATTCCAGCCACGTAATCAATTTCGACCTTGTCACGCTTTGCCAAGGCCGCGCCGCACCGGTACCGGCTCGCCTCAACATTA
Organism: uncultured delta proteobacterium; assembly: GCA_963828805.1. Taxonomy (GTDB): domain Bacteria; phylum Desulfobacterota; class BSN033; order BSN033; family UBA1163; genus CAWHGS01. The sequence goes on from CAWHGS010000049.1 coordinate 904, forward strand.
ATCCCTTCATAGCTCGATGCCGGGTAGCCGTAGTAGATCCATAGAAAAGAGCATATCTGCATGGTCGGCCCAGGCGGTACCAGTGTCTTGAACCCTTTGTCGTTTACAAACACTATTTCGCCAGGGCCCAGATCCCGCTCAACTTCATAGCCCAGGTTGGGGAAAGCGCATGTCTCCATGGTGATTGCATACGAATCGTCCTTTCTGCCCAGTATCACCGGCGTACGGCCGAGCTTGTCGCGCGCTCCATAGACGCCATGGGGCGTGAGCAGCATCAGCGAACACGACCCCTCAATCAATTCCTCCACGCGTCTGATCCCTGCCTCATAGCTGTCTTCACCGCTGATTATCGTGGCAATAAGCTCGGTGGGATTCACTTCACCGCCACTCATCTCCGAGAAATGCGCAGTCCTCCGTCCGAACGCTTCATTGACCAGCCTATCGGCATTCTTCACCAGACCCACGGTCACGATCGCATACACGCCCAACTGCGAGCGAATAATCAGCGGTTGGTCTTCGTAATCACTGATGATCCCTATCCCCATCGTGCCCCGCATCCGCGCCAGATCCGAATCGAACTTGCTTCGGAATTGTGCGTTGGTGATATCATGGATATAGCGGGTAAATTCGCCGTCGCTGCACATCGCCATACCACCCCGCCGCGTGCCCAAATGACAATGATAGTCGGTACCATAAAAAACGTCAGTGACACAATCCCGCCCTGAAACAACGCCGAAAAATCCGCCCATACTGGTTCCTCTTCTCGTTGAAATGTATGATGATGTCTTTACCTAAAAAATGGCTAAAACACGTTCTTTGTGTCACGATGACAACAATCACCCCCGCCTTGCCGGAAATTCTAGCTTTTCATTTTCCAATTGCTGGGTACTTTTCCTACTCTTAAATTTTCAGGCTCGCACCCATAAAATTGTGGAACAGTGGATGCGGGGCGATGGGGTACGATTTAATCTCAGGATGAAACTGAAACCCGACAAACCACGGATGTCCCGGTATTTCAAAAAGAAATGAGAAGAACTCGCATCGGGATGGGTTGAATATAAGAAGAATGGAGTAGGTTGTCAAGGGAAATTGCACCACAAGAAATGGGAGTGTCCTCGTCATCCGTTCGAGTGCCGGCGCGACACCAGGGTGAAAAGCTAAGTTGAAGTCATCGCAGAAAGAGATCACCCCTTAAATTGAAAACCGAGACTATCTTGCCAATTCCTGCACTACCCCGAGAATGAGGATATCCGGTTGAAATCTTCCATGAGCAGAAAAGAAGGATTTTCCTCGACTACGGGATGAGGTCCTGTTCTTTCTCCGGAACCCCCCGATCACAAGACCAATTTAACGCTTCCACCTGCAAGTAATTACCGGGAACCATGTTCAAGTATTGAAAATTACAAGTTAAAAGTCCCAGCATAAATGCCGCGGGCTCAGGGTTGACCGAGCGTCGCGCCACTTGCGGCGCGTCCGCTCCACTCAAAAGTTGGGTAATGGATTGATCGGCTCCCTATGACAGGGTTCCCTATCTTAAATGGGGCAGATTCATTTTTCCCCTTGACAACTTCTTTTTTTTGGGATAATTTGCTTTAACGGTAAAGCAAACTATCCCATGGTGAACAAGAAACCCACCATTAAAGACATCGCACGGGTAGCCAGGGTGTCGCCGACCGCTGTTTCGATGGCCCTCAATGACCGTCCCCGGATCAGTCCGGAGACGCGTAAGCGGATCCTTCGAATCGCGAAGGAACTGAACTATCAACCGAATTTTGTAGCCCGAAGCCTGGTGATGAAGCGGAGTCACACCCTGGGGGTGATCATCACCACGATCCTGAATCCGTTTTATCCCGAGCTTGCAAAAGGGATCGAAGACAAAGCCCTGGAGTTAGGCTATAACATTATTCTCTGCAGCACCAATTATGATTTGAAGCTTGAAAAGTATTACATTAATATACTTCGAAGCAAGGGCGTCGATGGAATCATTTTCTCCTCTGTTGAGATGGATGACCCCAATATCAAAAGCCTCATCGAAGACCGCTTTCCCTTCATCCTCGTCAATCGCCGGATTCATAACCGATTGCTCGATCGGAAGGTCGATTATATTGTCCTCGACAACGTTTCAGGCGGTTATATGGCGATGGAACATCTCTATAAATTGGGACACCGCCGGATTGGGATTATTGCAGGAGGTCTGAACACTTCGACCGCCGTCGAGAGGACCGAAGGGGCAAAGAAGTTATTGAAGGATTACGGTTTAACATTCGATTCGAACCTGATGATGGAGTGCCGGTTTTCAAAGGAATCGGCCTACCAGGTCACGAAAAAATTCCTCACCATGAAAAGTCCGCCCACAGCCATCTTTGCAGAGAACGACTATATGGCCCTGGGCTCTCGGGAGGCGATCCTGGATACAGGGTTACGCATTCCTGAGGATATGGCCCTCGTGGGCTTTGACGACATCGTCCCCGCAGCCTTAAAAGGTGTTGAGATAACGACGGTCAGCCAGAAAAAATACGAAATGGGTTCCCTGGCGACCAAGACCTTAATCGATAAAATTCAAAACGGCACCGCCTCCATGGTCCACCAGACCATTCTGGAGCCTGAACTGATCATTCGGAACTCCTGCGGTTACCGGCTCTATGGGTATTCAAAAGGCATGGCCCAAGGAGCATAGCGAAGCAGGCGAAGAAATATTGCTATAACATTTCAGCTCCATGAGCTCGACTCGAGCCATGGAAGAAAGGAGAAAAGGGTATGGATCATAAAGTCATCAGTCTTCGATCACCCCATCTGATTCTCGCAGGATTGGGAGCCTTCGAAAGATTGGGGCCGGAGGCCAAGGGGATCGGAGCAACCCGAGCCCTTGTCGTCACCGATAAAGGCGTCATCGATTCCGGGATTGGAAAAAAGACTAAGGAGATCCTTGGAAAAGAGGGGATCGGCGTGGAGTTCTTTGATCGAGTCATCCCCGATCCGGATGTCGCCTGCTTTGAGGCCTGCCTGGAGACGGCCAGGAAACAGAAGTTTGATCTGATCATCGGCATTGGAGGCGGGAGCTCCATGGATATTGCCTCCATCACCTCGGTGATGCTCACCAATCCGGGAACGGTCTATGATTACTTCGGGGTTAACCTCGTAAAGAATCCGGGGGTTCCGTGCATCCTCATTCCGACAACGGCTGGAACCGGGGCTGAGGTCACTCCGAACGCCATCCTTACCGACACAAAAGAGAAGCTCAAAAAGGCGGTGGTGAGTCCCTACATCCTTCCGCGGGTGGCGATCATCGATCCCTTGCTCACCGTGTCGATGCCCCCCTCGGTGACATCTTCGAGCGGGATCGATGCCCTGACCCATGCCGTCGAATCCTATACCTCCAACAATGCAAATATCCTCACAGACCTCTTTGCAAAGGAGGCGATGATCCTGATTGGAAGAAGCCTCCGGACAGCCGTTGCCAATGGAAATAACCTGGAGGCCCGTTACGACATGTCCATCGGGAGCCTCTATGCCGGCATCTCCCTGGCTAATGCCGGCGTAACAGCGGTTCATGCCCTGGCCTATCCCCTGGGAGGCACGTTCAATGTGGCCCACGGCATCGCGAACGGTCTTCTTCTTCCCTATGTCATGGAGTTCAACGTTCTCGGAAACATTCCCAAGTTTGCTCAAATTGCCCAGATTCCTTGGAGAGAAGGTGGACCAACTGCCCCTTCTCGATCAGGCCTATCAGGCGCCCAGGGCGGTCAAGGCCATCTACCGGGATCTCAAGATCCCGCAATCCCTGACGGAGTTGAAGGTTCCCAAGGAAGGGATTCCCGACATGGCAAAGGCAGCCATGAATGTCACCCGGTTGATGGGAAATAATCCAAGGGCCATGACCGTCCAGGATGTGGAAAGGATCTACGAAAAGGCCCTATAACAAAGAATAATCAGATAAGAATTCGAAATTCGAAATGACCAAAGTCGAATGATCGAAATTCAGAATCAAGGAACTGAATTCGACAGAGCGAAACTCCTGCACCATCTGAACCTGGTTCAGCATCTCGTTTTCCTTTTGGTGAGATTGACGCAGTCGTAAGAAATTTCAAACTTTCTGGCATTTAGCATCACTGATTTGACATTTGGAACTTGCCATTTAACTTGGATTTCAAAGAAAGGAGTTCTTATGTTCGGCTATCACAAGAAGCTTTTGAGGGTCGATTTAGGCAATCGGAAAGTCGAGGTGGAGGATCTGGACGAAAAGGTGATCCGGAAATACGTCGGAGGCCTCGGAATCGAGGCAAAGATCCTTTATGAAGAGACCGGTCCGGAGACCGATCCCCTCTCTCCACAAAATATTCTGATGGCAGTCACAGGTCCTTATACGGGCACAGGGGTTCCCACTTCGGGAAGGCATCATGTGGTGGCCCGGTCTCCTCTGACAGGGCTTTTCGGAGAATCGAATGTCGGAGGATCCTGGGCGGTCCACTTTAAGAAGGCCGGATTTGACGGTGTTGTCATTAAGGGAAAGGCGGAAAGTCCTGTTTACCTCTGGATCCATGAAGGTAAGGTCGAGATCCGGGACGCCAAACCGATCTGGGGAAAGGATTCTTATGAGTCGGCGGACTGGTTGAAGAAAGAGACAGCGAAAGAGGCCACGGCAGCCGTCATCGGGCCTGCCGGAGAGAGGATGGCCAAGATCGCAAGTATCCCCCATATCGGCCACATCGTGAGGGCCGCGGCACGAACCGGCCTGGGAGCGGTCATGGGGTCGAAGAACCTGAAGGCCATGGTGGTTTACGGAGAGGGTCCGATCTCGGTGGCCAAACCGGAGGAGTTAAAGGCCCACATCAAAAATCTCGTTCCCCATATTCAGAAGGCGACGGAGAGTTTCGGAAAATTCGGAACCTCAGGGGGCATTGAAAACTACGAGAAAGATGGGAAACTTTCCGGCCAAAAACTGGATGCAGGGAAGATGGGCAGGGGCGAAGAAGATCTCCGGAGTAACCATGCATGACACGATCCTGTCCGGAAGAAAGGCCTGCATGCACTGCCCCATTGCCTGCGGAAGACATGTTAAGGTGACTGAAGGTCCTTATGCACCCATGGATTGTGAAGGACCGGAGTATGAGACCGTCGGCACTCTGGGCGGAGTCTGCCTCGTCGATGATCTGGTCGCCATAGCAAAGGCCAATGAACTCTGCAACCGGTATGGAATCGATACGATTTCCGCCGGGGGCATCATCGGATTTGCCATGGAGGCCTACGAGAAAGGCATCCTGACCAAGAAGGACACGGACGGCGTGGAGTTGGTCTGGGGGAATGCGAGAGGCCATGGTGGAGATGGTCCAGAAGATGGGAAAAGGCGAGGGTATCGGAAAACTGATGACCGAGGGATCGAAGAGGATGGCGGAGTCCCTGGGAAAGAATGCGATCGAGTTTGCGATCCATGTGAAAGGCCTTGAACCTTCGGCCCATGACCCGAGACGATTCTTCAGCCAGGCCCTCTCGTATGCGACTGCTGCCAGAGGAGCCTGCCACAATGCCAGCTGGAGTCATCGGGTATGAACTCGCCTTGACCATGCCCGAGATCGGATTCCCTGAGCCTCAGGATCCTTACAAGATTGAGGGGAAGGCGGAATTTACGGCCAAGATGCAGGACCTGATGTGTGTCATGGATGCCCTCATCCTCTGCCGTTTTTCTCAGGTCGGAAAGGCCGTGAATGTGACAAACCATGTGGACTGGCTCAATATGATCACCGACTGGGGGATTGACATTCCTGAGTATATGAAGATCGGGGATCGGCTCTTTACCCTGAAGAGGATGTATAACGCCCGGCTCGGAGTGAGCCGAAAGGACGATTTCCTTCCTTACCGGTTCATGACCCTGCAATCGGACGGGTGAGGACTTGACCAATCAGCTTCCTCCGATCGGAAAACTCCTGAGTGATTATTACGCCTATCGGAAATGGAGCGAGGAGGGGATTCCAACGCCGGAGAAACTGAAGGAGCTGGGTCTGGATAAACTATAAACAAGCATAGGGCATAGAGCAAAGAGCATAGGCGTTTAAGCAAAACCATAGAAGAGTCAAGGTCTCGGTTTTGAGACCCTATGCCCTCTGCTCTATGCTCTTGCATTCTTGGGGGTGAACATGGAAAAGATTCCTTCTGAGTTTGATCTTTCAGGAAAAGTGGCGATTGTCACAGGGGCTGGAAGAGGCATGGGCTACCATATCGCCTTGGCTTTGGCCAGATACGGAGCCGACCTCGTTGTCTGCAGCCGAACCGCTTTCGGAGTTGGAAAAGGTGGTGCTGAAATCGAAACCTGGGCCGCAGGGTTCTGATCCAAAAGATGGATGTCACAAACATTCCGGAGATCCATTCGATGGTGGAAGCCTCGGTGAAGACTTTCGGCCATATCGATCTCCTCGTCAACAATGCGGGGCTCAATATTCCCCAGTGGGCCGAGGATGTGACGGAAGAGGCCTGGGACAGAGTCTTTGATATCAATCTCAAAGGTGCCTTTCTTTTGCGCCCAGGCAGTGGGGAAAGTGATGATCCGGCAGAAGAGAGGGAAGATCATTAATATCTCTTCCCAATCCGGGAGCGTGGGACTTATCATGAGGTCAGCCTACTGCGCGAGCAAAGGAGGGCTCAATCTCCTGACGAAGGTCCTTGCCCTTGAATGGGCAAAACACAACATCCTCGTCAATGCCATTGCTCCCACGTTTCTCGAAACTCCCATGACCAAAGCCGATGCTTGAAAAGAAAGAATTCCACGACTACGTGATGGGAAATATCCTTTTGGGTCGATTGGCCAAGTTTGAAGATGTCACCGGAGCGGTCATCTATTTGGCCTCAGAGGCATCGAATATGGTTACGGGACACGTGCTTCTGATCGATGGCGGCTGGACCATCCATTAATTAGAAAATAGCATAGTGCATGGGGCATAGCGCATAGCGTAACTACATAAATCAAAATCTATTTTCATGGTTCGAGCCTGCCTGGGAGGCAGGGGTGCCCTTCGGGCATGGGACTTGAGTATAGTAAAGGAGGTGAGACAGAAGGGATCGAAGCATTTTTTGGGAAGTCAAGGGTGAATCATTGACACGTTTTTCAAAAAATGGAGAAAGGAGCAAGATCATGAAGATCCGAAGTGTTTTGATGGCTTTGGGATTAATCGCTACCGTCGTTATCTTGATGGGAATAGCCGAGGCGAAAGAGATTAAATATGGAACGATGCACCCGCTCACAGGCGCCTACTCGGTTTTGGGCCGGGATCAACAGCGGGCGACCGAAATGGCTGTTGAGGAGTGGAACGCAAAGGGAGGCGTCCTGGGGAATAAAATCATCTGGGTGAGCAGAGACGATCAGCTCAACGGGGCGGTGGCCCTCCGAAGGGCAAAGGAACTGGTGGAGGAAGAGAAATGCGATTTTATCGGCGGAACGCTCTCCGGTTCCATCTCCTTGGCCATCAATGAGTTTGCCTGCAAAAACAAGGTTCCCTATGTGGCCTATTGCATGTCGGACATGGTTCTTGGAACGGACCAGTGTAAATACGGGTCTGGCTTCATGGTCATTCCTTATTCCGCTTCGCTGGCAGTATCCAAATATGCCTTTGATAACCTGGGCAAGAAATGGTATTCGCTTACAGCGGATTACCGGTGGGGACAGAGCCTCCTGGAAGGGTGGATGTGGCAGAGCGAGCAGATGGGCGGCAAGTTCCTGGGCAATGTCTATGCCCCGTTAGGCGCCACAGACTTTTCCACTTATTATGCAAAGATCCTGGCGGCCAATCCGGATTTTCTGGTCATGAACAATCTGGGCGCGGATCAGACGGCGGCCATCAAGCAAGCCGCGGAACTGGGATTGACAAAGAAGATGAAGATCGTCTGCACGAAGACCGCCATGCATACGATCAAAGAGGTGGGTCCGGCCTACGATGAAAACATTATGGGTGGAATGACCTTCTACTGGAAGCTCGGCGAGAAATATGCAACCAGCAAGAAGTTCGCTGACAACTTTATGAAGAAGTACGGCCAGCCCATCGAGCAGGATGGTGAATCGGGTTATGTGGCAACGAATGTCCTTTTCATGGCCATGGAAAAGGCAGGCACGGTGACGGACAAAGATAAGATCATGAAGGCCATGGAAGGGCTAAAATACCAGCTCACGAAAGGGCCGGAATATGTGCGTGCCTGCGACCGTCAGAGGGTGCAGAGTTACCTTCTTGTAAAGGGGAAAGGAAGCAAGGCAAAGGATTGGGATCTTGCCGACCTCGTGGCGGAAATCCCGGGGGAATCGATCATCATGTCCTGTGAGGATAATGCCAAGAAGCTTCCCTTTATCAATATCAAGCTTCCTAAATAAACAGTAGTTTTTTGGGGGTTAGGATGTCTAACCCCCAGAAAACAAGTTCCGATTCCGAAGCAGGTGCTCTTATGCTTTTTGATGTGCCGTGGAATGTCATCGTCCTTCAGCTCTTTTTCGGATTGGCCCTGGGTTCCATCTTTGTCCTGCTGGCCAGCGGCCTGTCGATCATCTATGGCCTTCTGGATGTCGTCAATTTTGCCCACGGCACGTTTGCCATGCTTGGGAGCCTATGCCGTATTCCTTGCGGTCTCTTTGTCGGGTAGTTTTGGAGTCGGTATTCTAAGTGCCGTCGTGATCGTCGGTCTGGTCGGGGGCCTGACGGAATACCTTCTCTTAAAACCTCTTTATGGGAAGGATCCTCTTCTGCCCCTCCTCTTAACTTTCGGCCTCTCCATTGCCATTCCTGACCTGATTAAGATTATTTTCGGACTGATTGGAAAACCGGTCAATTACCCTCAGGCCTTCAGCGGAGCTACCATTCTGGGACCCCTGATCCTACCCAATTATCGATTATTCATTATCTTTTTTACCCTTGCGATTATGATTTCCCTATGGCTCTTTCTCAAGAAGAGCGACCTGGGGATGATCCTTCGAGCCTCCACGCGGGACAGCGGCATGGTTCAGATTCTTGGGGTGAATGTCTCCCGTATCTGGACCATCGGTTTTGCCATTGGGATTGGATTGGCTGCTTTAGGGGGTGCCATTTCAGCTCCCATGATGGCTGCCACTCCTGACATGGGAGTCGATATGACCATGGTTGCCTTTGTCGTGACCGTTGTGGGAGGCTTGGGTAGTCTGGGCGGCGCCATTGTGGGCGGTTTATTTATCGGAGTCGTCGTTGCCATTACGTCCTTTATTGCAGGGGAATACGCCACGGTCTCCATGTACTTTTGCATGGCGATTATCCTTTTGATTCGACCGAGGGGTCTGTTTGGGGAAATAGGGAGAGAATAGAGGGAAGGTTCAATGGAAGGCAGGGAAACAGAAAGAAAGACTGAATTAGAGAAGATGCTCCGGGAGACAGAGCCCAAACCCAAGGCCACGATCGTATGGGGGACGGGCCTCGTCCTCCTCGTCCTCCCTTTCGTTATTTCGGCCCCACTGGCCACCGAGATATTGATCTGGGGCATCTTCGGACTCGGATTCAACCTTCTCCTGGGATACACGGGGGTTCTTTCTTTCGGGCACGCCGCTTACTTTGGCCTGGGAGCCTATAGCTGTGGTTTAGCACTGCGTTACTGGCAGGCCAGCATCTGGACCGGTCTTTTGTTAGGCATTGTTTCGTCCATGATTCTCGCCTGCTTTATCGGAGCCCTGGCGATCCGTAAGAGGGGTGTCTATTTTGCGATGATCTCTCTCGCCTTTGGACAGATGCTCTACTTTTTGGCCCTTTCTCCGTTGAAACAGATCACGCGAGGGGAAGATGGATTGACCCATATTCCCATGCTCCAGATTTTTTCCATTTCCCTCAACCGTCCGAGACCCCTCTACTATTTTGTGATGGGAATCACGGTCGTCATGCTTTATTTGACGTGGCGCATTCTCCAATCCCCTTTCGGAAAGTTGCTTCAGGCCTTCCGTGAAAATGAAGAGCGGGCCAAGGCGTGCGGTTTCAACACGACCAGGGTCAAATTCTTCTCCCTTGTCCTTTCTGCTTTGTATGGAGGATTGGCAGGGGCTTTGAATACGATCTATCTCGGATATGTCCCTTTAAGCACCCTCTTCTGGTTGACCTCTGGAACGATGGTCATGATGACGATCCTGGGAGGGAAGGGGACCTTTTTAGGACCGCTGATCGGGGCAGGTGTTTTTCTTTTTTTACAGAACACCATCAGTTTGTACACGCCTCGCTGGGAGTTATTTGTGGGGGCCATTTTTGTCTTTATCATCCTGCTCTTTCCGGCGGGAATCATGGGCACCCTCAGGGACAAATATGCTTCCTACAGGATGCTCAAGCTCAAGAAGCAGATAGAGTCGTCAGGGGATTCGATTTGAATCAAAGGATATCATGTTTCTAAAAACAGAGAAGGTTTCAAAATATTTCGGAGGCCTCAAGGCGGTCGATCACGTCGACTTTCATCTTAAGAAGGGACAACTCAAGTCGATCATCGGTCCCAATGGCGCCGGGAAGACGACCCTTTTTAATCTAATTGCCGGGGTCTACCTTCCGACCCATGGAAAGGTTTTCTTTAAAGAGAGAGATATTACCCGATTCTCTCTTCACCAGGTCTCTCATCTGGGAATTACAAAGACCTACCAGATCACACACATTTTTCCCAGTTTAACCGTTTTTGAAAATATTCGTATTGCGGCCCAATCGCGGGAGACCTCATTTAATTTCTGGAAAACCACCTATTCTCTCCGGGAGGTGAACGAAAGGGCTGTGAACATTCTGGAACAGGTGGAATTGATCGAGAAGAGAAATTGGTTTGCCGCAACCCTATCCCATGGAGAAAGGCGTTATCTTGAAATTGGAATTGCCCTGGCGACCCAGCCCGAAGTTTTGCTCCTTGATGAGCCCACGGCCGGAATGAGCTGCGCCGAAACCAATCTGTGTGCTGAACTGATTCAGAAACTGAATCAAGAGCTCCAATTATCGATTGTCCTGGTGGAGCATGATATGAGCGTTGTCATGGGAATATCGGAAGAGATCCTCGTCCTGAATGAAGGGAGGGCCCTGGCCGAAGGGACGCCCCGACAGGTGAGTGACAATGAGGAGGTTCAAAGAGTCTATCTTGGAGAAGGATGACCGGGATGCTTCGTCTTGAAAACGTGAATACCTACTACGGGTATAGCCATATCCTCCAGGGGGTCTCCTTAGAGGTGAAGGAAGGAGAAATTGTTGTTCTCCTTGGCCGAAATGGGGTGGGCAAGACAACGACCATGAAGACGATCATGGGGATTCAACCTCCCAGGGATGGGAAGATCATCTTTCGGAGCGAGAATATCGCGGGGTTGCCTCCCCATAAGATTGCCCAGAAAGGGATTTCTCTGATTCCGGAAGATCGAAGGATCATTCCAAATCTGACGGTCTATGAAAATCTGAAACTGGGCTCCCTGATCCTTGGCAAGGCAGAGGAGAGAGATCCATTGTTTGAAATAGTCTTCGATTATTTCCCGCGGCTCAAGGAGAGGCTGAAGCAGGACGGGGCGAAGCTTTCCGGCGGGGAGCAGCAGATGCTGACCATTGCCCGGGGCCTCATGTCAAAACCCAAACTGATGCTCATTGATGAACCGAGCGAGGGGCTTGCTCCGAAAATTGTCCATGAGATCATGGAAATCATCAAAAAGCTTCAGACCGACGGGGTGACGATCCTCTTGGTGGAGCAACATGTGGAGATGGCGATGCGCCTGAGCGAGAACCTCAGGGCTTATCTGATGGAAAAAGGTCAAATTCGCATGTGCGGAAATCTGGAGGAATTGAACTGCCGGGTCGATGAAGTGGTAAGGTGTCTGGGGGTGAAGATCTAAAACAGACATATTTGAAATTTCTTAGACCGGTCATCCTGAACTTGATTCAGGATCTCACCCAATAGAAAAGAACGAGATGCTGAAACGAGTTCAGCATGACACTATTTATTTGTTTCAAATGTCAGAGACAAATTCTCAAACTTTTTGTGTAAAAATCTAATCCGAAAAGAGTGAAACACGACCTGATCGCTGACGCATCATGAAAAAAACAGTCCTTCTCATCATCACGCTCGATACGAAGGGGGAAGAAGCGTCTTATCTCAAGCAGGCCATTGAGAAACAGGGCCTGAACGTCCTGGTGATGGATGTCGGGATCTTTCCTTCCCGGGCAATGGAGGGAGATATTAAGAAGGAAGAAGTGGCGGTTTCAGGGGGGCAGGATATAGAAACCCTCCTCCAGGCAAAAGACAAAGGAAAGGCCATTGCAACGATGATTCGGGGAGCCACCCTCATGACGAAATCCCTGTATGAGAAGGGAAGGATTCATGGGGTCCTCTCTCTCGGGGGGGCGCAGGGAACGATCATTGGCACAACGGCCATGAAGGCGCTGCCTATGGGGGTTCCGAAGGTGATGGTTTCAACGGTTGCCTCCGGAAAGCGAACGTTCGAGACCTATGTCGGTACAAATGACATTACGCTGATGCACTCCGTCGTCGATTTTTTTGGATTCAGTGCAATTCTTAAGCAGATCCTGACCAATGCAGCAGGCGCCATCTCGGGGATGGTAAAAATGGGAAGGGTCCCCTCCGGATCCAAGAGAAAAGTTGCCATAACCATTTACGGAACGACGACTCCTGCCGGAATGGCCATCGTTTCGCTTCTTGCAAAAAGCGGGCTATGAAGTGGTTGCCTTTCATCCCAATGGAGCCGGAGGGATGGCCATGGAACGATTGATCCGGGAGGGGAAATTTTCCGGGGTAATTGATCTGACGACCCACGAGCTGGCCGATGAACTCGTTGGGGGTGACCATGCCTGCGGTCCACACCGGTTGGAAGCGGCCTCGGATATGAAGATCCCGCAGATCGTGATCCCGGGAAGCATCGACTACATTGTGCAGGGCCGCTTCGAGACCCTTCAGCCGTCCTTCAAGAGGCGAACAACGATGATGCATAACCCGGAAATGACTTTTGTTAAAACGAGTGCGAAAGAGATGGCTGAACTGGGGCGGATCATTGCACAGAAGCTCAACCGTTCCCACGGGAGCACGATGGTGATGATCCCTCTAAAAGGTTTTTCTTATCCCAATTACAAAGGAAGGATCTTTTACAATCCGGAGGGGGTAAAGGCCTTTTCAAAAACGTTGAAAGAAGAAATAAAGAGAAAGATTCCTGTCGTGGAATTGCCTTACCACATCAATGACGAAGGGTTTGCGCTGGAGGTGGTCAGGAAATTTATAGGAATGATGGAAAGAGACCAGTTGAACAAGGCAGGTCGAACGTAAAAGCTTTCTGCACCGTTCAATACAAAAAAGAAAGGAGAACAAGAGATGTCATTCAAAGGAAAGATTATTGATTTAAGCCAGGAGATCTACACGGGCATGCCGGTCTACCCCGGTCATGCCAAGACCGTGATCTGGGAGCATATGTCGCATGAGGAGTCCGGCCGCACGATCGGGACGGGTTTTTCCTATCGATCGAGCGGCATCATGATGTGTGACCACGGACCCACCCATATTGATTCGGTCAGTCATCTCTCCACGGACCCGGACGCGCCCTCGGTGGATCAGATCCCCCTGGAGCACTGCATCACATCGGCCATCTGCCTCGATGTGAGCGACGTCCCCGTCCAGACCCAGTTCGGAGCGGAGAAGATCAAGGCCGAGCTGAAAAGATGGAAACTCGACATCCGGCCGGGCGACACCGTTCTTTTCTACACGGCCCACTACGACCGCTATTACGGGAAACCGGAATACTCCACCCACCAGCCCGGCCTGACGAGAGACGCCACCGAGTACATCATCGACAAAGGGGCGATCAATTTCGGAGTGGACAATACCAGTCCAGACATGTGGCTCGACAAGACCTATCCGTGCCACATGGTCTGCAGGGAACGGAGGGTCACCCATATAGAGAACCTCTGCAACCTGGACAAGCTGGTGGGAAAGCGCTTCACCTTTATCGCTCTTCCCCTGAAGATCAGAGGAGGGACAGGGTCTCCCCTGCGGGCGGTGGCCGTTTTGGATGAATAACCCTTCCGGGGAGCACTGAGGAATCGAGGTGCTGAGCATGACACATCGGGAAAGAGTGACGGCAGCGGTCTCGCACCGGCAGCCGGACCGGGTTCCTATCGATTTCGGAGGGACCCGGGACTCGACCATCGTGGTCGAAGGGTACGAAAGGCTCAAGAAGCATTTCGCGGTCGAGGATGGGAATAAACTCTGTGACCGGATGATGAGGGTCGTCGAGGTCGATGAAAGGATTCTCAAAGCCCTGGATATCGATACCCGGGCCGTTTTTACAGGAACTCCCGCCGGGGGATTGTCCCGTGAACTGGGTCCGCAGCACTACCGGGATTTCTGGGGCGTGGAGCGTATTCAGCCCGAGGGCAGCTACTACTATGACCTGCTGAAATCCCCCCTCTCCGGGGAGATCACCCTCTCCGACGTGATGAATTATCCGTGGCCGGATCCCGAGGATCCCGGACCGTTACAGGGGCTCAGGGAACGGGTCGAGTGGATCAGGGAGCATACCGATTGTGCGGCTGTCCTGGCGGTCCCGCCCCCTTTTGTGCATATCAGTCAGTACCTGAGGGGATTCGAGGACTGGTACTGTGACTTCGCCATTCACCCGAAGAGATTGGAGGCCCTATTTGACGCTATCCTCGAAATTACCCTCCAGATGGCAAAATACGAGCTGGAAGGGGTCGGCCGGGAAGTCGACATCGTCATCTGCGGGGATGATCTGGGAACCCAGAGGTCGCTCCAGGTGAGCCGAGACCACTACCTCAGGTACATTAAGCCCAGACATGAAAAATACTTTCGTCAGATTCATGACCTTTGCCCGGGAAAGATACTCTTTCATACCTGCGGGTCGGTGGCCAGCATCATCGAAGACCTGATTGAGATTGGGGTCGACATCCTGAACCCGGTCCAGCCCACGGCGGCCGGAATGGACCCCGTGGCCCTGAAGAAAAAATACCGGGGCCGGATGGCTTTCTGGGGAGGGACAGATAACCAGAGCATCTTCCCGCGAGGGACGGTTCAGGAAGTGAAGAAAATGGTTGAAGATTTGATTGAGCAGATGGGTGAAGGAGGGGGGTTCGTTTTCTCGGCGTGCCACAATATCCAGCCGGATGTCCCCCTTGAAAATGTTTTGGCCCTTTTTCAGCACGCAAGGGAATATGTCCCTTCTTTCCTGAAATAAAGATGGGACGTCCAGGGTGTCCGAAACTATTGAAAAGTTTTTTACAACGGCCTTTTTTTATGTTAAAAAAGGGGGGATTTTTAAGGGAAAAAGAAGCCTTGACCTGAAAGAGGGAAAGGAGGTGACGTTTTCCACCTATCATCACTAATCATCTATTACGCAGTCCTAAAGGAGGGAGGGCACTTATGAAAAAGAAATTGGAAACAGAGATATCGAGAAGGAGTTTTTTGAAAGGGGCCGTGGCAGGGGCAGCCCTGTTGGGAGGACCTGGGATTCCCTATATCGCGAAGAAGGCTGTTGCGGCCGAACCATTGTATATCGGCGTCGTCAGTCCGGCCAGTGGTAACTACGCCGACCACGGGATGATGGAACGAATGGGCATGCAGATGGCAGCCGCTGAGTTCAAGGAGAAAGGCGTGTTGGACAGGCCTGTCAAGCTCCTTGTGGAAGATGATGAGACGGATCCTCAGGTGGGTGCCCGGAAGGCGCGGAGATTGATTGAGGTGGATAAGGTTAAATTCCTCATGGGCGGTGTCTCCAGTTCCGTGGCTGTTTCCGTGGGTGAGGTTGCCCAGAGAGCGGGTGTCCTTTTCATTGCCACCAACCAGAACTCGGATACGATCACGGGTGAAAAGGCTCATCGTTGCGTCTTCCGTGTCCCTCCGGATATGGCGATGGCGTTACGATGCCTGGGGCCCTATCTCATCGAAAAGGCCGGGTTGAAGAAGTGGTATTTCTTCACCCATGACTATGAGTGGGGTTGGTCTGGAACCCGGTGGGGTAAAAAGGTCCTGGAGCAATATAAAGGAACGGATCTTGGGAGAATCAAAGATCCCCATGGGAACCCGGGACTACAGCGCCTTTTTTCAAAAAGCGCTCGCAACGAAGCCTGAGGCCCTTGTTATCACGGTGGGGGGAGTGGACCGCGCTGCATTGATTGAACAATGCTTTGAGTTTGGTGTCTATAAGAAGACGACTATCGTCCATACCCTTTACGATTACGAAGACGTGTGGGCTGCTGGACCTAAAAAGAATTTTGGGCTCCATGGAACAGAATGGTACCATGGAATTGATACTCCAACGGTCAAGACCTTCTTGGCCAACTATAAAAAGATGTTTCCGGCTTCCCTGATTCCCGTACCGACTCAGGATACCGCAAATGGCTATATTGCCACGAGGGAACTCCTTAAGGCAATCCAGCGGGTAGGGAAGGAAGATGTGACCGCTGTCATCAAAGCTCTTGAGGGCTACACCATACCGGCCGCGGAATCCCTTAAAAATGACCCCATTTATATCCGTGAATGGGATCACCAATTTGTCTGGGCTTTTTATGTTGTGAAATCGAAGAGAGAAAAAGATATGAAGGACAGGGCGGACTTCTTCGAGCTTGTGAAGTGGTGCCCGGGAAAGGACGTGGCCCGGAGCAAGGAAGAGAACCCTGTCAAGTTAGAGGATTATCCGGCTTAAATTTGACGCGAAGGTGGGGGAGATTCCCCTGCCTTCTCTGCGGGGAGGGCTTGAAAGGAAAAATGATGGAAGTTCTTGGTGAGTTTTTTTCATTTGCCATGATCGGCCTGGTCAATGGACTCATCTATGCCGTGGTGGCCCTGGGATTTACGCTGGTCCTGGGTGTGATGCAGGTCATCAATTTCACCCACGGAGTCCTCTTTGCCTTCGGTGCCTATTTCGCTTTTACCATGCAGAGGTATCTTAATCTTCCTTTTTGGGCAGGGTTAATTTTTGCTCCAATCTTCGTTGGAGTCCTCGGGCATTATCCTCGAACGGGTGGCCATTCGCAGAACCTATGGAGGCAATCCCCTCTTTGGGCTCCTATTGACTTTCGGAATGGCAACCGCCCTTGAGGCTGTGATTCGAATGGTCCCCATCTGGGGAAAGATCGGTTACTCGGTGAAAGCTCCTGATTTTGTGGCCGGATCGATTGAACTCGGGTTTATGACCTATTCTAAGTATCGACTTTTTCTGGCCGTTCTCGCCATCCTGATCATTTTTGCTACGTGGCTTTTCTTGGAGAAGACGCCCTACGGGGGGATCATCAAGGCCGGTGCATACGATAGCGAGATGATCATGGCCCTCGGCAAGAACCTTCCCCGTCTCCGTATGTATGTCTTTGGGTTGGGCGCCATCTCT
The DNA here is from genome assembly GCA_963828805.1 of uncultured delta proteobacterium. Taxonomy (GTDB): domain Bacteria; phylum Desulfobacterota; class BSN033; order BSN033; family UBA1163; genus CAWHGS01. Next base: position 18,239 of record CAWHGS010000049.1, read on the forward strand.
GGCAGGTATCGCCGGCGTTATTGCAGCCCCTATTTACAGCGTCAAGCCCGCCATGGGCACCGATATCCTGATGCCTGCCTTTATCATCGTCGTCTTGGGCGGGATCGGAAGCTTCTGGGGAAGTGTGATTGGAGGACTCATTGTGGGGATGTCCAAAAGCATGATTGTCATGGTCTTTCCCAGGGCTGAGGACATCATTCCTTACGTCATTATGGCCTTGATCCTGATCTTCAGGCAGAGAGGTTTGATGGGAGAAAAAAGCGTTCTGGAGGCTTAAGATGGGGTCTCAACAACAAGGGTGGAAGAAACTGACCCACCCGATGGTTTGGATATTTGTTCTCTTTTTCTTTTTCCCGAAGTTTCCCTTCATCGGAAAATATCTTTCGCTCGGGACAGAGGTCATGATCTGGTCCCTTTTTGCGGTGGGATTCAATATCCTGTCTGGGTTATACCGGACTGACCTCTTTTGGGCACGGAGCCTATTTTGGCATTGGGGCCTATACGGCAGGGATTATCTTTTTGAGAGTCTACCCGGGTTGTGGATTCCTCTGCTGCTCAGCATTGTGGGAGGAGCCCTTTTTGCGGGATTGGTCGGCCTCATTGTCGCCAAGAAGAGGGGAATCTACTTCTCCCTCCTGACGATCGCCTTTGGACAGGTTTTTTATTTCATTGCCTTCCGTTGGGAAGAGTTGACAGGCGGAGAAACGGGTCTGTCAAGAATTGACCGGGTCCCTATCGGCATTCCAGGTCTGTTTCAGATAAAACTGTCTACGTCCATGAACTATTACTACTTCTGCTGGGCAGTCTTCTTGGTGGCCACGATCGTTGCCTGGAAAATTGTCCATTCTCCGTTCGGCAAGGTGATCCAGGGAATCCGCGAGAATGAGGTTCGAACAAGATATCTGGGATATAATGTTTATCTTTATAAATGGGCCTCCTTTACGATTTCAGGGGCTTTCGCAGGACTTGCAGGCGGCCTCTATACCTTCCTCATCAATTCAGCTTTTGCCACCGTGCTTGATTGGACTCAATCCGGAAACGTCGTCATGATGAATCTGTTGGGCGGGGGGTTGGTTAACTTCTTCGGTCCGATCCTGGGAGCGACGATCTTCATCTCCTCCACGGGACCTCCTGAGCGCCTATATCACAAGGGCTTCTGATATCCTCCATTTCGAAATGGACTGGTTATTCATTTACGGTCTCATCTTTGTTTTTGTCATCCTCTTTATCCCGACTGGCATTCTTGGCCTGATCAGCGGCAAGAAAAGGGCTGTTTTAAAGTAGGAGGGGGTATGGCGATACTCGCGACTGAAGGATTGACAAAGAACTTTGGCGGATTGAGAGCGGTTGACTCCGTCAGCCTCGATTTCGAAGAAGGGAAATTGACTTCCGTCATTGGTCCGAATGGAGCTGGAAAGACGACGTTCTTCAACTTGCTGACAGGACTGATCAAGCCGGATTCCGGAAAGATCATTTTCAAGGGAGAGAATATCACGAGACTGCCTATTCATGAGATCGTTCGAAAGGGGATTTCTCGCTCCTTCCAGATTATCAATCTCTTCAACGAGCTGACTCTTTTTGAGAACGTATGGCTTGGCGTGCAGGCCCAGCAAAAGCATGGCAAAGAACTCTTCGCGGATTCGAATAAATTTGCCTCGATCAGGGACGAGACCTTCCGGGTCATTCAGGAGACCGGCCTTTCCGGGAAGGAGAACACACCCGTCAAGCTCCTCTCTTACGGAGACCGGAGGATCCTGGAGATTACGATCTCATTAACTCCAAAACCGTCACTCCTCTTGCTCGATGAGCCCACCAGCGGCCTGATGTCAGAAGATCGGAAGCGTATCTCGGAGTTCATGAAAAAGATCTCTTCCCGGCTGACCCTGGTTGCCGTTGAGCACGACATGGACGTGGTTATGTCAATCTCAGACCATATCGTTGTCTTGCACCAGGGAGGGGTCTTGGCTCAGGGTCCTCCAAACGAGATCCGGGGTAACCAGAAGGTTCAGGAAGCTTATCTGGGGGGGCAGTACTGTCTCGTGGAAAACGCATAGAGCAAAGAGCATAGGGCATAGCAAATTATTGAAAGGGCCTGGGGCGAATAGATCGAGTTCTTTTGACTGTCATTCCGAGCAAAGTGAAGAATCTTTTTTTTTAATTTAGTTCTGCGCTATGCTCTATGCCCTATGCGCTATGCCTGATTACAGTGAGGAGAAGGTATGCTAACCGTCGAGAAGATCAACACGTTTTATGGTGAGGCCCATACCCTGTTTGATGTCTCCCTTGACATTGAGGAGGCCGAAGTCGTTGCTCTCTTAGGACGGAATGGGGCCGGAAAGACAACGACGATCCGTTCGATCATGGGACTGACCCCACCTCGGACAGGAAAGATCCTGTTCAAAGGAGAAGACATCGCAGGTCTTCCTCCTTATACGATTGCCAATAAGGGGGTTGGTTTTGTTCCGGATAACAGGAGAATCTTCCCGAACCTAACGGTGAAACGGAACCTTGAGATAGCCAGGAAGAGCAATGGAGACAAAGAAGGTTGGACGATCGAGAGGATCTATGACCACTTTCCCAAGCTGAGAGAGATCGAGTCCCGGCTCGGGGAGGTCTTGAGCGGAGGAGAACAGCAAATGCTCACGATTGCCAGGACACTGATGGGCAATCCGGATTTAGTTCTTCTCGATGAGCCCACAGAAGGTCTTGCTCCGATCATGGTGATGGAGGTCATGAAGATCGTCAAGGAATTGAAGGAGAAGGGGGAAACGATCCTTCTGGTCGAGCAGAATTCAACCCTGGCCCTTTCGGTCTCCCAGAGGGCCTATCTCTTAGAAAACGGTCACATGGTCTTTTCAGGACCTGCGAATGATATCATTCAGAATGTGGATCTGAGACAGAAATATCTTGGAGTTTAAATGAGCAATTTCGCCGGAAGTGAAAAGGGAGGAGAGACATGAGAGAGATAACAACAGTATTGATCGTGGGTGCGGGAACGATGGGTCACGGGTTTGCCCAGATCTTTGCGATGAACCACCTTCCGGTCTGGCTGGTGGATGAGAATGAGGATCTGCTCAAGAGGGCCCGGGGATGGGTCATGGACAACCTCACCTATATGGTTGAGTTGGGCGAGATCGGAAGAGAGAGGGTCCAGCCAACTTTGTCCCATATTCAATTCTCCACCGATTTGAAGCAAGCGGCTTCGAAAGCCGATTATGTGCTCGAGGCGGTCAATGAGAATCTCGATTTAAAGAAGAGACTCTTTCAACAGCTCGGAAACTGGACGCAACCTCACGTGGTCCTTGCAACCAACACCTCCTCTTTTGACATTAATGAATTGAGTGTCGTCACGGCCCATCCGGAGCGGGTCATCGGTACGCACTGGTTTCATCCGCCCCAGATCACGCCCTGCGTCGAAATCATTCCTTCCAATGCCACAAACCAGGAGACCGTTGAGATCGCCACCGATCTCATGAAACGCATTGGCAAGGTCCCCACGCGCTGCAAAAGCGCTCCGGGATTTGTGGCCAATCGGATCCAGATGGCCATGGCGGCAGAGGCTCTGGCCATTGTTGAGGCGGGGCTTGCAACTCCTGACGAGGTCGATCAGATCGTGAGAACGTCCTTCGGATTTCGATTGAGCGCTTACGGCCCCTTCCAGATCTGCGATCAGGCCGGGGCGGATACCTACTATTCGATCTATGAATATCTGTATGGAAAATTGAAAAGAGAACAGATGAAACCCTCTCCGCTATTAAAAAAACAGGTCGAACAGGGGCGCCTGGGATTAAAGACCCAGCCGAGGATTTTATGAATATAAAGAGGGAGCGGCAGAGGCAATGAAACGGGAGCGGGACCGGAAACTCTACGCCCGACTCCGTCTCTTCCGCGAGGAACAGAAAATCGAAAAGAAACCCTAACAACACCAGGTTAAGGTTGAGGTGAAGGTTAAGATTCGAAGTGAGTCCCGAGCAAAATGTTAGAAGAAAAGTCTCAGGCCTTAATCTAATTTGTAAGAATCTATCACGCATGAATTGACGAGGTGAAGATGGCAACTAAGAAAATGGACATTCATCAGGCATTGATGCAAGCGATCAATGATAAGTGTCTTCTCATTCAAGAAGATATCGGAAAGAATCTGATCTCCCAGTATGGAATGAAAATTCCTCGGGGTCTGACGGCTGACCGGGCCCGATGAGCTGCGGGCTGCGGCAAGGAAACTGAAATATCCTTTGGTCGTAAAAGCCATGGCTCCGGACCTGATTCATAAAACCGATCGAGGGGGGGTGAAGGTGGGGATTGACAAGTACTCCGCCCTCCAAAAGGCCACAGAAGAGCTATGGAGCCTTTTCCCTGGTGTGCCACTGCTCGTAGAAAAAATGGTGAGCCCGGGCGTGGAAATGATCCTGGGGCTGACCCATGACACCCATTTCGGTCCCAGCCTGATGGTGGGTCTGGGAGGAGTCTTCACCGAGGTCTTTCAGGATGTGGCCTTTCTCATGCTTCCGGCGACACGGGGTGAAGTTCGACAGGCCCTGACGAGCTTAAAAGGCTTCAAGTTACTGACTGGTTTTCGGGGTAGACCCGCTTATGATATCGACAAGATCGTGGATGCGGTCATGGGTGTGGCTCAATTTGGAATCGATGCGGCAGGCTATTATGATTCGGTAGATATCAATCCTTTTGTGGTCAATGCCGATGGAATTACGGCACTGGATGTTAAGATTCTGCTCCGACCGCAATATACTCCCGCAGCGCAGGAAGAATTCTTGCCTGATACGAAATCACTGGACCTGTTTCTTTGCCCCCAAGTCCGTAGCGATCATCGGCGCTTCGTTCACTCCGGGTAAACCGGGCCATGAAGTGATCCGAAATATTCAGGCGAATCAATTCGCCGGTCAGGTCTATCTCGTTAACCCGAAAGGGGGAGAGCTTCTGGGCCTTCCCGTCTATCCGTCCGTGAGTGCCTTGCCGGAGGGGATCGATCTCGCCATCATCATTCTTCCTGCAAAAGAGAGCCCTCAGGCGGTGCGCGAAGTGGCAGAAAAGGGTGTCAGGCATGTGGTGCTCTCTGCAGGCGGTTTTGCAGAAGTGGATGAATATGGCGCCCAGGTCCAGCAGGAGCTCATCGATATCCTCCGTGAGAAAAAGATTCATGCAATCGGACCGAATACCTCGGGTCACACGTCCACTCCCCATCAATTCACCTCCACCTTTTTCCCTTTGGGGAAGATTCGCCGCGGCCCGGTCTCCTATATTGCCCAAACGGGAAACTTTGCCACCCATTCGATGATGTATATCCTGACGGGTGAGCATTTTGGTGTTTCCCGAGTCATCGGTCTCGGAAACAAGATCGATATCGAGGAAAGTGCGGCCCTTCAGTATCCTGGCCGACGATCCGGAAACGAAAGCGATCGTGATGTATCTCGAAAGCATCAAACATCCGAAACGGTTTTTGGAGGTTGCAAGAAAAGTGACCTGCTCCAAACCCGTCGTCCTGCTGAAGGGAGGCGCGACAGAAGCGGGCAAACACGCGGCCGTGGCTCACACGGCGGCCATGGCTTCGGAGGATCGTCTGGTGGATGGCATGCTCCGTCAGGCAGGCATCGTTCGACTCTGGGATTATACCCATTTGATCCTCATGGGAAAGGCCTTTTCGATGTTGCCCTTACCCAAGGGGAATCGGGTCAGTTTTCTGGCGCCATCCGGAGCCATGCTGGTGTGCCTTGCCGATCTCTGCACCCGCCTCGGTCTCGATGTCCCTGAATTAGAGCCGGAGACCGTTCAAAGGCTCCAGGAGATCAGCCTTCCCTTCATCCGGATGCGAAATCCCGTGGATATCTGGGCCGCTGCCGCTGTGAAGGGAGTGGAGTACGGATATCGGGAAGGCATGGAGGCGGTGCTCAAAGACCCGAACGTCGATGCCGTGGTACCCATCCTCCTGCTCTCACGGATTACGGGGATTCCGTCCTACGACTTTATCATTGAGCTGGCGAAGAAGTATCCGGAGAAGCCCATCCTGGTCAGCTTCAGCGGGGATAAAGTGTGTATGGATGAATGCAAGGCCTATCTTGAGCCCCGTGGAATTCCGACATTTCCGGAGATTGAGCAGCCCTTTGAGGTTCTGTCGATTCTCTACCGTTGCGCACAGGCAATGAATCGACCCCGATAAAAAATAGAAATTCAGGACTCGAGTTTCGAATTTAAGATTTCTTAAAAGGAGGTTGTTATGTCTGATAAAGTGATTCTCAGTTGCGCGGTGACAGGATCGATCCATGTTCCAAGCATGAGTCCCTATCTTCCCATCACCCCGGCACAGATCGCCCAGGATGCCATTGCCGCCCGTGAGGCCGGGGCAGGGTCCGTCCATCTTCATGCCCGGAACCCAAAGACGGGCGAGCCGACCATGGACCTTGGCCTCTTTCAGGAGTTCTGTCAGGAAGTCCACCAGAAAAGTGACGTCATTATCTGCATCACGACGGGTGGAGCTCCGACCATGACCCCCGAGGAGCGGATGGTGGCGGTCCGAAGGTTTAAGCCCGAGCTGGCATCGATCAATATGGGGTCGTTCAACTTTGGCCTGTTTCCGATCATGGAGAAGATTAAGGAATACAAGTTTGACTGGGAAGAAAAATACCTGGAAAGATCGAAGGACAACATTTTCAAAAACACGTTCTATGACCAGGAACGTATTTTCAAGATCATGAAGGATAACGGAACAAAACCCGAGCTTGAGTGCTATGATGTGGGCCATCTCTACAACACCGCTCATTGGGTCGATAAGGGCGCCATCGAGCCACCGATCTGGATCCAGTTGATCATGGGCATCCTTGGAGCCATTCAGCCTTCGGTAGAGAACCTCCTTTTCATGAAGAGCACGGCCGATAAGCTTTTCGGCAAGGACTGTGTCTGGTCGGTCTTGCCCACCGGTCGCCATGAGTTCAATCTCTGCACCGTGGGTGCTGTCATGGGCGGGAACATCCGGGTGGGGATGGAAGACAACCTCTATCTTGGAAAAGGGATTTTAGCGAAGAACAATGCGGAGATGGTGAAGAAGATGGCACGCATCCTGAAGGAGCTCGATTTTGAACTGGCCACTCCGCAGGAGACCCGAGCCATCCTGAAACTGAAAGGAAAGGAACATACCAGCTTTAAATAAAATTCCAATAACCAAATAACAAATTCCAAATAATCATCAATGACCAATGTTCCAATAACCTAAACTCAAACAATGTCATTGCGAGGAATCACAGTGACGAAGCAATCTCCGAGATTGCTTCCCCCGATCAGGTCCGGGTCGCAATGACAGCCCGGAGCATGTCTGCTTATTTAGAACGTTCACTATAGTTTTGGCAGATCGTTAAATTTTGAATTTGGGTCATTGGGTATTGGATATTATTTGATTATTGGAGCTTGGTTATTGGTTATTTCAGTCGGGAGGCATTGATGGATCTTGGTTACCGGAGGAACTGGATTTATAGGCAGCACCCTGGCCAAAACTTTGCTTGACCAGGGCAGAACCGTTGCGACCTTCGACATCAAACCGAGCTCCCCTGTTTTAGAGCCCTACGGTGAACGATGGACCCGTTTTCAGGGCAACCTCGGAAATATGGGTGAAGTCTTAACGGCGATTCGGGCCTGTAAGCCTAAAACCATTTTTCACCTGGGTGGGATGCTCTCCATCCCCTCGGAGCAGAACCCTCAGGCCTCTTTTTCGACCAATGTCGTCGGTATCTACAATGTGTTGGAGGGGGCCCGCCTGTTCGAAGTGGAGCAGGTTATCTATGCCAGCACCAATGGAACCTACAGCCATGATCTGGAAGGCTTGACGGTGATCGACGATCGGACCCTGCAGCGGCCTTTTACGATGTATGGATGCGGCAAGCTCTTCGGGGAATTGTTGGGTCGGTATTATCACCGGAGGTATGGCATTGATTTTCGCTCTGTGCGGTTGCCCGCCATCGTAGGTCCCGGAGCAAAGACAAAGCACGTCTCGATCTATAATGCATGGGCCATTGAAAAGCCTTTCTGGGGCGAGCCTTATGAAATCTTTGTCACACCCGAAACAGCCGCCCCCATCCTCTATTTCAAAGATGCAGCGAGGGCCTTCGCCGAACTTTCAAATGGCGCCCATCGGCCGGATTAAGACCATGAATTACAACCTGGCAGGGATCCAGCCTATCCCCAGGGCCATCGACCTTAAGAATGCCGTCCTTCGTTTTCTGCCGGATGCAAAGATCAGCTTCAATCCGGATGATTTAGCGATGGCCTTTCAAAAAATGCACCAGGGTGTCCGGTGGGATGAGACACCCGCAGTCGAAGAGTGGAATTGGAAAGTTCAATATGACTTGGAGAGCATGGTGGAGGACTTTATCAAAGAATTAAAAGAACATCCCTCATGGTATCGTTGACCCCGGCAGCAGAAAACAGAAAGGGCTTTACTATTTCAAAATTCTTGTAATATTTTTTACTTTATCGGCCGCCTCTTTAATATCCCTGGCTTCTTTTACTCCCGGAATTTCTTCAACCTCCTTTTTCAGATCTGAAATAAGATTCCCGCTTTTCTCTTCCTCGTTCTTTTCCTTGCCGGCCTTTTTCTCGCTTCGAAACTTTCGAATCTCCCTGACCGTCTTTCCGAGGCCTTCACCAATATCAGGGAGCTTTTTCGCTCCAAAGAGAACGAGAAAAATCACTAGAATAACCAGAATTTCTGATAAACCTAATCCGCCAATCATCGTTAACCCTCGCTTAAAAGTTCGAGTTTCAGTTCGGAGTTCGGAGAAAAAACCAGAGATGATTTCTTCTCTCGCATCTTGGATTCACGCCGAACTTCATGACTCCGAATGCGAACTTGATTTAACGATGACTCCGTGCCCTTGCAACCGGATCGCATTGATCTTGGTACTCCCGGTAATCCGGGATCCAGATCCATCTCATCAAGGTTTCTCCTCTCTTTTTATAAGATATTGGACCGGGATGCAAGGGAATGAATCAAAAATACAAAAAATGACTTGATTTTTGCTCAGATTTAACATATTGAAGATCTGAAGAAATTGAAGGAGGATGCTTATGTCAACGGATATGGAATGCCCGATCTGTGATGCCGATATTCCGCTCGATGGAGATGAGAAACCGGGGGACCTGATCTTGTGTTCTTATTGCAAGGTGACTTTCAAATTAATTCGAAAGAAGAACCAGTGGGCTCTGCAAGAGGATTTTGACGAATAGAAATGAAGGCTCTTTATACTTCTGATCTTCATGGTGAAATCTCTCTCTATCAGGAACTCCTCTCCTTGGCCCGTTCTTTCAAGGCAGAAATGGTGGCTTTAGGCGGCGATCTCCTTCCTTCCTTTTCTCCCTCCAAAAAATATGAAGATATGATTCCGAATCAAAAGACGTTTATCAGCGAATTTCTTCTTCCCTTCTTCGAGAAAATGATTGGTACGACAACCGTTCGCCAGATCTTCGTTATCCCTGGAAACTGGGATCTTGGCTACCCTTATCTATTCAAAAGGCCGATCGAGGGGTTGATCGATCTGTGCCAGAAAACTCATTATCTTCAGATTGGATACGAAATCATTGGATATCCCTTTGTTCCTCCGACTCCATTTCGGCCAAAAGACTTTGAGAAGATGGATGACCCGGAATCTCCCTGGCCCCCTCAGAAAAATCCCTCCTATGTCCGGTCTCCGGACCAGGCAGATCAACTTATTCCCATCGATCCCCATCTCTATTTGAGACAACTTGGAACGATCCAAAAGGATTTGGATCATCTTCCAGAGCCCGGCAACCCTCAACGGACGATCTATGTGATGCACTCCCCTCCTTTTGGGACGAAGCTGGACCAGATAGAGGGAGGAGCATTCACGGGGAGCCGATCCATAAAAAAATTTGTTGAAAGGATCCAGCCCCTCCTGACCCTTCATGGCCATATCCATGAAGCGCCGGAGATCTCCGGTTCCTGCGTTGATCGAATCGGGAAGACTTTGTGTGTCAATCCCGGACAGTTCACGGGAGGGAGAAAAAGGCTCCATGCCGTCACCTTCGAAATTGAGAACATGGAGGAGTCACTCCGGCATACGCTATTCCCCAAAGTTCGGATTTGAGAATTGTCTTAAATGATCCAAAAATTACTACGAATCTTACTTGTTTTAACCTTCGTTTTATTTCTGTCCCGCAGAATCCCTTCGGGCCCAGATGGAGCCTGCCTCGCAGTGGCATCTCCTTTACAGTCAAATCCGGGACGGCCTTATTTCTAAACAGGAGGCGCAGTTCCGGTTAAAGTCCTTGGAGGTTATGCTCAAGGATCTTTATCTTAAGCGCTCCAATCGAGAAGAGGAGAGTGCTCTCTGCTTTCCCTTGGAAGGCTATACCCGAAGCGCTATCGGAGGCAAGAATGGAAGTGGGTATCAAGCACAGGGGTACGATTTTTTTGATGGTAACCGGCACAAGGGGCATCCGGGTCATGACATCTTTATTCGGGACAGGGATCAGGATGGAATCGATGATTCAACAGGAAAATCAGTCAATGTCATCTCTGCTTCTTCCGGAATCATTGTTTCCGTCAACCCGGATTGGGAGCCATCGAGTCCTATTCGAGGCGGTAACACCATCTGGATCTATGAACCGATCAAGAGCAGATATTACTACTATGCCCATCTCAAGGAGATCTTTGTGGAGATTGGCCAGACCGTCTCCCGGGGAGAGCGGATAGGAACCGTGGGAAGGACGGGAAAGAATGCCTATCCAATGCGGTCTCCTACCCACCTCCACTTTACCGTCCACCGATCGACGGAAGGGTGTCCGATGCCGGTCGATCCCTACAGGGGAATTGGTAAGAGGGAGTTGTGGGTAAAAAACATCAAAAAATCTTGACATTCAAGAAGAAAGATGAAATAATAAATTTTGTAGGTTGTAAGAAGTAGTTTTTTTTGGATCATCAAGGGTCACAAAAGTACTTCTAAAGACTTTTGTGGCCTTTTTTTATTGGGACCAAAGGCTATTACAACTTACTGAAGTTTAAGAAAGAAAGGAGGTGAGTTGTAGTGGCCAAAGGTCGTGTAAAATGGTTTAATGAGAAGAAGGGCTTTGGGTTCATTTCCAGAGATGATGGAAATGATGTCTTCGTTCATTTCACCGCCATCAAGAGGGATGGATTCAAGTCCCTTTACGAAGGCGATGAAGTCGAGTTCGAGGTTACCAACGGTCCGAAGGGTCCGCAGGCAACAGACGTTGTCGTAGTGAGCTAAGATTCAAATTCATTAAGCTGAGAAAAGAAAAGGGGCCCTGGGTTTTCCAGGGTCCTTTTTTTGTTGTCAAAGCGCATGGCAAACCTTGCTCCGGCGATAGATGCCGGCGGAGAGCCAAGGACCCGAAGGGTTGACTTCCTATGGGGCGTATCCTATACTTCAAAACGACAGAGGAATTCCGTCCGTCGCGGGGAGCTGGATTGGGTCTGGCTGAGAGGGTGGCCGAGATGTCACCGACCCGCTGAACCTGACCTGGATAATGCCAGCGGAGGGACTGACAAATCACTGAAACGATAGCCGTCCCTTCCAGGGCGGCTTTTTTTGTATATGAGGTTAAGGCATGTCCGTGGAAATGGACCTATTGGCCCGGGTTCTTGACGGTGTGAGACAGAAGAGACCCGTTGTCCATACAATCACCAACTGGGTGACGGCCGGGGATGTGGCCAATGCCCTCCATGCCATCGGTGCACGGCCTGTCATGGCCGTTGCCCTGGAAGAGGTGGAGGAAATTGTGTCCGGGGCTGATGCAGTGGTCCTCAATTTAGGAACTCCGGACCCTTCGCGCGTTGAGGCCATGTTATTGGCAGGGCGTTGTGCAAATCGTCTCGGCCGGCCTGTGGTCTTGGACCCCGTTGGGGCAGGCGCATCCAGGTTCCGTACGGAATCCATTCGAAAGATCCTATCCGAACTTCGCATGACCCTTATCAGGGGCAACAGGGCCGAGATCGGGGCACTGGCGCAGAGGGGTGGAGAACTCCGCGGGATAGATGCTGCCAAAGGACCCGATGATCTTTATGGCGCAGCAAAGAAGCTTTCACAGGAGACAGGGGCAACGGTTGTAGTGAGCGGACCGCAAGACCTGGTGGTGAGAGGCGAGAGGATCATTGAAGTGGGGAATGGCCACCCAATGATGGGTCTCGTGACCGGTACCGGCTGCATCCTATCGGTGATGATGGGTGCTTTTGCCGCCGTTGAGACAGATCCCATGGTTGCAGCCGTTGGGGCCGCGATCTTCTTTGGACTGGCTGGGGAGCGGGCCGCCCTTCAGGGAAAAGGCCCCGGCACTTTCAAAACAGCGCTGCTTGATGCCTTGTTTACCTTAACGCCGGAAGATATCAAGACCGGGGCCAGACTGAAGGGATAGGGGAGCGGTGCCGGAAACCGGGACCTTGAAGTTGAAAACGAGAGGCATTTGCCTCACCCCAAAAAACATAAGCAGGCAATCGTTCATCGGACACGAATCACAGGCGCCTTTGCGTGCCGAATCGCCTGTCCGCTGACAGGCAGTTACTCCGGCGTGCAGGCACGGGACACGCTGGAAATTGGAGAAGCGATGGAGACTCGGAAAGCCGCACGAGCAGTCATTCTGGTGGCCATTGGCGTGGCGATTTCACCCTTTACCAGTATTCCCATTGGGATCGCCAAGATAAATCCAGCCCAGCACTTCGTCAATGTCGTGGGTGCTGTTCTTCTTGGGCCATGGTGGGCCATCGGCATTGCGCTGGTCATTGGAATCCTTCGGAACGCACTTGGGGCGGGGACACTCCTGGCCTTTCCCGGAGGCATGATCGGTGCTTTCCTTGCAGGCCTTGCGTATCGCTATACGAAAAACATTTATCTTGGCGCGTTAGGTGAAATCATTGGAACAGGAATCCTTGGGGCTGCGATCAGTGTTCTGATCATTGCGCCGATCTTCATGGGAAAGGCCATGGCCATGGGCGCGCTGATGATCGCCTTTTCAGGAAGCACTATTCTGGGCTCGATCTTTGGCATCTTTGCCCTCAAACTTCTTGATCGGGCAGGCTTCGTAAAGCTGAGGAAGAATGGGGCTTAAGGGTCCAACCATTCTCCGCTTTGAGGACGTTTCTTACCGCTATCCTGCCGTTGAGCCCTGGACCCTGCGGGAACTCCACCTCGATATTTCTCAAGGTCAGAACGTGTTGCTGGCAGGGGCGAGCGGGAGTGGAAAATCAACATTTTGCCGCGCCAGCACCGGTCTCATTCCGCACTTTCACGGCGGCGAACTCGTCGGCCAGGTCTTTTTGGATGGGCTCGATACACGGCAACATCCGGTATACCGGTTATTCAGCCATGCGGGCCTTGTCTTCCAGAATCAAGACGCTCAACTCTTTAACCAAACGGTCGAGGCGGAACTGGCCTATGGTCTTGAGAGCCTGGGGCTTTCCAGGGCTGAGATCGAGGGGCGTTTGGCCTGGGCCAGTGAGTTAATGGGATTGGGGCCATTGCTCTCCCAATCTCCCCACATGCTCTCCGGAGGAGAGAAGCAGAAGGTCGCTCTGGGCGCCATCCTGGCGCTGCGGCCGCGAATGCTTCTGCTGGACGAGCCTTTTACCCATCTTGATCCGGCAGGAGCGGACATTCTCAGAAGTATCCTGCGCACGATTCATGCTGAAGGGATTGCAGTCATCGTTGTGGAGCATCGCCTCCACGAGGTCATTGCCGATGTCGACCGTCTCATCGTCATTCATGAGGGAAGAATCGCCGCAGATGGGTTCCCCCGGGACGTGATGGGCCGGGAGGTTACCGGATATGGCCTTAATCTTCCCCCGTTGATCCGGCTCTTTCAAGCCTCCGGCTGGACAGGCGTTCCGCTCTCTGTGGAAGAAGCGCTCCGTGAATTGAAGTCTCAAAATCTTTTCCCGTCCTTCGTCTCGGAATCGGGGTCCTCCGGAAGAAACAAACAACATGATCCTCTCCTGTCGGAAGGCAAACAATGCGTCGCGGAGTTGGAGGATGTCTGGTTTAGCTACAACCATTCCCCTGTTCTTTGCGGCATCAGTCTGTCACTGATGCAGGGAGAGTGCGTGGCCCTTGTGGGTCGAAACGGGGCCGGGAAGACCACCCTGGTCAAGCATCTCAACGGTCTGTTGAAACCGAATCAAGGGAGGGTGAACGTGCTCGGTCGGAATACCCTTAAGACTCCGGTGGCCGAACTCGCCCGGCACGTTGGGTTCGCATGGCAAAACCCGAATGATCAGCTCTTTCTGGCGAATGTGAGAGAGGAAGTTCTGATGGGTCCCCGCGCCCTCCGCGCATACGATTCGGCCTGGTGCAATAAGCTCTTCGAGCGGTTCAATCTCACCGTCCTTCTTGATCGCTCTCCCTTTCAGCTGAGCGAGGGGCAGAAGAAGCGAGTGTCGTTCGCAGCAGCCCTGGCCGTTCAACCTGAACTCATTGTTCTCGATGAGCCAACGGCAGGACAGGATGAGCTTTTTCGCCGGGAACTTGGAAAACTGATCAGAGAACTTCGGGCCGAGGGGAGAACGATTCTGCTGGTAACCCATGATCTCGAATTTGCGGCTGAGCATGCGAGCCGGTGGATTGCCATGGCCGATGGGCAGATCGTTGCTGATGGAAAGCCTGATGCAGTGATGGGAAACAAGGGGGCAATGACCCAGGCCGGCCTTCGGCCAACACAGCGATTTCAACTGGCAGAGGCTATAAAATCATTTGAAAACAAGAATTGATAATTTCTCAATCCAATAGGATCCAATGACGTCCATGGTTAACAGAAACGTTTTATCTCTCGATCCTCGTTCAAAACTGGTTGGGGCCCTTGCTGCTGCCGTCATTCTGATGGGGTTTCACCAATGGACCTCTCTGGTGATTGCCGCGGCCATTCTCGTGGGGACGGTGTTTTTATTTCATCTCGGCCGTTCCTGGGTTGGTCTTCTGAAAGGCCTGGGTTTTGCCGTGGCAAGTTTCTTCGTGATTGCCTGGGTTGCCTTCGATATAATGACCGGGATCGTGGCAGGGCTCCGGTTACTCACCCTTGGAACGGTCTTCTTCCTGTTTTTTCAGACAACCTCTCCGGAGTCCCTTTCAAATTCGCTCGTCAAGATGGGAATCCCTTATCCCTTTGCCTTTGTGCTCAGTGCTTCGATGCAGTTCATCCCTGTCCTGGTCCGGCGGGCCGCCGGTATCCGTGACGCCCAACGCAGCCGGGGCATCCCATTGGACAGCAGATTGGGAATGGTCCGACATCTGCCGGCCCTGGTTGGCCCAATGCTCATCCAGGCATTTAAACTCGCCGATGAATTGGCGGAGTCCATGGAGGCCCGCGGCTTTGGCGCCCCCGGGAGAAGATTCCGTCACGAACCCCATTTCAGGTGGGTTGACTGGCTCGTGGTGGCGGTGAGTCTATGTGGATTAGGGGCCTTCTTAAGTACTGGGTGGATTGGGTCGATAGAAATATGAAAGAGTAACAGGGTCTATCTGGGTGACGGAAAATGTCGCTCTCCCTGCTATCAAGCCCCTTCAGAGGGCTTTTTATCCTTGTCAGGGATAGATGGTTTCCGGAGAAGAGATGAGATCCAGAAACTGCTTTAGGATACGGGCGGTGGCGCCCCAGATGTTGTGATCGTTATACTGATAGGCCTCGACCCTTCGCTTTCTCTCATTCTGGATGATCTCTTTTTCGCCGAAGCAGTTTGGATCGAGTAATGTTGCAAGAGGCACTTCGATCAATTCGGCAATCTCGACAGGGCTCAGCTTGAATGGATAGGGATAAGGGACGACGCCGACAAAAGGTGTGACAATAAATTCGGTGACGGTGACAATATCATCCAGCGCCCCAAGGATTTGGGCATCCCTTTCCCCCAGCCCAATTTCCTCGGAGGCCTCCCGTAAAGCCGTCCTTTCCAAATCGGCATCTTCTTGATCGAACATTCCCCCCGGAAAAGAGATCTCTCCCTTGTGGTGTTTCACCAGGTGTGTTCGTTTGGTGAAGAGAATGCAGCACTCTCCCTCTTTCTCGAAGAGAGGAAGAAGAACAGCCGCGTGAGGGAAAGGAAGATGGTCGACCACCTTTCTCTCTCTTCCATGCAGGATTTTCCGGATCTCATCGCCAAAGTATTTCCCGCAAACGTTCATGTGGTTCTCTTTGTATGATAACGGGTCCAGGGGTTCTTGAATCCCTTTGCCTATATCCTTGTCTCCCCCAGAAAATCCTGCAGGGTCATCACCCTCAGGAGAGGATAGAGCGCAAAGTCCCGATAGAGGTTGAGGCAGGAGCGGTGCATTTCCTCGTTCTTGCCGGCTGTGCAGTCTTCCAGGAGAATGACAGAAAAGTCGTGGCTCAATCCATCCATGGCTGTCATCAACACACAGACCTCAACCGTGATGCCTGTGACAACGATGGTGTCGATCCCGAGCGTCCGAAGGGTCTGGTCGAGATCGGTCTTAAAGAAAGCGCTAAACCGTCTCTTGGGCAGGACAATGTCCGTTGCCTCCGGCCTCAGGTCGTCCGCCACCTCGGACCCTTTCGTCCCCCGGAGGGAATGGATCTTCATTCTCCCTCTGAAGATGAAGTCCTCTTTTAAGAAACTGTCGCAGGCAAAGATAACCGGGAATCCTCTTTTGCGGCTTGCTTCGAGAAGCGTTTGAAGGTTAGGGGAGGATCGCTCTTGCTTCGAGCGTGATGGGATGCCTGGACCTCTCTTTGATATTATCTTTTACCATATCAACGACAATAATCGCAGGTTTCACACTTTTCCCTCTTTTGATCTCCGGGATAGATGTTCCAACCGAAACACCCGGAGGGCATTGGCGGAGGTCACTTCTGCGACTCTCTCAAAAGGAATTCCTTTGACCTCGGCAATTTTTTGGGCCGTGTATCTGACATAACTGGGCTCATTCCTTTTTCCCCGCAACGGGACAGGCGTCAGGAAGGGGGCATCCGTCTCAACCAGGAGGGAATCGAGAGGAAGCTTTCTGACCATCTCTTGAAATTCTCCCGCGTTCTTGAATGTGATCGTCCCCGGGACAGAGATATAGAATCCCATATCGATGCATTCCTTTGCCATCGAGTAATCTCCGGAGAAACAGTGGATGATGCCTCCCAACTCCGCTGCCCTCTCCGATTTCGAGAATTTCGATCGTCTCCCGGTGGGCATCCCGATCATGAACTACAATGGGGAGGGTAAGTTCTCTTGCCAGGCCGATTTGCTCCCGAAACCTTTTTATCTGCACCTCACGGGGAGAAAGATTTCTGAAAAAGTCAAGGCCGATCTCTCCGTAGGCCCTGACCTTTTCACTCCGGCAGAGTTCTCTTAAAACCGGATAGGTCCGTTCATCAATCTCCCTTGCATTGTGAGGGTGGACCCCCAGAATGGCGTAGATCATGGAATGGGAATGAGCAATTTCAAGGGCTCTCTTCCAGTCCTTTTTCTCCGTCCCCACCGTAAAAAGATACTCAACACCCGATTCCGTTGCCCTCCGGATGACTTCTTCCAGATCCTTTTTGAATTCAGACATTTCGAGGTGGGCATGAGAATCGATCAGCATACCGTTTTTTTGTAGCATATCCAGCCCCTATTTACAATTGAACCCTCGTCCTCTTGAAAAAAACAAAGGGAAAGGCGTTGTTGAAACGTCATTCAAAAATGGGTTACCATTCGAAAATTCAGACATTCTAATGAACTAAGGAGTGAATATGACTGAGAACCAACCCCAAAAATTCGCCGGCGCATCGAAGTATGTGCTTGATGACGAACTGGCTAAGATCGTCAATATTTCGATGGCCCTTGAGATGCCGCTTCTGCTGAAAGGGGAACCTGGAACCGGCAAAACGATGCTGGCCCATGCCGTTTCAGAGGCGTTCGCCATGAAGTTGATCGTTCTGAACGTCAAATCGAGCATGAAACTGATCGATGCCCTTTATCAGTATGATACCCTCACGCGCCTCAATGACAGTCGCTTCGGAGATTCGAAAAGGGATGTGAGCAATATCGAGGAGTATATCCGAATGGGTAAGATCGGGCGGTCCTTTGTGTCAGACGAGAGAGTCGTCCTTCTCATTGATGAGATCGATAAGGCGGATACCGATTTTCAGGACGACATGCTCGATGTCCTCGACCAGATGGAGTTCGATATTATCGAGATCGACAAGACCATCAAGGCAAAGCACCGGCCGGTCATTGTCATTACCTCCAATGCAAAGAAAGATCTTTCCGATCCTTTCCTGGGACGATGTAATTTCCACCATATTGCCTTTCCGGAGACCGAGATGATGAGAAAGATCGTCCAGGTTCATTTCCAGGACATCGACAAGGATCTGCTCGATAGTGCGATTCGAACCTTTTATCGCCTCCGGGAGATCAAGGGGATTGAAAAAAAACCTGCAACCCGGGAACTGATCAACTGGATTCGGGCCTTAAGGGCGGATGCTGATTTCAAGATTAAGAGCCTGGTCAAGGGAGAGGTTCCGTATTTAGGTATCCTGTTCAAGAAGAGTCCCGATTACTTCACGGCCCAGAATGCGATCTCCCGCTTCAGGATATAGCCTGGTCAGTAGGCAAGGATATCTTCAAACATTTTGCAAGGTGGATTCTCAAGGTTTTATGGGCAGTATCTTTTTGGACAGGCCATTGCGAGCCCGACGGGCGCGGCAATCTCGTTTGTCTTGAGATTGCTTCGTCGCCCTGGATTGCGGGGCGCCTCGCGATGACAGGTTATTTAATGCGTCTGTAGTTGTACGGATAAGAAGAACATGTTCGTTGATTTTTTCTACTTATTAAAGAAGGTTGGCATTCCGGTATCTCCCACCTCTTTCTTAAGGCTTCAGAAGGCTCTGAGCATGGGGCTGATCAACTCCATCGACGATTTTTATACGGGCGCCCGTGCGATCCTGGTGAAGAGCGAGCGATATTTTGATCTCTACGACCAGGTTTTTGCCCACCGGTTCCAGGGCCTTGAATTGAAAGAACCGGACGAAATGGAATTATCCGAAGTCGTTCGATCGCTGCTCGATGAATGGCTGAAAAACCCGAGGGAGCTGGCCGAGATCCTTGGAGTCAAAGAAGAGGACCTGGGCAAATTGAGCCCCGAAGAGCTGATGAAATATTTTCTCGATCGCTTGAAAGAGCAGACCGAGGCCCATCATGGAGGGGGCAAGTGGATTGGCACTGGAGGGACTTCCCCTGTTGGACATTCCGGCTATCACCCGGGAGGAATGCGTGTCGGTGGAATCTCCAGAAATAAGTCGGCGGTCAAAGTGGCAATGGACCGGAGGTATCGTGACTATTCCCAGGAAGGTCCCTTAACCCAATCCCAGATGGCCGAAGCTCTGAAGAGACTGAGAAACATGGTGCCTTTTGGTCCCAAAGACAGGGTGAATATTGATAAGACCATTTATGAAACCATGAAGAAATGTGGTGAGATAGAGATTGTGTTCGACCGAAGCCTCAGAGACCGGCTTAAAATCATCCTCGCCATCGACAATGGAGGATGGTCGATGGATCCTTATATCGACCTGGTCCAGACTCTTTTCTATTACGCCCGCGCCCAGTTCAAGGATCTCAAGATCTTCTATTTCCACAATACCATCTACGATTATCTGTGGGAGGATCCCCCGAGGCATACGAAGCCTTTTTCAGTAGATGAACTGGTTCGCCTGGATCCGGAAACAAGGTTTATCGTCGTTGGCGATGCGAGCATGGCTCCCTATGAACTCATGGCAACGGATGGTTCCATCCATATCGAGGAGCGTTCGGGAAAGCCGAGCTTTGAGAGGCTCCGGTTTATTGCCAAGAACTTTCCCCATTCGGTCTGGATCAATCCGAAACTCGCGGAGGAATGGCTCTACACCCGCACCATCCAGCACATCCGGGAGATCTTTCCCATGTACGAGCTGACCCTCGATGGTCTGGAGAAGGCGGTTGGTTACATGATGGGAAAGAACTGATAACGCTTTCCCCGTGATTGCTGAAATCGTCCGAGAAGAGTCGAAGGTTTATCCCCACCCCATGTTTTTAACCACAGCCTGATCTCTAAAAGAAGGACCGTGGCGTGAAATATCGATTGGTTGGTTTATTATCACTGGGACATTTTGCAACCGATATTAGTCAGGGGTCTCTGCCGGTTTTATTGCCTTTTTTTATTTCAGAGCATCACCTTTCCTATAGAGCTGCCGCCGGCATTGTCTTTGCGGCAAGTATCGCTTCTT
>CAWHGS010000050.1:0-62912 GCA_963828805.1 uncultured delta proteobacterium
TATGCTTGATTTGTGTTTGTAATCATTGATTGTTTTTTCTTGGTAGTTTTTCTTGACATACTACTCCTTTTTTCGTATATTCAACTCATCCCAAAGCAAGTTGTTGTCGTGTTCATTAGCCCTTTTCATTGAGGAGCAAATTAAATGCTTGAAATGTCTTTTTCTCCGGCATTAATCTGGGCAACTGTTGGAGTTATTTTATTGATTGCCGAGTTGGCTACCTTTACCTTTATTTTATGTTTCTTAGGTTTAGGGGCAATCATTGTGTCCTTGACTACATGGATAGGTTTAACTCCCGGGATAAATAATCAGCTTGTAGTTTTTTCTATTTCATCCGTATTGATGATGCTTTTATTAAGAAAGACGGCAAAAGGGCTTTTCCCCGGCCGTAATGACCCTTCACCGGATTACATGGGACAGAGGGTTAAGGTTATAAAAGCAATACCGGGAGGAAGGGAAGGGGCTATTGAATATCGCGGTTCAGACTGGATTGCCTTTAGCGATGACGCCGATATTATAAATGAAGGCGATATTGTAGAGATCGTTGCAATTGAAGGTATAAGAGTCAAGGTAAAACCCATTGCGTAAAACTCAAAGGAGGAAAGAATTATGAATTTAGCTTTCATTGTACTGGTGGTGTTGGCAATTCTTATTATTCTAAAGGGAGTGCGTGTCATTCCTCAGCAAAGCGCATATGTTGTAGAGCGACTTGGAAAGTTTTATTGTGTCCTTCATGCAGGGATAAGCTATATCATTCCTTTTATTGATCGGATCGCATACAAACATACACTTAAAGAGCAGACCATAGATATCCCTGAGCAGGTTTGCATTACCAGGGATAACGTCCAGGTTGGCGTGGATGGGGTCATCTTTATTCAGGTTTTTGACCCACAAATGGCATCGTATGGTATTAGTAATTATTTATTCTCTATCACGCAGCTTGCCCAAACGACCATGAGAAGCGAAGTAGGCAAGATTGATCTGGATAAAACCTTTGAAGAAAGGACAGCTATCAATTCTTCTATTGTAAATGCGATCAACGATGCATCAAGAACTTGGGGTGTCAAGATACTCAGATATGAGATTAAAAATATTGTGCCACCCGATACTGTTCTGAAGGCTATGGAAAAACAGATGCAGGCCGAAAGGGAAAAGAGGGCAATTATTCTGCAGTCTGAAGGTGAAAAGCAGTCTGCAGTCAATGTTGCAGAAGGACAAAAGCAAAAAGTCGTGCTCGAATCAGAAGCGGTTCGTCAAAAACAGATCAATGAGGCAAGCGGTCAGGCTGAAGCAATCAGGGCTGTGGCGAATGCAACGGCAGATGGTGTAAAGGCTGTTGCCAGCGCAATAAAATTAGAAGGGGGTATGGAGGCGGTTCAATTGCGAGTGGCTGAAAAATTGGTGGAACAGTTTGGCCACCTTGCAAAACAAGGCAATACGCTCATACTGCCGGCCAACTTTGGGGATATGTCATCTTTAATAGCAACGGCTATGAGTATAGTAAAACAAACAAAATAGAAAGAATTAGACTCAGATAACCCGCCTTTTAATGGGTGTAAAAACGGACATGGGTAAACCGCTCTTCAAGGCTCCGGACGGCGGTCGATTTGAAATCTTATGGGAAAAGGAGGACCTCACTCAAGGTGAACTCCAGCGGGGAAAAGAACGTCCGTGCTTCTCGATTAGAAGGTTCGCCCCGAAGCCTTTCCGACCGGCTTACCCATATCCGTGTGGTCAGATTTTTATGCAATATCTGGGATAAGACAGAAAGAAGGTGGGGAGAACATCTTATTATTTAGCTCCGTTCCTGACGTCATTCGGGGTTCCGGGTCTAAGTGGGTGTAGTCAACAAATTTGTGCCTACCAAAATGAGAACGCTGACAAAGACGGGAAACACGGACACGTTATTTTCCAGCCGTACAGAGTTCTACTGAAGTGCATCTGAAATGGACATGCCCACATAGGTAGTGGGAATGAAGATGTGGTTAACGTCGCCTCTGTGCAATTTGGTCTTGGCCTGCTTCTAATGCTTCCTCGGACATTTGTGTAACCTGCCATTGACAGTATGACCCTGAATGCATATATGTAGGGTGAAAATGAATGATGGCCAATGGGCCGAGGAGGTGACTGATATGGGAAAGACGGCAAGTTTAGAAGTAAGAAGTCTTAACACTCCTGATGAAGTGAGGACGTTTGATAAAGGAAAGGTGGAGATCATCACTGTTGGAGGCAGAATGGTTGGTCGGGCTACATTTATGCCCGGATGGAAGTGGTCTGAATCTGTCAAACCTTTAGTAAAGACAAATAGTTGCGAGGCACCTCATTTCCAGTATCATCTGTCCGGGACATTAAGAATTAAGACAGATGATGGTGTAGAGAAAGACTGCAAGGCAGGAGATGTCTGTATGCTGGGATCGGGACATGATGCCTGGGTCGTTGGAAATGAGCCTGTGGTCGTCGTGGATTTTCAAGGCATGATTGATTACGCAAAGCAGTCAGGAAAGAAATAAAGAAATTGTGAGTGGAATCGTGTTGGAATTTATTTAATGCCCCATGCCCCGAGGGCATCCTTGCCTGCTCCAAGGCTTCGGCAGGCAGGCGTGGTCCGTGTCAGTAACCCTATGAATTTTCATGGTCCGAGCCTGCCTGCCGGTAGGAAGGGGCGCCCTCCGGGCGTGGGGCGTTCATTGAATAAGGAGCCCGGATTCAAAACTATCGTGCTTCCTCAATCAGGTCATCGAGCCTTTTTGCGACAGTGACGCCTGCATTTTCCAGTTCCTTGATCTTGGATGTTGCCGTTCCAAAGCCTCTGGAGATGATCGCTCCGGCATGTCCCATCTTTTTCTCCGGAGGAGCCGTGGAGCCTGCGATGAAGGCAATGATCTTCTTCGGATAACCGTGTTCCTGGATATAGGAGGCGGCCTGTTCTTCCCCGGCGCCACCGATCTCACCGATCAGGATGATCTTCTCCGTTTCCGGGTCTTCACGGAACAGTTTCAGACAATCGACAAAGTCCATCCCCTTGACCCTATCCCCGCCGATGCAGACACAGGTGGACTGTCCGATCCCCTTATAGGTGAGATTGGAGGCGATTTCATGGGTGAGGGTTCCGCTTCGTGAGATGATTCCCACATGGCCTTCACTGTAGATGAAACCGGGCATGATGCCGACCTTGCTCTTACCGGGACTGATGACCCCGATGGTGTTGGGGCCTACCAATCGGATCCCTTTCTTGAGAGCCAGGGCCCTGATTTTCAGGGTATCGTGAAAGGGCACAAATTCGGTGATGATGACGACCAGGGAAATCTCGTTCTCGATCGGCATCAAAGGCTGCTGCCAGAACCCCTGCGGGTGGGACCACGATCATCGAAGCATCGATCATGCCGGCCTTTTTGGCCTGGCTCACGGAATCGAAGACGGGGACCCCTTGGACCTCTGTTCCGCCCTTGCCCGGCGTGACGCCGCCTACCACCTGGACATGGTATTCCAGCATCTTTGCGGTATGGTACTGACCCTGTTTCCCGGTGGCGCCTTGAATGATGACGCGCGAGTCTCGGTTAACCAGTATGGCCACGCAAGCCTTCTCCCTTTTCCTTCATCCGGATATAGCATAAATACCATACGGCCATGGGCAGGCCGCTCGGAAAGGCTTCGGGGCGAACCTTTAGTTCAACAAGCACGGAGGTTCAGACCCTTGCCGGAGTCCACTCTAGTGCTATCTTCAGTTACCCTTGCTGTTTCATAATAACCGCCGTCCGGAGCCTTGAAGAGCGGGGTGCCCATGGCCGTTAATCAACTGCGGGTCATCTTTTCCATCAGCAGGATGACCGCCTCTTCCGTGGTGCCGAATTTAACGACGGGGATCTGTCTCGATTCCAGGAGGGCCCACCCCTCCTCCTGGGAGTGGCCCCGCATCTTGACCACGATGGCCTGCTGGGGCCGAAGTCCGTCTAGTGCACGGACGATCCCCTTTGCCATTCGTTCGCAGTTATTGATGCCGCCAAAGGCGTTCATCAGGATGCCTTCCACGCCCGGAGTCTTAAGAACGATACGGAGCGCTGCAGCCGTCTTTTCCTCAGTGGCGTTTCCTCCAAGGTCCAGAAAATTTGCGGGTCTTCCGCCGTGGACAGAGATCATATCCATGGTCGCCATCCCAAGGCCCGCCCCTCCGGAGATGAGGCCGATATTGCCTTCGGGCATTTGCACGTAGGCAATATCCGCCTTTTTTGCCTCCATTTCAAGCGGATCGATGAGCGCTTCTTTTCTGATGAATGTTTCTGACTCTTTGATTCTTCCAAGGCCGGAATCGTCGATTTCTACTTTCGCATCGACGGCCAGTGCCCCTCGATCTTTAGAGATCATGAGCGGGTTGATTTCGACCGTTATCGTCTCGAAGCAGAAGTAAACGTTTACGAGTTTCAGGGCTACGTTGGTAACCTGCAGCAGTTCCTCGCCCCGGAGCCCTGTTTGAAGACCGAAGTCAATCATCCGGGCAAGGCTCGGCCTTTCCAACGGATTGAGGAGTTCCGTAAAGAGCGTTTCGGGATGCCGCTCGGCAACTTCCTCGATGTCCATGCCTCCTTCTGTAGAGATCATGAGAAGGGGCTGGAGTTCTTCAGGATCGAGAGTGATGCCGACGTATAACTTCCCGGGCCTTCACGATCTTTTCTTCGATAAGAATTCGGTCTATCGCTTCACCCTCGATCTCCATCGAAAGGAGGTCAGAGGCTGTTTTTGAAAGGGCGTCTTCATCGTCTGCAAACCGGATGAGGCCCGCTTTCCCGCGCCTGCCCCGTAAGAGTTGTGCCTTGATCACAACAGGGTAGCCGATCGTGGAGGCGGCTTTCCTTGCTTCTCCGACCGTGGTTACGACAGTTCCCCTGGGCACCGGGATTCCAGCTTTTTGGAAGAGGGTCTTCCCTTCAAACTCATAGAGTCTCACAAGGCATTCCTCTCCTGTTCATAGCTCAATGCCGTTTCAAGGGCTTTCAGATTGATCTCCCGGAGCTTGGGGGATAGACGTTCCCGCAGGGTGGTGCGTAGCGCTTCAATAGAGATGAGACCGGTTTCTTTCGCCACGACTCCCAGCATGATGATGTTGGCTACCATCCGGTTACCGCATTTTTCCTCTGCCAGGCGGGTGGAGGGTACGCGATGGAGATGTCTGACTTTTTCCGGGACCGTTGCCACGAGTGTCTCATCAACAAAGACCTGCGCATGACTCGGAGTCGATTTCCGGAAGGTAGCGGTCCAGAGCGGGCTGAGACATGGCTATAAACACATCAGGATTGAGGGTTTTTGTGTAGTCGATGATCTCATCGGAGAGCACCACCTCGGCCCGGCAGGCTCCGCCCCTTGCCTCGGGCCCATAGCTCTGGGTCTGAGCGACTTCCAGATCTTCATAATAGCCGGCAGCTTCGGCCAGGATGACACCCATGAGGACAATGCCCTGGCCTCCGAAGCCCGCCATTTTTACCTCTTTCCTCATTCTTCCCTCTCCTTTTCCACCGTAATGGCAAGCTCCGGACAGATGAATTCACAGCTCTTACAGAAGGTGCAATTTTCCGGGCCTGAGAGTTGGGGCAGGGTATATCCCCGTGGGTTTCTTCTTTTTGACTTGGCGAAGATCTTTTTAGGACAGTAATGGATACAGAGATAACAGCCCTTGCACCACTCCTCGTCGATGGCAATATGAATCATGATCTTCCTTCAACCTTCCACGAGTCTCAACGAGCATGCTCTAATCGTCCTTTCCTGATATTCCGGCCATCTGGTAATATCTTTTCGAAAACTCCGTTTTTTCACTGTCATGAAAGAGTTTTCCAATGATCAATTTTCCTTTTCGCTCTTCTTCACTCAAATTCTGAGCTGCCCCGGCGGAGATCGTTTTTCCCTTCAGAAACTCGAGCATGGCAGCAGGATCCGATATCCCGTACATGAGGCGCCGGCCTGCGTGGGGCACTGGGCGATGATTTCGACGAAGGCAAAGCCCTCGTGGGAGATGGCCTCTGCAATGGTTTTGGAGAGAGGAATGGGATGGGCTGCGGTCCAGCGGGCGACGTAGGTCGCACCCGCTGCCTTTGCAAGCTCACAGGCGTCGAAAGGATCTTCAGGGTTTCCGAAAAAGGAGGTTTTGGTTTTTGCTGCCAGCGGGGTGGTTGGGGCTACCTGACCGCCCGTCATGCCGTAGATCTGATTGTTAACCATGAGGACGGTCATGCCGAGATTCCTCCTGGCCGCGTGGATAAAATGGTTTCCTCCAATGCCTAAACAGTCCCCGTCTCCGGTGAAGATAATGACCTTCCTTTTCGGGTTACTCATCTTCAGGCCGGTGCCGAAGGCCATGGTTCGACCGTGGAGGACATGAAGGACGTCGGCCTTGATATAAACGGGTATCCAGCCTGAACATCCGATCCCGCCGATGAGGGCCACGTCGTCGATCACCCCCAATTGATCGATGGCTCTCACTGTAGCTGCGAGGATGGTCCCATTTCCGCAGCCGGGGCACCATAAAAAGGGGAGGGAGTCCTTTCTCAGATATTTTTCACCCATCGGATTCATCAGCGGTTTCCTCTTTCAATGGCCTCGAGGATTTCTCCGGGGGTGTGGAGCAGCCCTCCCAGCTTCGGAAGGGAGAGGACCTTCTTCCGGCCGGCGGTGGCGTGTTCGACCTCATGAACGACCCGTCCTACATTGAGTTCCGGCACGATCAGGGTGTGGACCCGTTCCGGAAGGGCTCTGATCCTTTCGACGGGAAAAGGCCAGATCGTCAGGATCTTGAGGTAACCCGGCCCGAATCCCTTTCCGCCGGGCCTCCTTCACAGCCCTCAGGGCAGGACGGCAGGGCTTCCGAAACAGACGACGACCATTTCTGCGTCATCGATGAAGGCTGCCTCAAGCTCGTAGATCTCTTCCCGGTGGATCGTGATCTTCCGGCAGAGACGTTCCGTCAGACGGGCACAGACCTCCGGGATATGGGCGGCGCGGCGTCCCTGTTCATCATGGAGTTGTCCGTCGATGAGGAGTTTGTAGCCCTCGTTGAAGGCCGGCATGCCATCGAGGAGTCCGTCAGGGCCGGCCTTGAAGGGCCGATAGTTTTCTTTCTCGGCACGGGGTTTCTTTCTCTCCACAGGAGCCAATCCCCGGGGAATTCTCACTTTTTCACGGGTATGACCAATGATTTCGTCGGACAGGACATAGACCGGAACCCGATACCTCTGGGCCAGGACAAAGGCACGATAGGTGAGACTAAAGGCCTCCTGACACGAGGAAGGCATGAGGGCGATGATTTCGTAGTCCCCGTGAGAGCCCCATTTGGCCTGCATGATGTCCTGCTGACTGGGGGCAGTCGGCATCCCTGTCGAGGGACCTCCCCGCATCACGTTAATGACGACGATGGGCGCTTCCGTCTCTGCCGCATAACCCACGCCTTCCTGCATCAGGCTGATTCCCGGTCCTGAAGATGCGGTACAGGCCAGCATTCCGCCGAAAGAGGCCCCTATGGCAGCGCAGACACTGGCAATCTCATCTTCCATCTGCAGAAAGACGCCGTTCAATGGGGGCAATCGTTCGGCCATCATCTCGGCAATCTCGGTCGCAGGTGTGATGGGATAACCGGCAAAAAAGCGGCAGCCGGCCGCAAGCGCCCCTTCTACGACCGCCTCATTTCCCTGGAGGATTTTAACTTCCTGGTTAGGGTCTTCTATCATAATTGAGTCACCGGAAAATTCACTTTCTCACCCCTCTGTTCCATGGCTTTTGGAATTTAGTCGGAAATGTCAAGAGCGAATCGCAGAAGGGTGATCAGGGTGATCGTGCAGGGTGACAATGATGAAGGTCGCCGGTCCGGTGACATGCGTATCTCCAGCCGGCGTGCGAGGCGCGACATGCTGTAGGTAAAGACCCAGTAAACGACTGCGATGAAGAGGTACATTTCAAAAGGACGTAACTCCCTTTCACTGACGGTCTGGGCCGCCTTCGTCAGATCCATCATGCCGATGATCGAGGCGAGGGACGTATCCTTGAAAAGGACGATAAACTGCGTGACCAGCGCTGGGATCATATTCCGGATGGCCTGTGGCAGGATCACATCGATACATCGTCTGCCCGTAGTTCAGCCCTGAGGCCGTGGCCGCTTCGACCTGTCCCTTGGGAACCGACTGAATCCCGGCACGGATGATTTCACCGATATAGGCTCCCTCAAACATCACAAAGGCCGTCAGCGCCACCCAGTATTCCGGGACGGGCCGCCCGATCATCACCGGCACGAGAAACCAGAACCAGAAGATGACGATCACCAGCGGGACACCGCGGATCAATTCGATGTAGATGACCGCCGGGTAGTGGATCCAGGGACGGTCGGCGAGACGGGCCAGGCCGAGGATGATGCCTACGACAAACCCGAGAAGGATGGCAGGAATGGCCAGTCGGAGGGTCCCTCCTCCGTAGATGCCGATGCCCACGAGCCCCTGGAGAAGGAGAAACTTGGCATTGCCGAGGATGGCCGACCAGTCAAAATTCAATGTTCTGCCCCTGTTCCTCGGACGATGAGGCCCGGAATGGCGTACTTTTTCTCGATCTTATTCATGATCGTGGAAATCGTCAGGCAGAGAACGAGATAGATCAGGGCTGCCGCAGTCAGGGCCTCCACGGCCTTGGCTGTATAGGTTTCGATCTGTCGGGTGGCGAAGGTGAGCTCTGCAACACCGATGGTCATGGCCAAGGATGTATTTTTCAGAAGATTCAAAGATTCGTTGGTTGCCGGAGGAACGATTAAACGCAGCGCAACGGGAATGAGGATCAACCGGTAGGTTTCGATCAGTGAGAGTCCGGAGGAGAGTCCGGCCTCAAGCTGTGTCTTGGGGATGGCCTGAATCCCGGACCGGATGACCTCGGACAATCGGGCACCGTGATAGATGCTGATCGCAGCCACACCGGACCAGAATTCGATCCCATGGCGGATAAACCATTGCTTAATGACTTCCGGGAAGACCTCGGGGGCGCCAAAATACCAGAAGAAAAGCCAGACCAGCAGGGGAACGTTACGGAAGAATTCGACGTAAACCGTGGCAATGGCACGGACCGGTCGAAAGGAAACCGTTCGCATGGCGCCGAAGATAATGCCGAGTAAGACAGCAAACACCCAGCTGATGGCTGCCAGCCTCAGCGTGGTGGAAAGGCCATTGAACAGCCACGTCAGATGGGGCTCAACCCAGAGAACCGACCAGCGAAATTCATAGGACAATCCAAATAAGCCAAACATGCTCACCCAAAGGGTTCTGGGGAGAGGGGACTCTCCCCAGAAGGTCTGAGTCTATTTCGGAACCACCTGGTAGAGAAGGAAAGCCTTGACATCAGGGGTCATGGGGTAAGGCACGTCGCTCTTTGGGCCAAACCACTTCTCATAGACCTTGAAGTATTCCCCCCCTTCGATCGCTTCCATCAATGCGGCGTTGACGACAGCGCGGAAGTCGGAATCATTCTTTCGCATGGCCATACCATAAGGTTCATAGCTGATGTAATCCCCCACCACTTCCCACTGGTCCGGATTGCCGGATTTATACTTTAATCCCCACAACTGAATGCCATCATTACAGTAGGCGTCCACTTTTCCCTGCTGCAACGCCATAAAGGCCGCGGCCTGATCCGGGAAGGTGACCAATTCGGCTTTTGAATATTTTTCGCGCAGCACCCGCTCATTGGTCGACCCCTGCTGCGTGCCGATCCGTTTCCCGGCAATGTCCTGAGAACCCTTAATCGGGCTTCCTTTCTTTACGATAAACTGGGCTCCCGTGACAAAGAAGGTCAGGCTGAAGTCGACGCTTTCACGCCGGGCCCGGGTGTCGGTCATCGTTTCGGTAATGAGGTCCACGGCCAGGCTGGTGAGCAAGGGAATGCGGGTGGACGGGGAGGTTTCTTTCATTTCGAGTTTGATCGATTTTCCCAATTTCTTCTCGATCGCCTTGTGAACCAGCTCAGCCAAGTCATTGGAGAATCCCACCCGTTCATTCTGTTTATTGATGAAAGAGAAGGGCGGGGAGCCGTTGCGCACGCCGAGGGTAAAGACCCCGGAATTCTTGATCTTGTCCAGGGTCGGTGAAGCTTGCCCAAAGGCAACCCCGGAAATCCCCACAATCAGAAGACCAATCAACAGGATTTGTCCAAATCGTTTCATAATCATTTCCTCCTTCGTCGTTGGATTTTATTTCTAATGGGTCAGGATCTTACTCAGGAAAAAGCGCGTTCTTTCGTTCTTGGGCTGGGTAAAAAAAAGTTCGGGGGACTCGTCTTCGAGGATCCGGCCTTCGTCCATGAAGATGATCCGTGTCGAGACCCTATGGGCAAAACCCATCTCATGGGTGACCACGATCATGGTCATGCCTTCGCGGGCCAGGTTCGTCATCACATCGAGGACCTCGTTGATCATCTCCGGGTCCAGGGCGGAGGTGGGTTCGTCAAAGAGCATGATCTTGGGCTGCATGGCCAGGGCCCGGGCAATGGCCACCCTCTGCTGCTGGCCGCCCGAGAGTTGGCCGGATAGCTATCGATTTTGTCCGGAATGCCCACCTTGGCCATCAGGTCCTTGGCAATCTCTTCCGCCTCTTGCCCGGCTCTGTTTGCGCACCCGGATCGGGGCCAGAATGATGTTTTGCAGGGCCGTCTTATGGGGGTAGAGGTTGAACTGCTGGAAGACCATCCCGACTTCTGCCCGCAACTTGGTGATGTTGGTCTTTCGAGCTGCTCAGGGACATGCCGTCCACGATGATCTCTCCGTCTTGGATGGGTTCAAGCTTGTTGATGCACCGGATGAGCGTGCTCTTTCCGGAGCCGCTGGGGCCGCAGACCACCACGACTTCTCTCTGCTTGATCACGAGGTCAAT
This sequence comes from uncultured delta proteobacterium, assembly GCA_963828805.1. Taxonomy (GTDB): domain Bacteria; phylum Desulfobacterota; class BSN033; order BSN033; family UBA1163; genus CAWHGS01. Next base: position 10,881 of record CAWHGS010000050.1, read on the forward strand.
ATCGTTCAGGACATGAAGCGACCCAAACCACTTGTTGACTTTACGAAATTCGATCATCAGACCCTTACCCTACCCTCCGTTCCGTAAACACCTGTAAATTAACAAAAGGCTTCCTGGGTGTCAAGGGAAAAACAGCGGGGAAAAACAGCCTACCGTCACGAATCATGGTCCTTCCGCTCCTCCAATGGATTCATGGGTCTTCCTCCGGGGAGAAGCTCCGGGCTTTGACAGGGGTAATTTAAGAGAAAAGACCCTCGGATGTCAACCGGGGAAAGGGGTCTTGACAAATAGATCTACTTGTATATAATTCTATACATATCGATCGCTTGCCGGGTATTCCCTGCCAGACGATTTGAAACGGGTAGAGTCAGGGGAAACAATGCATACGCTCCTGCCCATCTATTATCAGATTAAGCAGACCATTAAGAATTGGATCATCAGCAAGGAGTTTTGCCCCGGAGAAAAAATCCCTTCGGAGAACGAGCTGGCGGAGAGGTTTGACGTGAGTCGGTTGACGGTTCGTCAGGCCATTGGCCAGCTGACGCAGGAGGGGTTTCTTATCCGCAAACGAGGGGAGGGCACGTTTGTCACAGACAATGTCCAGCTCATCGACAGCTGCAGCTTTGAATTCCGGGGATTGATTGATGATTTCTTTTTTGCCCAGATCTCCGGGATCCAAACGAGATCGGTCCGGACAGAGAGAAAGATTGCTCCCAAAGTGATCCGGGAAAAACTCGAACTGGGGAGCCACGACGAGGAGGTCATCCAGATCAAGCGATTGCGATACCTGAGGGACAAACGCTTTACCTATTCGACCAATTACCTCCCTCTCGATATCGGGATCAAAATTAAAGAAGAGATGCTGTATGAGAAGTCTCTCTTGCAAATCCTGGGGCAGGACCTGGGCATTCAATTGGTGGAGGCGGTTCAGACGATCGAAGCCTCCTTTGCAGACCCCGAGGCAGCGGAGCATCTGGCCATTCCTTCGGGCTCACCGATCCTCTTTATCGAGAGGATCATGTACGCGGCGAAGCGGAGGCCGATTGAGATATTTCAGTCCGCCTATCCGGGTGATCTGTATAAATTCATCGTTCGATACAGGAATGTCATCAGGAAAGACGGAAATGAATGGGTTCACCGGTCCGGTTAAGAAGGAGGCAGAGAAGGACCGATGGAGGACCCATGCCTCTGTGATCATGGACTTAAATTCGAAAACACTCTGGTTGGCAGCGGGCCCTCCTTGCCAACGGAAATACCAGCGTTATCCCTTTGACAGGGAGGAGCATTGTTAGGGTGGGGAAGTTGTTGATGATGAAGAACTCCTATTTTTAGGAAAACAGGGGGAGAAACATCCATGCAGCGAAAGACCGTTTTTCGATGCACGATCATGCGGGGAGGGACGAGCAAGGGGATCTTCCTCAGGGGGAGGATCTTCCGCAGGATCCGACACTGAGGGACCGGATTATCCTGGCCATCTTCGGAAGTCCGGATCTGCGCCAGATCGACGGCCTGGGCGGCGCGGACTCCCTGACGAGCAAGCTGGCCATCATCTCTCCCTGCGAAAGAGCCGGGTCGGGATGTCAACTATACGTTTGGTGCGGTTGGAATTGACAAACCCTTTGTCGACTACTCGGCCAATTGCGGCAATATCAGCTCTGCCGTCGGTCCTTTTGCAGTCGATCAGGGATGGGTCAAGGCAGAGGAACCTTTTACCCTTGTAAGGATATTCAACACGAATACTCAGAAGATGATCCATGCAAAGGTGCCGGTCAAAAAAGGAAAGGTTGTTTCCGAGGGAGACTATGCCATCGATGGTGTCCCGGGAACAGGGGCCAGGATTGAACTCAGCTTTTTTGACCCCGGAGGAGCTACGACCGGGCGTCTCCTGCCGACAGGCAATGTGGTGGATGAGATTCTCCTCGATTCGGGTGAAAAGGTCCCTTTAACCATCGTCGATGCAGGGAATCCGACGGCTTTTGTCCGTGCAGAGGATATAGGACTCAGGGGCACGGAACTTCCGGCAGAGTTTGACCAGGATGAACGGAAGAGAATGAGATTCTGGAGACCATTACGAAAAAGGGTGGCTGAATTGATGGGGATTCCGCTCAATCCTTCCATTCCCAAGATCGCCTTCGTCGCTCCCCCTCAGGACTATCAGATCCCTGGCGCAGAAGGAGATTCAGGCAGGAGAGATCGATTTCATTGCCCGGGCCATGGCCATGGGCAAGATGCACAAAGTCTTTCCCATCACAGGTGGCATTCCGGCTGCCATTGCGGCGGTTCTTCCGGGTTCAGTCGTTTATGAGATCGCTGGAAACAGGAGCGAGGAGAGTCTGTATTGAAGAGAAGATTAAATATCGGTCATCCGTCCGGAATTCTTGACGTTGAGGTGGAGGCAAGGCAGGATGGAAAAGACCTCCATGTCGTCCAGTGCACCATCGGCAGGACAGCCCGAAAGATCATGGAAGGACGAGTCTATATCTCGGGAAAGGTCTATAGACCCGTTTAAAGGTTTTCAGGCGCCTCGTGAAATAAGATTGTGCGCAAAATGGCAACAAAAGTTTGAGTACGTAGTAGAAGTGCCAAATTATCAAGCACCAAATAAGCAAATGGATTCCAATGCTCCAAATTCCAAACAGATCGAAAGACCCCTTGAGTCATTTGAGATTGAAATTTGAGATTTATTTGGGATTTGGAATTCGACTAATTGGAATTTCGAATCCGGACTTGACTGATTCTCGGCTAATTGCCGGGTTATAGGGGATAAGTATGTCCGTATATCCGGAGAGCATGCAGGCATCGATTCGAAAGATTGAGGAGACTCGGTCTTTCGCGGGCGACAGGAGGAGTTTCCAAGGCTCTCTTTAAGAGAGCGCCAGGAACTCCTCCAGAAATTTCACCCCGATTATCGGGAAGGAGGAAGGCGGGAAGTGAAAGTGGGCGTCAACCAGGGGGAGAAGGTGCCCAATGAATTGGCGGACCTGTTTGAAGGGAGGAGCGCCGTTCGACCCGAAGAAATAGACCTCTCCCATGCGAGCGAGAAGCGTGGATGTCCTGGTGATTGGTGGCGGAGGGGGAGGCGCTTCTGCGGCTCTCTTTGCGGCAGAACATGGAGCCAAAACATTGATCACGACAAAACTCCGGTTTGGAGATTCCAATACGCTCATGGCCGAAGGGGGAATTCAGGCGGCGGTGGGAAAATATGATTCTCCCGCGCTTCATTATCTCGATACCATGGGCGGAGGAGGTTTCAAGAATCTTCCCAACTTGGTCCATGCCCTTGTTCACGATGCCCCCATGATTCTCGAATGGCTCGCCCGGCTCGGGGTGATGTTTGACCGGAAGGAGGATGGGGGTCTTCTGGCCTCTTTTGCCGGAGGGCAGTGCCGGCGCAGGGTCCATTCGGCAGCGGACTATACGGGCATGGAGATCATGCGGGTCATGCGGGATGAAGTCTACAGCAGGGGGATCGAGATCATCGAATTCTGTCCTGCCGTCGACCTGGTTTTGGATGACAGGGGAAATGTGCGCGGGTGCTGTCTTCATCAACTTGGATACGAAAGAAACAGTTTGTGATCCGTTCGAAAACGGTCATTCTGGCCACCGGCGGGATTGGCCGCCTCCATATCCAGGGGTTTCCGACGACGAATCACTACGGGGCCACAGCAGATGGTCTGGTCATTGCCAATCGGGCCGGGGCCAAGATCATCTTCATGGATGCCATCCAGTTCCATCCCGACAGGAACAGCTTACCCTGATCAGCTCCTGGGGCTTCTCGTTTCAGAGGCCTTTCGTGGGTGGAGCGCCCAATTGGTCAATGGCGAAAGGGAAGCGATATATCAATGAACTTGAGACACGGGATATCACGTCTTCGGCGACGATCCGGGAGGTGGTGGACAGAAAGAATGGGGTGTTGACGCCGACGGGAATGCAAGGGGTCTGGCTCGACACGCCGTTGGTGGAGATTGAACAAGGGGAAAGGGACGATTCACCGGATCTTTCCCCACCTTTTCCATCGGTTTCATACGTTCGGAATCGATATTACCAAAGAACCGGTCCTTGTCTATCCCACCCAGCATTACCAGAACGGCGGAATCTTGATCGACGACCATGGAGAGACGACGGTTCAAAACCTCTTTGCCGCCGGAGAGGTTTCAGGGGGGGTCCATGGAAGAAATCGATTGGGAGGAAATTCCCTTCTCGACATTTTCGTATTCGGCCGCCGGGCCGGAATCCTTGCGGCAGAGCGATCAAGAGAGATCGAAATCGGAAAACTTACATTAGAGCCATGTGATCGCTTACGAGAGGGAATTGGAGAGGGCAGGGGTACTGAAAGAAGGAGATCAAAGCTCCCCTCCTTCTTCCGGATTACCGTTACGAAAAGGCGTTAACCCAGGCGCATCAATAGGGAGACGATGGAAAACCACCCGATGATGAAATCGATTCCCATCTACATCTTTGGTAAAAGATATGACGTTCCGGAAGGCCTGACGATCCAGAAGGCCATGGAGTTTTCGGGATACCAATTCATCCGTTCCTGTGGTTGCCGGGGGGGGATCTGCGGGGCCTGCCTGACGGAGTACCGGGTTCCGGGGCATTACCCGCTCAAGGTGGTTCTGGCCTGTCAGGCCCTCGATCGAACCGGAGATGCAGATCACCCAGTCCCCTTTTGTGCCCATGAATCGGGCCCAGTATGAACTTGAGAAGCTGAAGAATCAGCCCGGGATTCTGGGCAAGATCTATCCGGAGATCTATCGCTGCCTCCAGTGTAATACCTGCACCCGGGTCTGCCCCATGGAGATCCAGGTCATGGATTACATGGCCCATGCCATTCGAGGAGATGTGGAGGGAGTGGCCATGCTCTCCTTTCAGTGCATCCGTGCGGAGCCTGTGCGGCGAAATGTCCGGCGGAGATCTCGCAACCCAATGTTGCCCTCCTTGCCCGGCGGATTTATGGACGGCACATCCTCTCGGTCCCCGAAAGCCTCTATCAGAGGATCGGTGAGATCGAGCAAGGAAGATATGATCAGACTTCTCAAGAAGCTGGCACAGTTATCGGTTGAAGAATTGATGAAAATCTACACACAGAGGGATCAGGAACCTCAGGAGAGTCAGACGTGGGTTCCGAAGCATCCAGATTTTCTTGAAAAAATGGAATAATGACCCCAGAATCGTCAAATAAGGAGGAACCATCCACACATGGGCGAAACGTTAACGAAGAAAATTTTGAATTCCCACCTGGTGTCAGGAAAGATCCTTCCCGGAGAGACGATTGCGCTCTCTGTGGACCAGACGCTCTTTCACGACGCTACAGGAACCATGGCCTCTTTGCAGTTCGAGGCCTTATCCCTGCCAAGGGTTAAAACGAAACTGTCCGTTGCCTACATTGATCACAATACCTTACAGGTGGGATTTGAGAACGCCGATGACCACTTGTTTCTTCAGAGCTTTGCAGCAAAATATGGTCTTTATCTTCTCACGGGCCGGTAACGGGATCTGTCATCAGGTCCATCTGGAGAGGTTTTCGATTCCCGGAAAGGTCGCTCTCGGGTGCAGATAGCCATACGCCCGACCTGCGGCGGAATGGGGATGCTTGCGATTGGGGTAGGGGGGTTGGATGTGGCCCTGGCCATGGCCGGTGAGCCTTTTCATCTCAGGGTGCCCTAAAGTGGTTCAGGTGAGATTGTCGGGAAAATTGTCTCCCTGGGTGAGCGCAAAAGATGTCATCCTTGAAATCCTTCGAAGCGTCACCGTGAAAGGGGGCGTTGGGAAAGTCCTGGAGTATGGCGGACCGGGTGTCAGGACATTGACTGTTCCCGAGAGGGCCACCATCACCAACATGGGGGCAGAATTGGGGCGACGACTTCTCTCTTTCCCAGCGATGAGGTGACCCGGGCCTTTCTGAAATTTCAGCAGAGGGAGAGAGACTGGATTCCCTTGGCTCCGGACCCTGATGCCCGATATGACGAGATTTGGGAGGTTGATCTGGGATCCTTGGAGCCTCTCATTGCTCAACCTCACAGTCCGGATCATGTCTGTTCCGTGAAGGCTCTGGAAGGCCTGAAGGTGGATCAGGTGGTGATTGGGAGTTGTACCAATTCATCCTTTAAGGATTTCATGACCGTAGCCTCGATCCTGAAAGGAAAGACGGTTCCGCCGAGTGTGAGTCTTGTCATCGCACCCGGATCGAGACAGGTCTGAAGATGTTGTCCCTCAGTGGTGCCTTGAGCTGATTTGATTGAAGCGGGGGCCAGGATTCTGGAATGCAATTGCGGTCCATGCATCGGCATGGGACAGGCGCCCTGCACGGAGGGAGTTTCCCTTCGCACCTTCAATCGAAATTTTAAGGGCCGTTCCGGGACACAGAGCGCGAACGTTTACCTGGTGAGCCCTGAGGTTGCGGCAGCCTCCGCTATCCGTGGCGTGGTCACGGATCCCCGAACCTTGGGGGATCCTCCTGCCATCCAACTACCCGAAGTCTACCCTGTGGAAGACCATATGATCATACCCCCTCTGCCTGAGGATAAAGCCGGAGCCATCCCATTGATTCGGGGTCCGAATATCAAACCTCTTCCCCTTAAGGGGCCGTTGCCCGATCGGTTGACGGGTCGCGTACTGATCAAGGTGGGAGACAATATAACGACAGATGACATTCTTCCCGCCGGAGCCAAGGTCCTTGCCCTTTCGTTCAAATATTCCGGCCATTTCGGAGTTTACCTTTGAAAACCTGGATCCGTCCTTTGTGAGAAGGGCAAAGGAATCAGGAGGAGGATTCATCGTGGGTGGAGCCAATTATGGCCAGGGATCGAGCCGGGAGCATGCGGCCATCGCCCCCATGTATTTAGGAGTTCAAGCCGTGATCGCGAAGTCCTTTGCTCGCATCCACCTGGCCAATCTCATCAATTTTGGCATTCTTCCCCTGACCTTCAAAGACGAAGGGGATTACCAGGGGGTAGATCAGGGGGATGAGATTGAGATTGAGGTTGACGATCTCCGGGAGACCGTTACCCTTACCAATAAGACGAAGAATAGAGCGATTCCGTTGGTTGTTCCCCTTAACGAGAGGGAAAGAGAACTGGTGAAAAATGGCGGGGCCTTATCGTATGTAAAAAGGAAAAGTGACTGAATAGACGCAATAACCACATCACTATGTTTGAAAACAGTCTTGTCAAATTGGGCGCTTACGTTGATGAGTACGACTTGTGGCCGGCTCACCAACTCGACGGAGTGGCAAGCGTCGCTCATCACTCCTCGCAACGCCACTATCAGACTTGGGAGCCTTGCATTGCTGTCGTCATTGCGACCGGACCTGACCGGAAAGCAATCTCCTATTTTAGACAACAATCGTGATGAAATCTTCCGAGGAGAGAAAACGATGGGTGAAAAGATTGAGATTCGTTCCGATGGAAAGAGGTTCTGTCCCGGAGGTTCCGATCATTCCTTACATCGAAGGAGATGGGGTGGGACCGGATATCTGGAAGGCCTCGGTTCGCGTCTTCGATGCCGCCATTGAAAAATGCTATGGAGGTAAAAGGCGGGTCGAATGGCTCGAGATCTATGCGGGGGAGAAGGCCTTTCAATTGAAAGGGGAGTGGGCTCCGGAGGAGACGATCGAGGACGATTCGGGAATATAAAATCGGGATCAAAGGGCCGCTTACCACGCCGGTGGGAGGGGGGATTCGAAGCATCAATGTCTCCCTCAGACAGCGGCTCGATCTCTATGCCTGTATCCGGCCGGTCAGGTATTTCTCCGGCACTCCAAGCCCGATGAAACATCCGGAGAAGGTGGACATGGTTGTCTTCCGGGAAAACATTGAGGATGTCTATGCGGGAATCGAGTGGAAGGCAGGGTCGCCAGGAGGCCCTGAAGCTGAGGGAGTTTCTTGAAAAGGAGTTGGGGAAGAAGGTTCGCGAGGATTCCGGAATCGGAATCAAACCCATCAGTTCTTTTGGAACAAAACGCCTCGTTCGCATGGCCATTCAATATGCCCTTGCCCATGGGAAAAAGAGCGTCACCCTGGTTCACAAAGGGAATATCATGAAGTTTACGGAAGGGGCCTTCAGGGATTGGGGGTATGAACTTGCCAAAGAGGAGTTTGGCGACAGGATCATTTTGGAGAGTGAACTCGGCGAGGAAAGGCAGCAGACGCAATTCCTCCTGGAAAGCTGGTGATCAAGGACCGGATTGCCGATGCCATGTTTCAGCAGATTCTTTTAAGACCGGAAGAGTACGAGGTTCTGGCCATGCCCAATCTGAATGGCGATTACATGTCGGATGCCCTGGCTGCCCAGGTCGGAGGATTGGGGATGGCCCCCGGGGGGAATATCGGGGATCGAGGCAGCCGTCTTTGAAGCCACGCATGGAACGGCACCCAAATATGCCAATCAGGATATGATCAATCCGGGTTCCCTCATCCTCTCCGGTGCGATGATGTTTGACTACCTGGGCTGGAGCGAGGTCGGCTCAGAGGATCATCCAGGCCCTTGAAAAGACGATCTCCCAGAAAATCGTGACCTATGATCTCGCCCGCCAGATGGAAGGAGCCAGGAAAGTGAAATGCTCTGAGTTTGCTTCGGCTACTGATTGAAAATCTTTGACAAATTTTGTAGTCTTGGTATATGATAGAGATCTCAGCAATGTTAATGGATCTGCCCTCACGCATGTCTTCCTTTTTAAGGATGCAAGAGAGTAGGTCTATCATGAGAGGCTACTATGACCGTCGAAGCCAAGAAGAAGAAAGAGGAACCGAGGATCGATATCTACAAGGCCTGGTGCAAGGCCTGCGGGATCTGTGTGGCCTTTTGCCCGACCGGGGCCCTGGCCAAAGACGAAGCAGGGTAATCCCTATGTGAAGGATATCGGGAAGTGCATCCGTTGCGGATGGTGTGAGATCCGGTGTCCGGATTTTGCGATTACCGTGGGACAGAAGAGCAAGAAGAAAGCGAGGGAAAAGGTGAAGAAGCGGAGTCAGAAGAAAGAACTGTTGCTGCAGGGCAATGAGGCGGTCGTTGAGGGAGCGCTTCGGGCAGGGTGTCGTTTCTTTGCAGGGTATCCGATCACTCCGGCCACGGAGATCTCCGAGATTCTGTCTGTGAAACTTCCTCAGGTGGATGGGACCTTCATCCAGATGGAGGACGAGATCGCCAGTCTGGGAGCCGTGATCGGCGCCTCCCAGGCCGGGGTCAAGGCGATGACGGCCACCAGCGGTCCGGGATTTTCACTGATGCAGGAGAATCTTGGTTTTGCCGTCATTGCCGAAATCCCCTGTGTCATCGTGAATGTGATGAGGGGAGGTCCGAGCACAGGCCTTCCGACCTTTCCTTCCCAGAGCGATGTGATGCAGGCCCGGTGGGGGACCCATGGGGACCATCCGGCCATTGTCCTGTCTGCCTCAACGGTCCGGGAGTGTTATGATATCACGATCAAGGCCTTCAACCTCTCCGAAAAGTTTCGTATCCCGGTCATCCTCCTGATCGACGAGGTGGTGGCCCATATGCGGGAGAAGATGACCCTCTCGGATGAGGAAGAGGTGGAGATCGTCAACCGGGTCAAACCGACGGTGCCTCCGGAATGGTATATTCCCTATGAGGATACAGCCAAGCGGCGTTCCAGCCATGGCCAATTTCGGAGAGGGCTACCGGTACCATGTGACGGGCTTGACCCATGATATTCGAGGGTTTCCAACCTCAAGGCCCGACGAGATCGGCCCTTTCATCAATCGGCTCTTTCGAAAGATCAACCAGAATTTCTCCGAGATCCAGATGGCCGAATTCTTCCAGACCGACGATGCGGAAATCACCCTCGTGGCCTATGGATGTGTGGCCCGTTCTGCCAAAAGGGCGGTGATTGAGGCGAGGGAGAAGGGAAAGAAGGTCGGGCTGCTCAAACTGATCACCCTCTGGCCCTTCATGAGATCTGCCGTGGAAAAGATCCTACAGACCTCCAGGATCTTGATCGTTCCGGAGATGAATATGGGGCAGATCTCCCGGGAGGTGAAGCGGGTCAACCGGGACACAGGCGAAGGTCTTTACCCTCAATAAGGTCGATGGGACGATCATCACTCCGGAGGAGATCCTGACTCGAATCATGGAGGTGTCCTGATGCCGGAAATTACCAAGCTGATCCATAAATATCTCCGCCACGACAAGAAGTTTCCCCATGTCTGGTGTCCGGGGTGCGGGATCGGAATCATGCTGGGCGCTCTGATCCGGGCCATTGATCGAATCGGTTACGAGAAGGACGATATCGTCCTCGTTTCGGGGATCGGATGTTCGGGAAGGCTTCCCGTTTATGTCGATTTCAATACGCTCCACACGACCCATGGTCGGGCCCTGACCTTTGCCACAGGGGTGAAACTGGCCAAACCCAATCTGAAGGTGATTGTGATCATGGGCGATGGAGACGCCGTGGCGATCGGAGGCAATCATTTCATCCACGCCGCCCGAAGAAACATCGATGTGACGGCCATCATCCTGAATAACAGCATCTACGGAATGACGGGAGGCCAGTATTCGCCGACGACCCCTTACGGGATGCGGTCGACGACAACGGTCTATTCCAATATCGAGCAGTCCTTTAAGATTTCAGAACTGGCGGTGACGGCAGGCGCCGTCTTTGTGGGACGGGGAACGGTCTATCATGCGAGGCTTCTCGACAGCCTGATGGAGAAGGCCTTTCTGAAGCAGGGATTTTCCGTGGTGGAGGTCATTGCCCATTGCCATACCCAGTATGGAAGGCAGAACCGGCTCGGAGGAGCCGTCGAGATGATGGAATGGCAGCGGGACCATGCCGTGACCGTGGAGAAGGCGGCGACGATGAAACCCGAGGAAGTCAAGGATAAGATTCTCATCGGGGTGCTGGTCGACAAGGAACTCCCCGTTTTCCAGAACGAATACGAGAAGATCCGGGAGCGGGCGAAGGGAGGGGCAGGGAAGATAACCATGGGATACCGGTACGAGATTCGATTGAGTGGTTCAGGCGGACAGGGGCTCATCCTCATGGGGATTGTTCTGGCTGAGGCCATCGGAATCTATGAGGGAAAACATGTGGCCCAGACCCAGAGTTATGGGCCCGAGGCCAGGGGAGGATCGAGCAAGTCGGAGGTGATCGTCAGCGATGAGGAGATCGACTATCCCAAGGCCATGAAACTCGATCTCCTCCTGGCCATGAATCAGAAATCGTGTGACGAATTTTACCCTGATCTCAAGCCGGATGGGTTACTCATCGTCGACTCGACCTTTGTCAAACAGATCCCCACTCCCAAGGCCTTTCAGATTCCTTTTACCCGGATTGCCCGGGAGAAATTGAAAAGGGAGATGGTGGCCAACATCGTGGCCCTGGGAGCGCTGACACAATTGACTCCGATCGTTTCTCCCAAGGCCATGGAGGCTGCGGTTTTGGGACGGGTGCCCAAGGGCACGGAGAAATTGAACCGAGATGCCCTCAAGGCCGGAATCAGTGCGGCGAAGCGGGCAAAGAAGGAATGGAAGGAAGCGGAGATCCCTCCAGAGCCTCCCAGGGAAGACATGTTGGATTTTTATTGATCCTTCGACTACGCCAGCCTTGCTCTCATGGAGCAGGATAAAGGGCGCTCAGGGTTGATTCCCATCTCTCCTCAATCCGCCTGCAAGCCTGCCTACGCGAAGCCGCTTCGAGTGAAGGCAGGAAGATGGAAAGGGCGGGGGTGAACAAGAGCGGTGAAGAGAAATTCCTTCATCTATTCTGTGACCCAGTGGATCGCTCATCTTATCTTTTTCTCTCCTTTATCAGATTGAAACGGAAAGAGAGGCGGAATTTCCACTCGAAGGCCCTGCGATCATCCTTCCGAAAGCACCAGTACTGGACCGATATCCCTCTGGTGAGTCTTTCTTTCCGTTTTCCCCTCCTCTTTGTCGCCAAGAAGGAGCTTTTTCGCTTTCCAGGAATCGGATCTTATCTTATCCCTTTTGGGAGGGATTCCGTTGGATCGGGATCGGTCTATCAGGACCTTCAGCTGCGATGAAGTATCTTCTCTCTTCCCTGAAGGGGGCTGAAAAGGTGGTGATCTTTCCGGAGGGGACTTATGTTCGAGAGGGCAGTGGGGGCCGGGAAGAACCGGTTGATTCAGATGATCCTTGGAATTCAATCGGAACTCAAGGCAACGGATCCCATTCATTCCGATGGGCATTCGATATGGAGGAAGGGTAGGATGGAGAAGACGGGTGGAGATAAGGATCGGTTCTCCCCTTTTTGCGGAGGGAAAGATCGGAGGCGACTCTCTTGACCCACAGGATCATGGATGAAATCAGTCGCTTGTGCGGATTTGCCCGGATGATACCGCATAGAATAGCGCAGAGAGCTTTGGAGCCCGGGGCCCTGTCTGAAATAGGTTTTATGATTTTGGATATGTTATGATTGCTGGTCGCCGTGCGCTTCGCACTTTGCGCAATTACTTTACTTATAGAAGGAGGTGAGCTATGCCAAGACGTGAAAAGGATCGGGAACATGCAAGAAGACAGAAAGCGGAAAAAGGAGAGACAAAAACTTCGAGCCAAGGGTCTTTTGCCTGCCCCGTGGAAACCGTGGAAGCTCCCAAAGAGGCCGAAAAGAAGAAAGTAAAGAAGGAAGCACCCAAGGAAGGGACTCCCAAGAGGCAACCCCTGAGGCGCCCAAGGAACCTTCCAAGGAGACTCCTGAGCCAAAAGCTGAAGGATAGTCCGTAGTCCAAACATCCCAGACTCGATATTAAATAGGGTCTGTTTACAAACTAATGTTTTCCTAAAGGTCGTCATTCCGGCGAAAGCCGGAATCCAGTCTTTTCATAGGTCTCTGGATGCCGGATTCAGGTCCGGCATGACGGACTATCAGAATTTATAAACGAACACTAATTTGCCATCCTACGGAGATTCGGCATTGAGAATTGGGCATTGTTTGATTATTGGTGCTTGGGATTTGGTTATTAGTGTTTTCGCATGGGGGTGAAATACCACGTTCCCTTCTTCATCTCTTTGATCTCCCGAAGAAGTTGTTCGAGGTCCTCTCTCCGTTTGACGAAATCGATTTCACTCGTGTTGACGACCAGGAGGGGGGACTGTTCATAGTGAAAAAAATAGTCATTATAGGCTTCCGTCAGTCGTTTCAGGTAGTCTAATTCGATCTCTTTCTCATACGGGATATTTCTCGATTTGATCCGATGGAGAAGAACCTCAGGCTTCGCCTGCAGAAAGATGACGAGATCCGGAGTGGGGATGCGTCCTCCGAGAAGTTGAAAGATCTTTTCATAGAGGGCCAATTCGTTTTCATCAAGGTTCAAGAGGGCAAAAATCCGATCCTTGTCAAAGAGGTAGTCGGAGAGGGTGACCTGGTTGAAGAGATCGAGCTGAGCGATCTCCTGCTGCTGTTGAAACCGGGTCAGTAGGAAAAAGACCTGAACCTGGAAGGCATACTTTTTCCGGTCCTTGTAGAAATGGGAGAGAAAGGGGTTTTCTTCCGGTCGTTCGAGAATAGCATCGGGCGTGAAATCCTTCGCCAGGAGCTTTGTCAGACTCGTTTTTCCGACGCCAATCGGTCCCTCAATGACGATGTACTGGAACATAGGTCGTTACATTTGAGATTTTAGTCTTTGAGTTTCGTTATAATCCGAATTCCGCAATCCACATTCCGCAATCGTTTCAATGTTTCCTATCACAAACCACCGAATTTGTCGAGGTATTTTTTTTGAACCTGCCTTTTAGGATCTGTTCAGGGAAAAGGATCAAACCCAAGGCGTGACAGAAGGGTTATAGGCTAATGCCCCATGCCCGGAGGGCGCCCCTGCCTGCCGGCAGGCAGGCACGAACCATTGACATCAAACATCACGTTCATTTCCAAACCGAAGTTCTTACGATCCATGGTCAAGGTGTTCTTATGCCCGATCCACACGAAAGGTTAAAGAAACACATGTACGTTTACAGGCTAAATGATTTAAAGATTTTGGAAGACGAAATGGAACAATTTTGGGAAGCAGCCTTATATTTTAATGCATATTTACGAGAATCTGACAATAAGACGAAATTTAATCATTGGACCCGAATTCATAATTTTCCTATTTTTAAGGCAGCTTTAGAAAATCAGTGAATGAATAACGAAAATACCTAACCAGGTGCTCCACAAGGACCCGCAAACGGCCTGAAAAGAATATTGACTGACATATTTAAAGTACGTTATAATGTACGTTATTTATGTGAGGTGCCATATGAAAAGAGTTAGAGTCAACGAAGATATCAGACCAATGTCGGAGTTTCGCACCGGTATTGCCTCCTTCCTGAAACAAATACACGACACAAAACGCCCCCTGATCATCACACAACACGGCAAAGGGGTAGCCGTTCTGCTCGATGCAGGCGAATATGAGGCAATGCAGGAGAGAATAGAGTTGCTCCAGGACATACAGACATCCATCGGTCAGATTGAAGCCGGCCAGGGAGTGGACCATGACCAGGCCAAAAGAACTGTATTAAACCGGATCAGGAAATGAAAATTATCTGGTCTCCTCTCGCAATAGACAGGGTCTCAGAGATAGCCGCATACATCGCCCAAGAGAATCCCACTGCTGCAGAAAAATGGGTAGACACGGTTTTTCGGAAAGTGGAAGACTTACAGGAGCTTCCCTGAAAGCGGCAGGGTTGTACCTGAAACCGAAAACAAAACCATAAGAGAACTGATATACGGAAACTACCGACTGATTTACCGGCTTGAAGAGAAGAGGATTTCAGTGCTTACTGTTCGGCACGGAAAGCAGATCTTGCCGGTTGATGAAATTACGGCATAACCCGTCGCTGCACCTGACCTGCTCAATCGCAGGCAGGTGAGCTTTTTGTTAGCCCAAGAATAGGAGGAAGGGAATAATAGAACCGCTTATGATTGAGTGTGGTACATGGGAAACGGGGGACGAGATTCATATTACTTATCCAATAGCGCAACGTAGTTTGTATGAAAAAAAAGACAAGAGGTGCATTTATGATCAATTTGCAAGGCAAGTCGGTATCAATAAAGGCAACTTCGTAGAGATGGTTGCGAAGAAATATTTTGAAGAACAAGGGTATCATGTTGAAAGCTATTACTACCTTGTCAGAAATAGAAATAAGCGCGAAAACATGCCTGGATTCACAAATCTTTGCCATATCTTCGGTGAAGCAAAAGTTCGCCTCTTAATAAATGAGGCCAATAAGGCTTTCCGCTCTATCGGGAAAAAGATCGCCTCTGGAGATCCAGATTTATTCGTTTATAATGAAAGTACGGAAGAACGGTTCTTTGTTGAGGTGAAGGAAAAGGATCACATTACAGATAACCAGAAAACCCTATTTCCATTAATCCAAAACTGTCTTTGCCCGGTATTTATAGCCAGGGTTATTGCAGAGGTTGTATCTTGATGGTTATAAGAACCTGAGATGAGCCAATACCTCTTGGCGGACGACGTAAACGCCGCACCAGTAATTTGAGTTCAAGAAAGGAAAACCTATGAAGAGAGTTGATTTACCCGTTTCCGAGCTTTCGCTTGCCCAGAAGTTGGACTTGATGGAGACTCTCTGGGCGGACCTGACCCGAGACGACACCAAATTGAAATCACCAGCTTGGCATGAGACCGTTCTTAAAGACCGTGAGGAAGCCTTTGCGGCTGGCAAAGTAACCGTATCCGATTGGGAACAGGCTAAAAAAAGGATAAAGAAGAAGGTCTCATGAGGGTAAGAATCCTAAGCACATCTGAAGAGGATCTTGAAGAGGGATATCGATTCTATGAGTTGCAGTCTCCCGGTCTTGGATCGTATTTCCTTGATTCCCTTTATTCAGATATTGACTCGCTTGCTTACTTTGGAGGTATTCACCAAATTGTTTTTGGATACCACCGCCAGCTCTCCAAACGGTTCCCTTTTGCGGTGTATTACCGTATCATTGATGATGTGGTTGTAGTCTTCGCCGTCCTTGATTGCCGTCGGAATCCAAGCTGGGTAAGGGAAAGACTGGTGAAGGGCTAACAAACCGATCAAGAGGGGTGCGGCAAAAAGCCGCCGCGTCCCTTAGCATCCGCGTTAGGTCTCCCCCACGCATAAGGAGCATTTTTTAATGAAGAGAATTGGTATCATTGGTGGCATCGGCCCAGAATCAACCGTTGACTACTACAAACTGATTATCGGCGCTTTTCATGAAAAGCAAGCAGATTTAGGCTACCCTGAAATCATCATCTACAGTGCCAATCTATCCAGTCTTATGAGAATACTTGAAGCCAACGATTGGGAAACTCTCACAGATTGGCTCTTGGAAAAAGTGGTTGCACTACACAAGGCAGGTGCCGAATTTGCCGTCATCGGGTCCAATACTCCCCATATCGTGTTCGATAAGGTAAGCTCAAGATCACCCATACCGATGTTGAGCATTATTGAAGAAACACGCAAGAATGCACAAAAAAGAGGTTTTAAGAAACTTGGTTTGTTGGGCACAAGGTTCACTATGGAATCGGACTTTTTTAAGAAGCCGTTTGGAGACAACGAAATGGCGGTCGTCGTTCCTGAGAAGGAAGACCAGGAGCTTATCCATCATAGGCTATTTTCTGAAATCGAATTGGGAATTATAAAAGATTCAACCAGGAAAGAGTTACTGTCCATAGTAAAGAAAATGATCGACAGGCATTCTATTGATGCCCTGATCCTTGGTTGTACCGAGTTGCCTTTAATACTTAACAAAGACGAATTCGGAATTCCTTTCCTAAATACAACAGCTATCCATGCGGAAAGTATCGTGAACTTTTGCGTTGAAAAGGAGACCTAACAATTTGCGGCATCAGATTCGGGCTAAAGAGCGGCCCTCTCTGGTGAGCAATCCGTTGGGCTGACATGGAGAACACGAATGAGAACAGGACCGCGGCGCACGGATCGGACAATGAAGACCTCCCGGGACATGGAACTCTTGCTGGAACGTATGCCGGTCGGCCGATTGGCCGTCACGACTGAGGAGGGTCCATACATTATTGCCGTGAACTACTTGTTTTTTGAAGGTAGCATCTATTTTCATAGCGGACTATCGGGCCGAAAGATCGAAGCGCTTCAGGCTGATTCTCGCGTGTGCTTTCTGGTAGATGAGGTCGGGCCTCAGGTTCTTTGGGAACCAGGGTTGCGGGATAAGTCAGGTTTACAAAAGCGTCGTTTGTTTTGGAAAAGCTGAGTTTGTGGAGGGTCTGCCTGAGAAGAGAAGAATACTGGAGAGAATGGTGCAAAAGTACGTGCCTTCCAGTTATCCTTTCTCCCCCATGACAGATCAGAGCGTCAAGAAGACCGCTGTCGTAAGGATTGTCATAGAGTCGATGACCGGAAAAGAGAACGTGCTCTCTCCGGTGCACACGGTTCTTCACGATCGCCCTCCCCAAATGGGGTGAATTTGATGCGGCCCAAGGACACCTTGAACGGGGAGCCATGACATAGACAGAGGGTAAGGGGACATCCTGTATTTCATCACTCCCGCTCTTCGATGTGTTCAACCTGTCCTCTTCAATCCAATCTTCCCACCCTACCAGGAGAGGTTAGTCGAGAAGATTCTTCCCCTTTTTTATTACCTCCGAGGATTTAAGTAGATCGCATCCGGAAAGGTATAGTCCTTCTCCTTTCGCCCGATCAGTTTAATCATCATGGGGCAGATCCAGGGCTTGTCCATGATCCCGTCATGAATGGCCCAACTTCGTCCCCGAATAGTCTTTTCCATCCCGGGCTGGCGAAAAGGGGTGGATCCGTCGAGCCGGCTGAAGAGCTTCCCTCCGGATTGAAATCCTTGATCGATCTCCAACATCAGCTCTTTCCCGGTTCCATAGAAATAACCGATGCGTTCCAGTTCAATGGCATTATGATAAGCGTAGGGATAACCGTAAACCAGATGGATATTCAACCGGCTCAAAAAGGATTCAACGAGTTCCATGATCTCCGGAAAACGATGCAGCCCGCGCCTCACCTGTCCCGGAGCGAGACCTGCCTTCATCGCCCGGATTTCCTCGGCGACATTTCTGAACTCGGAACCTGGAGGAAGAAATTGAGCGCTATCAGAAAGGTTAATCTGAAACCGCTCGGAATCGGGATCATTGATGATGATCCACTCGAACTCGACCTGATTGTAGCTCGTATCCGAGAGCTGGATAAAAACGAGGGGGTCCACGTCGGAGATCGATCTCTTGAGGTGAATTTTCACAAACCTCTTTTCGGGCGGAAAGTCGAATTCGAAAGCCGGGTGGCCTTCTCCGTCAGACAAAGAGATGGGATCGATCCGATAACCGGACAGGAGGTCAGGGGGGATCAGGGAGGCGTAGAGGCGCTCCTTGATTTCGACAGGAAGCCGGTTGACTCCCCGGAGCGACGTTATCTCTTTTCCAAGGGTCTTTATCACTTCATCAGGGATGAGCATCAACCTCACGCATGACAAGCTGCTTTTCGGGAAGCCTTGTGGTATTTTTTGTGTTAGGAGTATTTTAATTCGATCCGTAATCTGTTAAAATTTAACCTTAACATAATGTCATTCAATTTTCTATAAATCCTTTGATTATCGAGGAGTTCGAGGCAACGGATCTTGGGATCCAAATGCTTCCGGGAGTTGAACTCCGTCGAAAATTGAATCTTAATGGAGGAAGAAGATGCTCAAAAATAAGATGGTTGGGTTTATCGGGACCGGGAATATGGGAGAGGCCTTGATTCACGGCCTCCTGCATGGCCATCTCTGCCGACCCGAGCAGATCATCTGCTCGGATGTGCGGCCGGAAAGGCTCAAGGCCATCCGCGAGGCCTCCGGTGTGAGAGGGACATCCCATAACGTCGAGGTCGTCAAACAGGCGGACATTATCATCCTGTCAGTGAAGCCTCAGATCATGAAGCAGGTCATCGAGGAAATCACAAAATACCTTGACTTATCGAAGCTCATCATCTCCATTGCAGCGGGCGTTCCTCTGGAGACGATCGAATCCTGTGCCCAGAAGGAGCTGAAACTGGTCCGGGTGATGCCGAATATCTGTGTTTCCGTCCGGGAAGGGGCATCGGCCATCGCAGCCGGGAAGCATATCCACAAAGAGGATTTGATGATTGCGAAAGCCATTTTCGACTCTGTCGGAAAGTCTTTATTTATTGAAGAGAATCTGCTCGACGCCGTGACCGGGTTGAGCGGCAGCGGACCCGCCTATATCTTCCTCATGATCGATGCCCTGGCCGATGCGGGCGTAAAGGTCGGGCTTTCCCGGAGCGATTCCCTGATCCTCGCCTCTCAGACCGTCCTCGGGGCGGCAAAAATGTTGATTGAAACCGGGGAACATCCGGGGAAACTGAAGGACATGGTGACGTCTCCAGGCGGAACGGCAATCGCCGGACTCCATACCCTGGAGGAGGGAGGAGTGAGGACAACCCTGATCAATGCCGTTGAGGTTGCAACGCAAAGGTCAAAGGCGCTGGGCGAGATGATGAAAAATAACTTTACCCATCGTTGAGCCTTCGTTCCCATTCCCCTTTTACCACCTCGAAGGTCATGAGAGAAAAGATTGAACGCCTTGTCGAAGGATTTGTAAGAGAGTATCCCGTTCGAAACAGGACACGTACTGAATGGGAAAGTCCCCTCGTTGGATTTGCCGGCGCTTCTGACCCCCTTTGCACGGAACTGAAGGACTGGGTCAGCGAGACTCATTTCCTGCCCGGAGATTTGCGAGCAGATGCTCGCACCGTCATCGTCTATTTCATCCCTTTCAATCGGAAAACGGTCCTCAGCAACCGGCGGGGCAAAAGGGCTTCTGTCGAATGGGCCACCGCTTATATTGAGACGAACAGGCTCATTATGGAACTGAGTCAACATCTCTCGGGAGAGCTGGAAAAGGAGGGTTTCCAATCTGCTCTGATCCCCCCCACGCACAACTTCGATGAGAAAAGGCTGATCAGCAACTGGTCCCACAGGCATCTTGCCTGGATTGCCGGCCTGGGAACGTTCGGATTGAACCGCATGCTGATTACGGAAAAGGGTTGCTGCGGAAGACTCGGGAGCCTGGTGACCAACGCCCTCATCGAACCCACGCCGAGACCGGTGAAAGAGTATTGTCTGTTTAAGCACGACGGGTCCTGCAAAAAATGTGTGGATCACTGTACCTTTGGGGCTTTAAAAGTTGACTCCTATGATCGGAAGAAATGCTACGAGGTCTGTCTGACCAATGCCGAAACTTACTCCGAATTAGGATTGGCAGACGTTTGCGGGAAGTGCGTCTCGGGTGTTCCGTGTTCTTTCAAGAACCCATTAAGCCGAAAAGATCTCCAGACCCCGTAATCCTGAAACACGCTTGGCCTGCCCTGCGCCCGTTTATGGTCTTGAGGTATTGATATATGCGCATCCTGCTCAAGAATGCGAATTGCCTTGATTTTTCGCATGAACCCAGGTTTTCACCAAGAGATCTGTTGATTGAAGGGGATAAAATCTCCCGTGTCGCAGATCAGATCGATTCTCTAGCCGATGATTACATCATGGATCTCAAGGGGTATTTCATTTCTGCCAGGGCTCATCGATATGCACGTTCATCTCTGTTGGGACGGAAGTGTCGATCCCACGGAGACCCTGAGAAAAGAGTCCCGTGAGATGACGTTGCTTCGCATGGTTCATCACTGCCGTGAAACTCTCCTCTCCGGAATCACAACCGTCCGGGATCTTGGATCGATCGATGACCTGAGCCTTGATCTCTCCGTGGCAGTTGAAAAGGGGCTTATCTTGGGTCCCCGCATCATTGGGGCAGGGAAAAGCTTGATCATGACCGGTGGACATGACCCTTTTTGGGGGATCTGCTGTCGACGGGCCTTGGGAAGCAGTCAAGGCAGCAAGAAAGCAAGTTGAAAAGGGAGCAGAGGTTTTGAAGGTTTCGGCCACAGGAGGAGTCTATGGTCGGGAAGAGGGGGAAGAGGTTGGACAGAGTGAACTGACGAGGGAGGAGTTGGAAGCTATCTGCCGGGAAGCCCATCGACGGGGAGTTCGGGTGGCTTCCCACGCCTTGGGGAGAGAAGGGATTGCCAGATTCCTTTTTCGCCGGATGTGACACCATCGAACATGGAATCTTTGCCTCCGAAGAGGTTCTTCAAAAAATGGCCCAGCAGGGAACCTATTTGACTCCCACGCTCTTTATCTACAAAAAGATTGCCGAAGGGAACGCTCCTCTCTATGCGAAGGAAAAAGCAAAGAAGGTGATTGAACAACATCACGGGTGTTTTTCGGAGGCGCAAAGAAGAGGGGTGAAAATCCTGGCAGGGTCCGATGCAGGTTCTCCGGAAGCGCCTCACCCATCCCTCTTCTCTGAGATGAATGAGATGGTCCGTTTAGGAATGAATCCGATGGAAATCATTCGCATTGCGACCCTCGTCAATGCCGAGGCCCTGGGAATGAGAAGACATCCTTGGCTCTCTTAAGGAAGGGAAGACGGCTGATCTATTAATTCTGAAAGGGGATCCTTCCAGGGATTTAAGTTCCGCTGAATCAGGTCTGGGGAATCCTTAAAAGGGGGATCTTTGTAAAGCAGGGGAATCGGATATTTTCGTAATCTCTCGCCATCAAACGCCTTTACGCCTTCGATCTTGAATTTTATTCCATGTTCAATGAAACGGGTTGTTCGAGTTCTGAGCGCTAACGATGCTAAAGGAGGGAATGAAGTGAAAACGGCTTATAAGGCAAGAAATGTGTTACCGAAGGCTGCGGGACCCGTATTGAAAGATGCAGTGGTGGTTGTTGAGGATGAACGGATCGAATCCGTGGGCCAAGAAATCCCAGGCAAGTGCAAGCTGATCGATCTGGGAGAGGTTACGTTGATGCCGGGACTGATTGATTCCCATGTCCATCTCATGTGGTCAGGGGAAGGCGCTGATCCCGACGCGCTGCGCCGTTCTGAAAACAAGAGCCTGGGCATGGTTCGAATGGCGAAGCATGCGAAACAGACCATTGCAGCCGGGGATCACCACCTGCCGGGACACGGGAAGCCCAACGGAAATGATTCTTGCCTTGCGGAAGGCTCTCGACTTAGGATTGATCCCCGGCCCTCGGGTCATCTGTGCGGGGACGTTGATCACGATGACAGGGGGGCATGTGCATACCATCTCGAGAGAGGCAGATGGGCCCGATGAGGTTCGCAAGGCTTCAAGAGAGTTGATCAAGGCAGGGGTCGATTTTTTGAAGGTGGTTGCATCAGGGGGGATTTACGGCCACGGAGAAGAAATCGGATCTCTGCAGTTCGATCTCGACGAACTCTCTGCAGCCGTTCATGAGGCCCGTAAGGTTGGGAAAAAGGTGGCGGTTCACGTCTACCCATCCAGAGGAATTGAGGCGTCCCTGGACGCAGGGGTCCATTCGATTGAACACGGAAGCTTTCTCACACCGGAGTTGGCGAAAAGGATGGCTTCGACCGGCACCTATCTGGTTCCTACCCTTTCCGTATTTCAAGCCATGGCTGACAAGCAGGATGATCCATCAACCCCGGATTACATCAAGAGAAAGACAGCCCAGGTGGTTGAGGCGAGCAGGCAGGCGGTTGGAATTGCGAAAAACAACGGGGTTAAAATAGCGGCAGGGACGGACGCGGGAGGTCCCTGGCATCCCCACGGCGTGGTCTGCAAAGAAATCGAACTTCTTGCAAAGAACGGGTTAACGCCTGCAGAGGCGATTCACAGCGCCACTCTTGGAGGCGCTCAACTCCTGGGGATCGACCAGAGAGTGGGAACGTTGGAACAGGGTAAATTGGCAGACCTGATCGCCGTGAAAGGGGATCCTCTGGCCGATATCCGTGCGGTTAATAGAATTGCCTTTGTGATGAAAGAAGGACAACCGATCTGTTTTGAAGCGGATTACGCGGATGCCCTTTCTCTGTTGGGTTTCAGGCGTGGCTTTCTCATTCCGAGTGTGTAGAGTGACACCTCTGGACAACCTCCTGTCCATCGAATGTCTCTTCGTTGGAGTCCCCTTTTATCCAGTTATGTTTGGAATTCAACTAATTATACGGTATAATGAAAATCCTTGTGGCTGAAATCCTTGTCTGAGAGAGGGAGGTAAAAACCATGAATGGATATGGCGGCACATTACTGCGAGTCAATCTTTCGAGTGGAAAGATATCAAAAGAGGAAATTTCCGATGCAATGAAGAGAGACTATCTTGGAGGCCGGGGGTTCGCCGTAAAGCTCTTATGGGACGAAGTCAGGAACGTTGATCCTCTCTCGGAAAAGAACAAACTCATTTTTTCCATAGGTCCCCTCAGCGGTCAGATGCTCCCCAGTGCGGGAAAGATGGTCATTGCCTCCAAGAGTCCCCTCACCGGAGGCTATGGGGATGGAAATATCGGAACCATGGCCTCGGTCCACCTGAAGAAGGCGGGCTATGATGTGGTCGTCATGGAAGGCAAATCGGAGAAACCCTGTTATGTGCTGATCGAGGACGAAAACGTTCAGATCCTGGATGCAACGGACCTCTGGGGCAAAAATTCCTTTGAGGCCCAGGACCTCCTTGAGAAGAAGCACGGAAAGAATTCGGGAGTCCTTCTGATCGGTCCCGGCGGAGAGAATCTGATCCGGTTCTCAACCGTCATGTCCCAGAGAGGCAGGGCAGGCGGACGGCCCGGGATGGGCGCGGTCATGGGATCAAAAAATCTGAAGGCCCTTGTGATCAAGGGGACCAAGAGTGTTTCGAACTTTGATGACGCCAAACTGAAAGAAATGGGGAAGAAGGGATATGAAGAGATTAAGGGAAAGGAAAGCTACGAGTTCTGGATGAAGCAGGGGACCATGCAGGCCTTTGAATGGGCCAATGAGAATGGGTGCCTCCCCACGTTCAATTTCAGGGAAGGGGTTTTTGAATTTTCGAAGGAAATGGATGGATATGTTCTTGAAAAACTCCACACGGGACGTAAGGGCTGTCCCATGTGCAACATGCAGTGCGGCCACCTCATCAAGGATTCGAGCGACCGGGAGGCTGAACTCGATTATGAGAATATCGGGATGCTCGGGCCCAACATCGGCATCAGGAGCTTGCCCCAGGCGGCAGCCCTAAACCGGATGGCTGACGAGTGGGGGCTGGATACCATCTCCCTCGGGAGCTGCATTGGTTTTCTCATGGAGGCTTCCGAGAAGGGACTGATACCGGAAAAGATAAAATGGGGAGATTTTGAAGCAGCCCAGAAGCTGACTCTGGAGATCGGAAAAGGAGAGGGACTCGGAAAGCTTGTCTCTCACGGTGTGAAGGCCGCCGCAGAAACCCTCGGCAAGGGGTCTCAACAGTGGGCCATGCATGTGAAGGGTTTGGAGATCTCCGCTTATAATTGCCATGCCTGTCCTGGAATGGCTCTTGCTTTTGGAACCTGCTCCATCGGCGCTCACCATAAGGACGCCTGGATCATCTCCTGGGAGATCGCGAACGATCGATTCTCCTATGACAAATCGAAGGTTGAGAAGCTCATTGAGTTCCAGAAGATCCGGGAGGATTCTTCGAGTCTGCAACGGTGTGCCGGCTTCCCTGGGTCGAAGTGAGCTTTGGCCTTCAGTGGTATCCGGAATACCTGGAGGCCATCACCGGAGAGAAAAGAACGTGGGAGGATCTCTACAAAACGGGAGACCGGGTCCTTAACCTGGTCCGGGCCTACTGGAAGAGGGAAGTCCCTTCATTCGGACGAACATGGGATTATCCGCCCGGGCGGTGGTTTGAGGAAACCCAATCCCACGGAAAGGTCAAAGGGATCAAGGTCGATCGAGCGAAGTACGAACAGATGCTCTCCTGGTACTACGAACTTCGGGGCTGGGATCAGAATGGAATTCCCCGCAGAGAGACCCTTGAGAATCTTGGACTGAGAGGAGTGGCAGAGGAGATTGGCTGAACTGAAGTTTTTTGGCTACCTGTCGGATCTCGTTGGCACAAGGATCAAAGAGTTCAGGCTGGAGCATCCTGTGACACTGAGGGAACTGGTGCCTTCGACCTTTCCCGAAGCGAATATCATTATTCTCATCAATCAGAAAGTGGGCAGTCTTGACAGCGAGATTAAGGATCAAGACACGGTCGTCTTGATGCCTGTTCTTTCCGGAGGCTAACACCCTTTGCAGAAACGTCCAGTATGTTGTTTGCTTCTTCGGGCCTCCCCTGTGCGGGAGGCCTTTTTTTAGCATCGAATTATGTGATTGACTAAAGCAAAGCCGCTTGTTATAGATAGGACTCAATAGCGAAGAAACGTAACGGTCCTAAACTTTCGAAAAGAAAAGGAGGAGGGAGAAACCATGAATCTTGTAGAACGCACGAAAGCGATTTTGTTCAAACCCAAAGAAGAGTGGCAGACCATTTCCGGAGAGACAACGACCATTCCGGAGATTTACAGAGACTACGTTGTGAAATTGGCGGCCATCGGGCCTGTGGCTTCTATTATCGGGATGTCCATTATAGGAATATCGTTACCCTTTATAGGATCCTTCCGGATCCCTCTCACCACATCGATTGGTTCAGCTATTGTGCATTACATCCTGACCCTTGTCGGTGTCTACGTTCTTGCCCTCATCATTGATGGACTGGCCCCCACTTTTTCAGGAGAGAAGAGTATGCTCCAGGCCTTTAAGGTGGCTGCCTATTCGTCCACCCCAGGCTGGGTGGTCGGAGTTGTTGGAATCATCCCGGCGCTGGCTCCCCTGGGGATTCTCGGGTTATACGGCTTGTATCTTCTTTATCTGGGACTTCCGACCCTGATGAAGTCTCCCAAAGAAAAATCCCTGGGATACACCATTGCGGTGATCCTTGCAGCCATCGTTATTTTTATAGTGATCAGTTATATCTCCCGTGCTTTTATTTCCTACCCCACCCCAAGAATTCCCATTCCCGGAATGCGAGGGCAGGGTTAAGTTTTTTGTAGGTCGTAAAGGCGTCGTCTGCTGAGACATGTTCAGGATCAAATGCAGGATGGGAATCCGCGGGGATAATGAAGCGGACTGGCGAGCCTCAGAGCTATAACTGGTCGAGGTATTCTGAGCCGTCTATTGGAATCTCAACCACGGTGGGCCGATCGGAATCGCATCCGCCTAAGAGAGCTTCCGGAAGTTCTTCAATGGAACGGAGTCTCATGCCCCGCGCTCCAAATGCTCTTGCCACGGAGGCAAATTTGACCTTGTTAAAATGGACCCCATACAGGGGGTAGTTCCGCCGCCTCTGAACCATCTCGATGAGCCCCAGGCTTTCATCGCAAAAGACAAGAATGACGATGGGAAGGTTCAGTCTCACCGCCGTTTCAAGGTCCTGAAGCATCATCGAAAATCCACCATCCCCTGTGACACAGACGACCTGGGCCTCGGGCAGACAGAGCTTGGCTGCGATCGCAGCGGGTAGCCCGTATCCCATGGACGAGAGCCCATTTGACATAAAAAAAGTGAGGGGATGATCGGTAGACCAACCCTGACCCATCAGGAATTTATGAGCGCCGACATCCGTGGTGACGACGGCATCACTCAGGAAGGACCTCTCTGGTCTTCTGAACAATCGCGTAGGGAGAGAAGGTGCCTCGCATCGGCTTTCGGGCAGGTTTCATTTTTTTTGCGAGGTTCTCCTTAAAGATTCTCAGTTCTTCGTCATACCAATCATGTTTTGAAAAATCCTCCTCCATCAGCGAGGTGAGAATGGTCTTGATCTCTCCCACCACATCCATATAGGGGACGTAACTCCGGTAGGCGATGGGGTATCCGTTGATCGAGAGAAGGCGGATATCCTTGTGCCAGATTTTGTCCGATTCCACAGGATCATACCCAATCCCGATGACCAGGTCTGCCTGCTTGATCATCTCCACTATCAGACCATCCGCCATCATTCCCGAAGCCGTTCCGAGAAAGAGGGACTCTGTCTCCGGAAAAATGCCCTTTGCCTTGGGAGTTGTCATCACAGGAAACCTGTTGTCCTTGATGAACTGCCGGACCGTTTCTGTCTCTTCCTTTGGATCGATCCCAATCCCCAGAAGCACCAGGGGTCTTCGGGCTTTATGTATTTCTTTTTTCACCTGGGCGATTTGATTGTCTTTGAGAGGTGGCGGGGTGTCCTCCCACGCCGGGGGAAGAGGTCGTTCTTGAGCAGGTTCGTCCATCTTTGCGATATCGCTTGGCAGACAGAAAAAAACGGGTCCTTTTGGGCCTGTTGTGGCAATTCGAAAGCCCTCCTGGATCAGGCGCCCTGTTTCTTTTCCCGTCAGGGTGAACCCCTTTTTCGTGACCGGGTCAAAGAGCTTCTCAAGCTCGATATGTTGATGGCTTGCATAGGGCTGGGAACCGGTGGAAAGCTGGGCGCTAAATGCGAAAACCGGGGATCGGTCAAGATAAGCGTTTGCGACACCGTTGATGAGGTTGGTGGCTCCCGGTCCCACGGTAGAGAGGCAGACGCCAGGAATTCCGGTGATCTGACCCGTCACATCGGCCATAAAGGCTGCGGCAGCCTCATGCCTCGTGAGAATGAACTCGATGCCCACCTTTCTGCAGGCTTCGATGAGTTCCAGGATCTCCCCTCCCGGAAGACCAAAGATTCTCTGTATACCCAACTCCTTAAGGTTGTCTGCAATGATTTGGGAACAAGTCGCCATATTAAATCCTTTCCCCTTCCTTTTACCAGCCCGCCTGTCTGATGCTCAGAAAATGGTGTTCCCTATGTAGCCCTTCCGTGTTACGAGACGATCTTTTCCTCCGGTAAAACCCCTTCCTGGCGATAAATCATGAGCAGAATGAGGAAGAGCCCAACGAGGATCTCCCGAACGGCAGCAAGCCGAAATCCGCTCAGCATGGGGATAAAGTCTTTCAGGAAACCGGGTGCCCTCCAGAAAACCCATGAGCACAAAGGCTCCCAGGATAGCCCCTTTGTTGTTGCCGCTCCCTCCGGCAATCAACGCGACCCAGACATTGATGCTCACCAGGGGGATGAACATCTCCGGAGCGATGTAGGACAGGTAGTGGGCATAGAAGACCCCGGCCAGTCCGGCCAGGGCTGCGCCGAGGGTGAAGGCCTGGACCTTTGAGCGAAAGACGTTCTTTCCTGCCGTGGCCGCAACGATTTCATCCTCCCGGATGGCCCGGAGCATCCTTCCATAAGGGTGAGAGACGAAGCCGCTCCAGGAAGAGAAAGAGCAGCAGAAGAACAGCGACCAGCAGGGAGATAAAAGATATCGTAGTAATTCTGTGAAATCAGCTTCGAGATCGGCCTGGGAATGTCGATAATTCCGTTTGCCCCACCCGTAAGCCAGCTCTCGTTCAGAAGAAAGAGCCTCAGGATTTCACTGAAACCGAGGGTGACGATGGCCAGAAAATCCTCTTTCAATCGAAGGGTCGTTAAGGCCAAGAGAGAGCCAAAGAAGGCAGCCAGAAGGATGGCTGCGGCCAGAGAGAAGGCAAAGGGAAATCCCGATTTGGCTAGCAAGCGCGCTGGTGTAGGCTCCCACTGGCGAAGAATCCCACATGCCCCAGATTGACCAGTCCTGTAAATCCCCACTGGAGATTCAGTCCGAGGGCAAGGATGGCGTAGATCAAGACGAAGGTGAGGATGGCGATGAGGTAGTTGATCATAATTATCCTGTTTCTGCGAAACAGACCCGCGGTCTGAAGAGAAGGACAAGAACAATCATTCCGAAACCGATGGCTGACTTATAGGTCGCAGGAAGCCAGATCATGCTGACCTCCTCAGCCAGCCCGACAAAGAAGGCCCCTCCCACGGCTGTTGTTGCGCTCCCGATTCCTCCCAGAATGGCCGAGGCAAAGATGGAGAGCATGAGCTTGAAGCCCATGAGGGGATCGATGGTTGTATCGATACCGACCATCACGCCCGCAGCCCCGGCCAGGGCCGCTCCAAGAAAGGAGGTTCGAAGGATCATCCCTTCCGAATCGATTCCCTTGACGCTGGCCAACATGGCATTGTCCGCCACGGCACTCATTGCTTTTCCCATCCGGGTGAATTTGAGGAGAACCTGGATCAGGATCATGAAGACGAGGGAGATGAACAGGATGACGATCTGCTCTTTACCGATGCGGAGTCCCCCGACCTCCATCCCCCTTAGGACGGGAAGGTTGTAGCTTTTGAGTTCATTCCCCCAGATGAACCGGGCGATGTTTTCGAGAATGAAGGAGACGCCGATGGAGACAATCGCCAGGGTCAGGGGTCGGCGCTTCCGCATGGGCCGAAAGGCCAGTTGATCAACACCCACTCCCAGAAAACCAGAGAGAATCATGGTGATGAGAAAGGCGATGCGGAATCGGCAGGCCAAGCGTTACATTGGCCGCATAGGCGATAAACCCGCCGGCGGTGATATAGGTTCCAATGGCAAAGTTGGGAAACCGGAGGATCCCGTAGAGCAGGGAAAAAGCGATCGCCGGCAGGGCCAGGATTCCTCCGGAGATGATGCCATTAACTATGTATTGCAAATAGTGATTTGCCATAGAGGGATGCCTGCCTGCCCGTTAGTAACAGTACTTCCTCACCCGTCCCCTCCCCGCGCCTATCCTTTGATCCCTCCGATGCTGACGACCTTTCCACCCTTGACCTGAGAAAAGCTGAAGGGCCTTGATAGGATATCTCCTTTTTCGTCGAAATCACAGGCGCCGCTTGCTCCCTGATAGTTGATTTTCTTCCCTTCTTTCAGATATTTCATTCCCTCCAGGAAGTTACCCACCTCGGTTCCCGGAGGATTGGCGATCTTTCGAAGGTTGTCCCTGATTCCCGTGCCCGTGTAGACCTTGCCCTCGGCAAGCGATAGGGTGATCAGGTTGATATGATCGTAGGTCTGGGCTGCATACCTGTTGACCTCGGTGGTTCCCAGGAGACGGAAGAGGTTTTTGGAGGCCGGGGATTGCGGGTCCGAGCCCGGATCAAGGGAATAGGCCCCTTCAGCCACCTCTGCCCCGACCTTATCCACCAGCTTCTGATTGATGGCAAAACTGGGTCCCTGAATCCCTCCTTTGTAGCCCATCTTGTAGAGTTCTTTGAAAATGACGATGCTATCGGGCGTATAACCCATCAGCATGATGTGCTCCGGTTTGGTTGCAAGCACTTTGGTCAACTCGCTCCGATAGGACGGCTTGTCCGCTTCATAGATCAGGTATTCAAGGATCTTTGCGCCGCCGGCCTCAACCACTCTCTTATAGGTATCCCCGAAGATTTCGCATAGGGAGTCTGGACAGCCATGTAGGCAATCCTCTTCCAGCCTTTCTCAAGGGCGAACTTTGCCGTGAACTCACCCTGGAGAAAGGTGTTCGGCTGGGTTCTCCAGATGTAGT
Source organism: uncultured delta proteobacterium (assembly GCA_963828805.1). Taxonomy (GTDB): domain Bacteria; phylum Desulfobacterota; class BSN033; order BSN033; family UBA1163; genus CAWHGS01. The sequence continues at coordinate 41,130 of CAWHGS010000050.1, forward strand.
CATCATCCTTAAGATCGGAGATTGAATCCGCCCCTGAGACCGAGATTTCGAAAACCTTGTTCGTGTAGCAGATCGGAGCCACAGCCATGGTTACGGCACTTGCCCAGGTGCCCATGACGGCAATGACCTTGTTGACATCGATCAACTTGTGAACGGCCCGGACGGCAGCCTCGGGGTTGGTCTGGCTGTCCTCGTTAAAGAGCTGGATCTGATGGCCGTGAATTCCTCCGGAGTCATTGATCTCTTTCACCACCCGGATGACCACCTGCTGCATCTGGGGGCCATAGGGACCCCCTGCGCCGGTGAGGGGACACAGGGTTGCCAGACGGATCGGCTCCTGGGCGCCGAGCTCCATGGGAAGTCCCACGGCAAAGAGACCGGCAGCGGCGCCAATCACCTTCAGACTCTCTCTTCTTGTCATTCCGTTGCCATTGTTGTTCATAAAGAAAACCTCCTTTCGTTTCGATAGAGATCCATGATTCGTGATCGGCGCCTCATCATTCGTGAAGCGTCAATCTCTCCACCCGCTCCTTATGCAAGGAGACGGAAATAGTGCTCTATCCTCCCAGGAACGATTCCCGGATTTCAGGATCGGCAATCAGTTCCTTTCCCGTTCCCTCCATGCGGTTTCGCCCCATGACGATCACATAGCCGCGATGGGAGAGTTGTAACGATTCGAGGGCATTCTGTTCCACCATCAGGACGGCTAAGCCCTGATGGTTGATCTCCAAAACCTTCTGGAAGATCATTTCGACAAGATTGGGCGCCAGCCCTGCGGAAGGCTCATCGAGGAGCAAGAGTTTCGGTTCGACCATGAGGGCCATCCCCATGGCCAGCATCTGTCTTTCTCCCCCGCTCAAGGCGCCTGCCCTCACCCCTTTTCGTTTCTCGAGGATAGGAAAACGGCCAAAGATATCCTTCTGGCGTGCTTGCCATCCTTTCTGTAAAACATAGGCGCCCATCTCCAGATTCTCTGCCACAGAGAGGTTGGGGAAGATGTTTTCCTCCTGAGGAACATAGCAGAGACCCTTTCGGGTAATCGCAGAGGGGCGCAACCCATGAATCGGCTCCCCCAGGAAAAAGATCTCTCCCTGATGAGGCTTTAACAGGCCTGCCAGGGTTTTGAGGAGGGTCGATTTTCCCGCTCCGTTGGGGCCGATGATCGTCACGATCTCAGAGGGTTCCACTCGAACAGAGAGGCCCTGCAAGACGTCCTTTTCTCCATATCCAGAGAAGAGGTTATCGGCCCTCAGGAATCCCATCGGCGTCTCCCAAGGTAAGCTTCGAGTACCCGCTCGTCTCGACGGACTTCCGTAAAAGTCCCTTCCGTCAGTTTCTGGCCTTCGGTCATGACGATGACAGGGTCACAGAGTTTTAACACCAGGTCCATATCGTGTTCGATCAGAAGAAAGGTGAGACCCTTCTCCTGCAGGTGCAGGATCTTTTTGATGAGCTCTTTCATCAGGGTCGGATTGACTCCTGCTCCCGGTTCGTCGAGAAGGATCATCTGCGGATCCGCCATGAGGACCCGGGCCAGTTCCAGGAGTTTCTTCTGCCCGCCGGATAATTCCATGGCGTAGGCATCCTTCAGAGGGTGAAGGTTGACAAACTCAAGGACTTCGAGTGCCCGCTCTCGGATTTCTCTTTCCTCTCCGCGAACCTTGCGGTATTGGAGGAGGTTGGTCCAGAGCCTTTCCCCCCGCTGGTCCCGGGGATAGAGGAGGAGGTTTTCCAAGACCGTCATGCGGTTCAGTCCCCGGGGGATTTGGAAGGTTCGCAAGATGCCTTTCCGGGAGATGAGATGGCTTGCGAGACCGTCAATGCGTTCGTCTTTAAATCGGATTTCTCCTTCGTCCGGCTTGAAGATTCCGGAGATGACGTTAAAAAGAGTCGTTTTCCCTGCACCGTTGGGTCCAATGAGACCCGTGATCGTTGCCTTGCCGACATGAAGGGTGCAGCCCTTTAAGGCCTGAACCCCTCCGAAACTCTTTTTTACCCCATGGATATTCAGCATTTTACAATTGACGTCAGGCGATTCATGAATCACGCAGGGAAATCAAAGAATATTCTTGTAGACCCGGCCACCCTGGATGATGAGGGTGATCTTCTCCTGGTACTGCTGAAACAGTCCGATCTCTTTCAACGGGTCTCCGTTGACGAGGACGAAGTCTGCGAGTTTTCCCGCCTCGATCTGTTCCCAGGTCCTTCTCCCTGCGGAGCAGTTCTGCATTCGTTTTCGTAGTGGCGACAATGGCTCCCATGGGTCCGAGGACACGGGATTTAAGTTCGAGCTCCATCCCTTTGTAGATCTGCATGGGGCCGAGCAGGTCGGAACCGGAAGCGATCTTCACACCGATGCGGTGGGCAATGGCCAGAGCCTCCAATCCCTTTTCCCTGGCTTCATTGATTTTTCGTATATTGTTGTCGGGAATTCCGAGATCCTTGCCCATTCGGGAAATCATCTCGTAGGTGACCAGGGTTGGAACGAGAAAAGCGCCCGTCTCTTTGATCGCCCGTGCGGATTCCTCATCGAGCAAGTTCCCATGCTCAAGGGTACGAATTCCTGCGGCGACGGCGTTACGAATGCTTCGGCCGGAATAGACGTGGGCCATCACGTAGGTTCCGACCGCCTGAGCCTCAAAGACGACGGCTTTCAGCTCTTCAACGCTGTATTGAGAGGTGTCGATCTCGTCGCTGGGAGACATGGCGCCACCCCCGGCCATGACCTTAAGATGATCGACCCCTGAACGAAGTTGCTCCCGGGCCGCGCGGCGAACCTGATCGACACCATCGCAGACCCTGGTTGCGAGGCCGGCCAGATCTTCTGAAGGGGAGCGTAATTCTGCAGGCAAACGGAAATCCCCGTGTCCCCCGGTCTGTGAAAGGGCGTATCCGGCCACAACCATCCTTGGCCCCTGGAATGAAACCCTGCCGGAGGGCTTCACGGAATCCCGGATCCGCCCCTCCGGCGTCCCGCACAGTGGTAAACCCCTGATCCAACGTTTCTTTGATCACTCTGAGCGTTCGGATCACCAGCAGGGAGGTATAGTTTCTTCTCTGTTGTTCCATGATATTGGCATCGACGGCGCCGACGTGGACATGGGCATCGATGAGGCCGGGGAGAAGGGTTTGATGGCGACAATCGATGATCGTTGCATCGGAAGGAGTCTTCCCGGGAGGCCCCGGGAGGATTTCTCTGATTCGTTCTCCCTCGACCGTCACAGAGACATTCGGGATGGGATCCTTTCCCGTCCCGTCGATGAGGGTGGCATTCTTTAAGATCAGTGTCATCATTTCTCTTCTCCTCCTCCCCTATCACAAATGGACCGCCTCACAAGAGGGTGACTTGTTCTGCTTATCGATTAGGCTCCGGGCTGCGTGATGCTCTCTGCCCACCGCAATTATTTGCGGCCATAACATTTTTCCCAACTTTTACGATCGTACCAGACATCTCCACCCACCCGGACCATATGGTCAAACATTTGAGAGGCAATCCGGTTATACTCCTCATCCACAAGGGCCCGGTCGATGGCCGCGAGTTCGTCTATCTCAACGAGAAGGACAATCTCTCCGCCGAAGGAGTTGTAGGCTCGGACGGATTTCACACCCTTGGATCCTCTCCATGGCGGGAATGATCCCTTCGTCGATGAGCCGATTCACCTTGGAAAAATCTTCGGGTTTCAACGATTCTTTATAACGATTGCGGACAACAAAGATCATGGCGTTCTCCTTTCTCAGGTCGATTCAAAACTGAACTTTTTTGATTCGCTCGATCGTTTCTTCCAGCCTTGCTTCGCTGACGGTCAATGCGGCCCGAAAGTAACCTTCCCCATGCTTCCCAAAGCCAATGCCGGGAGTCACCACAACTCCCGCCTCCTCCAGAAGCCTCTTTGCAAAATCCCTGGAGGATACGGTGACTGGAGTTTCTCCCCAGGTGTAAAAGGTAGCCTTCGGCTTCTGGATCGAAAAACCGATTCGAGTGAGCCCTTCGACAAAGAGATCCCGCCGCCTTTGGAATCGCTCCCTTATTTCGCTTAAATAGGTCTGGTCCCCATTTAAAGCCGCGATCCCTGCCCGCTGGATGACGGCGAAGATTCCTGTGTCGTAATTAGATTTGACGGTCACCAGAGCGGAGAGGATGTCACGGTTTCCTACAGCCACGCCGAGTCTCCAGCCGGTCATGTTGTAAATTTTGGAAAGGGAATGGAATTCGATGCCAATCTCTTTGGCGTCCTTTGCCTGCAGAAAGCTGAGTGGCTTCGTTCCATCGAAATAAAATTCAGAGTAGGCCGCATCATGACAGAGGATCACGTTGTGTTTCAGTCCAAACTCGACCACCTTCTCGAAGAACTCGATGGGGGCGGTCGCGGTCGTTGGATTGCTCGGGAAATTGATGTGCATGAGACGGACATGGCTGAGATCAAATTTCTCAATTTCACGGAGATCAGGCAGAAATCCATTCTCCTTCAAGAGAGGATAGTAGAGCGGTTTCCCTCCTGCCAGGATGGTTCCTCCCTGATAGGCCGGATACCCCGGATCGGGAATGAGCACCTCATCCCCGGGGTTCAGGTAAGCGAGATGGATATGGCCAATCCCCTCTTTGGACCCGATGAGGGGAAGAACCTCTGTTTCCGGGTCCAGCTCCACTTCAAACCGATTGAGATACCATTGGGCAAGGGCGTGGCGGAGCTCCGGCATGCCTCTATAAGAGGAGTAGTGGTGGTTTTTTGCATCGTCGAGAGCTCTCTTTGTAGCCTTGATGATATGTTCGGGCGTTTCAAGATCCGGATCTCCAACTCCCAGGTCTATAATATCCATCCCTCGGGCCACCGCCTCGCTCTTGTGGCGCACCACCTCATCGAAGAGATAGACCGGGAGAATCTCCATTCGGTTCGCCTTTTTAAATGATTTGTTCATTAATGTTATCCCAACCCCCCTCTCAGGTCCTTGGGGGTAGAAAGATAAATATCCGCAAAATCTAATCGGGAATCAACATCCCTGTCAAGGACCTCAAGGCGCTTGCCCACCCCCCATTTTCCTTCCATGGGATTTGAAGCACCATCTGAGGCCTGGTCAAGCCTCTCTCCGAGGCTTCATGAGGCCGCGTCGTATAGGGTGAGGTTATTCGGCCGCCTCTCCATGCTTTCCTCGATCGGGTAACGAGCGATGATTGTTCTTGCTAAGAAGAGGCGGCCGATGAATCCTCTCCAAGAGGCCCGACCAGGCCTCCTGCACCTTGGGCTTCCTGCAAATTGAAAAGTGGGGGTGGGCAAGCCTCAAGGCGCAATGACTCGATAGGGGACAAAGAAGAGGGGAAAGGGGAGATAGGGTTGTTGGAGCCAAAGCCCGGATCCGGGGAAAAGTTAGGACCCGTCCTGAGAGTTAATGAAGGGAGGAAACTCCATGAATAGGGTTCGATCTTATCATTTATCCAATTCTCTCCTGATCGCCAAACCGATTTTCTCCAGGATGTAGGGCTTCCGGACATAGGGCCCGGCCCCCAGATCCTGGGCCATCTTAACCCGATCCGTTTCGGAGAATCCGCTCACAATGATGGCCTTCTGCTTCGGGTTGATTTCAAGCGCCCTTTGATATGTTTCCAGACCATCCATCCCTGGGTCCATGATCATGTCCAGGACCAGAAGATCGACCCGGTTGGTCTTGAGGTATGTCACCGCCTCTTCTCCGCTGGATACCGCATTGACCCGATAGCCAAGCCCGCTCAGCATGGTCGTGGCAAGCTCTCTCTGCTCCTTCACATCATCCACCACCAGAATCGATTCTCCCCTGCCTCTGTAGGATTCAGGCGATATCGCCTGGCTGACCCTTAGTCATCTCCTCCCGGGTGACCGGGAAGTAGAGCGTAAAGGTGCTCCCTTTTCCTTCCTCGCTCTGCACATCGATGTACCCGTCATGATCCTTCACCGTTCCCCAGACGACTGCCAGCCCCAGTCCGGTCCCGCTCCTTCCCATGACTTTCTTCGTGTAGAACGGTTCAAAAATCTTCCCGATGTCTTGCGGGTGATATGCCCTTGCCGTTGTCGGATACCGTCAGGACAACATAATCCCCCTCCCGAATGTCATCGTACCCGGTAATCGGCTTGTCGAGATAACGGTTCTCCGTCAGGATGGTCACTTCCCCATGGTCGGATATGGCCTCCGCCGCATTCGACAACAGGTTCATGATGGTTTTTCTCAAATGAACGGGGGATCCCTTGATATTCAGGAGATCTTGATCCAGATCGGTTCTTGAAGGTCACTCGTGGATGATAGGCCTTCAGCTTCTCAAACTCCGGAGTCTTGAAATAGTCGGAGATCACGTCGTTCAGATTGACCACCTCGGAAACCGCCACGCCCCTCCGGGCCAGGGTTAAAAGGTCCTGAATGATTGCAGCAGCCCTCTGGCCGGACTGCAGGATGTTGGAGACGTGTTTTCCCAAGGGGTTTCCATCCGGGATCTCCATGAGAAGCAGTTCCGAGTATCCGACGAGAACCCCCAGGACATTGTTTAAGTCATGGGCAACACCCCCTGCCAAGGTTCCCAGGGCCTCCATCTTTTCCGCACGACGCAAACGCTCCTCCAATCCTTTGGCGTTCCTCCTCGATTCGCTTGCGCTCGGTGACGTCCCGAAAGCTCCACACCCGGCCAACAATCGCATCCCCGATCCTTTGGGGCTGGGAATACCGTTCGAATATCCTTCCGTCTTTGAATTCGATAACATCGTAACTCTCGGCTAACGGTTGGCTGTATAATTCTTTTACCTTAGCGAGAAAGCGTTCCGGATCCATTAACTGATCCAAGACGAACGCCAGCGCCTGGTTGTCACCCCCTGATGCGATGATGGGGTCAGGGATACGCCACATCTGGATAAATTTTCGATTACACCGCTCTATTTTTCCATCCCTGTCTACGACAAGCACGCCATCGGTGGTCGACTCCAGTGTGGCATTGAGCAGGGAGAGAGTGTGCTTAATTTCTTCCTCGGCCCGCTTCCGCTCGCTGATGTCCTGGATGGTACAACGAATCCCTGTAATCCGCCCTTTTTCATCTCGGATAAGCCGATCCTCGATCAGACATGGAAACGTTGTTCCATCCTTTCTTCGGTAGGTTCGTTCCAGTTCTTTGCCAGGCGGCAGGGCGCCGGCTAATTTTGCCATCACCTGTTCACGAACGATGTCCTCTCCAACATTAAACTTCCAGATGGGCTGCCCAATCATTTCTTCAGCGGTATACCCCAGCATCTCCAAATCTGTATGATTGACGTTGGTGAGACGCCCCTCTGCATCGTATTCGTGATACCCCAAAGGAGCATGGTCATAGAGTTCCCTAAATCTTTCCTCGCTTCTCCGGAGGGCCTCTTCCACCTGCTGCCGCTCCAGGACTTCCTGGGCCAACCCCCGGTTGGCTTGCGTGAGCTCGTCGCTCTGAACCTGGAGCTTATAAAAATTAACCTCCAGGGATTTGGCCATGGACTTAAAATTGCTAATCAGCGAGTCAACTTCCCGGGCCGAACTGGCGGGCCAGTCGAGGTTCTCGGCTCCCGAGAGCTTCTCCGGCAGGTTGGCGGTGACCTGTGCCAGTTTGGCCAGAGGTCGGGTGAGACTCCCACTGACCATCAGGGACAGCAGCAAGGCCAGGGTGGTTAGGCAGGCCATGACAGCCAGATTTTTCACATAAATGGTGTATAAGACACTCTGCAGAGGGGCCACGGGGACCTCTGCGGTGAGCTTCCAGGGAAGCTCCGGTCCCATCAAGGTTTCCTGCACGTAGAGGGACTCCTTCCAGCGCGACATGGAGGGCAGTTTTTTGTCGTCAGGTTGCCAGAGGTACATCAGGGCATCGAGGGGTTGCAACACCCCGGTCTTTTTCCGATCCCACAATTGCATGGGCGTTCGCTCCGGGGCCGTACTGGCAATGATCCGACCCTGAGGATCCGTAAGAGTAAGAATGGCTACCTTTGTCCGAGCGGTAAGGCCGAAGCATTTCCTGTACCCTCTTAAGATCCAGAGTTCCAGTGGCACAGCCCAACCAATGATTCTCTTTGATCACAGGGACACAAAGATTTACAATGGGGGAAAAAATAGCCAAATGGCCCACAAAGACTTCGGATACCAACGGTTGTCGTTTTGCCTTGACTTCTTGAAACCAGGGTCTGCCGGAGAAATCCAGACCCAGTGTGGATTCTCCCTTCTCATTCATCTGGGGATCAAAGGCAATGCTGCGGCCCTCGGCATTTTCCACGTGCATGGTACGAAAATCCGGAAAGGAATGATTCAGGATCTCCGTCTCATGCTGCAACTGTGCCGAGGGAGTCATAGACGATTGGCCGGCCAGAACGGCCAGCTCTTGCACGCCCTGCAGATGGAGCTGATACCAGGAGCGTAAGTGGAACTGCACGTTGGCCGACAGCGATTGCAGTTCGGACATGGCCCCGGTTTCCAGCCTCTCCTTCTCATGCTTGCTTTCCAGCATGGTGAGAAGCAGCGCCGGAAAGAGAACCATCATGACAAGCAAGTTAAACAAAGACTCCCGGAGTGTAATTTTCGGGGAAAGCTGGAGACGCTGGAAAATCCTGCCGAGAGGCAGATAGCATATGGCCAGACTGACTAACATGGCGTTAAAGATGCCGTTGATGGCCTGCTTGAGCATGATGAAGGCGGTGCTGATGGTGCCCATATGCATGATGAGGCCGTGTTCTATCCACGCCAGAGGCATGCCGACTAACAACCAGAACAACCCTACCAGCCCCAGCAGATTCCCGCGACCACGTTTCAAGAAAATGCCAACAAACAGGGCCTCACAGGTGAAATTGAGGAAACCATAAGGGTGCCCCCACAGAAAATAGGTATGGCTATGGATAATAACTGCAGCGAACATCCCCCATCTGAGACCATAGAAATAGAGCACGAGCAACACGGCTATGCTGCCGAAGAGAAAATCAGCCCCGAAAAAGAGGGAGATGGTGAAATAATTGCCCAGAAAACCTGCAATCATCAGCAGCGCCAAGGCGATCACGGATTTGGCCGTCATTGCTGATTTATTAAGGTTATCCATCAGCTTCCTGGGACTATCCCTCAGGAACACCTGGAAGGTCATAAGCCAAGCTCCTTTCCGTTGCTGTAACTCGATATATCAAAAATTTAGAACGCAAATTTAATGCCAGAATCTGTAAGTATTCCAACCTGTTGTTTTGTTTGGTATTTGTCGAAAATTCTTCCCCTTTTCAAAACAAGATGTGGTCATTGTGTCCCGTGCCTGACAAATATTTGGCCGCCACCTGAAGACGAAAGAACTCGCGATGAGAAGACAAAAAGAGTCTACCGCCCCGTAAGGCGGTTAGGTGCAGATGCTGAAACTGGCAGGTTAACGATTATTCCAAAGACGGACCGAATGTCCGGCAAGACTTTAACAAAATCCGTTTGTTCTTTCTCCCTTTCCCTGCAACATTCGACTCTTTTCTTAACAGTCTCTGGTAATATGTCCCGGAGGTGTAAAGGGCGGCCATGGGGTTGTGGCCGGTGACCCGATCCTTCACCGCAAATACGGTCGTGAGTCCCTTCACATATTTCAGAAAGAGAGAGTCATGGCCGACACATAAACCCAGCATGATATTGAAATCGGTCTTGGCCTGATTCAATAATTTTGCCTGGGTAATCGGGTTACACATGGATTCAAATTGACCGATCCGGACCTTCTCTTTTTCTTTGACTTTGATCGCCTCTTTTGGAACTCCTCCTACTTTACAGGTGACTGCGACCACTTCAAATCCATGGCTTTCCAGAATCCTTGAGAGAATCGACGCTTCCTAGGCAAGACCGGCGCAGAAGGCCATTCCGAGCCTTTTATACTTCATCCTTCTGGAGAATTCGATCAGTTCCTCGACCCTGGTTTTGGTCGGAATCAGCACAAAAGGCTTGGCATCCCGAAAGGCATAACAGGAGCCCTCCTGGACAGAGGCCAACCCGGGCGAATTCCTCGACACTCAGGCACGCTCTATATTCTTTCATCGCAGAGGCAAGGATTTTCTTCTCTGTCTTCGTGGGACATCCTTTCGGGCCTTTTCCGTTTTTAGATCGACAGATCTTTTCAGCCATAGGACATTGACTGCAATTGTAATCGGTTGATTTCATACATTGCCTCCTCATTAGTTGTTCTCAGTGTTTGGCGGATCTTCTTATCCCCCGTTCCATCGACGCCCAATCCCTAATCCCTTTTTTAGTTCTTTCAGGATGCTTTCCATGGTGGGCCGGCCTGGCCATGGATCACGATATCTGCCATATCGTCACAGGGGGTTGGATCGCGGTTGATGATCACCAGTTTTGCCCCGCTCTCTTTTCGCCACGAGAGGCATGGAGGCAGCAGGATGGACAACCAGGGAGGAGCCGATGACGATGAAGAGATCGCAGAGGGAGGAACGGTGAGTAAGCCTCCTGCGGTTTCCCTCTCCGGCATGGATTGACCGAAGGAGATCGTGGCGGGCTTGAGGGGTCCGCCGCAATCATCGCAGGTGGGGGCCTTCACCCCTGCCTTTGATTCTCTCCTGAATCTCATCCCGGTTGTATCGCTTCTGGCAATTCAAGCAGGAGACATGCATGGCTGTGCCGTGAAGTCTCGATCACCTTTTCCGGTGAATTTCCAGCCTTGAAGTGGAGGCCATCGATGTTCTGGGTGATGACGCAATCGAGTTTCCCCAGTCGTTCCATTTCTGCAATGGCCAGATGGGCAAGATTGGGTTGGGCCTGTTTCATGGGTTCATACATCTCGGTTGCCATCTGCCAGTATTTCTCCCGGGAGGCCTCGACTGGAGATGAAGTTCTGGAAATAAAAGTCTTCAGGGTTGTATCGATCCCACAGCCCTCCCGGGCTCCGGAAGTCCGGAATTCCCGATTCGGTGCTTAGACCTGCCCCTGTAAAAACAACCGTCCTCTTGGCAGTCATCATCCATCTGACGATCTGTTCGATTTTTTCCTCCATGGGAACCTCCCTTTCAGCTCAGTTTGAGGATTGAATTCGGCAATCCGCAATCCGAATTCCGAAATATTCTTATTCCTTCCTATATCACAGGCCTGTTTTCCTTGCAAGGGAGGGATTGCATGTGATAAAATTATCAGAACAGGAGTCAAAGATGAAATGTAATTTGATTAAACAGGGATACCCTCAGGGAAGTTGTTCTGGTTGAGGTTGGAAAAGGAAAGTCCCTTGCCTGCGAGGCGACGCTCAAACAGACCGACAGCGGTTCCTCTCCGGCTCATCTCGGCGGTTCACCTCTCACGACCCGAAAACTATCTCTCCATCTATCAGTCCGGATGCAATTTTTCCTGCCGGAAATGCCACTCCTGGGATTTTACCAAGGTGGCCAAGGGAGAGTGGTGGTCCCCTGCCGATGTTTTGAAGGCCTGCAAGGAGTATGCAAGGGAGGTCACGCTCCAGGAACCACGGGAGAGGGCGACGGCTTTTCACGCCCAGGATTCCTGCCGCTGCTGCGGGGCCTGTGTGATGTGTGGGAAACGGTCTTCGCTCTGTCCCAGGGTGATTCAGAAAAAGGAGATCTTCCTGAGTCCCCAGGGATGGGGGCCTGCCCGCAACATCGTCGCCTTTACCGGAGGAGATCTCACCTGCTGTCCGGAGTTTTATATTCGAGTGCACCCGTCTCATCAAGGCGGAGACAAACCTCTGGGTGTTGATCGAGACGAATGGCTACGGCCTGACCCCCCAGAACCTGGATGCCTTGAAAGAAGCGGGCGTTGATTCCTTCTGGCTCGATATCAAGGCCTATGATGAGGGAGATCACAAGTGGCTGACCGGGTGTTTCAACCGTCATCTCCTCAAGCTTCCGGAAGAGATTGTCAAAAGAGGGTTTGTCCTGGAGGTCCTCTCCCTCTATATCCCCAATTTGGTCGAGACCCCTCAACTGCAGAAGATTGCAAGATTACTCTTTGAAGTCGATCCGGAGATCCCCTTCACGATCCTGGCCTTTTCCCCCGAGTACCAGATGAAGCGATATAAGAGCCCGAAGGTTTCCGAGATGATCGAGGCCTATCATGCCGTGAAGGCCATCGGGTCTGCAGAAATGTGCGGCTCGGGCAATACCGGGGTTTTCGCATCCTCCGAGGAGGATTATTACCTTCTGAAAGAGAGACGTGGGGGTCGGGAACTACTGATTAGGACTTCGGAAAGCGATAGATGCAAAAGTGTCATAGCGGAGATAGCCTAGAACCATATGCGAGAAGTCGAATCGGAACGGTCCGGCATGACGGATGCCATGGAAAACAGCATATTTGAATGGACACAGTGGATGCCATCCAGAGGCATAGGCATTGGTTGGGGTAGCCAGGTTGATTCGCATAGGCGGTTATGTTCAAGGCGAAGGGTAGATATTCTGTTTCTTAGGGAGGTTTTATGGAGAAGAAAGTCCTCATCGTCGATGATGAGGAGAGAGTGGTTCAATCGATTGCAGGTGTCCTGGAGGATGAAGGGTTTCGGGTCACCACCGCGAGGAGCGGAGAAGAAGCCATTGACCTCTTCCAGAAGGAAGAACCGGATGTGACGCTTCTTGACATCTGGATGCCGGGGATGGATGGCATTGAGGTCTTAAAACGACTCAAAGGCATTTCTCCGGATTGCCTGGTCATCATGATCTCAGGTCATGCCACCATCTCAACGGCCATGGCTGCCGTGAAATTTGGCGCCTTCGATTTTATCGAAAAACCTCTCTCCCTCGATCTTCTTCTGCATGACGATCCATCGGGCCCTCGATCGGCAGAAAGGCCTATTCAGGAATTCCGAAGATGGAGAGAGGCGGAACCTTGCAGGAATCTCGGAGAGAGGCGTCCCTTTCAAAGGAGATTCCAGAGGGGTTCGTCGGGGTCTTCTGCAGCTTCATCGCAGAAGCCACTTCTCCAGGAGAGAGGATCCGACGAAGAAAGAGGGGACCTCCCTCTCCCTCCAGCGGACGTTGAAACGAAGCATGGTCCTCTACGGAACAGGGCTCCATTCCGGGATGAAGACCGGACTCCTTCTTCAACCCCTTCCGCCCAATAGCGGCATCCTCTTTGGAAGCATCTCGTATGAGGATGTGGTCCCGGCCCATCTCGATTATGTCCAGTCCACGGAGTTTGCCACGGCCCTGAAAAAGGGAAGGGCATCCGCGATGACGATCGAGCACCTCATGGCTGTCCTTCATGCCTATCGGATCACCAACCTGATGGTCAAGATGATCGAGGAGATTCCCATCATGGATGGTTCCGCTCTGGAGTTTTGCAAGATGATCGAGGAGGCGGGTGTGGAGGAACAGGAAGGGAGCGTGGAGGAACTGGTGATCGACAGGCGGATGGAGATGATCCGCGGGAATAAGTCCCTGGTCATCGAGCCCTCCGATACCTTTTCATTGACTATCATTTGGATTATCCCCTTCCTGTCGGGCAGCAGTCGCTCAGCTTTGTCCTGAAAGGATGAGAAGATCATTCAAGGAAGAGATTGCGCCTGCCCGGACCTTCGGATTCCTGAAGGATGTGGAGATGCTTGAACGGATGGGATTGGGGAGCGGAGGGCGACTCCACAATTTCATCCTGGTGGATGATGAAAAGATCGTCAACACCGAACTCCGATTTCCCGATGAATTTGTCCGGCACAAGATTCTCGATCTCATCGGCGATTTCTACCTTCTCAATCGGCCTGTCCGGGGAAAAGTGACGGCCCATCTGACAGGTCACACGGAGAATATCGCCCTGATGAAGAAGATCCAGGAAGAGATGAGGGAAGGAGCCTCGTTAGAGGAAAGCGTCCTTTTCCCGAAGGAGGAAACCATGGCCAAGGAAGAACATCGTCCCCCGATGAACGAATTTTTGGAGATGCTGGCTGACCTGCTCGCCGAGAAATATTTCGAGCGGATGGATGACCGGATCAGAAAGATCCCTGAACTCCGGAGGTTGATTACGGCCAAAGAGGCCAGCCAGTATCTGAGCCTTTCGACGGATACGGTTTACCGGATGGCAGCCTCCAAAAAACTTCCCTACCTCAAGATCGGGGATCGGGTCCTCTTTGATATCAAATCCCTCGACCAGTGGGTTGACAGGCATCTCATCCGGGAGAAGGAATGGAAAAGGGAAGAGCTGAAGCCTGAAATCGAAAAAGGCCATACAGGGTCTAAATCAGGCAAGGAGTCCGATTTTCTCAATATGCTGGAGAAGGAATAACCTGAACAATGAGTTGCCTTGACAGTTTTTGCCAGAAAGGGTTACTTAAAAAATGTTTTAGCGGCTGCCGGACCACGTCGTCAGTCGGGACCGGGGCTGGACCGGCAGGGAGTTTCCCTCCGGGCCGAATCTAATTGAATTTTGTTATCGTTTTATGTGAAAAGGGGGGTCCTATTAATAAGTGGGATCGTGTCACAGGGTATGTTTTTCTGATCATCGGGGTCGTTACGGCCTGGAGTTCCACCCATCTCTCCATGGGTAAATGGAGACATCCAGGACCAGGTTTTTTCCCTTTCGGACTTGCGATTGCCTTGATTCTTCTTTCCTTTGTTCTCATCTTTAGACACTGGAAGAAGGATTCCTCTCCTGCCCCCTTCTGGCCAGGGCGCACCTGGCTCAGGCCCCTGCTCGGTGTTGCGATCCTGATCTTTTATGCCCTGGTGGTTGATCTTTATCGGTTTTATTCCCACGACCTTCATTTTTCTCATCATCTGGATGTGGGTGATTGAACGGCTCCGCTGGCGGACCATCATCAGTATTTCGATTGGAACCACGGTTGCCCTTTACCTGATCTTCAGCTTCTTTCTGGAAGTCCCGCTTCCTCAAGGATTTCTGGGGTTGTAAAAGGGTAAGAGAATGGATGAGATTTTTGGACTGTTTCAAGGATTGATGACCGGGTTCGGGATTGCCTTCAGCCTGACCAATCTCAGCTTCGCCCTGATCGGAGCCCTTCTCGGAACGGTCGTGGGTATCCTCCCGGGCCTTGGTCCGTCTGCCACCATCTCGCTTCTCCTTCCCATCAGTTTTAAGATCGGTTCTCCTGTGACCTCGATCATTATGATGGCAGGGATCTTCTATGGGGCGATGTACGGGGGATCGACGACATCGATTCTTGTCAACATCCCGGGAGAAGCGGCTTCGGTCGTCACCTGTATCGATGGTTATCAGATGGCCCTGAAGGGACGTGCAGGTCCAGCCCTGGGAATTGCTGCCATCGGTTCATTCATTGCCGGAACGATCGGTGTCATTGGCTTGACCTTTGTGGCGCCTCCCCTGGCTGAATTCGCGCTGAAATTCGGTCCCCCGGAATATTTTGCCCTGACCCTGTTAGGCCTTCTCATGGCAACCCTTCTTGGAGAGGGTTCGATCATCAAGGGTCTGATCATGGTCGTTTTGGGGCTGCTTCTCGGCGCAGTCGGGCTTGACCCCATCTCCGGGGCAATCCGGTTCACGTGGGGATTCTTCATGCTCCAGGAAGGGATCGATTTCGTGACCCTGGCCATGGGGATGTTCGGAATCGGAGAAATTCTCATCAATCTTGAAAAGGAATTGACGACAGAACTCGTGACCAAGAAGGTGACGAACCTCTGGCCGAATTTAAAGGATTGGGCCGAGTCGAAATGGGCAATTGTTCGAGGTTCTTTCATCGGCTTCTTCATCGGAATCCTGCCCGGCGGCGGGGCGGTCATTTCCTCTCTTGTGTCTTATGCGGTTGAAAAGAGGATTTCCAAACATCCTGAGGAATTTGGAAAAGGGGCAATTCAGGGAGTGGCTGGTCCCGAGTCGGCCAATAACTCCGCTGCCAGCGCTTCATTCATCCCCCTCTTGACCCTTGGCATTCCAGGCAATGCAGCCATTGCCATGATCTTTGCGGCTCTTGCTGATCCAGGGGGTTCAGCCCGGGCCTTTTCTCATCACCGAACATCCGGATATCTTCTGGGGCGTTGTCGCCTCCATGTATATTGGAAATGTGATGCTCCTCATTCTGAACCTCCCTCTGGTCGGGATGTGGGTCCAATTGCTTCAGGGTCCCTTATGCGATTCTTGCCCCCATCATCGTCCTTTTCTGCTGCATCGGAGTTTACAGCATTCGGAATACGGTCTTTGATATCTGGATCATGGGTATCTTCGGAGTGATTGGTTATATCTTCAGGAAGGTGGATCTTGACCCCGGTCCTCTTATCCTGGCCTTTGTCCTCGGCCGGATTCTGGAACCGGCCCTTCGGCAGGCCCTCTTGATGTCAGCGGGAAGTCCGCTCATCTTTTTCCAGCGCCCCATCTCAGGGACCTTGATGGGATTTCTGCTGCCTTTTCATTCTGATCCAGATTGTTGTGACGCTGAGAAAAAAGTGGAAAAGATAAAGAGGGATATTTTAGATTCGAGAGGGTTAGAGAGTAAGAATAATGAAAGAAAAGGAGGAAAATTATGAGAATGCAGAAGAGCGTATGGGTTTTGGTTTTATGTTTTTCTCTGATGTCTGCCAGCCCTGATCGGGGCAGCAGAAAAGTTTCCCACCAAACCGATCGAGCTCGTGGTTCCTTTTGCAGCGGGGGGTTCCACCGATGTCCTGGCCCGTCTGGTAGCCAAATATGCTCCAAAGTATTTTGAAAAACCCCTTGTCGTTGTGAACAAACCGGGTGGAGGCGGGGTGACAGGGACGGAAGGGGTCGTCCGGTCAAAACCGGATGGATACTCCCTGTTTGTGGGATACGGCTCGGGTCATGACCTCGTCATGCCCCATTTCCAGAAACTTCCCTATAAGACCTTCGAAGACCTGCTTCCCGTATGCAGGCTCTCTGTCCACTCTGTTGCGATGATCAATCGAGCCGATGCTCCCTACAAGAACTTGAAGGAATTTGTTGAATGGGGAAAGAAGAAGGATCAGGTTACGGCTTCAGTTTCAACCAAGGCTGGATCGGTCGATATCACCTTTCAGGCCCTGGGAAAGGCCACTGGCCTGAAAATTGTGACGGTTCCCTTTAGAGGAGGCGCAGATGCGGTTACAGCCATTGTGGGAGGGCAGACCGACACGGGTGGAAATCACCCCTCTGAGGTCATCAGCCATATCAAGGCGAAACGGCTGATCCCGATCGCAGTGGCTTTAGAGCAGAGGGACCCCGCCATTCCGGATGTCCCGACATTTAAGGAATTAGGCTACAACGTTGTCACCGTTGGCTCGGTGAAGGGTGTGGCTGCGCCCAAGGGGACGCCTCCGGAGGTCATTGCCGTATCTCTCGGAACGATTTAAAAAGGTCTGTGAGGATCCGGAATTCATCAAGGCGATGAAGGATATCGGGCAGCCCGTGATGTATCAAGGCCCTGCAGAATTTGGAAAGTATCTTAAGGACGGCTTTGAACAGTACGGTAAATTAATCAAGGAGTTCAATATCAAATTGGAATAGAATGAAACAGTATCCGATCCCTTGCGGAAAAAAAACGATTTCCATCCAGATTCCTGACTCTGTTCCGGTCCAATGGGTGGAATCTCGAAAGCTAGCCCCGGTTCCGGATGTGAAGAGGGCGGTTGAGGAATCCCTTGACCGCCCCATCGGGACCCCAAAGCTCCGGGATTTGGTAAAACCCGGGAAGACCGTTGCCATTGTCGTTACCGATATTACCCGGAAGCTTCCGGAGGAGATTATCCTTCCTCTTCTTGTCAAGGAGTTAGAGGCCGGAGGAATAAGGAAACAGGATATTACGGCAGTTGTTGCCACGGGGACACACCGGCCCAATACGCCCGAAGAAATCAGAGAAAAATTTGGAGAAGTGGTTAACGAGATTCGTTTCATCAACCACAACCCGTGGGATCCAAAGGGTCTGGTCCATCTTGGAACCTCCCAGGGAGGGATTCCTCTGGTCTTTAATCGAATCGTGGCCCAGGCCGATTATCGAATTTCAACGGGCGTGATCGAGACCCATCTCTTTGCGGGTTACAGCGGCGGGGTCAAAAGCATTGCCGTGGGAGTGGCCGGTGAGGAGACGATCGGGGCAACCCATAATTATGAGATGATGCAGAATACCCGGCTCGGGGTGATCGAGGGCAATGAATTCCGGCGTTTTCTCACAGAGGCCACCCAGGCCATCGGACTTCACTTCATCGTCAATGTGGTCCAGACCGGAAAGAAGGAAGTGGTAAAGGTTGTTGCTGGAGACCCTGTGGAGGCCTTTCATGAGGGGGTTAAGACAGCACGGCATCTCTACGAGGTTGAGATCGATCAACCGGGAGAGATTGTGGTCAGCGGTGTCAGTTATCCCAAAAGCCGGGACCTCTATCAGGCCAGCCGGGCGGCAAATGTTGTTGCCTTTGGTCCAAAGCCTGTGGTGACCAAGGGAGGGGTCATTCTGATCCCTGCTTCCTGCGAGGATGGGTGCGGCCATCCGGGTTACTGCGAGATCATGAAGCGATCGGAGGATGTGGAGGATGTGATCGCCATTTCCCGGGAAGAGGGATTTGCGCCCGGGTGAGCAGAAGGCCCTCATCCTGGCCTGGATTCTGAGACAGGCACGGATTGTGATGACGGACTGCTCCCTTCCGGAAGAGACGCTGAAGGAACTTTATCTCGAATCAGGCTCCAACATTCCAGGAGGCCCTGGATCGAGAATTGGAGAAGAATCCAAAGGCAAGGGTTATTCTGATTCCGGATGGATTGTTGACCCTTCCGATTTTGAGAGGATTAATGAACATTACGGAGTGCCCTCTCCGATCGAATGAGGACAATGCTTCTAAGCTCGTATACGCCATGGGAATGCACCTTTATAACGCTATGCGATTATCATCGACAAAAATAAGGAGGTGAATCATGACTTTTCAACCCAAAGGAATTATTCCGGCGATGGTGACGCCGATCACTTCTGATGGAAAGATCAATGTGGGGGCCCTTCGGAAGCTGACGAATTATCTGATCGAAGGGGGCGTCCACGGCCTTTTCCCGGTGGGAAGCCAGGGTGAATTCTATGCCCTCACCTTCGAGGAGAAGAAGAAGGTGATTGAGACCGTCGTTGAGGAGACGCGGGGCCGGGTGCCTGTCTACGCAGGCACGGGCGCCATCACCACCCGGGAAGCGATTGCGCTGACGCAGATGGCAGAGGCAGCCGGGGTCAGCGCAGTCTCTGTCCTCACCCCTTTCTTCATCACATCCCAACGAGACAGAGCTCTTCGAGTTTTACAGCGCCGTCGCCAAGTCGACCCGACTTCCCGTGCTTCTCTATAACAACCCGGCGAGGACCGGGGTCAATATGTCGGCCAACTTTGTCGTCCGTGCCTCGAAGATAGAGAATATCGTCGGGATCAAGGATTCTTCCGGCGACATGACGCTGACGGCGGAATATATCCGGAGAACGGATGAGGCCTTTTCAGTCCTGGCAGGCCGGGATACACTCATCTACGGGACGCTCTGTTACGGAGGAAAGGGCGCGCATTGCAGCAACGGCGAATGTGGCGCCAAAGGTCATCGTCGAGATCTACGAGGCCTTTATGGCCGGGGATATGAAGCGGTCGCTGGCAGGCCCAGTTCCGGTTGGCGCCACTGCGGTTGGCCTTTGAACTGGGGACCTTCCCGGTGGTGATTAAGGAGGCACTCAATCTCATCGGGATCGATGCCGGGGTCGGCGATTGCTCCGGTGGGAGGAATCAAACCCGAGGCAAAAGAAGAGCTGAAGAAAGATCCTGAAGGATATGGGACTTGTAAATTCAATCACCAGATAAGAGATTAGGCGTAAGGCTGACGGAGTAAACTCATAAGGTCTTGGACTTACGTCTGGATAATTGTGATTTGAATTGGGATTCGGACACGTATCTGAAAATCGGACACGATCAAACTTTATGGTTCCTAAAAGAAGGGAGGATAAATATGCGTTGGTCAGGGTTAAGAAAAAAGGTTTTGGCAGGAGAATGCGTTTATGGGACAATGATCCGGTTGGCCCGGGACCCGGGAGCGCCTGCGATCTATGCAGGCGGCAGGTTATGACTTCGTCTTCATCGACATGGAGCATGGCTGCTACAACATGGAGACAGTGGCGGATCTGATCCGGGGCGCCAAATCGGTCGGGATCGGGACCGTCATCCGGGTTCCCCGGTTGGAGACGTTTTTTATCTCAAGAGTGCTCGATGCAGGGGCGGAAGGGATTATGGTCCCCATGACTTCCACCCGGGAGGATGCAGAGACCATTGCCCGTTTCAGCAAGTATACCCCCATTGGGTAGCGGGGAATGGGAGGCAGTTCGGGATGAATGACTATATACCCGGTGAAGGCCGCTGATTACATGAAAGAGGCGAATGACCATACCCTGATCGTTGCCCAGATCGAAACGAAGGAGGCCATCGAAAATATCGATGCCATTCTCAGCGTTGAAGGGATCGATGTCGGCTTGATCGGTCCGAACGATCTCTCGATCTCCCTGGGAATTCCGGATCAGATGAATTCGGAGATACTGACGAAAGCCATCGAAAAGGTGGTGGAGACGGCAAAGAAGAGAGGAAAGGCCTCCGGAATCCACATCGGAAGCGTCGATGCCATCAAGAAATGGCGGGCAAAGGGGATGACGGTCCTGGCCTGCAATACGGATACCGGTTTCCAGTATGCCGCCGCAAAGTCGACCCTGGAAGAAATGAAGAAATAGAACGACAAGTTCCTGCCTTCAAAAAAGGATGGGGCGAGAGAAGTCGCCCCATCCTTCCCTTATCTCTCTTTCCGTTTCCAAGGCGGATTGGCAGTTTTCATCGTTTGTGGGTCCCTCCACCGCGGGTAATTGTTCTGTCGCTTCCTGGGTAAAAGCACGATATTTTCCTGCAGGGCAGCGTGTCACTTTCTTCCTGAAACTTTCTCTTTACCAGTTTCCCAAAAAGGTGTACAGTATGAATGGAAATCAACAATAGACTCAGGTGCAAGAATCTCCGTGGATAATTAGTCCCTAACCCGGCATAGCCAGACCCAAACAGGAAATGTCAGAATTGAAAAAGTTGAGATTTTCCAAAATGCTCTGGGATGCCCATGAATAGGCGCTTAAATGATGGTGCTAAAAATATTGTGACATCTACGCGCACAATATTACTCCTACGGGACTAAATTGAGCAAATTCTGTATAATGCTGGCCAGAACGATGTATTCTGGAAAGGAATAGCATTAGATGACCCTTTTTGAGAGGAGAAGAGATGTCCGGTCGTTCATTTTTAGACAAACAATAGAATAAGTACAAAATAAATGTTATCCGAAAATGAAAGGAGATAAAACAATGACACTCCCTCACGATCCAACAGAGCAAGAAATAAACTGCCCCCTTTGTGGCCGACACTCAGCAAAATTTAAACTCCTTGATTTTGGCAGAAAAAAAAGATATTCCTGTCCTACTTGCATAGAGTTTATTATCTCCCCTACCGACGAAGAAGACCTCACAAACTTGAAACCAAAAGAAAAGAGGCGATATCAAAGAAAGCCAGAGAATGCGACGACAAAACAATGCTCTTTATCTATACAGAACGAACTTCGACTCAGGGTAAAATACCAAGCCAGTACAACACCGTAAAACTCAAGTGCGAACCAAAGTGCAATTGGTTGTAAGCCAAAACATACCACGGCAGTGACCGTCAACTGCCCGGGTTGAACAAACTGAAAAACTGCTTTCCCTTAATCTTGGGTCTTCTTTAAAATGTCTTATGAATTCCATTAAGCTCTCAGTTGGGTCATACGGCTCTTCATTATGCGGTGTAATTTCAATTTTAATAAAAGGTGCATCCATCACGAATCCCCACATAACAAGCCGCTGCACCAGATCGCCAATAAACATGGCAACTGGTGAGCCTTAACGTT
>CAWHGS010000051.1:0-38602 GCA_963828805.1 uncultured delta proteobacterium
CGAGGCATCTGATTCGGAGTGACTGTGGAAAACCCTTGGGTGGTATGCTGCCGTAGGACATGCTTCATGTGGACGGTTTCGCCTGCCCGGAGCAGGGTACGATCCAAGATCGTATGGGCAAGGATCGGGTCCAGGGTGGTTTCTTCGGGAAGCTGGAACCTCCATGGCTCAATCCCTTCGTCCCAGTTCGAGTGAACAAAGGTCATATCATCAGAAGTCTGGACTGTAACGAAGAGTCCTCCTCCCAAAGAATGAAGGGCTCCCATCTGGGAATAATCATTATGGTCCACTTCATAGGGGCACTGGGGGAGGTCCTGCGCCGGAGGCAGCGGGGTTTCAATCCTGGCAATTCCGGATGCGTTAGTTTTTCCTTTCCATACAACCTTTTCCTGACAGTCCCGAACGGTGACATGAGCATCCTTCACCGGCTCTGCCGTATCCAGGGTGGTCACCCAGACCAGGGAGGATTCTCTCCCCATTTAAAGTGGGCGGAGAGGTTGGTCACGAGGACAGCCGTTGGAACGAACATGGGTTTGCCCGTCTCAAGAAGCGCTGCTCCCAGGATGGCGCTTTCGAGTTCCACAACGTAGAGCCCGGACTTTTTCAGAGGAATCCCGACGACTTCAAAGGCGCGGGATCCCAGGGACTTGGGAACCTTGAAATCTCTTGCACCCTTTTCCCGGCTCAAAAGCGAACTCTTGCGCGATGCAGAAGCCACCTTTCGCAGCCAGGTCTGGATCTCTCCTCCTTTTTCAGGGGGAACATTTAGAATTTTCCCCGTCACCTGACCCAAGGGGCCTTCTACCTTGTCCACCCTCAGCATCTTCGCATTTACCTGAGGCTCGAGATTTCTCAAAGTGACCGGGAGAGTCGGGTCTGCCTTCAGTTCCAGAATTCCAAACCTTGCCGAGAATTTCGCTAAAGGAGGATGGGCGTCTGTTCTGACAGAGAGAGGGAATTGATCCTCATTCGCCAGGGGCCTTCCCGAATCATCCGTCATCCCGGGGGGAATCTCGACGGTAAAACCTTTGCTTTCCGGAAAAGGTCCCTTAAAAACGAGAGCGCTCACAAACTTTGCCTCTTTATCTCCCTCAAACCGGGGGCTCCAGACCTTGCCCTCCGGGCCTTTCATGACGATCCTGGAGGCTTGTTCTCTTGAAACAGGGCCAGAGAAATGGATCGTCATGGGTGTGATGGGAATGCATCCCGCTTTCGGATTCTCCCTCTCGCATGAAAACTCCACGAGGAAAGCCTTTCTTGTCTTGAAGCGAAAGACCTGGTCTTTGTCATTGGCGACACCGGTCTTTGACATCACCCCCTTGCCCCAGACCAGAGTCACCTTCGTGTCTGTGGGAAAACGTTGTCGACTCTGAACGAAGACCATCGGAGGAAACGGAGGTCTCCGGTGTCGAAACCGGGACTTAAAAATCCGTTCCTTCTCTTTTCCTTCAACGATCCGGATGCCGATCTGGTCCTGGATGCCTTCGACTGAAAACGTGACATGTTGAAGCACGGATTCTTCACTGGGGTCCGCATCCAGTGTCAGGATGAAGATTTGTTCTTCATCGATCCCTTCTCCCTCATAAGGGATGGTGGCCTTGATGGCAGGACCACCGGTCGAGAAAGAGAACTCTTGTTGACCTCCGATGGCGTTGCCTGAGAGAGCCTTTAATCCAGGTTTTAATTTAAATGCACAGCGAACCCCTGCCGGAAGGTCTCTATCGAAATCATAGATCCAGTTCCTTCCATCCGCCCACCGGCTTGTCCCCTTTTCCGGGCAATCGATGTCAAAAGGTTCGATGAGCCCCCTCGGGTCACCCAAGGGGACCATCTGTTCCGAGAATCGGACAGTGACCTGCCGAACTCCCTTGACGGTTCCCTGGGGACTGAAAACCTCAACCCGTGCTTGTGCATTGGCTAACGATGCAATCGGCAGAAGAACGGCGACGAGCAGAAGCAGAATGAATCCTTTGGATTTCATACTTTTTCCCTTTCCTGTTTGGAGGTGTTTCAGTAGGGCTTATGGTTGATCTCTGGTTTAGTCTGATTCTACTTGATTAGAATAGGTTGGTCAATGAAGAAGAGAGCGCCTTCCAGTCTTCCGGCTTGATCCTGCCACGAAGCACGAACCCGCCCTTACCATCGGAGGTGAAGACCGCTGATTCGCCGTCTTCAAGGTCTGCCAACACCGGGGCCGCGGGGTGGGGAAAATCCTGTTTATGCGAAACGAGCATCACATTTCCCCGAACAGGCCGGGTGGCCAGGAGTGCTCTCGTTCCCTCGGCAAGGCGCTCGAGCCCGTGCTCGGGATCCACGGCTTTCCAGGCAGGCCAACCGTTCAATCGGGCGTCGGTCTTCGGATCACCAAGAGCGAGAAGGCGTGCCGTTTCGACAGCCCGACAGTACTCGCTGCTCCGCACCTCGAAAATCGGAATACCAAGGCGATGGATCGCCTGGCCGATTTGTACCGCCTGGGCACGCCCTCGCTCGGAGAGCATGCGATGACCCTCGCCACACTTCTTCCACCACTCACCATCACCGGGTATGTCACGCCCAACGTCGGCATTCGTGTGCCGCATGTAGATCACGTGCCCCCCATTGCTCAGCGTTTCTATGAGTGACGGCATGGGAGAAGGAGTATGGGTCGGACCTGTGCCGCAACCTGCGAACATTCGAGGACCAACCACCAAACTAGCCCTAAACATGATTCGAAGTGGTAAACACATCACCGTTCCTCCAGAGGAAACCAAGTTGATCATTTGTCCTGACAGGGATTGGATTTGACAGAGAGCGTCAGCAGAAGTCTCTATTAACACTTAACACCTACAAGGCGTGCAGAGTAGCATGTATTAGAGATCAATGATTTACGTTAGAAAGAAGTATAACAATAAGTCTTGCTGGGTTTATCCTGAAACTCACGACGACACCCATCCTTTTACAAATTGACTCATGGAACGACCTTTCCATTTAATGGCTACCATGGAAATATTAGATTTGAATGATCTGCTTATCATAATCCAACGCCATGACCTTCGTTCTTCCGCTGAAGACGATTCTTATGTCTCCGCCTGACTGACCAGTTATTATCCAGACCTTGTTTGCCATCTCTGTCTCTCAATTCACGGTCAACCTATTGGGTGACTCATTATCCAATGCTTCGGTGGGGACTTGACTGAAACCTCGGTAGTCTGTTTGATCTTTGCAATAAGAATGACGTATTCGGGTATAGAAGATAAATTTGTCCTCTTTTCTCCTTCGGACACAGGTTTAACGAAATTGGGCAAATCTGTAATTCCATAGCATGACCAAAATACCGGAACTATTGCGTTCAAAGTTTAGGGAAAGGGTAACCCAAATGGAATCCTGAAACTGCATATGTCTCGGTGAACTTCTCAACGGTAGAACTCTGGTGCAACCTCCCAGGGCAAAGCACCGTCGAGGATTGATTGTCCCAGCCAGTCCGGCATTTTGGATTTAGCGAGTGATTCGTTGTGATGGGGTTCGATAAATTGCTGTTGTCATATCTATACTCCGTTGGTTCAGAAGGGACCATTGACCTTACTAGGAATGGATTAATCGATTTTACGATATTTTTGACCAATTTGTGGTTATTGTCAATTGTCTATTTTAGAAAGAAGCCCTGCACCATTTGACGGAACTTGTCAAAAGTTCGATTACAGGAAGTTACTCCTTGGTCTGCGGCTCTCCTCGTTGGATGTCGCAAGATGAAACGTACAGGCCGTATTCTTTGATCTTGTTCTGGAGGGTTCGGCGGCTGATGCCGAGGAGTTCGGCTGCCCTGGTCCGATTCTGATTCGTTCTGTTGAGGGCATCGAGGATCATCTGTTTCTCTGTCACCCGGGAGATGTCCTCCATTTTTACCTTGAGGGGAGAATTCTGCGAAGTGGGCTCTGCCCTCCGCGGGCTCCGGCGGCAGCTGGTCATAGCCAATCGTTGTCTTTTTCGGACATGAGCACCATTCGCTCCAGGACATTCTCCAGTTCCCGGATGTTTCCGGGCCAATGGTAAATCCCGCCCCAAGGGCTGCCATGACGTCGATTGAAACATCGGTCATTCTCTTTTGATACTTGGCTGCAAATTTTTTCAGGAAATGGTCGATGAGGGAAACTAAATCGTCTTTTCTTTCCCTGAGCGGAGGGATGTGGATGGGCACGACATTCAAGCCGGTAAAAAAGATCGGAGCGGAACTTTCCTGATTGGATGGCTGGACTGGAGGTCCATATTGGTCGCTGCAACGATCCGCAGATCGACCCGGGTCGTCTGACGCCTCCCACGCGTTCGAAGGCCTTGTCCTGGAGCACGGTTAGCAGCTTGGCCTGGAGATGGATGGGAATATCACGAATCTCGTTAAGAAAGAGGGTTCCCAGGTGGGCGATCTCAAAGCGGCCGGGTTGTACTGGTTACGGCGCCTGTGCGGGCCCCTTTCGATAGCCGAACAGTTCGCTTTCGAGGAGGGTTTCAAGGGTATGGCAGCGCAGTTGACCTTGACAAAGGGATGTTCCCGGCGCCGGCTGGCCAGATGAATTGCCCTGGCGATGATCTCTTTTCCCACTCCGGTTTCACCTGTGATCAGGACCGTGGAATCGGTTGGTGCGATCTTCTGGACGGTTTGAAGGATCTGCTGAATAGCGGTTGTCTTCACCTATAAAGCCGGGAACGAAATGAATCTCGTGATCGAAATAGGCTGACAGGAGTTCCCGATTCTTCTGCGACTCGATGAGCGCCTTCTTGATCACACTCGAGGAGCTGCATCTCATCAAAGGGCTTTGTGACGAAATCGTAAGCCCCTTTTTTGATGGCCTCCACTGCAAACCCAATGTTCCCGTAGGCCGTGATCATGATGACGGGCGTGGCCGGCTTTTGCTCTTTGCTCAAGGGAAGCAGTTCCATCCCGCTCTTGCCGGGCATTTTCAGATCCGTAATGACGAGATCCAGGTCCTTCTCTCTGATGACAGGAAGGGCTGAATCGACGTCGTGAGCCAGGAGGACATCGAACCCTGCTTTTTCAAGATGGCCTTTCAGGACTCTACAGAGATTGCGGTCGTCATCGACGACCAAAATAAGTGCCATGGTATTTATCCTTCCCCCGACACAGTCGGTTCCAGAGGAGGTTACACACCGGGTTGATGGAATAGTGGAACGATGGAATAATGGAGAATCAAAATAAAGAGATCTTTGAATCCTTCACCGTTCCATTTTTCCATTATTCCAATCTTCCCCTGACCTTCAAGTTTTCTGTAACTGTGCTGAGCTATATGGGTAGCAATATCGTAAACTCCGTGCCTTTAGGCAATCTATTTTTTACCTCAAGCCGTCCGCCGTGGGCGAGGATAATCCTCTGACAGATCGCCAGCCCCATCCCCATTCCGGTCGATTTCGTGGTAAAGAAAGGCTCAAAGAGTCGCTTAAGATTTTCCGGTGGAATCCCTGGTCCGTTGTCAGAGAAGCAGAGCTTAAGCCATGGAGAAAGGGTTTCGGTTTTAATCACAAGCTCTCCTCCTGAGCCACAGGCTTCTTCGGCATTTTTTATCAGATTCAAAAAGACCTGCTTCAGGAGCGCGGCATCGGCCTGGACCTTTGGTGAATTTTCGGAAAGTTCCTGTCTTATCCTGATGTTGATCGGGCCTGTTTCAGCCAATTTAACGGTTTTCTGAATCACCTCGTCGATCGCAGTGGATTCCTTCTCGATCTTCAAAGGTCTGGTAAAATACTGGAAGTTGAGAAGGATGTGATTCAACCGTTCGATCTCCTCCCGGATGATCTCGTGGTATTCCCGAACATTCGGAAGATCGATATTCTTCAGTTCACTCGCCATAAGAGGTTTGAGGCGCCCTTTGATGGACGTTAATGGGTTCCGGATCTCATGGGCGATGCCTGCCGCCATCTCACCCAGAAATTCCAGCTTCTCCTGCATCTGGGCAAGGATATCAAAGGCTGTGCGGTGTTTAAAGACACCGATGGCTAAGATTGATGAGTAGATAACACAGCCCAGATGACCCAGCGGAGGAATATGGATGTTCAGGATCTGGACAAGATCTGTGACTCCGGTAAAAACCGCGATGATAAAGGCGACCAGAATGTATCGGAGCCGAGCCCTTTCCTCCTCCGATTCGAGCCTTACGGATTGCATTGAAGACCATGAAAACACTGCTTAGAAGAAAGGGAACAAGGAGGATGAAGTAGAGGATATTCCAGGCAATTCCATCAACAAACTCTTGGATCCCGGTATGAAGTAGCGCCAGAGGAGAACTCAATGCCAGAAGAGCTTGAAAAGATGTAAGCAAGGATGATCCAGAACGTCATTTCCCGTTCAGATCTGACCAGAGCGTTTACGATATGAAACATGAGGGCAGGGGCCATACCAGAACCGATCAGGGAGAAATAGAACCAGAATCGGATTCTCTGTAAGAAAAACATGAAGTCGCCGAAATTCCAGACCATGAGTGAAATGCAGCCAAAGAAAAAGCGAGGTAGAGAGAAGACCTTGAGGTCCGGAAAGAGACCAGGATGGCAAAGATGAGATTAACCAAAGCCGCTGTGAATGCCAACGAAGTATCGATGGTAAAGATAATTTGGTCCATAGTGTCTATAAGAAGCAGAGAGTATTTCAAGTACAGTCGATCAGGCCTGCTTCCCCGGAAGAAACAGGAGGGCCGTCTATCCCATGGGTAGCAATATATTAAATTCCGTGCCTTTAGGCAATCGTATTTTTTACTTCCAGTTCTCCGCCATGGGCGAGCATAATTCTCCGGCAGATCGCCAGCCCCATCCCCATCCCGGCTGGATTTGGTGGTAAAAAAGGGTTCAAAGATCCGGTTGAGGTTTTCCGCTGAAATCCCCGGTCCATTGTCGGAGAAGCTGATCCTGAACCATGGAGGAAGGCTTTCGGTCTTAATCACCAGCTCCCCTTCCGGGCCGCAGGCTTCTTCGGCATTTTTGATCAGGTTCAGGAAAACCTGCCTGAGAAGCGAGGCATCGGCCATAATCTTCGGTGAATTTCCGGAGAGGTCCTGTTTGATCGTGATGTTTGCCGGAGCTGTTTCAGCCAGTCTGACGGTTTTCCGGATGATCTCATTAACGGGGATCAGTTCCTTCTCGATCTTTAAGGGCCTCGTAAAATACTGGAAGTTGAGAAGGATGTGATTCAACCGGTCGATCTCCTCCCGGATGATGTCGTGGTATTCCCGTACCCTGGGAAGATCGAGGCGTTTCACCTCATCCGATAAAAGATTTGAAGCTCCTTTGATGGAGGTCAAGGGATTGCGGATCTCATGGGCGATGCCTGCGGCCATCTCGCCCAGAGATTCCAGCCTTTCCTGCATCTGGGTGAAGACATCATAGGCCGTGCGGTGCTTAAAAATACTGACCGCCAAAATCGAAGAATAAGCAAGGCAGCCGAGGTGTCCCAGGGGAGGGAGTGCCTTCAGAAATTGAACAAGTCTCCGTCAGGCCTGTAAGGACTCCAATGATTCCGGCGATCAAAATATAACGGAGCCGTTCCCTCTCGTCCTCGAGTTTCGTCCGTCGGATCGCCAGGAGGACAACGCCAATACCTATGAAAAGGACGGGACCCAAGAGAATCAGAAAAAGAACGTTCCTCAAACCGCTATCCATGAACCATCGGCTCCCCGGATGAAACATTGCCGAAAGGGCATTGAAGGCGAACACCCCTGAAAGAAGATAGGGAAGCCGGATCCATGTTACCCGTTTCGGCCTGGATCTGACAAGGGTGAGGATAAAATGAAACATCAGCGCGGGTAACATGCTCGAGCCGATCCGGAAAAATAGTACCAATTCCGGTTCTCCGTAAGAAAGGTCATGAAATCACCAAAATTCCAGAACATGTTGGAGATACAGATTAAAACAAAGAGGACATAAGTGGCGGTTCGGGAAGTTCGGATCAGGACAAGGACGGAAAAGACGAAGTTAATCAGTACTACCCATAAGGCTACATAGGCATTAATGATGGGAGTAATTTGATTCATAGAGTCGAAAAGAGAGCAGCAGTTTTACGTTCCGATAACAGTCTATAGAAGCTGTATGAAGAAGTCAACAAAAATTGACGCGAAAGATTGACGCAGAATTTGAAGGCTTGCCCACTCCCACTTTTCATCGACGAGGCCCCTGGAGACCGCCTGGGCGAAGCTCCCGCTCGGAGAAGCTTCATGGCCCACCTTATGAACGCGGAGCAGCTACGCCCCAATCCCTAAGCGAAACTTGCAAAATTCATGGCCAGGTTACCCCATGAAAGTCCAAACAAGGCCGTGTGAAGCGCCGAAGAGCGGTTTGTCCAGGCGGTCCCGGCTTGCTTCTTGTGATCTCAAGTGAAAAGTGGGGTAGGCAAGAAATTGAAGGGACAGGAAAGAGGCTAGAGCAGGCTCACAATCAGTATCCCTGCCAGGAAAAAGAAGAAGGGAGGTGAAGAATTTAATCGTCGTCGCTCTCTTCTGGAGGAAGAAGCCTAACTGTTCGGACGTCACTCCCCAATAGGCGATACCAAAGATCGCACATAACGGAAGAATATAGACCAGATTGTAGAGAATGAGTAAGACGTCGGCACTTCCCTTTAGTGATGGAATAGTGTGCAAACAGAATGGAGAGATAGACCGGGCTGTGCAAGTCTCCATTGCAGAGGGTGACGATGAAACCGATAAAGAGAGCGGCAAGAAAAAAACGAGTGGTTTGTCCGGTTATCCTTTCCAATTCATTGCTTCTGGTTCGTATGATCCGGTGGATCTCTTCAAGAAATTTGGAACCTGGGGCATCATACTTTGAAGGCCTTCCCCTTTTGAGTTGGATATAATCGTAGAGACTAAAAATCCCCAGGAAAAGCGAGAGGGCGAAAGTGATGATGTAAACAATGCGGGTAAACAGAGGAAAAAATGAGAAATGCTGGATGAAACTGAGAATTCCAAAGCCGAGCAATAGGTGGGAAATAAAGCTGCTGGCTGAAAAACCGATCCCCACCATCAAGATCTCTTTTCGATTTCGACCCATCATGGTCAGATAGGAAATGAAAAAGACCAACGTGGCCAAAGCACAGGGATTGGAGCCCTTCGACCAGGCCTGCCAGCAGGATGGCAAAGACGCCAAAGGATTTGAATCGTTCCACGATGGCATCTTCTGCGTTTTTGATCTCTCCTTTTTTCACTTCCAGGACGGGTTTGGTCTCCATCTTTTCATACTTCTGGATCAGGGCCTCCAACCTCGATTCGGTGATATCCTCGGGCAAGAGATAATCTTTGCCGATAAAAATGGTGGGTGCGATCAAACGTTTCTCCGGGGGGGGATTCAGCCGGTTCGACAGGGTTTCATTCAATCGCTTTCCATCCGGGGTGTTGAGATCAATCTCCTGGATCTTCAAACCGGGGTATTTCTTGTTGAGATATTTCAGCAGGGAGTTTGCGCGATCACACTTGGGACACCCCTTCTGGGAAAAGTAGGCTAGCTCGACGGTAAACGCTTTTTCAGAGGTTTTAATGTGAGAAGACAGGTCCAGGGGCGGGAGTTTTGCCCCCCCTTTGCCTGGTAGTCGAAGAGGAGAGGATTGAGTTTCTCCATAATCTCCTTCTCGCCGGCAAGCATCTGGTCTCCGATGAAAGGCGACTGGAAGCTCACTTCCTCCACGGCCAAACCGTTTTTCGAGCCTCTCCAAGGCCTCGTAATGAGCAGGGATTCCAACATCATAGGCCTTGTACTCAAGAGAGGGAAACATGGGCTGGAGGGAAGGAAGGTCGCTCTGCAGGATGACCTGACACGATGGACAATCCTGAGCATAAAAAAAATAGAGGTCGATCCGGTCGATGGGATTGGATGGAGCTGTCGATTGGGCAGGGACGGGAGGGACACCGAGCCCTGACAGAATGAGTCCAAGCGAAATAATCAGGAGCAACTTTTTGACGGTCAAGCTCCCTCCAAATAGGCGGGCGTTTCGCCTGCCTGCGCAAAGCTCGCTTCGGCGTGGGCAGGGGACCTGGGCGTGAGTGGCGGTCCGTGATGGCGGATTGCCTGTATTTATGTAAAATCATCTAATCATATAATCTGTGGGTTTTAAATTCAAGTTAAAGGGAAACTTCAAAATTTCAATGAGATAGGCCTTAAGAAAAGAACGAGCGTAATGGGTCAGTTTGGGTTTATTAGTTCCTGAGTAGTGCCGCAAAATGATCGGGATCGTTCATTTTTTTGACCAATACAACTGAAGGCAGTAGATCAAAGATACATTCTTCTCCATCATTTAATATAATCTTATCCCTATGGTTTTAGACACTTATCATATCAGAAGAGAGTTGTCCCATAAAATTGGCACAAAAAATGCTGTCTTGACAATTGATTTTAGTCGTGCGTATTGTAACTTGAATTTGTTTAAAGTTGGGGTGCCTCAAATTTACTGTTGTATCTGTGATGTGTCTATGAACTTTAACGAAATAAGAATTTATAGTAAAATCGAAGAGATCCGGAAGCGCCCTATTGTATTATGTCAAGGCGTCGAAAAGGGCGAATGCTATTGCCACAGGGTTCCATCTTCATGGGAGGGAGTCTCGATGACCCAGAGAGGTTATACCCTATTGTTAACTCTTTTCTTTCTGTTCATGAGTGGCAGTCTATGCAACGCTCAGATTTATAAATGGGTCGACGAAAAGGGAACGGTCCATTTTTCAGATAGTCCTGCCTCCGGAGTTGTTAAGAATCAGGATAAGAGTCAGGGCAAAGCCCTGGATAAGAACCAGGAAACATCTCAGGATAGAAGCCAGAGTAAAAAACCGGATAAAAAAGAGGGGAAACAAACGGCCAAAGAGAATGACCGGGCAACCTTGAAGAACCTGGAGGTCGGGAATCGTTACATCCCGGAAGACATGAAGAAATACGGGCCGGCAGGAGGGTACGACAGCCCGAGAGGAGGGGGGGACTCTCCAAGCGTCCAGAGGAGTTCATCCTGACGGTTTAGGAGGTAAGTGTCAGGGTCTGACACATTTCTCATAAAAATTCTGCTCTTAATCCGGTTCCTGTCACGAGGGATCTCTGACGTGACAAATGGAGGATGTTAGGATCCTCTCTACGAGACCTGACAGGGCCGATTTTTTCGATATGTGGCAAGTATAAAAAATTGCTTGACATTTCAAAATTAGGAGTGTAATAATCAAAACACGTAAGTTGTAAGGAGTAGTTTGTTTGGATCAAAGAAAAGGTCACAAAAGTTGTCATTCAAAACTTCTGTGGCCTTTTTATCGTTAAGACCAAAGGCTATTACAACTTACTTAAGTTCAGAAAAGAGAGGGGGTGAGTTGTGGTGGCCAAAGGTCGAGTAAAATGGTTCAACGAGAAGAAGGGCTTCGGGTTCATTTCGAGAGATGACGGAAATGATGTCTTCGTTCACTTCTCAGCCATTAAGAAGGATGGGTTTAAGGTGCTTTACGAGGGCGACGAAGTCGAATTCGAAATTACCGAGGGCCCCAAGGGCGCACAGGCGACAAACGTCGTTGTGGTGAGCTGACGAATAATCTTTCAGACTGAAAAAAATGGCCCCAGGCTTCTGCTTGGGGCTTCTTTTTTGGAATTTCACCTTATTTTGCACCTGGTGCCGGAGGGGTGTGCTTCCAAATCTTTGCGAAGCGGAACGATTGAATACTCAGGGGTAATTTTCGCCGTGCTTAAGGGGGGTTGATTCATGGGAGAAATTAAATCCGCACTGGAACTGGCGATGGAGAAAAGTAAGAAATATGTGATCTCCGATGAAGAGAGGGAGAGGATCAGGGAGAAAGAGATCCTTCAGAAGGCGACGGGTCTTTTTCACCGGTATAAAGAGGGCCACCTTTCACAAAACGAGATGATGAGAGAGATCGAGAAAATGGACGAGAAGGTGCGGGAGAGGGTGAAAGAGGTTCTCTTTTCCCGGTGGGCGGATGCCCTCTCTTTCGATTCCGATCCAGAAAGACCCTTTGGCGCCATAGAGTCGCTCAAGGGCCGAAGTCTCAATGATATAAGGAAAAACTTCGAAAGTCTCCGCTCCGTTTACCGAAACGAAATCGAAGAAGCAAGGCAAACGTTGAGCCTTGAGATCGTGGAGGCCTTAAAAGACGCAGGGATCGACGGTGAGGCAGTGGAACCCAACGTGGAAGGGAGTGAGAAATGGAAAGGGCGGATTGAAGAGGTAAATCGCTCCCACCAAGAAAGGCTGAAAGAGATCAAGGATGCCCTGAAAAGATTATAGGTAGGAATAGAAATGCTGCCGAATGAATTCATAGTTCTGAAGAACGAGATCCCTCCCCGTCACGATCTCCCCGTGGCCGGGAAGCAAGAGTTCCGTTTCCAGCTGGGACAATTTTTCTATGCTTCGCCTTAAGGAGGCCGGGTTCCCTTCCGGGAAGTCCGTCCGACCGATCCCGCCCTTGAAGATGACATCCCCTGTGAACAGGACTTTTCGCTCCGGCCAGTAGAGACAGAGCGATCCCGGGGAATGGCCCGGCGCCGAGAAAACTTCGAACGCATCTTTTCCCAAAGCGAGTCTTCCTTCCCTCAAGTAAAAATCGATCCGGTACCTCGGCAGGTCCTGGCTCGTCGCCTCAAAGAGGAGTTTCCCGCTTCCCACGAGATACCGCTCCTCGTCCCTTGTCATGGCGATTCGGACGGGCTTGTCCAGAAAGGCTTCGACCCCTTCGAAATGATCAGGGTGGGAGTGGGTAATGATAAGAAGATCTACTTTTTCCGGAGAGAACCCGTCGGCCTCCATTTGAAGAAACACATTTTTGAGGTGACGGGAATGGCCCGGATCGATGAGCACGGTCAGGTCACGTCGGATCACATAGGTGTTGCAATTGTTCTCGTAGGGATCGTTCCAAGGATAGGCATAGAGTCCTTCCGCCAGTTGCATCCGTTGATTCTCCTAAAAGATCTAAAAAATTAAATGAGATGCTGAAATGAATTCAAGCATGACATTCCTGTTGTAACCTTCGTCTATGTCATCCCGAACTCGTTTCGGGATCTCTCTTCCTGTTTTCGAAAGGTTAAAGGTTAACGTCCTGCCTTTTAAACAACTATTTTTATGATTAAATGATCAATCCTGGATTGTCAAATGAGAGGGTTGAAGATGAGGCTTTCATCAATTATAGTATTAGAAAGCTGCTGAAAAACGCCCACTGTGAATGGTGAAGCGGGAAGGAGAGAGGGATGATTTTCAATCAGTTCGAGGTCGGGAATTTTTCAGTCTTCTGTTATCTCATTGGAGACGAAGAAGCCGGGGAAGCCCTGTTCATTGATCCTGCGGACGATACCGACAGGCTCCTCTCAGAGGCAAAATCCCATGGCCTGACGATCAAATATATTGTCAATACCCATGCCCATGTGGACCATATCATGGGTAATGCGGAGATGGTAAAAAAAACGGGCGCCAAGATTGTCATCCATGAGGAGGATGCGCCCCTTCTGGTCCGCCAGCCCCAGGATCTTCTCATCATGTTCAGGGCAAAGCCCTCTCCCCCGGCAGACATCCTGGTCAAGGATAACGGCGTCATCCGAGTCGGCAAGATCGGACCTGAAGGTCCTTCATACCCCGGGCCATTCCCCGGGAGGGATATGCCTTTACGCGGATAGCAAGGTCTTTACGGGGGACACGCTCTTCGTGGGGTCGGTCGGTCGGACCGATTTCCCCGGATGTTCCTGGGAGATCATGGAAGCCTCGATCCGGAAGAAGCTCTATACCCTGCCCGGAGAAACCGCCGTCTACCCCGGTCACAATTATGGATCAACCCCCTCCTCAACCATTCAACATGAACGACGGCACAATCCCTTTGTTCGAGGGTGAGAGAGGTCCGGAGTTTCTGCAGGGAAACGCTGACCCTTCAAGAAGTCTTTTTTCCCGTGAAAAAGCGCGGCCACTTAAAGGTTTTCCTATGGGTCCTCTTTCTTGTTGTTCTTCCCCTTTTCTATTTTTTCACCGTGACTGAAGCGTTACGATTTCTGAATGATTTTTGATAAGATGGCTTCGTTAACATGGGCAGGGCAGGGGGGAACGGGGTGAGACAGTTTCTCGCGAGCGGATTTGGGCTGATGGTTCTTTCAGCCTTCGTTTACTCCATCAGCGATGTGATCCTCAAGATTCTTTCCCGTTCCCTGCCCACGACCGAGATCGCTTTCATCCGTTTTCTGCTTGGGGGGATCATCCTCTGGCCCATCCTTTCCTCGATGAAGATATCGCCCAGAGGAAACGACATCCGAATCCTTGTCCTGAGAGGGATATTCGGAACGGTATCTTTTCTTTGTTTGCTTAAGTCCATGGCTATGATTCCTCTCTCCCTGGCCATGGTGCTCTTTTATACCTATCCCATCTTTGCAGCTTTATTCTCCTTTCTGTTGATCGGGGAAGAGATCGGGAAGAAGGACCTGGTTCTGATCGGGATCGGTCTTGTCGGCACGTATGTCTTGATCAATCCAAGCTCCCATTCCTTCGGCATGGGTCATCTCTTTGGTCTTTTCGCCAGCGCTCTCGGAGCCCTGGCCATGGTCATGATCCGCAAGGCGAGGGAGACCAATGGGGCACTGATCATCTATTTCTATTTTTGCCTTGTCGGCGGGTCTATTTCCTTTCCCTTCTTTGTTCAGAATTTTAGAATGCCCGATCTTCAACAAGGGGCTCTTCTGGTGCTGCTCGGATTGGCCCTATTGGTTGCCCAGGTGATGATGAATCAGGGATTCAAATACTGCAAGGCTGCGGAAGGATCCCTGTTCCTGATGTTCGAGCTGGTATTTGCAGGGACTGCGGGGGTCGTGATTTTCAAGGATCCAATCTCACTCCGTTTTGGGCTAGGGGCCCTGTTGATCATCGGGAGCGGCCTGGGGCTGAACTGGATGAACCGTAAGTCCTAGTCCTGCTTCTTGATTTCCTCGACCAGGAAAGGGGTGGAGACCACTCCCACGCTCATCTTCTTGATCCATAATCGGACCATCTTGAGCGTTTCTCCATCGAGGTTCACCAGATTGGGAAGCTTTTCCACGAAGGCAATATCCTCGCTTTGAAACTCGTAGTAGAAGGGGCTGCTGCTGTAGGGGTCCGGGATCAGAATGATCTTCTTCGGGTCGTTGGGATGTTTTGAGGGTGACCCGGAAAAGGGGACATGGGTCTTCCTCAGTCCCTTCAAATCGCCTGGTTTTTGATAGGCCTCCATCTCAAACTTCTTCACTTCCTGCGGAAAGTTCTTAATCGGCATAACCTCCCCTCCCGAGAAATTTCCTCGCCTCTTATCCACCGTTAAAAATCAGCACTGTTCCCTCTTCCATTTCAACCCTCCGGAATCGGATGGGGTTGCCGGGACGGGGTCCGGGACTTCAGGAAGGGGTCACGGCCGATTCTTCCCAGCGGAATCCCGGCCTTACTTTATCACTGTGCCTAACCACCGCTGCTGCAGTTTCTGGATCTCCCCTTCGAGAAACATCTGATCGAGCCAGAGATTGAGCCAGTTCAGGAAGATCTGATCTCCCTGACGGATCATGAAGCCCTTCGTGCCCACGGTAAATGTTTTCTGGGGGTTGACGGCCATTAACTCCGGAAACTGCTGGGCCCAGAAGAGGGCTTCCACGTTGTCCGTGACCCAGACATCGGCCGTTCCATCCTTGACTTTCATGGCAATTTCCTCATTCTTGTTATGACGGAGGATCGTTGCCTGTTTGAGGAGACCGCTAAAGTACCTGTCATTGATGCCCCCCAGATTGAGAATGACTTTCACTCCCGGCCTGTCAATCGACGCAAGGTCGGTATATTTGTTTTCATCGCCCCTTCTGACAAGAGGACAAGTACCGAAGGTCAGGGTGGAGTGGGTATAGGCCAGGACCTTGCCGCGGGCCAGGTTGCGGCCAATCCCACCCATGGCGATATCGAACTTATCGGCCAACAGGTCTGCAGTCAATTCCGGCCACTTGAACCGGACGAAAGTCACGCTCACGCCCAGGGCCTCTCCCAGCCTCTGGGCCAGGGCAATGTCCATGCCTTCGTACTGGTTCGTCTTGGGGTTGAAATGGGAGAAGGGCTGGTAGTCTCCCGAGGTCCCGACCCGGATCTCCTTTCTCTGGATGATCTGGTTCAAACGGGACTCCTCGGCTCCGGCAGGCAGGATGGCAAACATAAACAGGCACAGAAGAATCAGGACTGAAAAATGTGAAAGCGCTTTTCCTTTGGATGGGACGGTGAGCATAAGATAAGGGGGGTCACTCTTCTTCATCGTTTTCCTCCTTCAAGCATAATCGTTTTGGCAACGGGCGGATCCCTCTAAGATGTAACAAGAGACTGCCTCCTAACCTTTTTTCTGCCTGGCTGCGGGGAGGGCATTCTTGATCCGCTCCGGAGTCATGGGGAGCTCGAATAACCTGGCCCCTGTGGCGTCAAAAACGGCGTTGGCAATGGCCCCTCCGACGCAGACAATGGGCGGCTCACCGCCGCCCAGGGGCGGGAGCCCGGGATTCTCGATCAGCACCGTTTCGATCTTTGGCAGCCACGAGAAGCGAGGGATCTCATACGTATCGAAGTTCCGCTCAAGAACCTGTCCACCCTTGAAACGGACTTCTTCGGTCAGAGTGTAACCCAATCCCATCATGAGGCTTCCCTCCATCTGGAGCCTTGCTCCTTCGGGGTTGATGACGAGGCCCATGTCCTGCGCGCAGACGATCCGTTTCACCCGAACCTTTCCGCTTTCTCGATCCACCTCCACTTCCGCCAGGGTTGCCACCTGCACACCCACGTCAACTGCGCAGGCTATGCCAAAACCCCGGCCACTCGGAGCCGGCAAATCCGTCCATCCAAATTTTTCGGCCGCCGTTTTAAGGACGTTGATCATTCTTTGATCGTTCAGGTTTTTCAGGCGGAAATGCGAGGGGGTCCAGGGCCAGTTTTGAGGCCATGATGTCGATCTGCGATTCTCTGGCAAAGGTGTTCGTGTTGCTTCCGGGCGCCCGCCAGGGCCCCGTGCCGAAGGGATGCGCACCCGGAATCCCCGTATAGTGCCCATGGGACAGCTCCCGGTGATGGGGGATATCATAAAATTGCTCAGCGCCCCGCGGCCCTGCAAAATAGACATCGTACTTCCAGAAAACGATCCGATTCGCCTCTGTCACTCCGGATCTGATCTTTACGATGGCTGCAGGTCGGAACGTGTCGTAAAAGAACTCCTCCTCCCGGCTCCAGGCAACCTGAACAGGTCTTCCCGTCAATTTTGCAAGCCGTGCCGCCTCAACGGTCTGTTGTTATAGTTCTTTCCGCCAAACCCCCTCCCACAAAGGGAGTGATGATTCGAACTCTTTCTGAGGAAATCCCCAGGGCCTGGGCCACTTCCTCTTTGGCACGAAAGGGACTCTGGGTCGATGCCCAGACGGTTACTCCATCCTTATCGATTCTGGCAAGGGCGGTGTGCGTCTCAATCGTTGCATGAGCAACATAATGATTCAGATAAGTCGCCTCAAAGGCTTCCTGGGCGCTTCTTTTCTCCTTCGTGGACGTTTCCCCCCTGCGTCACTATGTCTCCCGCCGGAGCAACTTTGAGCAGGTGTTTAAAAATGGTCCTGCCATCGAGTTGAGCATCCGGCAGGTCAAACTCCGCTTTGACCTGAGACAGGGCCTTATCAGCCACATCAGGGTATGGATGGAGCACTGCAATCAGATCGCGGTCCCGAACGATCTGAATTTCTTTATTCTTTTTCGAGAGCCGATGTATCCACGCTCTTTAACCTGGCCCCATGAACCGGAGGCCTTAAAATCCTTGCGTACAACATGCCGGGGACGCGAATATCGCCGGCATATTGAGCCTTCCCCGTCACCTTCTCCATGCTGTCTTTGCGCGGAACCGTTTTGCCAACGATCGTAAACTCTGAGACATTCTTTAAGACCAGTTTTTTGGAAAGGTGTTTTTCAATCGTTCTTTCCCTTTGCAAGCTCGGCGTAGGTAACTTGCTTGGTGGTATCACTTTTGTCCATGACGACGCCATTTTTTACCGTGAGTTGCTTCTCCTCCAGATGAAGATGGTCGGCAGCCAGCCCCATCAAGATGGCCCTTGCCTCTGCAGCCGCGTCCCTCAGGGGAGGCCCGAAGTAGCGGATGCTCCTTGATCCGAAGGTTCCCATGTCCTAGGGGCAGAGATCGGTGTCGCCCATGACCATGTCAACCCGATTCAACGGCACATCGAGTTCCTCGGCCAGCATCTGCGAAAGAGAGGTCACGACGCCCTGGCCCAGTTCGATTTTCCCCGTGAAGCAGGTGACCCGGCCATCGGCTCCAATTCTGAGAAAGGCGTTAAAATCAGCGGGCAAATCCGGGTACCCTGGCGGTCTTCTTCCCTGGGCGAGGAGATCTTCGGAGGAAACAAAGATGATGATTCCTCCACCCAGGGCTTTGAGAAACTGACGCCGATTGAGCGGAAAAAGGTTGAGCGATTCGTCCTCTTTCATCCTTTTCTTCCTCCCATCTCTTTGATCGCGCCCTGAACCGCCTGAACGATGCGAAGATGGGCTCCGCACCGGCACAGGTTATCGTTCATGGCCTGGATGATGTCTGCCTCCGTGGCCGCGGTTTTTCCAGCAGCAGACCGCAGGCATTCATGATCATCCCCGACGTACAGAAACCGCATTGGAAGGCATTATGTTCGATGAAGGCTTTCTGGATGGGGTGAAGCTGCCCGTCCCTGGCTAACCCTTCAATGGTTACTACTTCCTTTCCCTTGATCTCCTTGACAGGAATCTGACAGGACCGGACTGCCCTCTGGTTGATGAGAACGGTGCAAGCGCCGCAGATGCCTTCGCCGCAACCGTATTTCGGTCCGGTGAGGCCAAGATCAGAGCGCAGGACCCAGAGAAGGCTTCGTTCTCCGTCGACCTTCAGCTCGCACCTGCTTATGATTGAGCTTGAACTCGATCGTATCGACCATATCCGTCAGCCTCCTTTTGGGTCATTCTCTCCTAACCAGACATCAAGTCATTCTCGATTCACTCACTTCTTTTCGGGGTCAACTTTAAATAGCGGCTCCCTTCTATCTGAATATCAGATGATTGAAGGTCTGTCAACATTTAGTCTGAATGAGGCGATTTTGCCCCGACCAGCCTTCGGACTAAAATTGTCATGATAAGGCAGGATTAATCCAGCAAGACATCTCCGTAAAATCTTGGTTGACCAGTGATTCGCGGGCACGCACAGTACTTCCTGAAATTAATGTTTGACAGCTTCTGCTAAAAGCAGTAGATTTGAGATGGTAATCAATGCTCGATTTTCTTTGCCGCATAAAGTTTTAGGAAACCGGCAAAACATGAATGAGACGGTTAAAAATGGGAAAACCCCGTGGCTTATCAAATACTTATATGCGGAAGACGGCGCATGGACATCATCGCAATTGATTGGCAAGCGCATCCAAGACCCGGTTAGCTATCGACCGTCGACGGCTGCATTGCGGTTGAGAGCTATTATCTCCCGGTCCAGTTGGCCCTTATGGATAAATAGGGTCAGCTTGTCAGTCTGACGAACCCTTTACGTTGAGGGTGGGCAGAACCTCAACTTCGCTATGCCCGTGGAGTGGATAAGTGAGATCAAACCGGGCCGTAAACCAGCCGCCGAAGGCTACGGTCAAACCGAATGGATTAAACGCGCTATCGCCCTGGAAAATTCGAAGAACTGGTTGGGGTTGCTTGATTGGTGCCGAAAGTGGACGAAGAGCGAAGCGAAAGGAGCCGACGCTTGGTTCTGTCTCGGGTTTGCTTACGGTAGACATTGAGCGCTACGACGGTGCTGTCAAGGGGTATAATGACTGGCCCTTAGGAATCGATCCAGATTAGACTTGCAAGCTGATCTGATCCTTGGTTGGTCACTTCCGTTGTTAACAACGGCCATCGAGGCCTTCCGCGAGGCTCTGCGGATCGATCCAGAGGATGCCAACAACTGGTATTTCCTTGGGGGTGCTTACCGTCAACTTGAGCGCTACGACGATGCTGTCAAGGCGTATCGGCAGGGCCTACGAATCGATCCAGATAAGGCTGGTCTCTGGTGTGGCCTTGGTCTCGTTTACCTTGAGTTCGACGACAACGATGCTGAGAAGTTAGAGGTAGGCTTTGATCGTACTGAAGCAACTGGTATTTCCTGGGGGTGCTTACACTGGTCTCAAGCGCTACGACGACGCTATTGAGGCCCATCGCCAGGCCCTGCGAATCAATCCGGAGTTTACCGAAGCCTGGTTCAGCCTCGCGCTCGATTACTCCCTTCCCGGCAACAAGACGTCCGCCCTGGATGCCATCCGGAAACTTCGGCGCCTTGATCCGGCACGGGCCGACAAACTTTTCAATACGATCGTGCCGAGGTGACAAAGTAGGTGTATATAATCCGAAATTTCTCGGAAAGAGCAGGGTGCAACACCTAAAAAAGAAGTTAATCGCGCCGTGGTCACTTAATTTACGAGCAGCTCAGCTTCCTTACCCTCGGAACATGAATCAATCGAGTATTGAATATAAATTCTGTTTTGATAAGTTTATCAAATCAGAGGATGAGTACGAATTGTCTGATTTGTTCAAAAGGGCTCGAAGAATTGGAATCAAAATCAAGCAGTAAATTAAGCCCCAAGTATTCGCGAAGTCTGAGACGACTACTCAACCCGGCTGTTGCCCATGCAGAAGATAAAGCCATAAATGATAGACAGATCCAGATGTTCCCAGATCGAGGTATATTGATAGGTGGTTATGATCCCATAGTGATGTCCAATGAGGTTTTCCTTCGTGATTACCAGAGCAAGAACTTGATTTGGAAAGATGAAGCGGCTCAAATCAAGAAGGTATCTGTGGAATCTTAAGGAAAAAGAAGGAGTCCTTGTGGTCGGAGGCGTTAACATTCTGAAGTTTAACGAACATGATTATAAACGGATGGTGCTTCGAAACTCGGATTATCAAAGCAACTGAGCACTAGCGAATAGCGTTGTCGATAAAAGGGCCAAAACAGGCAGGTGGAGTAATGGTTGGCGGATAATAATGTGATCGGCACTCGAAGTAGTCGAACCATTTTGAACTTACTTCTGGGAAACTACACAAACAAGGATTATTCATATGAATCGAGGGAGCAAGGCTATTATCGATCGGTTCAAAAGCCAAAGTAATTCCTGTGCGCCAATTTCAGTGATCTGTTTGCGAAAGTCAGGTTTCAAAGTATGCATTAGGGCGACGATCTATCGTGCTGGCTTTCTATCCATACTCTGTATTGATCGCAGAACAAATCCGAAGTACTCAATACTTTGTAGGTGTTAGCAATAACCGACCAAAAGGTAAGTGTCGAGGCCGAAGGGTCTCTTGTTAGTATTTTGCTTTCCGAGAATAAATAAAAGGCAGGATCATGCCGATCCTGCCTTCTTGGTCTGATGGCTTCC
This sequence comes from uncultured delta proteobacterium, assembly GCA_963828805.1. Taxonomy (GTDB): domain Bacteria; phylum Desulfobacterota; class BSN033; order BSN033; family UBA1163; genus CAWHGS01. Next base: position 21,391 of record CAWHGS010000051.1, read on the forward strand.
TTTGATGGTTCCTACACGGAAGGCCACTTGCCTATGGATAAGACCGGAAAACCGGCTTCCTCCAACTCTTCATAAATAGGCTTAAATTCTTCCGTTCCAATACGGATGGCAGCGACCCTTTTTCCTTCGACCATGAAAGAGGGCAGGACGATGCTGATGACATTCACATTATGTTTTTTGAACACTTCCAGGGCCCCGAGCAGCGCGCCCGGTTTATCCTCAAGAGCGATGGTTAGCCGGGTGCCCTTTTCCTCCAGGCCAAATATGTCTACGAGGTGGTCGAGGGCATCCGTTTCTGTGAAAATTCCATAAAGCTTCTCCTCCTCCAGAACAGGAAGACACCCAATTTTCTTGTCACGCATCATGCGAACGGCTTCTTCAATGAGCGTATCGGGAGTGATCGTGATTAACTTCTCCTTGGGTGTCATGAAACCCGACACCTTCAACTGTCCCAAAAGATAGTTCCATTCATGAACACTCAGGCTCGTCGCATCCGAGGGACCTGCTTCCCGGATATCCCGGTCTGTGACGATTCCAACCAGCCGATCGTTCTTGTCCACCACAGGCAGATGCCGGATTCCCTTATCACGGATGAGGTTCCGCGCCTGAAAAAAGGATGCCTCCGGGCTGATCGTCACGGGATTCCTCTGAATCCTATCCCTCATGAACCCTTTGTAACTTATCTTCATATTTTCCTCCTTCGCTATTCACCCAATAAAATTTTACCATAGGGAGAACCCTTTGTCAATTCAAATATTTCATGTAATATGAAATATTTTGAATCATCAACCCGGAGCATGAAAGGGAAGAACTCGGAGTGGACCTTTTGACCCGAGAGCCAGAAGCATTGAAGGCAGTCGTAATCTGGAGAGGATCAGAGACGTCGGGCTAATGAGCTTTGAAGCTTGAGCGAGTCAGCACCTTATCCCCATCCCATACCTCCACATTCCAGTTTCCGAAGCGAGCAGGAGGCAGGGTAATGTAACTGTAGACAGACCAGGCAGGGGGTTTGACGACCATTTCAATCCGGTGAAATTCTTCTCCCTCCCTGCGCCAGACGTGAAAGATCTTTCCTTCTCTGAGCGTCATGATTCGTGTAAAAGAAGTAGACCCTCTGATTCTCGCACCTGAATTCGGACCCCTTGCCGACGACCATGGGACGGCCGCTCTCCAGGTCGATGCCTGTCCCCAGATGGGCTTCCGAGACCCTGGGAAAGGATTCTGCCTGTACCTCTTTAGGGCCGATCAACTCCAGTTGCTTGATTTGATGAAGAACGGGTGGATTTTCCTTCTCCGGAGTCGACTTCAAGGATGACTGTTTCCCGACTCGGGGCTGCCGGGATTCCCTCCTCCGGAGCGACCTCAGGGGTTACCGGTTTTGTCTGGGTGAGAGCCACGAGACCGGGGCTATTGCCGGTTTGAAACGTATAGAGGAAATAAAGCGGGATCAAGAGAGAGACGAGCAAGGCGGAAACAAGGAGAACACGGTGGACCGTTCTTGTTTGAACTCTTGCTTGAGACAGAAACGTCTCCTTCGGTTTTTCCTGGAGCACGGCTTCCGGGGGAGGGGCCGGAGGTTTAACAAACTCCTGATATTTGAGGATAACGTCTTGAGGGTCTATTCCAAGATACCGGGCATAGTTGGTCAGGAATCCCTTCACGTAAAACGGAGGTGGACAGAGGTCGTAACGGTCCTGTTCAATCGCCCCGAGAATGTGTTCCTTAATCCGGGTCGACTCAGAGACTTCCCTAAGGGTCAGATTTCGTGACATCCCTCTCTCTTTTAAGGCATTTCCCTGGAGATTCCATAAAGCAAAAAGATGATACCTTTCCCTTCCCTCCCAATAAAAGCAAGTTTGGCAAGAAGAGTCAAATGGGCGAGGCCAACCGGGTTAAATTACGGTATAAGGCCTTCCGTCAATTCAGGTACTGGGAGGTGATCCTTTCAACGTCAAAGATGTCGAGGGGTTTCTTTAGGTAGTCGATCACCCCCAGAGACCTGGCTTCCTCTTCGATCCCTTCCTGACTGCTCGCTGTGATGACGACGACATCCACCCTTTTCCGGTCATCCTTCAGTTTTTTCAAGACATCAATCCCACTGAGGCCCGGCATTTTGATATCGAGAAACATCAACTTGGGGGGTATCGGTCTCCAGAATATGGAGCGCCTCAAAACCGCTCTCTGCTTTGAGGAGATGATACTGATCCCCCAAGAGGACTTCGAAGGAGTCAAGAATGCCCTGGTCGTCATCAACAACGAAGACGCGTTTCGATAGATTTTCCATCTTTCACCTCCAAGATAAAGTGTTCCCTTTTTGCATTTACCCCGTCGCAGGAGTGACAGGCTAGGACAGGGTAAGCCGTTCCCTCACAGGAAAGAGGATAAATTTATTCCATTTTTAAATAAGCAAATAAAGTGCCAAAGGGTTTGAATTTGGATAAAAAATAAAAGTCATAACAATTTCAGTAGGTTACATTGTCTAAGAAGATGAAAAAAAGTTAAGAGAACGATTCTGATTGCCTATTTTTATAGGCAACTTTACATTTTTGTAACAGGAAGCCTTAAAATAAAGGTGCTTCCTCTTGCCCTGCTCACTCATCACTTCAATGGTTCCCCGATGGTCTTCAATGATTTTATGGGTGAGGGCCATTCCAAGGCCCACTCCCTTGTCTTTGGTGGTGAAGAAGGGGTTGAAGAGATTTTTTGTCGTCTTCTCATCCATTCCAATCCCGTTATCCCTGAAGGTGATTTTGATCATGGCAGGGCCGGATCCGTTTCCGAAAAAACGGTGAGAACCCCGCCATTCGGCATGGCCTGAATCGAGTTGATGACAATATTGGAGAAGGCCCGATAGAGAGAATCCGGGATCGCCCTGGATCGGAAGGAAGGGTCTGATCAAGATGATTTTCGAAGACAATCTCCTTTTTCTTCATTTCCTCCCCATGGAGTTCAGTGACCTGAAGGATGAGGGGATTGACATTGAGCGGGGTCCATGGTCTTTTCCGGCTTCGTGTCAATTCGAGGAGGTCCTCGACCAGTTGATTGATCCGGTCAATTTCCCGGGGAACGGTGATGTTGAATTTTTCCATGAAGGTCAGCGTTCTGGAACTTCTTGGGAAGAAGTTGGACAAAGGTCTTGATGGCGGAGAGTGGATTTTTGATCTCATGGGCAAGGCCGGCTGAGACCGTTCCCAGGGCAGCCAGTCGGTCTGCCTGACGCAGTCTTTCCTCAAGGGCTTTGATCTCTGTAATATCCTGAAAAACGGCCAGGGCGCCGATCTTCTTTCCTGCTCCATCGGTCAGGAGAGAGGTGCTGATGGTTAACCAGAGGCTTCCGTCCCCTTTTTTTAACTCCATTTCGGAATGGAAGATGCTCTTCTCCCGGGACAGGGTTTCAATCATCATCTGGACAGAGGGAGGGATGATGGTCGAAGGCCTGCTCCAAAAGGGAGCCTTCGATCTCCTCCCGTTTCCTCCCCAGGATACGTTCGGCCATCTCATTGACCGTGACGATTCGGCCTTCGAGATCGACTGTGATGAGGCCATTGGTCATCGAGGCAAGGATATTGTCCGCGTAGGCTTTCAGGGAGGTGATTTCCCGGAGGCGTTTCTCCAGTTCGGTTCGCTGGAGTCGGATCTGGCTCGATCATGTAGTTGAAGTTGTGGCCGAGTTCTTCAATCTCATCGCCGGTGTGAATATCGATGGTCAGATCGAGGTTTCCCTGGGCTGCGGAGATGCGTCGTGTTCACCAGTTTCGATATGGGACGGGTGATACGCCTGGCAAAAAAAATGGATCCCAAAATCCCGAGGAGAATGGCCAGACCCGCAAGGAGGAGAAGATTCAGTCGGGTCCGTGAGATCTGATCATACATCCTTTCGAGAGAGAGGCCGATGCGAACGGTTCCCCATTTTTCTGCCGATTCTTTAATATAGACGGGAATCGAGATATCCATGGACCGGTTTCTTCGTTTCTCCGGAATGAAAGGATTGGATCAGAGGGTCTTTGGTCTTGAGGGCTTTCTGGCTGATCTCATCCGTCAGGACCACGCCCTGCTTCTCATCATGGCCGCTGTAGACGGCGACGCGATTTTCCTTATCATGAATGATCACATAGACAATATCTTCTTCCTGGGCCACCTTTTCCCCGTTCTGCTGCAAGACGACATAGTTGTAGGTGAGAAGGGCATTGGTGCTGACCGCCGCGAGATTCTGGGCGATGGCCATTCCCCTTTTCCGGGCCTCCTCCTGGATGATTTCGGACTGCCGTTTCTCCACCAGCAAGATGGTGAGGACCATCAGAAAAAGGATCAAGAGGGTCGAGTAGAGGATGAGTCGGGTCTGAAGACGAATGGATTTAAAGTGATCTTTGGAATCCATCTGGATTCGAGAACAGGGAGGACTAATTCCCTTTGCTCAGCCAGATTTTTTTCATCGGGATATAGGCTCCTCCGAGGGCGTTGAGCTCAATTCCCCTGACATACGGTTGATAGGCCCGCTGGAAAAGATGATTAATCATGGGGACAATCACTGCATCCTCCATAATCATTGCTCTGCTTTTCGGTAAACATCAGCTCTCTTCAGTGAGATTCACTTTCTTTTTTGCCGTATCAAGAGTCTGTCGACTTCCGGATTGGTATACCCAGTGAAGTTGTATTTCGATTTCGAATGGAATAGGGTACCCAGAAAATTATCCGGGTCCGGAATATCTGCATACCAGGCATATCTAAACATCGGAGTCTTATATGAAATGAGCATCTCTTCGAATTTTTTCCAATTGGTTTCGTACTGAATCTGAAGATTAATCCCTATCTTTGCAAGATTGGAGGCTTACCAGGTCCAGCTCTCTTTGAGTCATCTCTGCCTTTGAGGCAGACCAGAATTCCAAGGGAGGAAGTCCCTTTCCTTCAGGGTAACCCGCTTCTGCCAAGCAGTTGCTTTTGCCGTTTTGGGTTGTATGGATAAAGAACTTTCGTAGGAGAGGAACCGGGCATTCCCAATGGAATGATCCGGTCTGTATAGAATCCATGCCCTGAAAAGCTTCCTGATCGATCTGTTCCCTATTGATGGCAAAATTGATGGCTTGTCTCACTTTTTTATTATCAAGGGGCTTTGTTGTCAGTTGCATTCCATAGAACCGAAGGGAAAGCATGGGTTTTCTGACAATATAGAACTTTTTCAATTTGGCGGGATCCCTAAATTCCTTGAAAGGGAATAGAAGACTCTTCCAATCTGCCTCCCATAAAAGTCTGGAAAATGTCTTCCAGCGGACTTCCATGAAAGATCTTAAAGATAATCTTATCCAGATGAGGTCTTCCTTCAAAATAGTCGGGATTTGCCTCAAGGACAATCTCTTCGCCTTCCTTCATCGAGACAAACCTAAAGGGACCTGTCCCAACGGGCGATTTTCCAAAATCAATTTCTGATTTTTCGACCTCTTCCTTCGGCAATACCTTGAACTTATTCATTCCCAAAATGGAAAGGAAGGGCGAATATGTTTCTGACAATTTTATTTCGAATGTATATTTTTCCGAAGAACTGAAAACCCCTCACCTGATTGGCATTTCCTTCCTGAAATTCTTTGAACCCAATAACTCGTTCTAAAAAATTGGCAGCCGGAGATTTTGTTTTGGGATGGATGATCCGAGTAAAGGAATAAATAAAGTCTTCTGCCGTCACTTCTCTTCCATTATGGAATTTTACTCCTTCTCTCAAATAAAATGTATAGGTGAGGCCATCCGGAGAAATCTTCCATGATTTGGCAATGGCAGGAATGACATTCAGATCTTTATCGAATTGAACCAACCCGTCAAAGAGTCTGTTGTATGATCGTCACAGCATACATGTCTGTGGATAAGGCCGGATCGAGGGTCTTTGGATTGAATTCAAGGGGTCTCCTGTAAATCCCCCCCTTTTTAGGGGTCTCTAATTCCTTCCCTTGTGCAAAACTAACCGAAGAGATAGGATCAGCAGAACAAGGAGATCAAAAGGCAAAAGAAAAATATTAGAATGGCCCTGTTTCTTTTCATTATAGCCCTATAGGATTTCAAATCATCCTGATCTCAAAAAATTAACCCATATATAAAAAGAAATAGGGATTTTGTCAAAGGCAAAATAAAAAAGGCACTCCTCTTTAGGGAAATGCCTTCTTTAATCGATCGTCTTTATTTAGTGGATCAGATATTGGGGAGTAAAAAATAATCGGTGGCAATTAATTTCCGCCACCGGCTAACCGGCAGCACACAGGCCATCACTGCATGCAGGCTAAGAGTTCGATTGCGATCTTCTTCATGGAACCTCCTTTAAAGAATGGTAGTTGGTGTTGAAATAACATCCGCCGCCTTCGGCCAATACCGGCAGCACATAGGCCATCACGGTAGCTGCGGCAATAAGGAGTTCGATTGCGATCTTCTTCATCTTGAAACCTCCTTTGAGAATGGAATAGGTTAGTCGTTGCAGATAAAGATGAAAGAATTAATTTCCGCCACCTTCGGCCAATACCGGGCAGCACATAGGCCATCACGGTTGCTGCAGCGATAAGGAGTTCGATTGCGATCTTCTTCATAGTGTCACCTCCTTTAGATGGGATTTATTCAATTCATTTGAGAAACAAGTGGGTAAGGTAGCAATACGAATGCCAAATGGAAGATAGTCGGAGTGTTTATTTATGATAGTACTTAACTAATTCGTTTTTAATAGGGTTTTGATAACACCTCTTCCCAGGGCAACTCTGAAATCTTTTCAGATGACTGCCTACGATAATAGACATGAGTCTAGAAAGCGGTAGATAAAGACATGAAACTTATTGATTTAAAAGGAGGAATTCTAACTGCACAGGATTGTGGGCAATGGATAGGAATCAGGGCAATTTCGCAGGTTCTTTCTTTAAGTAAAATCCCAAACTGCCTTGCCTTTTGAATGAGGGTATTTCGATTGATCTTGAGGATCTTGGCGGCTTCGGTCTGGTTCCACTTGAGCCGCCTCGAGGACATTGAGGAGGATTCGTTTTTCAAATTCTTCCCTGATCTTAATGAGCCCGCTTTTCTGATAATCTGAATCCTGCAGGTTCCTGTTCCGAGTTCATCAGGATCTCAAGAGGAATACTCCTTAAGTCAATGCGTCTCATCGCCTGTGGAGAGGACGACGATCCTTTCAACGAGATTTTCGAGTTCCCGTATATTTCCAGGCCAATGATATCGGGTAAGGACATCGATTGCCTTTTCTCGCAAATCCGGGGATCCTTTTATTGAAGGCGACATTGAATTTGTTCAAGAAATGGTTGGCCAAAAGAGGAATGTCTTCTTTTCTCTCCCGAAGGGGGGGAATGGAGATGGGAACGACATTGAGCCGAAAATAGAGGTCTTGCGGAATTTAGCCCTTCGAGACGGCATCTTCCAGGTTGGTATTGGTGGCCGCAATGACCCGGATATCGACTCGAATGGGTTTATTGGATCCGATTCGTTCAATCTCTCGCTCCTGTAGAACCCGAAGCAGCTTGGCCTGAAGATCGGATCGTAAGGCAGAGATCTCGTCGAGAAAGAGCGTTCCTCCGTTGGCATATTCAAACTTCCCGATGGTGCGGGTATGGGCACCGGTAAAGGCTCCTTTCTCATGGCCGAACATTTCGCTTTCCATGAGTTCAGAGGGGATGGCAGCGCAGTTGATCGCCACAAAGGGGCCGTTCTTTCGGTTTCCCTGGCGATGGATCGAACGGGCAATGAGTTCTTTCCCTGTTCCGCTTTCACCGGTGATCAAAACATTGGTGGAGGTGTAGGCCACTTTCTTGATCAATTGAAAGATCTCGATCATCGTTCTGTTCTGGCTGACAATCTGGTCGAATCCCCGGGATTCTTCCACCTCCCTCCGGAGAAGGTCGAGCTCCCGATGGAGCCTCTGTTTGCTGATGACCCGATTGACCGTCGAGAGGATGTCCTCCGGTTCATAGGGTTTCGTGATATAGTCATAGGCTCCCGATTTGATGGCATCGGCTGCCTTTCGAGCCAGGTTGAGGGCCGAGACCATGATGACATCGATTTCTTCATCCTGTTCTTTGATCTTCTGCGAAGGACCTCGAGGCCGTCCATGTCAGGCATGTTCACGTCCAGGAGAACGAGATCGATGGCCTCGCGTCTGAAGGATTTCGAGTGCCTCCAGGCCGTTCACCGCGCTCAGGACGCGATAATCGTCCTCGAGGATCACTTCGAGAGATTGTCTGGCTCCCAATTCGTCATCCACAATGAGTAAGGTCGGTTTTATTTCCATGATAGCCAATATAAGGAAACGCCCTCCGTCGTCAAGGACGGAGTTCTTTCTCTCCCGGTGTTCGACTGCCGTTCGATCCCGGCCAGCCGGCTCTGGCTGAAGGGACAGCGAATCATCGTCCCCCGGCATGGGTGCTGTGTCGTAATCGCAATCCGAGGGGAAAGGCAGTCGGGTTCCAAAGCTTTAGAATGCGGGTCTTTTCCGTTATGGGGAATCGTCGTTTGTATAATACCAAATGTATTCATATGCTTGGCACACCAGAATCCGAACGTTTAAAGGTTACCGCCCTGCCTTCGCCGAAGCGGCTTCGCGCAGGCAGGTCTAAATCTTTTCCACCCGACCGCCTCTCCCCCCTTCCAAAGAGTTGGTTTTTTCATTTTGCGACACAGTCTCATGGGGGCAGGAAGATCGGCGGGTTGACATTTGGCCTTCAGGATGGTAGGAGAAAGAGGAAAGGAGAAAAAGATGCTTTTTTCGATCCAGAAGGAACTCTTTGATCTGTTTGTCCGATCTCACCCTTGGAGTGGTCGTGGCAACGGGCATGGACAATACCCACCCCTCTCCGGAGATTGAACAACTTCTTCTTCAAACCGTCGAGGAACTGCGAAGAAGTTTTGGATCGGAAAAAGTTCAGGAACATCCGAGGATCAAGCCATGGAGAACAGCTTTTTCAAAACTGGGCATCTCAGGGAGCAAGTTTCCAAGTTCCATTGAATCGATGGCGAGAAGGATTCTTCGGGGCGACCCTTTCCCGAGGATCAATCCTCTCGTTGATCTCTATAACAGTGTTTCCCTGAAGCATCTGGTCCCCATGGGCGGCCATGATCTGGATACCCTCAAGGGAAATATCCTTCTGCGGTTTGCGGAGGGTTGGGAACCGTTTACCCCCATGGGCGGAGGGGAAAGGATCACCGTGCCGAAGGGAGAGTTGGTCTATCGGGATGATCGAGAGGTGCTGACCCGAAATTGGGTATGGCGTCAGTGTGAAAAGGATAAGACGACCGAAAAGACGAGAAATATTTTCATTCCCATCGATGTCCTCGGGGAGGTGGGCCGAGGACGTGCGGAGGAGATCATTCAGGAACTCTCGATTTGATTCCAAGATATTTGGGAGGATCGATTTTTTCTGCAGTTCTGAATCGGGAAAGACCGGCATTCGAATTTCGTTTCTAACGTCTCGAAACCCTGTAACGCCGATCCTCCAGAAAAAAGGGAAGAGTCTGAACTCTTCCCTTTTAAATTCTTCTCTTTCCTCCAAGGGCCAATTCGTTTTTTTCGCCGATCTAACGTGTCGGTTTAATTGCCCCCGCCTTTCTTCTGAATCTCGGCTAAGCCCTCATCGATGGTGAAAACGGCACCGCATTTCGGACATTTAATCTTTGTGTCTTTTGCTACCCCGGCACACCCAAAGGAGAAAACTGCCAACAACGCCAATGCCAAGAAAATGCTCACCCACTTCCTCATTATCACTCACCTCCTTTCGTTGGTAAATAGGATCCCCCTAATTTCCATCCCCATGTTGACCAACGGGGAATTAATATCCTTTCTTCTGAATCTCGGCCAAGCCCTCGTCGATGGTGAAGATGGCGCCGCATTTCGGACATTTAATCTTTGTGTCCTTCGATGTCCCTGCACAACCAAGAGAGAAAACTGCCAGCAGCGCCAATGCCAAAAAGATACTTACCCATTTTTTCATAACCCTCTGTCTCCTTTCGTCAACGAATCTAAAGTGCAAATCTTTTTAGAGCATTTTCTTGTTGCAACAGTGTATAGAGAAAACAGGTAACAAAAATCCCCCCCATTGTCAAGAAAAAAATGAACCTCTTTCTTAACGATAGGCATTCTTCCTCATTTTTTCTTCGTCGCCGGTTTCTTGGTGGTCTTTTTTGTCGTTTTCTTGGTTCCGCATCCTTTCGTCCCGCACGCCATACCCAATCACCTCCTTCAACCCTTTGATTCGACTTATTTATCTCTTTTAATTTCGGATTTGTCAAGGATTATTGTGAAACTCCTGACCGGAATTTAAATGTGAGCATGTTTGAGATTTACTCCTTGAATTAGCCGGACGATTTGATTTATTATTCTTTTCAAATTTGCAATTTCAACCCAAAGGGGCTGACACATGTCATCGAGACTGATCAAGAGTCCTTTTCCGGAGGGCCTCCATTATCTTTCCGGCAATGAGGCGGCTGCAGAGGGGGCCATTGCAGCCGGTTGCCGGTTCTACGCCGGCTATCCCATCACTCCTTCGAGTGAGCTCATGGAGCGGATGGCCGTTCGCCTGAAGGAGGTGGGAGGCGTCTTCATTCAGATGGAGGATGAGATTGCCTCCATCTCGGCCGTGATCGGGGCCTCATGGGCAGGGGCAAAGGCGATGACGGCCACCTCCGGCCCCGGGTTCAGCCTGATGCAGGAGGCGATCGGCTACGCCGCCTTTACAGAGACACCCTGTGTCATCGTCGATGTCCAGAGGGCAGGCCCCTGCACCGGTCAGGCCACCAGGGTGGGAAGCGGCGATATCATGCAGGCCAAATGGGGTTCCCACGGGGATTACCAGGTGATCGCCCTCTCTCCCTGGTCTGTTCAGGAGATGTACGATCTGACGCTCCGGGCCTTCAATCTCAGCGAACGCTATCGGGTTCCCACCTTTGTGATGGCCGAGGAGGCGATAGGCCATCTCCGGGAAACGGTCAGGATCCGGTCACAGGTGGAGGTCTGGGACCGAAAGAAACAGAAAGGAGGCTCTCCCTTTGGCACGGAGGAGGAAGATGGCGTTCCTCCCATGCCTGCCTTTGGAGAGGGAGAACGGCTTGCGGTGACCGGTTCCACCCACGATGCCTATGGATTTCGAAAGACCGATGATCCGCGAGGCCCATGCCGTGCTGGTCGAACGGATCAACAGAAAGATCCTGAAGAACAGGCAGACCCATCATTGAAACCGAATCCTATTTCATCGAGGATTCGGAGATCGTTGTGATTGCCTATGGATTTACGGCCCGGACGAGTCTCTATGTGGTGAAACGGATGAGGAAGGAAGGAGCTGAAGGTGGGCCTCTTGAGGCTGAAGACCCTCTGGCCTTTTCCGGAAGAGGCGGTCCGAGAGGCGACGGCAAAGGCGAGGAAGGTTTTTGTCCCGGAGATGAATCGCGGACAGGTGGCGGGCGAGGTCAAGGAAATTCATGCCCGTGCGAGGTGATTTCTTTCAGCCAGACCAATGGGGAAGTCATCCGGCCCGAAACGATGGAGGAAGCCTTGAGGAGGATAGGCTGATGGTCAGGGCAATGGAGAAATATATCCGGCCGGGTGTGAAATCGACGCCCTTCTGCCCGGGGTGCGGCCATGGGATTCTGATGGGCCTCATCTTGAGGGCCATCGATGAATTGAAGATGGATATGAACAAGATGGTCTTTGTCTCCGGCATCGGATGCGCCGCCTGGATTCCAAGCCCCCACTTTGACGGGGATACCCTGCACACCCTTCATGGAAGGGCCCTCGCCTTTGCCACAGGAGTGAAACTCTTTAACCCCGATCTCTGTGTCATGGTGGTGAGCGGAGACGGCGATCTCTCCTCCATCGGAGGAAACCATCTGATCCATGCAGCGAGGCGAAATATCGATCTCAAGGTCATCTGTGCCAACAACATGATCTACGGCATGACCGGAGGCCAGGTTGCTTCGACGACCCCCACAGGGGCCAGGACAGCGACCACGGGCGAAGGGAATCCTTATCGTCCCTTCAATCTCTCCCGCCTGGTGGAGGCCGCAGGCGCAACCTATGTGGCGAAATATTCCGTGACCCAGCCCGTGGCCCTCATCCGTTCCATCAAGAAGGCGATTCAGCATGTGGGCTTCTCCTTCATCGAGGTCCTCTCTCCCTGTCCGACCCAATACGGAAGGAGGAATCGAATCGATCGGCCGGAGGATATGATTCGGGATCTCATCGAGCGGTGCATTCTGGAGGAGGAAGCGAAGGGACTGACCGAAGAGGAGCTGGCCGAGAAGATCATCACCGGAGAATTTTTGTCATGTCAGAAATAACGCAGGTGCGATTGAGCGGTTTCGGAGGACAGGGAGTGGTTCTGGCAGGGGTGCTTCTGGGTGAGGCAGGGGTCATCGACGGGAAGTATGTCTCCGGATCGAATTCCTACGGCGCCCAGGCCAGGGGCTCGGGATGCAAGTCAGAGATCGTCTTTTCCAACGAGTCCGATCGACTTTCCCCATCTGATGACGCCGATATCCTGTCGCCATGTCCCAGGGGGCTTACAACATGTACTGTGGCGATGTGAGGGAGACTCCGGGCTGATCCTCTATGATCAGGGCCAGGTGACTCCCAAGGAGGGTCTGAAGGTCAGAGCAGATCGGGATTCCTGCGACGGAACAGGCCCTAAAGAAATTGAAGAACAAGCAGGTGGCCAACATCGTTCTTTTGGGCGCCCTGATCGAAGCCACGAAGATCGTTTCCCTGGAGGCGATGGAAAAGGCGATGAAGACCCATGTGAGTGAACGGTTTCGGAGCCTCAACCTTGAAAGCCCTCACATTAGGTCAGGAACTGGGGAGACAAGTGCATGGTTGAAGGAAGAACACATAAACCGGTGATTCAATCCGAGTCAGTGTCAGACCTGCAATGTCTGCATCCGGGGATGTCCTGCAGAGCTCATTCCGGAATATCGGGAGGAAGAAGAAAGCCTTCGGGGCGCTCTTTACAGCAGGAAGAATTTCGAGGGACCTCTCCGAAAGGAGAAGGTCTCTCTTCCTCCCTGCCAGGAGGCCTGTCCGATTCATCAGGATACGAGAGGCTATGTCAGCCTGATCGCCAAGGGAAAATTGAAGGAGGCCCTGGAGCTGATCCGGGAGGTCAACCCCTTGCCTGCTGTCTGCGGATTCATCTGCCACCATCTCTGCGAAGAGGCCTGTCTGAGGGAAGAGGTGGATCAACCGGTTCCCATGCGGCTGCTCAAACGGTTCGTTGCAGAATATGAGCGGAGAGGCGACCGTCCAGTCCGGAGGCCCGGAGAAGAAGAAGAAGGAAAAGGTTCTGGTTATTGGTTCCGGTCCTGCAGGTCTGGCGGCAGCCAATGATTTATGTCTTCTCGGGTATGGGGTGACGATCTTTGAAGCCCTTCCGGTCCTGGGGGGAATGCTGGCCGTGGGAATTCCGGAATTTCGGTTGCCGAGGGATATCCTCAACATGGAGATCGATGGGATCCGGGAATTGGGTGTTGAGATGAAGACGAATCACCGTTTCCTCTTCGACGGAAACGGAAAGTCATTTCAAAAACTGGGTTTCCAGGCGGCTTTCCTTTCGATGGGAGCCCATCGGAGCTTAAGGTTAAATATTCCCGGTGAGAAACTGGAGGGCGTTCTTTCCGGGGTTGAATTTCTGAGAGATGTCAATCTGGGAAGAGCCATCCAGATCGGAAAGAGGGTTGCTGTCATCGGGGGAGGAAATGTGGCCCTCGATTGCGCCCGCTCAGCCATCCGTCTGGGTGCAGAGGCGGTGGAGATCTATTATCGAAGGTCGAGAGATGAGATGCCTGCGATTCCGGAAGAGGTGGAAGAGGCGATTCGCGAGGGGATCGAGATCCATCTTCTCGCCTCTCCCGTCAGGATTCTTGGGAAGGGAGAAAGGGCCACAGGAATGGAGTTCGTGAGAATGAAACTTGGCGAACCTGATGGGACGGGGAGACCCAGGCCTGTTCCGATCGAAGGGGTCTGAATTCAAGGTGAAGGCGGATACGATCATCTCTGCGATCGGCCAGAGGGTGGATCAGAGAGGTTTGAAGGGATTTGACACCCATCCGGATGGAACGATTCGGGTTGATCCCGAGACAGGGGCAACGAGCATGAAGGGTGTTTTTGCAGGGGGCGATGCGGTGACGGGTCCGGGATGGGCCATCGATGCCATCGCTGCCGGAAAGAAGGGAGCCATATCGATCGATCAGTATCTCTCTTAAGATGAATGCGGAATTCGGATTCGGAATGCGGAGTTCTTGAAGAGAATAAATTCGAAGCACGAAATCCGAATTCAAAACAAATTCAAATGACCAAAACTTAGAATTTGAAATTATTTAACGTCTTAGGTTTTGGAAATTCGAACATTTGGATTTAGGATTTGTTTCGGATTTCGATATTCGAATTTTGGAGATATAAGATGGTTAAAGAATGTGAGCAAAAAGCCGGTGCGGAGCCCGAAGCGGAGAATCCTTTCCCTCAAGAAGCGGAAAGAGAGTTTTTCTCCCGTGGAGATGGGCTTGACCGAGGAGGAGGCCATTCAGGAGGCCCAGCGATGCCTGGGCTTGAGAACATGCGAATCCTGCGAGACCTGCAGTCTCCTCTGTCCTGATCTCTGCATCACCCGGAATGAGAAGACCGGAGAGGTCGAGATCGATCTCGACTATTGCAAAGGCTGCGGCATCTGTAGCCGTTGTCTGTCCCAAGGGAGCCATTCAGATGGTATGGGAGGAGGGAGCATGAGCAAGAAGATGCGAATCGATCTCAATTCCGATGTGGGAGAGAGTTTCGGCGCCTATAAGATCGGGCTCGATGAGGAGGTCATTCCTCACATCACTTCTGCCAACATCGCCTGCGGATTCCATGGAGGGGATCCGGGAGTCATGCGAAAGACGGTGGCTTTGGCAAGGAAATTCGGGGTTGAAGCTGGAGCCCATCCCGGGTTTCCGGATCTCATGGGATTTGGCCGGAGAAACATGGATGCTACTCTCGAGGAGATTCAGGACTATGTCGTTTACCAGACAGGGGCGCTCCAGGCTTTTGCCCGTGCTCAGGGTATGAAGCTTCAGCATGTGAAGCCCCACGGAGCCCTCTATAACATGGCTGCGGCAAATCCAAAAATATGGGATGCAATCGCTGAAGCTGTGGCTAAGGTCGATCGGGAATTGATTCTGGTTGCTTTGGCCTCTTCGGGCAGAGATGTTCTGACCGAGATCGGGAGACGTTACGGGATCCGCTTTGCCTTTGAGGCCTTCCCTGACCGAGCTTATAAGAAGCGATGGCTCCTTAGCACCCCGAAGGGAGAAAGGGGCCGTGATTCATGATCACGAGGTGGTTGCCCAAAGGGCATTAAAGATGGCCCTGGAGGGAAAGGTGATTGCCACGGACGGGACAGAGATCGAGCTTAAGGCCGATACCCTCTGCGTCCACGGCGATAACCCTGCTGCCGTCCAGGTGGTCAAGAAGATCCGGGAAAGCTTTAAGGCCTCCGGAGTTGAAGTGACAGCCATGAAAAACTTCCTCTAAGAGGATTCAAGAGGTCAGGGTTCAAGTGTTCGAGTGAGATTTGCCGGTAAACCCATGACCTGATGAATCCTCGAACTCCTGGAACTCTGAACGTTTATCAGATTGTCCAATGGGTCTCTACTCGAAGATGCAATTCCTTAACATGGGTGACCGTGGCCTTCTCCTCGAATTTGGCGACGAGATCAGCCAGGAGATCAATGAGAAGGTGAGGAGGATGGCCCTCGCCATCCAATCGGAAGCGATCCCGGGAATCCTTGAAACGGTTCCAACCTACCGGTCGTTGCTTGTCCTTTACGATCCGCTTATTCTTTCCATCAACGCTTTAAAGAAAAGACTAGAATCCATCGAAGAGGGGCTTCAGGAGTCCCCTTTCCCGGAACCGAAATTAACCCGGATCCCTGTGGTTTACGGAGGGAAGTATGGCCCGGACCTCGAGTCTGTGGCCGAATATCACCATTCTGCTCCGGACGAGATCATTCGCCTCCACTGCAGCAGAGCCTACCTCATTTACCTCATCGGTTTCATGCCCGGGTTTCCCTATATGGGGGAATTGCCCGAAGGCCTTATGACGCCCCGTCTTAAAACACCCAGGCTTTCCGTTCCCGCAGGGACTGTGGCCATTGCCCAGAAGCAGACAGGGATCTATCCGATGGATAGTCCCGGAGGATGGCAACTCCTTGGCCGGACCCCTGTCAGGATGTTTGATCCCGGGAAAGATCCTCCGGCTTATCTCCGGATGGGGGATCGGGTCCAGTTCTATCCCATCAGCGAGAAGGAGTTCGAAGAGTGGAAAGAGTGTAGAGGTCTTTGAAGTTCTCGATCCTGGAATCCTGACGACGGTTCAGGACCTTGGCCGTTTTGGTTTCAGCCAGGTCGGGGTCCCTCCTTCCGGGGCATTGGATCTTTTCTCTCTGAGGGTTGGGAATCTATTGGTCGGCAATGAAGAAGGAGAGGCAGGTCTTGAGACGACGATCATGGGGTTGAAGCTGAAGGCCCTGAGAGCAGGTTGTCATTGCGATCACGGGCGGCGACCTCTCTCCGACGCTGAATGGAGAGTCCCTGGAGATGTGGAGGAGCCATCTCCTGGTCGAAGGGGATATCGCTCACCTTCAAGGGAGTTCGGCAGGGATGCCGCGCCTATCTCTGTTTTCGCGGAGGAGTTGCCGTCCCCAAGATCATGGGAAGCAAATCCACCTTCCTTTCCGGGAAATTTGGAGGATTGGAGGGAAGGGCCTTGAAAAAAGGGGATATCCTCTCATGTCGGCCGATCTTCCAACGCCCATTGGAAAGAATCGGGGTTTGCTTTCCAGCGGATTGGATTCCTGTCTTTGAAAAAGAAGTAACGATGAGAGTCATTCCGGGGCCTCAGGATCATCATTTTACAGAGCTTGGGTTCCGGACCTTTCGGTCTTCGTTCTACCAGGTGACGGCAAAATGCGATCGTATGGGAATCCGTCTCGAGGGACCGAAGATCGAGAGGCGTTCCGATGTGGAAGAGTCGATCATTTCAGAGAGCCTTATCCCGGGATCTATCCAGGTGCCCGGCGATGGAAAGCCGATGATCATCCTGAATGAATTGGTAACAGGCGGTTATACAAAGATTGCGACGATCGTCTCGACGGATTTGCCGAAGGCGGCACAAGCTCAAGCCGGGAGATCGAGTCCGATTTGAGCCGGTTTCTTAGAGGGCGCCCA
>CAWHGS010000052.1:0-58505 GCA_963828805.1 uncultured delta proteobacterium
GCAATTTCTATCCTTCGACGATTTGATTGAGAAGGTTTCTCGAAAACAAGGGGAAGCTTACGCCCGGATGAGAAGGAGACCAGGGTGCAATAGGGAGAGAAGGATGGACAGAGAATACTCCAGAAAGGCAAATCATGAAAATCCGTGATATTATAAAATTGATAGAGGCAGAAGGCTGGCACTTGGTTGAAACCAAAGGGAGCCATCGGCAATATAAACATCCAGTAATACCTGGACGAGTCACGATTGCCGGTCATCCAAATGATGATTTGGCACCGGGGACTTTAAATAGTATTTTGAAGCAGGCAAAACTGAAGGAGGTTAAATAAGTATGTATCGTTTTCTTATTGTGATTGAAAAGGCAAATGGTAACTATTCAGCGTACTCACCCGACTTACCTGGCTGTGTGGCGACAGGGGCTACTCGTGAAGAGACAGAGCAGAACATGTATCAGGCCATCGAATTCCATATTAAGGGTCTGCGTGAGGATGGGTTGCCTATACCTGAATCGACTTCCTTCGCAGAGTACGTGGCCATGCAATAGGAAGAAGGATAAGGGGGCAGGTCTAACAATCAACAGAAGATTTATACACCTATTTGCCAAATATTGAGACCCGGCGCCGGGGGGTTGTTCCTAAAGGAAACAACGAATACGTCCAGCAAATCTGGGAGGAGTTGGGGGATCTGCTGAAATCCACTTTTGGAAACGTGAGGAGACGAAATGTTTGGGTATAGACTGGGATATTTCCCCAATTGAAGGGATGAGAGGCGGAGGAAATGGAGGTTCACGAAAATACGATCGATGTGCTGGTTCGGCGTATTGTGGAAGAAGTGCATCCTATCCGTATCATTCTGTTTGGTTCAGCGGCCAGGGGAAAGGTGGAGCAGGATAGTGATATTGATCTTCTGGTTGTAATGCCGGAGGGAGTCCATCGCCGTCGGATCGCTCAACTTCTGTACCAGAAGATCACCGGGCTGAGAGTTCCTTTTGACATCCTGGTAGCTACTCCTGGCGACCTTGAGAAGCATAAGAACAAAATTGGGTTGATCTACCGGACCATACTACAGGAAGGGAGGGAAGTGTATGCTTCCTAAAGCGGTAGAACCAGGCGAACCCGGAGATTGGCTACGTCATGCATGGAGCGACTTGGACCTCGCCCGTGTGGGACGGAATTCGAGGATCCTGCTCGAAGACCTCTGTTTTCATGCACAACAGGCAGCCGAAAAGGCACTCAAGGCAGTACTGGTCTTTAGGTCTGTTCCCTTTCCAAAGACGCATAACATCAGAACTCTTATGGATCTTTTACCGGAAGATTTGAATCTTCGAGAAGAGGCGAAAGAAGCAGCCATCCTTACCGATTACGCCGTGCTGACACGGTATCCGGGTGATCTTGAGCCTGTAACCGAAGAAGAATACCTTGAAGCCATACGAATAGCGGAAACGATGGTTCAATGGGCCGAGAAGATTATCAAGTGACATGGGAAGGGAATTAGGATCTCCTATGACGATTTCTTATTTGCGAAAAGGCTGAGATGATGACAGAACAGCCGTACTGGCAATTTAGGAGGATGAGCAAAGGGGAGATGAATATCGACCCGATTGAGGGAGAGTTCTTCTCGACGGAAGCGCTCGGAAGCCTCTCTGATGCTCTAATTCGAGAAGCCGTTCAGAATTCCCTTGATGCGGCAATACCCGGAGAGCAAGTCAAAGTCGCCATTACCTTTTCTTCATTAGATCAATACCTCCCGACATCGAAAAGCGAAACCTATCTTAGGGGCCTGAAGAGCCATCTGGAGGCCAAGCAGACAGGACTCTCTGAACCTGTAAGGCTGACCGATCCCATGAATTATTTGGTCATCGAGGACTTCGGGACAAGGGGTCTGGAGGGTGATGCTCGGAGGACGAGGATAAAGGGACTGACGGAAAGAAAGAACGATTTCTTCTATTTCTGGCGGAACATCGGCCGTGCAGTGGAAGGGACCACCGCTCGTGGACGATGGGGATGAGGTAAAATCTACTTTAAGAATAGACGGGGGCGGAATTTCTGGGTATGAAAGATATTACTGGGAGTTCGGCAACTGAGAGAAGCCTCACAAAAGGTTGGGCCTCATGGAAGCAAAAAGATGAAGGAGTGTTTTTATGAACAATCCAAGATTGCAGTTGAAGAATGTTGGACAGATTCAAGACGCAGATATTGAGTTCGGCGATCTGACTGTTCTTGTTGGACCCCAGGCCACGGGGAAGAGCATTTTCCTTCAGTTTCTCAGGCTTCTGGTGGACACAGGATATGTTCTTGACGAGTTGAGGAGGCATGGGCTTGTGTGGAACAAGGATATCGGTCAGTTCCTTGATATTTATCTCGGCGAAGGGATGCGAGATCTCTGGCGGGCCGGAGAGAATGGGAGCGCTATCATATACAACAATAATTCGATTGATCTATCCGCCGTCATACAACGGCGAAAAAGAAGTAAAACAGAATCCCTTTTCTTTATTCCTGCTCAAAGAGTATTGACGCTTGGAAGAGGATGGCCACGGCCCTTTTCGGATTATGGGGCCAGTGACCCATTCTCTGTCCGTGATTTCAGTGAAAAAATCCGTCTGCTCATGGAAACCGGATGGGGCCGCGGTGAAGGGGGGGAAATCTTTCCGCAGACACGCCGCCTTAAGAACGAACTCCGAAAGATACTGGACCGCACAGTATTCTATGGCTTTGGTTTGCGTGTGGATACATATGGCGCGCAGAAAAGACTTGTTCTTAAGTCTAAGAGCAGTGAGTCTACGTTGCCTTTTATGGTTTGGTCCGCAGGACAGCGAGAGTTTGTGCCATTACTGATGGGGTTTTACTGGCTTCTTCCGCCCACTAAGGTGTCTCGGCGGCGGGATGTCGAATGGGTTGTCATTGAGGAGCCTGAAGCCGGTTTGCATCCGAATGCTATTTCGGCAGTTTTACTGTTGATCCTTGATCTTCTTGCAAGAGGTTACCGCGTTTGCCTTTCTACACATTCCCCCCATGTCCTCGATGTTGTATGGGCATTAAAGGTGATACGGGAACACCAGGCGCCTTCGAGTCGGATTCTCGATCTGTTCGACACGAGAAAAACCGATCCCATGAAGGATATGGCAGAGGCGATTGTTGGAAAGATCGCGAAGGTCTACTACTTTGATCGTAAAACGGGATTCACACGGGATATTTCAGGTCTGGACCCCGGGTCGGAGGAGGCATCTGAGGCAGGATGGGGCGGGCTTAGTGAATTCAGCGGACACGTGGCTGATGTTGTGGCAAGGGTTGTCAACACTCAAGGATGAATAAACCATGAGATTTCAGGAAGCAGTGGCCAGCTCAAATGACGTGAGAGATTCCTACCGAGCCAGGACTTCAGGCCCTTCTGGAAAGAGACCGCAACAGATTGTCATGCAAAGATACCCGGAAGATCAGCGGCAGTCTAAATCTGGATGCTGCGGTAGCACAACTATATCCTAACGCTGCCGCGCTGGGACTATGGGATCGGCATAAAGAAGACGGAGACAACAGACAAAGCGATCTGGGTGGAAGTGCATCCCGCGGATGCAAATCAAGTGCAAAAAATGATTGAGAAGCGGACCTGGCTCAGGAACTGGTTAAAGAACAGGGCGCCGGATTTGATGGCCATGACGCAAGGGGATTCTCCATATGTTTGGGTTGCTTCTGGCGGTGTCTCGTTCCAGCAGACAAGTCCTCAGGCAAAAAGGCTCGCATTGGAAGGGATTACATTTCCCCGGGAGCATTACTTCATTGAGACAAGGTGAGGGCACTCGGAAAGTCCACATTAGTGGGAACGCTGATGAGAGCAATAAATTTGCTGATTAGACTTTGCTCGCAGTCAGGCAAAAATGAATGGCTTATTGTCACTGCTAGAGAGCGGCAACTTCCAATTTTAAGTTTTGTCTGGTCCAACTTGACCGGATGACTTGAGAGGAAAGGTTATCCTGATATGAAGTTGAGTGAAACGGAGTGAATCATTGATATGCAGACCGTTTTGGCTGGACGGCACGAAGATCGATTTTCAGGGAGGTACCTTATGTCGCATATAAGTCCTTCGGAGGATATTCGGTCCGTTACCGATCTGAAGCGTAAGACCCGCGATATACTTGACCATCTCCATGTCACGGGGCGACCGGTCATTTTAACGGTCAACGGCAGGGCTGATTCCGTGCTGCTGGATGTGCGGGTCTATGAAAAATACCTGCAGGCAGGAAATCTGGCAAACTCCTCGCCCCGGCTGAACGGGAACTGGAAAGCGGCCGAACCCGTCCTGCCCGCAACTTTCTAAAAGAGTTCAAGCGTGCCAAGAAAATTCAGGGTTGACATCACTGAGGCCACCGAGGCGGACGTGGCTGAAATCTGGGGGTACATCGCCCAGGACAATCCCGATGCGGCGACTGCCTTTGTTCTGCTCGGAGAATACAGGAACGATCCTCTGTTGCTAGCATCCAATGAACTCAGGCTGATGGAAAGGAGAAACTGGCAGAATGAAATGCCTATTAACCCATGGGAAAGGCGATTTAACTCTCTCGGATATTGAAGAACCCAGGATTCAACCGGGTCACGTGATCTTAAAGACCGGCTATGCTTCTATCTGCGGGACCGATTTCTCGATCATTAATGGAGATGGTCCTCCCTGGACATCCTATCCGGTGGTCCTGGGTCATGAATTCTCGGGGACGATCGAAGAGATAGGCAAAGATGTTGAAGATGTTCAAGTGGGCGATGAAGTTGTCGTTGACAACTATATCAGCTGTCACGCCTGCTACTACTGCAAGAAGGGCGCTTATTTTTATTGCGATCATCATCGAGAGCCGGGGATAACCATTAACGGAGGTTTTGCGGAATACTGTTTAATTCCTTACGCCAATGTTGTTAAGATCCCCCACGGTCTCTCTTTAAAGCATGCGGCGATCGCAGAGCCGACGGGAAACTGCCTCAGGGCCTGTGTGACAGGCAACATAAGGAATGGGGAAATTATCCTGATTTTAGGTTGTGGTCCGATTTCGGCCCTCTCGGGCATGATTTGTAAGTCGATGGGCGCGAGGGTCATCGTTCTTGGCAGGGGGGAACGTTTGAAAAGATTTGAATCGATGGGCTTCGAGTTATTGATCGACACCTCAAAAGAGAATTGGGTCGATCGAATTGGAAAGGAATACGGAAAATACCATCCCCAATGGGGCATGGAAGCGGTCGACGTGGTGATGGATGCAACTCAGACCGGGGAGATGATTTTTGATTCGATCAAATTTCTTAAACGAAGGGGGAGACTCATTCTCATCGGTCTGAAGAAGGATCAGGTCATCACCATTCCGCGCAACGACGTGGTACTGAAAGACATCCACATCCTGGGAAGCACTTCGGGCATGGGCTATTTTCACGAATCCCTCCAGTTGATTCATAAGGGGGATGTGGATGCCGAAAAAATCATTACCCACACGTTCACCTTGCGGGAGGGTATCTCCGCTTACGACTTTTTTAAGAAGAGAGTGGATGGATCTCTGAAGGTTGCTGTTCGAAACGATTACTAGGCTGCTGAAAAACGCCATCTGCTTGCCGTCTCCCATGGATCCTTCTGTCAAGTTGCGGCGTACGTCCAAGTACGTCATTCTCAGGATTTCGGGGGCCTTGCTTCTAGGCATTTTTGAGCAGCCTGAAAGAAATCAAATTCCCGTGATGGGGTTGACCGATGAAAAAAGCCAAAGTTTCTTTCTTATATGGACCCAAAGATTTGAGAGTGAAGGAGATAGACCTGTCGGACCCTGCTCCCGATCAGGTTCTGGTCAAGGTAAAAGCCTGCGGAATCTGCGGATCCGATGTCGAGTGCTTCCGGGGTAAATCCGCCGAAGGCCGATACGACATTGCTCCCTATACGCCCGGCCATGAATGGGCAGGCATGATCGAAGCCATCGGAAGCCGGGTACGAACCCTTAAACCCGGGGACAAGGTTACGGGCGATTGCGTGATGGACTGCGGGTTTTGCCTCAATTGCAAGAACGGACTCATGCCTTCGGCTTGCCTCAACATGCGGGAGTTAGGATTTCGGCCGGATTCTCCCGGTGCAATGGGCGAATACCTGCTTCTCGAAGAGCGGTTTACCCATCGAATCGGCGATGATTGGTCCTATGACGAGGGCGCGCTTGTTGAGCCTTTTTCGGTCGGGTATTTCGGCCTCTGGGGAAATGGCGGATATATCGACGCCAGTGACCGATGCATCATCTTCGGGGCCGGGATGATCGGGCTTTCTGCCTTGATTGTTGCCAAGACGGCAGGAGCCAAGACCATCGTGGTCGAGCCGATTGCATACCGGGCCGAAATGGCGCGTCGATATGGAGCCGATCATGTCATCGCTCCTTCCAATTCCTTGAAGGAAGAGATCATGGGGTTGACGGAGGGTCGTGGCGGAAGTGTTGTCGTCGAGGCTTCAGGTCATGACGAGGCGATCGCATCGGTCTTCGATGTTGCCGGCCACAGCGCAAGGATTCGCTTGATCGGCCACTCTGTCGGGAGGAAGGTGCCGGTCGAAATCGGGCTCACCCTTCTGGAAAAGCCTATCAATCACCGGGGCGGGCGGGACACGGACCTTTTTACCCAGGACCATAGACTTCATGAACAGAATTAGAAAAACGGTAGATTTTCTCGGCTTGATCACCCATCGATTTGCATTTACGGATTTACAGGCAGCATTTGATGAGGCAATCAACGACAAAGACAGAGCGCTTAAGGTGATGCTGGAGATCTGATATGCTTGCGGGGGATTGCGCCCGTCCCTTCTCAGGTGATCAGTAATTTTATGACGACGATGAGGACGACGCCGATGAAGAGCCGCTTAAGCCAGACCTCACCGATCCGGTCTGAATAATGGGCGCCGGTAAAGGAGCCTATGAAGGAACCCATAAACATGGCGATGGCAAGGGGATAGTGAATGACCCCATGGTAGGCAAACGTGAGCGTCGCGGTTGTCGTCATCGCGATGGATCCGAGCTTCATGGTGCCTGCGCTCTCAAGAAAGGTCTGACCGAAGAGGAAGATCAGGATATAGATGACGAAGGTTGCCCCCCCGGCTCCATAAAAGCCGCCATAAATTCCGACGAGCAGACTAAAAAAAATCCCTATCAGGAAGTCCTTGGTCTTCAGGGAACGCTGAATCTTAGCGACGCCGAGTCTCGGTTGGACGACCAGAATGGCGAGCACAGAAACCGTGATTACCGCAATGATTTTCTTCAGCGTCGACGGACTGATCCGGAGGACAAGGTTTGCCCCGATTAAGGCGCCGACCAGAATGGGAATGCCGGTGATAAGCCCTATCCTGTAATTCACCAGTCCCTTCTGATGGAATTTATATAGGCCTGAAATGCCGATCCCCGTGATTCCCATCCGATCTGTGGCAATGGCGGAGTGGGGTGACAGGCCAAGAAGGATCAAGACGGGGATATTGATGAGGCTGCTCCCTCCCACCAGGGTTCCGATGAAGCTGCTCCCGAGGCCCACAAAGAAGATAGTCAATAGCTTTAGGACATCCATTGTTTACCGGTACGAGCTATCGTTTTTGAACATCCATTGAAGCGGATGAGCGAAATGGCAACATGATCCCGGAGTGAAGGCAGGCTCCTGACGGTTAGGGAAGCTTCCCACTCGAATACCGGAGGAAATTAAAACCGGTCTCTTCGGCAAAAGCGTTCATCAGTCGTTGCGTGATCGGTCCGGGGACAGGAGCCTTGGGCCGGTAACCATCGACTTCGCGAACAGGCAGGGCGCAGGAGGCGCTGGTGGTGAGGAAAAATTCTTCAGCCTGGGCAATGTCATAGATCGTGAAATTCCGTTCTTCGAAAGGGATTCCAAGTCTTGTGCGCCAGCTCAAAGACGACCTTGCGGGTGATTCCTTCGAGGACATTCCGCTCGGGCGGCGTCCAGAGGACGCCGTTACGAACGATGAAAAAGTTGGCGATCGCGTTTTCCGCCACGTTTCCGTCGACATCGAGCATCAGCGAGAGGGCTCCGTTAACGTCTGCCTCCAGCTCCGCCAGGATTTGGTTCATCTTACTCGTGATCTTGGCGCGGGTCTCGACACATTGCGGCGGGACCCGACGCGTGGGGACGATGACCAGCCTGACTCCCTCCGCATACATCTTGGCAACAGGTCCAATGGTGACGGGACGCCAGAAGATGAAGACCGTCGGAGGTCCTGCCTCGCGGGCCGCCATGCTCGGGTTGTCCATGCCCCGCGTCACCCAGTGTCCCACTTTGTAAATACTCTCTTCCTCCAGATGGGGAACGTTGGCCTCGAGGAGGGCCAGCGTTGCCTTTTCCATTTCCGTCCTGTCCATTCCGGGATCGATCCGAACATAGCGCAAAGAACGATAGAGTCTTTCGAGATGGTCGGCCAGCCGATAGAGACGCCGATTAAAGCAGGGTGTGATCTCGTAAACCCCATCTCCCCAGAGGAAGCCTCTGTCAAAGGGAGAGAGGCGGGCCTGGTCTTCCTTTACCATCTGACCATTCAGGTAGACATAACGTCCGACAGTCATCGTCTTTTCACCTCCGAAAGAAGGGTTATTGTTTTCCTTTGCGTTTCAACGCAGTGGTGACCTGATCGCAGACTTTCAGGCAGACACTGCAGACCTGGCCGACCTGCCGGTACGCCCTGCAGGCGAATTTATTGATGGAATAGGCTTGTCCTGATCCGGGAGCCTGGATGGCTTGGGCCGGACAGACCCGGATGCAGGCGTCGCAGTTGGTGCAATAGTCTTTCTGAGCCCTTGGAGAAGGCTCCAGAACGGCCTCAGTCAACAGGCAGGCTAACCGGATCCGGGGTCCGAATTCAGGATTGATCAGGAGGCTGTGGCGGCCAATCGTTCCCATACCGGCCAACTCGGCTGCGTGCTTGTAAGAGAAGAGGGCCGTCAGGAATCTCTGGTCGGTGATGACCCCGATGGCAGCCGGGAGCGGAACGGAGCGGTATCCTTCCTTATGGAAGAGATCGGCCAGTTCGTGGACGGCTCGATTGAGCCTGCCGTTCACATAGTCTGCATGAGCAGAGAAGACCTCTCCGGGTTCGGCCTCGCCTGCTCTTTTGGATGGCTCAACCAGGGCAACGACCTCTTGATACGTTTCCTTACCCACAACCAGGACGGACTTTACGGTGGGGAGAAAAACGGTGGCCCTGTCTTTCAGCTCCTTTGATTTTTCCACAGAGGCCACTCCTATGAGATCGACCTCCAGCTTTTTCTTCATCCCCTGAAGAAAATCGTGATCGAGTATTTCCATCCTCGCGTTCTCCTTATCTTCAAATTCATTCAGGCCATCTGCCCTTGAAGGCTCTAAACCTTTAGTCTGAACAGAGCCACTGCATTGTCCCGCATGATTTTCCGCTTATCCTCTTCCGTCACATGGGTGAGAAGGGAGACCGTTTCTACGGGATGATGATCTCCCATGTCATAGGGATAATCGGTTCCAAGGAGGACGTGGTCACTGCCAAAGAGTGATACGAGATACCGAAGGGCCTCCTGGCTGTGGGTGATGGTGTCGCAGTAGAAATTCTTCAGAAATTGGCGAGGGGATCGATGAACCTTTTCCTTCGCTTCAGGCCGGACCTGGTATCCATGTTCGAGCCTCCCGAAGACATAGGGAAACTGGCCTCCACCGTGAGCCAGGACCACCTTCAGGTCTGGAAATTTTTCAAAGACGCCGCTGAAGATCAAGTGGGCGGCAGCAATCGTCGTATCCAGAGGATTCCCGATGAGGTTGCTCAAATAGAATTCCTCGAGGCGGTCCATCCCCGCGACATGATGAGGATGGATGAACATGGGCAATCCTTCCTTTTCAAGAACCTCATAGATGGGCCAGAAGGCTTGGTCCCCAATTTCCCGGTTTCCCACATGGGACCCGATCTCGATTCCCCGGAGCCCCAGCTTGTGGATCGCCCTGCCGAGCTCCCTCAGCGCCTCACCGGGAACCTGAAGGGGAAGCGTGGCCATGGCGGCAAAGGAATCAGGGTATTGCGTGACCATGGCGGCCAGTTGGTCGTTCTGAGACCGGGCCAGTTCGACGGCCAGGCTTTCCTCGATTTCATAAAAGAAGGCAAAGGGGGTGGAGGAGAGGACGGAGAGGGCGAGCTTTCTTTCGTCCATATCGCGAATCTTTCGCTGAGGGTCTCTCAGGGGATCGCGCAGAGCGGGCATGAGGCCCCGGTTGATCTGGGCCGAACGGGTTCCTGTGGCCGGAACGACAAACTTTGAGAAGATCTCCTCCTCCGTATACTTTTTTTTCAGGATGGTTGCGGTATCAGCGAACTCCACGTGAGTATGAATGTCGATAGCGGTGTGTTTCATGAATTCTCCTCGTTAATCTTCTTTCTCGAAAAAGGTGTGTGAGATCGTATAGCCGACAAAATTATCCAATCGGGGAGGGCTGACCACCTCGATGGCATCCGTATCCTCGACATACTCGACGCCGTGGGGCATATTGGCGGGAACGATCCAGATCCCGCCCGGGCCGACCAGTTCAGACGCCTTGCCGGTGGTGCCTCGAAGCCGGCCTTTAAGGACAAGCAGGATCTGCTCAGCCTCATGATGGTGAAGCGGCACGGAGGCGCCCTTTTTAGCGTTGATCTGAGTCACCATCATTCGATCCGTGCTCATAAATCGCGCAAGAAGTTTCGATGAATCGGGCCTCCCCTTCAAGTAACCGATTTCTCTCAGTGGAAACTCGTCCCAGTGATGAAAATATCCCATCGTTTTCTCCTCCTTCTAATCTTCAGAATCACCGTTTTGTCAAGCAACCCTCCTATTTTTTATAAATCTTGCCGATTTCCTTATACGATTCGTACTCCGCTCTCCAGAGCTTTCCAAATTCATCCGGGCCAAGGAAATCAGGGCCATCGCCGAACTTTTTAAGCATACTGATGACGGTCTTGTCTTCGGTCATCTTTTTGAAGGCTGCCGCCAGTTTGTCGATGATTGGTCGGGGGGTGCCTTTAGGCGCCAGAACGCCCCGCCACATCAGAAACACCACGTCAACCCCTTCCTCTTTTGCTGTCGGCACATCCGGAAAATCAGGGTCCCGTTTGTAATCCAGAACGGCCAGCATCCGGAGTTTCCCCGCTTTGATATGGGCCGTGCTCTGAGCGGCAAAGCTCCCCGTCACATCCACATGGCCACCCAGAATGGCGATCAGGGCCGGTCCTCCACCGTCATGGGGAACGACCTTTGACGTGATCCCTGCTTTTTTCATGATCTCTTTCCAGGGCATATCCGCTGCTCCCCAGGGGCCTGTATGACCGTAGGTCAATTTTTCAGGGTTGGCCTTGGCCCAACTGATCATTTCTTTAAAGGTCTTAAATGGGGCGTCCGGTTTGGCAACGATGATGGTGGGGCTGTAGTTGATCCGGCAGATGGCCACAAGATCGTCCGGTCCTTTGGAGCGTCCCTCCACTGCGGGGAGGATGCTGTTCCATCCCGGACCTCCGACGAGGAGCGTGTAGCCATCCGGCGCAGCTCTGACCACGAATTCAGAGCCGATTGCGCCCCCTCCGCCCGCTTTGATCTGAACGATGATCGGCTGGCCAAAATAATCGTTGGCCATGCTGGTGACCGCACGCATCACCAAATCGTGAGATCCTCCGGCTCCCATCGGATTCACCAGGGTGATCGGTTTAGTCGGATACTCCTGGCCTTGAGCTGTCTGATAGATCATTAAGGACAGAGTAAGGATCGTGATACCAATCCAGAAATTTTCTCGCAAACGGTAAGCATAGGCGTCCTCCTTTTGGAAAGATTGAGCACCTTCTTTTTCTAACATAAAATCATGACAAGGGGAACCCCTTGTTAAAACCATTCGATCGGGATTTCGGAAAAAGTGCAGGATCAGTCAGGTTATTTTAGAAAAAAGATGAGCCCCGCCTTATCCAGGTGAGATACGACGGGGCTTCATGGGGTCAGCAGTCAGAACCTATTTTTTCTTGGCTCGCTCATCCTCATACTTCTTTCGGGCGCTCATGAAGTAATTCCACACCTTCCCGGTGCCCTTGTGTCCTTCGGATTCCTGTTTCTTCACCATATACTCTTGGGCGCTTTTAGCGGCATCGTTAACTTTCTTTTGGTCCTCGGAGCTCAGGTTTTTGATGGTTACTCCATACTTGGTGTTCCACTCTTTATAAAAATTTTGCTCGTCGTCAAACTGTTTTTGGGCCATCTTCATCCCGTACTCTTTTCTCAGGTCCAGAAGGGTTTTTTGAATGTCTGGGGGAAGGCTTTTGAAGGTTTTGAGATTCATGAAGACCCCCGATGCAAGGGACCCGCCTGAATTGATGAGGTGGATGCATTTGGTGACTTCATAGTGTTTGAACCCGTGACTCAAAACGATCGCGCAATCATATGCAGAAATGGTCCCGCGGTCTACGGCCTCGTAAATTTCGGGGTAGGGCATGAAGATAGGGTTGCCTCCCAGGTTCTCATAGAATTTTGCCCTCGCACCACCATAGGTTCGAAGAGTCTTCCCTTTGAGGTCCGCCATGGAATCAAAGCATTTCTTGGAGGCGAGCTGGGTGTGGCCGCTGATGTGAGGCATCATCTGAATGATATTTTCTCTCTCGAGTTCATTCGTCAGATCCTGCTCCTTTTCCATGGTGTCGTAGATCGCCAGGATGGCCGCCACATAGTCATTGCCGAAATTCTGGGGATTGTCCAGAATCATGAAGAGGGGCAGCTGGCTGGGGTGATAGGTACTGCTGAGCCAGGTCAGGTCCGTCATCCCAGACTGAACGGACGGCAACCCATCCTTGTGCTTTGTCAGGGATTCCATCCAAAAATTCTTGATCTTGACCTTGCCCCCGGTTCGCTTATCCACTTCGTTTCCCCACCACTGGTGCATTTCTCCGTGCCAGGAGGTCTGGGCGACATAGGTGCTGTACTTCAACGTCACGGGTTTAAATTCCGCAGCCGTGCAGGGCGTTGACAGGAGACCTGCCACCAAAGCTACGCCCAGCGCCAATCCGATGAGAACCGATCCTTTTTTCATACTTTCTGCCTCCTTTTTAGAATTTATTGATTGTCTTTACTTCAACGATCCGTCACAGCATCCCTCCTTCGTTCTCTTATTCGACTTTTTGACGTCACCAGTCTTGAAAATTTTTTCGAAACAATTCGGAACGGCGCCAGTCGCGCAGAACCCCGGGTTTGGTCTTCCAGGGCATGGGCGGACCGTAGAGATCTCTCTGCTCCCGGAGCCAGCGGGTCCGTTCAAGATCACACTCGGCAATGAAGATGCCCGGCTTGGTCGATTCGACGAGGATTTCCTCAGGACTGCATATCATGGCGAGGCCGTGCTCGGCCCCAAGGATGTTCTGGCATGTCACTGTGTAGGCCAGGTTCTCAATGGACCTCGACCAGATGAGGTTGCGCCAGGTCTCGTGGAGTTCATATTTACAGACGCCGGCGGGCAGGAAGATGATCTCCGCTCCCTTCAGGGCGAGGATGCGCGAGAGTTCCGGCGAGTAGACTTCGCTGCAGAGGAGGATCCCGACCTTGCCGAAGGGGGTCTCGAAGATGGGCAATTCATCGGCCTCCTGGTAATCAAAATCCCAAAAGCGGCCTCCCTTGTAAATCCATGGGCCCTTGGGGATGGTACGATTATATCTGCCGATCAGACCCTTCGGACCGATCAGAACTTCAGAGCAATACCCTCTGTCCGATTTTCCCGGAACGGGCCAGTTGGCGCCTGCAACAATGTAAACGCCGTACTCCGAGGCCATTTCTTCGAGCGGCCTTACAGGAGAATAACTCAGGGGCGCCTTCCACGGACCCGGGTATGTTTCAGGAAAGCAGATGATTTGAGCCCCCTGTTTTGCCGCTTCCGCCACATATTCCCGTGCCGCCTCGATATTCTTTCTCTGCTCATCTGCCTCAAGAAATGTCTTTGTCTGGACAGCAGCGACCTTTACCTTCATCTCTGTTACCTCCGGTATACCTAAACGGGTATTTCTTCTACCTTGAGTTCCTCACTCTCCAAAAGTTTCTCCATACCGGCATAATCGGGGTTCCCAAAAGCGGCATGGGTCAATCTAATCGCATTGATGGCCAATTGAATGACAAGCATCGTCAGCCCAATGGCAAAGAACAGCCTGAAAGGCCAGAGGGGGAAACGGTACACCCCGATACGTATCTCCATGATGCGCACAGCCTTGACAAACTCTACCCAGGCCCCGCACGCTAAAAAACCGAAGACGACCATTCCTAAGAAGTTGGCCGCAGCATCCAAAAATTTCTTCGTCGAAGGGGAGAATCTTTCGGTCGCAATCGTGATATTGACATGTCCTCCCCCCATCGCGACGAAAGACATTCCAAAATAGACTGAGACGACAAGCAAACTCTCAACGGCCTCCAAGGCGCAAGGAACAGGATATAGCAACTTGCGCCCGATCACATTAACGGTCTCAATCACTGCCATGGCAAGGACTGGAAAAATGATCACAGGAACGGACCACTTTAAAATCCATTTTTCATAATTCATAATCGCCTTTTCCATGGCATCTCTTCCCTCCTTCAGACACCGATGTCGCGTCGATTCTCTCTCATCCTTGCCTCATCATTCGTGGCAGCCACAGGGTGAGTTCCGGAAACGCATAATAAATCATGAGAATAAATAACATCAAAAAGCAGAAGGGCAAAGACCCCATATAAATGTCTTTCATCTCCACTTGATCCCCCAACGCTCCCTTCAACACGAAACAATTCAAAGCAAAAGGAGGCGAAATCGAACCAATGAGCAGCATCGTCCACATCACGATTCCAAACCAGACCAGATCGACATTATGGGCCTGCATGATAGGCATGGCCATCGGCAATGTCAGGATCATGATCGAAAGGCCGTCCAGGCAAATATCCATAACGACCCACAAGATATTAAAGGCCAGGAATATCCCCCAGAGAGGAAAATTCTGTGCAAGAATCCAATCGGTCACGGCTGAGAATACGCCTGTCAGCAGGATAAAGGCTGAAAAGATGGAGGCTGATCCGAGAATCAGAAAGATGATCGCGCTCGATTTCCCGGCATCGAGCGTGGCCATCATGACATCACGCCAGTTGAATTTTTTTCGATAGACGACGACAAGAAAAGTGCCTATGACTCCGACCCCGGCCGCCTCATCGGGTGTCGCCCATCCGAGATACATGGAACCGAGGACCAAAGCAAAGAGAAAAGCGACGGCCCAGAGTTTCTTAAAGGAATTCCAGCGCGCAGCCCAGGAGGTGTTCACTCCCGAAGCCCGGGGCGCATAAGAAGGCTTGAAATAACAGAATAACCCTATCGCCAGCGCAAAAATCACAGCGTAAACAATTCCCGGCAAGATACCCGCAATCAATAGCTGGCCGATAGACGTCTCGGTCAGCACACCATAGAGCACCAAAGGGATGCTCGGCGGAATCAGAACGTCCAAGCAACCGGCGGAACAGATCACCCCCAGGGCAAGCCTTTTGTTGTAACCACGGGAGATCATCTCCGGAACGGCAATCTTAGAAAAAACAGCACACTCTGCCAGGGCTCGACCCGGAGCACGCACCGAAAATAGCGCACGCATAAACCGTCGTGATCGCCAGGCCTCCCGGCACCTTACCAAACCATGCTAGCGCAGCGTCATAGGAATCCTTCGCAATATCTGCGTAAAAACCAAGAGTCCCCATCAAGATAAAAAGGGGTAATGCGGCAAACGAAAAACTCGAAGTGTGACTATACATCTGGATGGGGATGTAACTGAAGACTGTCTGGAACCCATGGATATAGGTCAATCCCGCAGTCCCTACCAGGGCCATCGCGAAGGCGACCGGGACTCTCATCGAGAGAAGTCCCAAAAATATCACTATCCCGATAATCCCTACGTATAACAGATCCATGGTTGCTCCTCCCGGATTCTCATCCCAAGCCCGATAACACTCACAAAATAGTGTTGAGACCGGAATGGTCCTTCAGACTATTTCTTAAAAATCTTTCCGAGTTCCTTGTGGTACTCATACTCTTCCCGCCAGAGTTTGGAAAAATCATCCGGTCCGAGATAATAGATTCGGTCACCCAGTTGCTTGATCATGACGGTTACTGATTTGTCCTCGGTCATCTTCTTGAAAGAAAGGGCCAATTTGTCAATGACCGGACGGGGAGTGCCTTTGGGGGCCAATACCCCTCGCCACATATGATAAACGACGTTGACGCCTTCCTCTTTTGCCGTCGGCACGTCGGGAAAATCGGGGTCCCGCTGGTTATCCAAGAAGGCGATGAGCCGTAGTTTTCCTGATTTGATATGAGGCAAACTGTGAGATACCTGACCGAGCATCACATCGATATGGCCGCCCAGGATCGCCATCAACGCCGGCCCGCCTCCATCGTATGGAACGACTTTGGTTTGGATGCCGGTTTCTTTCATGATCGCCTTCCAGGGGAGATCCCCTGCTCCCCACGGGCCCGTGTTTCCAAAAACCAGTTTTCCCGGATTAGCTTTGGCCCATTGCATCATTTCCCCAAACGTTTTGAAGGGAGCGTCCGGGCGAGCCGTCAGGATGGGCGCACTGTAATTGATCCGGCATACGGCCACTAAATCATCCGGACCTTTGGAACGGTTCTCAACCGCAGGAAGGGTTGTGCTCCATCCGGGGCCGCCAAAGAGCAAGGTGTATCCATCCGGGGCTGCTTTGGCCACCAGCTCGGAACCGATGGCTCCTCCTCCTCCGGGTTTGAGTTGTATGATGATCGGTTGCCCGAGATAATCATTCGCGACGCTGGTGACGGCCCGAGCGGTCAGATCGTGAGATCCGCCGGCGCCCACGGGAATGATGAGGGTCACCGGTTTGGTTGGGAAATCCTGGGCCAGGGCGGCTTGAAACCCACAAAGAGAGACGAAGGACAGAATGATGAAAACCGAGACCCTCATTAGTGATTTCATCTCGATCAACCTCCTCTTATCTTCTCTGTGTAACCGATTTTTGGGAAAAATGCCGGTGCCACCGGAAAGTTTCCCGTTTTTTCCTGGGAGTTGGTCTAAGGGTTTATTTTTCCCACCGTGCGTTCTTTACACTCCAGCCGGAAACGACATCCTTGCAGTTGATCAGTTCCAAATCCTCAACAATCTCAAGTTCGTGCTCGACGTTGGCGGGGATAAGCACTGCTTCGCCAGGCCCTAAAACCTTTTCTTCCTTTCCGATTCGCCATTTCCCTTTGCCCTTCAGGATCGCCATGATTTGCTCATTGGGATGAGCATGAGGTTTTGCATGGGTCCCGGCGGGGTAAGAGAAGAGTCCCATTTCAATTTTTTTCACCCCGGATATTAGGGCCATAGGCAGACGAATACTCCGGCGTGATCTTGTCCTTCTGCAGGTCACTCCACTTGTAAAAAGGCATTTCTACTTCCTCCTTCCTATGCGTGATCATCCTGGGCAAAGATAAAAGAGAGATGAATTCTGTTCTTCGGTCTAATGATAAAGGTGGTAAATGGTTAGACCAATTTGGTAAAACTTTTTGAACCGTTTGTCAACAGAGAAAGATTCAATAAAATTAAAGACATCCATGTTATCACCGCTTGGACGGTCAGGACTATCCCGATTTTGTGACTTGACAAAGGAAACCTTCTGAATAAATAATGATGGCTGAGTTTTCTCTTTCCGTCTGTTTCAGCTTTTTATAAGTCCCCTTATCAAATTTAAAGGAGGTTCCAATGAGTAAAGAGGATGTCGTGAGGCTGGGCATTGTGGGTATTGGGAGTTGGTCGGGTGTGATTGCTGATGGCGTGGCGAGAAGCAAGAAGGCGAAACTGGTCACCTGCTTCACACGGACGCCCGAAAAAAGGGAGGCCTACGTCAAGAAGTACGGCTGTGAGCAGGAAAAAAGTTTCGAAGATCTCGTGAAGCGTAAAGATGTGGATGCAGTTCTCTTGACCACTCCGAACGCTGTTCACAAAGAGCATGCCATTGCTCGCGGCCCAACATGGGAAACACGTCTTTGTCGATAAACCTATTGCCAATACGATGGCCGAGGGAAGACAGATGGTCGAAGCCTGCGAGAAGGCAGGGGTGGTGCTCCTCGTCGGGCAGGACATCCGCCGGTTGTCGGGCTTCCGAAAGATGAAGGAACTGATCGACAAAGGCGCCATCGGTAAACCGGTCATGGCAGAGTCGAATTTTTCTGCACGATTAGGTTTTGAGTTGACCCCGGATAAATGGCGATGGTATGGAGATGATTCCGGATGCCCGGCAGGAGCGCTCATGACCATGGGCATTCACCATGCCGATACGCTCAGCTATTTCTTTGGTCCGGTCAAGAGCGCCTATGGCCTGTTTGCCAAGCTCTACACGCCTGCCAGCGTCGAAGATGTGACCAATACCCTGTTCCAGTTTGAGTCGGGCGTGGTGGGCTATATCGGCTCCGCCTACGCGACGCTTCGAACGAACTGGCTTTATGTCTACGGGACCGAGGGCACGCTCCAGTGCACCGTTACTCTGCCCAATGTGCCCTTCGATGAGTATTTGAAGATTTGGGGTGTTGTGGACCGGTACACCACGCTCCAGCTCTTTGAGAAAGGGAAGGACAAACCCGTCGATGTTCCCCTGTCGATCGGAGACCCGATTCTGGAGGAGATCGATGAATTGGCCACCTGCATTCGGACAGGCGCCAAGCCGGAGACCGACGGCAAAGTGGGCGTCGCCTCCCTAGCCTTGATTCGGGCGGCCATTGAGTCGGCCCGCACAGGGAAACGAGTCAATCTGGCCGACCTGTAAGAACCCTGTGCCTCCGTGAAGGAACCGTTCCGGGGCCTCGAATGGCCGAGGAGCGACGATTCAGAGAGGAAAGAATGGAGAAGAAAATGGCAACGGCAGAGATCAAAAATATTTCGGTCATCGGGCTCGGATTGATGGGGACGCCCATCGCGACGCACCTTCTCAAGGCAGGCTATGCGGTGAAGGGGTTCGACGTGGTGAAACAGCAGGTGTCCAAGCTGGTGCCGCTTGGATTGAAGCCTGCGAAATCTGCCATAGAGGCTGCGCGAGGAGCGGATCTTATCATTTTGTCTCTCCCCCACTGGAATGCGGTGCAGGAAGCGGTGGAAGGGAAGGAAGGGATTTTAACGGTTGCGCAAAAGGGTCAAATCGTCATTGATACGAGCACCTCTCCTCCCTGGGAAAGCAGAGCGATGGCGGAGAAGCTGGCGAAGAAAGGGATCGAATGGCTCGATGTCCCCATTTCAGGCTCTTCTGCCCAGGCCAGGGTGGGCAACATGGTTTTTATGGCCGCCGGGAAGAGGAGCGTCTTTGAACGGATCAAGCCGGTTCTCGACCGTGTCGGTAAGAAGACAGCCTATATCGGAAAACACGGAGACGGCGCAACGCTGAAACTGGTCGTGAATCACATCCTCTACCTCACTCAGGCTGCTACGATTGAAGGCTTGGTCCTTGGCCTCAAATCCGGGTTGGACCCGAACATCATGTTTGACGTGATCACCTCGGGCGCAGCTTCGAGCGATCTCATGGTGTCCCGTGGCCGGGACATGTTGGCGGGCAATTTCGAGCCCAAGGGACCTGCCGTGCTTGCGATCAAGGACCTCGGCCTTTCTCTGGAGACGGGCAAGCAACTGGGCGTGGTGTTGCCTGTGGGAGGCTTGTATTATCAGCTTCTCCTTCAGGCCCGCTACAACGGCTGGGACCTGAAGGATGCCACCGTGGTGATGAGACTCTACAAGCAGTTGGCCGGGATGGAGGAGAAGGAGAGACCCGCCCCGAAGAGGAAGAAGAGGAAATAGTTCGGCCCATTGCCGGGCTGATGAGGAAACAGAGACTCCAGACAACGGAGTCCACAGAATTCTCGGCGGGCAGTTTCCATGGGGACTGCCCGTTGGTTTTGTGTACCCGCCAGCTGCAAAAACGGACATGGGTAAACCGCTCTTCAAGGCTCCGGACGGCGGTCGATTTGAAATCTTATAGGAAAGGGAGGACCTCACTCAAAGTGAACTCCAGCGGGGACAAGAACGTCCGTGCTTCTCGATTAGAAGGTTCGCCCCGAAGCCTTCCGACCGGCTTACCCATGTCCGTGTGGTCAGATTTTTATGCAATATCTGGGTGTATTTAGAGAGGAAGTCATGGCAAAGGTAAGGGTGGGTCCTCTGGACATCGCATTTCATGAGAAGGGTTCAGGGAAAACGATCGTCTTTCTTCACGGTGTAGGCTCCGATATCTCCGTGTGGAAGAGACAGTTGGATTACTTTTCCAAGAGATGGAGAGCGGTCGCCATTGAATACCCCGGATATGGTGAGTCGGATTTGCCTGCCAAGGGGTTAAGCCGGGAAGAGCTGGGACATTGTCTTTTTGGTGCGATGGATGGTCTGGGAATTGTTGAGGCCCATATCGTAGGATTGTCCATGGGAGGGGTGATGGCTCTGGAGATGGTCCGCCAGCAACCCGGCCGTTTGCGGTCTCTTACTCTCGCGAATACCTTTGCCCGGCACCCGAACGCAATGACCATTCTCGAAGGGTTACATCGGGACACTTCGACGATGACGATGTTTGAATTTGCCAAAGGCCGGGTCGATTTAATCCTGGCTCCGGATGCCACAGAGGCGCTGAAACAGGAAGTGATAGAAACCATGGCCGGGATTGATAAGCGCACTTACTATTGGGCCACCACAGCGGTCTGGACGGCAGACTACCGCAAGGACCTGCCTCACATCGACCGTCCCGTCCTGATTGTGATCGGCGAGCATGACCAACTCACACCCATCGCCCTTTCCGAAGATCTAGCCCGGGAGATCCCGGGCTCAAGGCTCCAGGTCATACCGAAGGCAGGGCACCTCTCCAATCTCGATAACCCGGACTTCTTCAACCGGATCGTCAGCGAATTTATCCTCTCTGTCGACACGAAATACCTCTGATGGATGTTTGGCACGGTTATGCCATCTGTTTGTTCCTGCCATTTCGGTAAAGCCCTCCTTTCTATTGGTGTGGGAACTCGGCGGGACCGGAGCCCCTGATAAAATGTGGAGTTCACGGGGGAGGACATGAGCAGGATAAGGCTTGGCGACAGGCCGTAAAAATATCTTATAATTTTAGATTAAGATTGCACATTTTACCGGAGGAGTGTTTTATGAAAGGAATATGCGGGAGGCTGCTTGATGTTGATCTGACGACCGGAACAACGAAAGACATGGCGATTTCTCAGGACGTGTTTCAAAAATACCTGGGAGGAAGGGGACTGGGAGCGCGGTTGCTCTATGATCTCCTTCCGGCAGGAACGGATCCTCTTTCTCCGGAAAACGTGCTCCTTTTTATGACGGGGCCGCTTACGGGCACTTATGTCACGGGGTCCTCGAAGTTTGTCGTCGTAACGAAATCCCCACTAACGAATGGATGGTGCGACAGCTATTCGAGCGGAAGGATCTCTGTCGAACTGAAGAAGGCCGGTTATGACGGTATGGTCCTCCGGGGAAAATCGAATCATCCATGCTATTTGAGAATTAACGGAAGCAAGGTCGAGATTCGAGATGCAAGTCTGATCTGGGGGCGGGATAGTTTCGAGACCGAAAGGCTCTTGAAGGCTTCCGAAAAGGAGAGCGTGGGGGTTTCCTCCATCGGTCCCGCAGGAGAAAGGTTGTCCAGGTTTGCCTGCATCAACAGTGACCTGTATCGCCAGGCCGGAAGAGGCGGCGTGGGCGCTGTCATGGGCTCGAAAAACCTCAAGGCCATTGTGGTCAACGGAGACAAAAACGTTGAATCCTATGACCAAAAGAGGATCGTCGAACTGAACCGTGAAAGCTATAAGAAGGCCCAGAAGAGCCAGGTGGCCCAGGCCAGAATGAAATACGGGACCCCTCTGACCCTGAACATCACCCATGTGGGCGGCATCCTCCCGACGAAGAATTTTCAATACGGCACCTGGGAAAAGGCCCTGGAGAAGCTCGACTCGGTCGGGGTCTACAAGAACGCCAAGAGCCATCGGTCCTGCCTCTCCTGCTTCGTCCACTGCAGCATCGTCGCCGAGGCCTCCGAAGGGAGATACAAGGGGGTCACGGTGGAAGGTCCCGAATATGAGACCCTGGGGATGTTCGGATCGAACCATTTGATCGACGATCTTTCCGCCGTCATGCAGGCCAACGTCCTCTGTGACAAACTGGGGATGGATACCATTGACGCGGGGAATGTCATCGGTTTCTTGATGGAATGCTTTGACAGGGAATTGATTTCTCCAAGCCAGACAGACGGTCTGGAGGTTCGTTTCGGTGATCCCGAGTCAAGCATGGCAGCCCTCGAGATGATTGCTTACCGGAGAGGGTTCGGAGATGTCCTGGCCGAGGGCGTGAAGACTGTCGCGAACCATATCGGACAAGGGTCGGAGCGATTTGCCATGCAGGTCAAGGGAATGGGTTTCCCGGCCTATGAGCCCAGAGGCGCTTTCGGCGCAGGGCTCTCTTACGCCGTGAGCCCGCGAGGCGCGTGTCACCGGCGGGCATGGCCTCCGGCAAAGGAAATCCTGGGAAACTACCCGCCCTATACCGCTGAGGGAAAGGCAGAGATGGTGAAGGGATTATACGACGAAAATTGTGTTCTCCATTCCCTTTTGGTCTGTGACATGCCTGCCAAATTCATTCCCTTATCCCTCGATGATTTTTCTCAATACTTTCACGCTGCAACCGGGGAGACCTTCTCGAGAGATGATTTCCTGAAGGTGGCCAACAGGATCGAGACTCTCATCCGGATGTTCAACAACCGGGAGGGATTTACGAGAAGAGACGATACCCTGCCTTACCGGACACTCAACGAGCCTTTGCTCGACGGTCCGGCGAAAGGACAGCACATCGGAGAGGAAAACCTTAACCGGATGATTAATGAATACTATGAGTTAAGGGGATGGGATCCGGCAGGAGTTCCAACAAAGGAATCACTCCTTAAATACGAGCTTTGAGGAGTTGCCTGCGACCACGATGAAGATCCTTACGAACGTGTTTTCTCCGGTAATGAGACTCAAGGAGGAAGTCTCCCTGGAAGGAGGACCTCTTCCCCTTTCCGAAATCCTGGTTAAACTGCGGAATAGGCCTGGAGGGGGTTGGGAGAGAATGATCAAGGACGATCTTTCATTGGAGAAGGGGTGCGTCATCCTGGTGAATGGACGAAACATCGGGTCCCTTCAGAATCTGGAGACGACGATTCACGACGGCGATGAACTGACCTTTACGGTCCTTGTCGCCGGCGGATAACCGACATAAGGAGGGGAACGATGAGAGCGATGCTTCTTCACGAGCTGGGGGGGGCGGTGACGTTTAAAGAGGTGGGTGAGCCCCGGGTCGGGCCCTGCGAGGCCAAAGTCCGGGTCCGGGCCACCGGCGTCGGGCTGACCGTTCTCATTATGAAGTCGACCCCGGGACTGGTCACACGTTACCCGAGGATCCTGGGGCATGAGGTGGCCGGAGAAGTGGTGGAGGTTGGCAGTGAGGTTCGGAATGTGAAGGCCGGGGACCGGGTGGTCTGCCATTTCTATCTGACGTGCAATGTCTGCCGCTTCTGCAGGAGCGGCAGGGAAACGCTCTGTGAGAACTGGCGCGGGTATGTCGGGATGGCCTGCGACGGCGGTTACGCGGAGTATATGACTGTCCCGGCCCTCAATCTCTGTCCCCTTCCCGAAGGGATTCCCTTCGCGGAGGCATCGATTATTTCCGATGCGGTGGCGACTCCGCTCCATGCCTGCAGGGCAGAGGCAAAGGTTGGACCCGGCGATGACGTTCTCGTTGTCGGAGCGGGAGGGGGCGTTGGAATTCACGCCGTTCAGATGGCAAAGCTCTGCGGGGGCCGGGTACTGGCCGCAGACATTTCCAGGGAAAAACTGGAGATGGCAAAGAAATTGGGGGCCGACGAAATTATCGATTCGAAAGAGGTCGATTTAACCAAAGAGGTGTCGCGCTTAACGGAGGGGAAGGGAGTGGATGCCGTCCTCGATTTTGTCGCTTCCCCTCAGACCCTGGAGGCTGGCCTTGAAAGCCTTGGCAGGGCGGGAAGGCTTGTTATCTTGGGATTTCGCCCGCCTCACGTTTTTAACGTGGACCCCATTTTCAGAGTCAATCCCTTGGTTGTTCTGAACAAGGGGCTTGAAATCCATGGCTCTCGATATGTATCCATGGCAGAACTGATCGAAGCGGTGAAGGTGGTCAAAGAGGGGAGGATCAAACCCGTCGTGACCCAGACCTTTGCGTTAGAAGAGGCGGAGAAGGTTCACCAGTTGGTCATGGAGAACAAAATTACCGGCAGGGCTGCCTTAGTCATTTGATGCTCGATCATAGAAGCCAAGTGAGTCGAGCAGTCTGGTCAACCAAGAGGAGAAATGAGTGTGAGTGGGAAGGGATGAGTCAGGAATTTGTCTCCTCCCTTCCCACCGCTGCTACTTTACCTCAACAAAGTCTGCGGAGACAGGGGGATAGGTAAAATATTCGAGGTAGCGAAAATCCTTGTTGGACCGGTTGATCGTCGTGTGTTTCTCTCCAGCCGGTATGAAAAGGATATCTCCTGCCTTGATTGGAGTCTCTTTCCCATCAATGACTTCGATGGCTTCGCCGCTGATGGCAATGATGACGGATTCCCGGTTGTTGTGGTAATGATAGGGCACCTGGGTTCCCGCAGCGAGAAGCCCGAACATGCCCCCCAGATTCTTTGCCCCGTGTTCGGCGGTTAGAATCTCAGGCCGGTAGGGTTTGCCTGGATTTGGGTTCTCCATTTTAATGTAGTCATCGCTCTTGAAAATTTTCATCTTTTGTTCCTCCTGTTTGAATGAAGTTGATATGGTGTTGACCTGTTTTCTTCAAAAGAAGTTTTAAATAATTCGGTGAACCTTTGTCAAGGCAAAGGGGTGAGAATTTTTCAAGGAGGGTATCCGGTATGGTGACGAAGGTAGGCTTGGTGGGTTTGGGACTGATGGGCCAGGCTATGTCGATCAGCCTGTCAAAGGCCGGGTTCGAACTTTACGGTTACGATATCGTGCCTGAACAGATGACGTTGGCCGAAGGGAAGGGCGTGAGGGGACTCCCTTCCCCCCGAGAAGTGGCGTCAGCGTCCGACGTGGTCATCTCATCTCTGCCCAGTTCGGAGATTGTCGAAGAGGTCCATTGCGGAGAGAGCGGCACATGCGAGGGGGGCAAGAAGGGGCAGGTCTTGGTGGATACGAGTACGATCTCCCCTGAGGCGGCTCGACGAATTGCGGAGCGGCTTTCGGCCCGGGGATTTCACTTCATCGACGCACCCATCAGCGGGACCAGCGGCATGGTCGCGCGAGGCGACTGCCTGGTGATGGCGGGTGGCAGTAAGGAAGCTCTCGAAATAGGCTTGCCCCCTTTACAAGCGATTGCCAAACAGGTTTTTCACGTGGGGCCAAGTGGCGCGGGCGCCCAGATGAAGCTTATCCACAACCACCTCATCGCGACGATGACAGCCTCCATTGCCGAGGCCTTTGCTCTCGGAATGAAAGCAGGAATGGATCCGAAGAAGATGCTCGAAGTCTTTCTCCCCGGCGCCGTCGGCTCCAAGATGCTGGAGGTGAGGGGACCGATGATGGCGGCCAATCATTACGAGCCCCACATGAAGGCAGCCCTGTTCCTGAAGGACCTGCGGCTGATTCTTGAGAATGGTCAGAACCTGGGAGCGCCGCTGCCGCTGGCAGGCGTTGCCCAGCAGTTGATGACTGCCAGCGTTTCGATGGGTTTCGGCCTGGAGGATGTGGCAGCGGTGCTGAAGGTGTATGAAACGCTCGCGGGGATCGTTCGGTAGAAGAAGGTTAACCTGTGCCTGAAGCTTACCAGAAGAGCGAGTCTCCATCCCGAGCACAGAATTTTCTAGGACAGGAGGGTTAGACACTTACAGAAAAAGTCTGAGAATTTATCTCTAACCTTTGAAGCAACAGATGGTGTCATGCTAAACCTGTTTCAGCATCCCGTTTTTTTTCTGGTAGGTGAGATCCTGAACCAAGTTCAGGATGACAGGTCTAAGAAATTTCAAATAGATTTGGGTCGCACTTCAGAAATTCTATGACAGGGAGGAGATATGAATCTGAACGGGAAAGTCGTCATCATCACTGGAGCCGCCGCGGGCATCGGCGCTGCCACGGCAAAGCTTTTTGCGAGGCGGGGAGCGAGTCTTGCCCTCCTCGACATCGACGAAGAAAGCCTTCGTAAGGTCGAAACGGAATGCAGATCTGCAGGCGCGAGAGTTCTTGCCCTCACGTGTGATACCTCTCTCTTACCGGAACTCGATCGGGCGATCAAGGAGACCCTTGGCCGATTCGGGGGGATTGATATCCTCGTCAATAATGCGATCTTCAGGGCCATCGGGCCATTCCTTGAGATTAAGGAGGATGAATTTGACCGGAGCCTCTTCACCAACGTCAAGGGTTATTTCTTCTTTGCCCAGAAGGTCGTTCCCCACATGCTCAAACGGGGGGGAGGGAAGGTGATCAACATCGCCTCAACCTTCGGGTTCGTCGGTTCCCCGAGCCTGTCCGCTTACTGCACCTGCAAGGGAGCGGTTGTCACCATGACCAAGGCCATGGCCGTCGAATTGGGGCCCATGAAGATCCAGGTCAATGCCGTTGCTCCCGGACCCATTATGACCGAGGGAATGAAAGATCTCATCCAGCGGGTGCCGGACGTCTATGAAAGCCGAGTCCGAGATGTCCCCATGGGCCGGTATGGGACTCCCGAGGAGGTGGCCGAGGTCTGCCTCTTTCTCGCGAGCGATGCAGTGTTCCTATATGAATGGCAGTGTTTTGGTGGCGGATGGAGGTTTCCTGACGCATTGATTGATCATCACTTTGGGAGGGAATAGAAGATGGGAGACAGTTATCGAAAAATCCGAGTCGCAGTGGTCCAGGCAGCCCCCGTTTTTCTTGAACGGGAGCCTTCTGCCGAGAAAGCAATCCGTTTTATCGAAGAGGCAGGACAAAAAGGGGTCGATCTCCTGGCCTTTCCGGAAGGGTTCATCCCGGCCCATCCCGTCTGGTATCATTTCCATCCGGCAACGGGGAAGAAGAGCCTCGCCTTTGCAACAGAGCTCTTTAAGAATTCGGTCGAAAT
Organism: uncultured delta proteobacterium; assembly: GCA_963828805.1. Taxonomy (GTDB): domain Bacteria; phylum Desulfobacterota; class BSN033; order BSN033; family UBA1163; genus CAWHGS01. The sequence continues at coordinate 27,097 of CAWHGS010000052.1, forward strand.
TCCAGGTCCAACGACCGAAGCCCTTTGTGCGGCAGCAGCCAAAGCAAACGTGAACGTCGTGATGGGTGTCTGTGAGAAGCGGCCCAAGACGATGGGAACCATGTACAACACGCAGCTTTTCATCAGCCGGCAGGGGAGGATATTGGGCAAGCATCAGAAGCTTATGCCTACCGTGGGCGAGCGCCTGGTTCACGCAGGCGGGTTCGGAGATACGCTGCGCGTCATCGATATGGATATCGGAAGGGTCAGCGGTCTGATTTGCGGCGAGAACTCCAACCCCCTTGCCCTCTTTGCCCTGGCGGCCCAGGGGACTCAGATCCATGTGGCCAGTTGGCCGAATCATTTTTCGAAGAATGAGCATCGCATGGCGGAGGCGTTTACCTTTGCGACGCGGTCTCTTTCCTATAAATGCAGCTGTTTTGTTCTCAATGCCTGCGGGACGATATCCGACAAGATGCGGGAGATCCTGCCCTATGTTGACGAAGACCGCGTCTTTCTCTCAGATCCTGAAAAGGGAGGGGGTTCCAGCATCATCGGCGCCGATTCGATGATCCTTGCAGGGCCGATGAGCGGAGCCAAAGAGGGACTCCTGATTTCGGACATCGATCTGGAGGACTGCGTCAGGGCAAAACTGGTCCACGATTACTCGGGTCATTACAACCGGCCCGATGTGTTTACCCTCATGGTGAACACGTCTGTGCCGGAGATTTATCGAAGCACGGCATCATCTTCTTCCGTTCCGGGAAACCCGGAGGGGAAGAAGGGAGTCGGCGAAGAGGACCTCGCAGAGGGAACGCTATCGTCGTTCTGACCGGGCCGAGTCCAAAGGAGAGTAGCGAATGGAATACGGATATATGCATACCCTGGAGAAGCTCTCCTTCCAAACGACAGCGGATTCACAGTCAAGCTACGAACAGAGGTGCTTGGAAACTCTTGAGACGGCCCTGCACCGCACTCCGATATACAGGTCCTGGAAGGCGCTCGACCCCGGGCCGGGAGAGGACGTCGATGCCCGCTACCATTGCCTCCCCGTGCTCACCAAGGACGACATCCGGGCCTATTTCCCCAAGGGTGTTGTGCCCGCGGGGCTTGATCTCGAGGCCGCGCTTGCGCGCGGGGAGGTGAGCTTTGTGCGGACCAGCGGTACGGCGGATGAGGCTCTGGAGAATATCTGGAACCAACAGTGGTGGGATGCGTCGGAGCGGGCGTCGTGGAAGCTGAATGCCATCGCCTCGACCGTAGCGACGGGAACGCACCGTGAGGCGATCCTTGCCAGCGCGCTCTCCGTCGGTCCCCGTTCGGAAAGCGCACCCATCGAGCAAGAGCGCCGGATGCTCGGCAGGTTCCTCTTCCTTAACGAATTTGCGACCACCCCGGAGTGGCCGGAGGGTCACGAGCGCCGGATTCTCAGGGAACTCGCCGATTACCAGCCCGCGGTCCTCGAAGCCAACCCTTCGCTCATGGATCGCCTGGCCCGGTTCGCGTGGAAGACGGGCGCAGCGGTTTACCAGCCGCCCCTCATTACCCTCACCTACGAGTTTCCCTCCGCACTTCAGCTTCGCGCCATTCGCCGGGTCTTCCATTCGCCCATCGCCAGCTCCTATGGCTCTACGGAGGCCGGGTATGTATTCATGGAGTGCGAGCACGGCAGGCTCCACCAGAACGTGGAGTTCTGCCGGGTGGACCTTGCCCCTCTTTCCGACGGCGTCAAAACCCATGCCGGCGTAGGGCGTATCTTCGTCACGACCTTCGGGAATGAATGGTTCCCCCTCGTGAGGTTCGACATCGGTGACATCGCCCGCCTCGCGTCCGGGCCCTGCCCCTGCGGCAGGAACTTCGGGATGACCCTCTCCTCGATTGAGGGCAGGCTGAAAAGTCTGTGCGTGGCCGGAGACGGGAGGCTCGTGACGCATCGCGAAATGGACGATGCCCTCGCCCGTGTGGAGGGCCTGAAACAGTACAGGCTCGTCCAACAGTCGCTGAAAAGCGCCCGTCTTGAGGTGTCCGCAGAAGAGGGCCAGGAGAAACGGGCGGCACAGGATGCAGGGGATATTCTGAAGGGCCTGTTTGGCCGGGGCGTGGAGATTTCGGTAAGCGAGGTGTCGGCGCTCCAGCCCGAGCGGTCAGGGAAGTTCCTTCTCGCAAAACGGGATTTTCCGCTTGACCCCGGGGTCGCGATGGCCCGCACGGAGGCGCTGCATGGCTGAGGCGCACGCACCGCTTTTCCTCATCGCCGGCGGCCGCGGGATGAGAACGCGGAAGGGTCCTGATCCTCTTCTTCAGGCGGCCATTCGCCGGGCGAATCTCCGGCGGCCGAAGATCGCCTATGTGGGAGCTGCCTCGGGGGACGACACTGCGTTTCGGTTCTGGTTTACCGGACTCCTCAAGAAAGCGGGAGCGGGTGAGGTGACGCTCGCCCCCCTGTGTGGCAGCCGCGGGGACGCCGAAAAGGCGAAGGCGGTGCTTGAGGCCTCCGACCTCGTGTTCGTCAGCGGCGGCGACGTCGAGGAGGGCATGAGAGTGCTTGACGAAAAGGGGATGACCGGCTTCCTGCGCCGTCTCTATCGGTCGGGAAAGCCGTTCTTCGGGACCTCCGCGGGCAGCATCATGCTTGCGCGGAAGTGGGTCCGGTGGAGGAATCCCGACGACAACGAGAGCGCCGAACCCTTTCCCTGTCTCGGACTGGCCCCCATCCTGTGCGACACCCACGGTGAGGGTGAGGGCTGGGAGGAACTGAAGGCCCTGCTCGCGCTCTCACCGACGGGCGCGATCGGCCACGGAATTGCTTCGGGAGCCGCCATCGTCGTCGAACCGGATGGCGCCTTTTTTGCACTCGGAGGAGAGGTGGAGCGATTCCGAAAACGAACCGGCGGGATTGTGCAGATCGAGAGCCTGATCCCGGATGAGGCCACACGGTGACGCAAGACTCAAACAGACCAGAGGCGCAAACCCCCGCGAATTCCCGGGGAGGCCATTCCGTCTCTTGCCACGATTCCTCATTCATTTTTCTAACATTAACCTTGGAGGGTTACGCGACATGAATTCAAACAAAAAAAGCATGATGATCAAATGTGAAGAGGTTCAGGGTATAAAAACCCCGTTTGGGTCAGAGGTGAAGATGCTGATGCATCCCGCGTTACAGGATTTAGATAGAGACGTCAGTGTGCTTTGGGTCACCTTGCCGCCGGAAGCATCCACCGGGCGTCATAACCATCCGGAGCAGGCGGAATATGAGTACGTGGCTTGCGGCAAGGGCATCCTCGAAGCGGGCGAGGATAGAATTGAAGTGGAACCCCAGATGTTAGTGTTCAATCCTCCGGGCCTTTTTCATAACGTCAGGAATACCGGGAAGACAACCCTGTGCCTTCTGAGATTTCATGTCCCTTCGTTGCCGAAGGGGGAAGAGTTGATCGGGAAATGTATTGAAGCGGCCAAGCGGCCATCCAAAAGCTGATATCTTAGTATTGACACTGCATCTCATACGGGTATCCTTCACCCGTCTGACGGCGCTCATCCAGTGATCTTGAGGCGGGAACGGTAAACGCCTCTTAGGGTTGACTCAAACTGATTCGAGGAAAGGACGTGGAGTATGGTAGGGACCAAGGAACAATACTTGGAGAGAGTCAAAGGGTATAAACCTGAAGGCTTTTGTGGGCGGTGAAAGGATAAAAGACCTTCTCACTGATCCGAACACAAGGACGATCATCAACACTGTCGCCAAGACCTACGAGCTTGCCTGTGATCCGAGGTTTGAAAGAATCATGACTGCAGAGTCGCCATGTGACGGGCGATCGGATCAGCCGCCTGAACCATATCGCGGGAAGTATTGAAGATCTCGAAATGCGTCTCGAGCTGACCAGGCTGATGACACAGAGCACGGGAACCTGCTGCGGACGATGCGGCGGGTGCAGCGGGTTCGAATGCCCTGGCGGCGACCACTTATGCGATGAAAAAAGACGGAATCGGTGAATACTACGGTCGATTCATCGATTATTTGAAGTTTGTCCACAAACACGATCTGTCGTGCCATGCGGCAACCACCTCCCCCAAGGGCGACAGGAGCCAAGCCTCCATCCGAGCAGCCCGACCCTGACCTCCATCTCAGAATCGTTGAGAAAAGGAAAGACGGGATCGTGCTTCGCGGTGCCAAAGCTCATCAGACCAGTGCCATTGCTGTCGACGAGATGATCGTTTATCCCGGTTCTTTCGCTGAGGGGGAGGAAGCGTATGCTGTGGCGTGTGCGGTCCCCAATGGGGCTGAGGGCATCACCTATTTTCTTGCAATTCAATTCGGATGATGCGGAGAGAAGAGCGTCGGATGATATTTCGACTCTCGGAAACCCTCTCTACGGTGGAAGACAAACGATGCTCGTCGTTTATGAGGATGTTTTTGTCCCCTGGGAAAGGGTCTTTATGTGCGGGGAAGTGAAGTATACCGCGCTCTGTCTCTCGAGCGGCAAGGCGGACGCATATCTACAATGAGGGACCGTGCAAGGCAGGATTCGGAGATTTGATCTTAGGCGCTTCGAAATTTCTGGCCGAGAGTAACGGGCTCGATAAGGCTCCGCATATCATTGAAGATTTCGTCAAGATCATTGCCGCCAATGAGACGACCTATGCTTCGGCATTGGTGGCCGCACGTAAAGGTTCGGAGATGCCGGCCGGCTCAGGCGTATTCTTCGCGGATGAGCGTTTCAGCGTTCTCTCAAAGCTCAATGCGAATGAGGGATTCTACGAAGTCATGAAGGCCGCGGCCGATATCGCAGGGGGGCTCCTCGTCACCATGCCCTCGGAAAAGGAACTGAAAGACCCTGGAAGGAGAGCCCTTCTTCTCAAATACCTGAAAGGGAGATCTGACATTCCGACGGAAGAGAGAATGCGTATGTTCAAATTCCTGAATCATTTTGTAGCCTCGCCCCATGCGGCTCAAGCGTGGATCGGGGGAGGCGCTCCCTATCATTTGCGGATGGCGCTTTATGAAGGAACGGATCTCGAGGAAAAGAAGAAGCTCGCACGGTCGATTGCTTTCGGTTGCGAGTAAACTCCGATAGCGACTGCCATCGTTTGAACGACCCGATCATCGCGACGCTCGGCCCCAGCAGTGACACCGATTCGATATGGCAACGCATGCTGGGGGCAGGCGTCACCGGGTTCAGGTCGAAACCTTCCAACGGGTCTACTCGGGGTAGATGTGTCCCTCGATATTGACCTTCCAGGGTTGCACTTTTTGATAGTTCTCCAGGACCTGCTCCGAGTTCTTTCCGGGAAAAAAGGTACGATGCATGCTGGTTGAAGTGCAGCCCGGGAGGAAGATTCCCCGCCCCTTGTACTTCTCCGCGCACTCCCCGACGACGAAAACATAAGACCGGGGCGGGTCATGATCCAGTTGTTCGGGAACCTCGGCCTCCTTCCCGATGATAAACGTGATTTTCTCCACCTCTTCCATCAGTTTGGGATTGGCGAGATAGACGTCGAGGCCTGTCCGTGTAAAATGGAGACAGCCGTCACAGGCCCCTCCCATAAAAACATCAATCTTGGGGTGAAGCCCGATGAGATGGATGTTTCCGCGACGGAAAGGCCGTTTGAGCTTCTCAATCGGAGCGCCGAAGACTTCGATCTCCTCCAGGGTTGCGACCCCTAACCCCTTCATCTCGGCAGCCCGCAGCATGGGAACCTCGTGCTTGGCTTCAAACCCCATGAGCGTCGATCCCACTGTGTCCACGGCAACGGGATCTTTGCCGGCCAGGATCACGTTGAAGTTCTTGATCAGGTCCTCGGGGAAAGGGGACCCGGGCCCCTGTCCCTGCATGGGCCAGAGACAATCCACGATGGAGAGGTGGGGGCGCATCACCTTGAGCATGTCCACCATTTTCTGATGCATGTCTGACCGATGGTTGCGGAGGGCGTCATACCAGTCGAGGCTTCCCTGATTCATCTTCATGGTGAGAGAGATGTTGGTCAGCTTGTGGACCTTCATCTTGGGGAGATAGATGAGGACATCGGCATCGAGCATGGTCTTGGACAGGTAAACGGGTCTGAAGAGGACCAAGGGGTCAGGCACCTGGACCTTGACCCGATGGTCCTGCTCCAGGGGCAACATCCGATCCGCGCCCCCGCGGAGGGCGGCAGCTTTGATTCCGGTGACCTCGAACGATTCCGCCGTGTCCGCGCCGATGGAACTCCGATCCGCAACCACCACTTCCTTCGGCCGGGTTTCGTCACGGATGAGGCGCATCAGGGCTTCGACGACGCGGGGATCTGCGGCAATCCCTGAGTCGGGTTTGACGGCCCAGCATGCATTGGCGCGGACAACGACCTTGTCGCCGGCTTTAATGACGGATCGCATTCCGCCCACCGCGTCAACCGCCTCTTTCAACATCCCATAGACAACACGAAGACTCTCTTCATCATAATCTCCCGGAGTTCCGGGAATGTGATCGCGATGGATCACGGAAACTCTTGTTTTTGACACGGTCAATCCTCCTGTTTAAGTTAATCAATCATGCCTTTGCAGAACGGGAATTTCAAGGTGTTCCCCCGCCTTTCCCCTCGGATTGCGATTACGACACAGCCTCGGAAGGGAGAGGAAAGGGCGAACGCCAATGATAGGGGGATTTTGGATCTTAGAACTTGTTTCGGTGGAGCCAGCTCGACTCGGGCCGCATTTTTCGTGGACCCGGCACTTCTCCGGGCACTCCAATTTTTAAGACGCAGACCAGTTCATAATTCTTCGGAATCTCCAGAATTTGCTCTGCCTCTTTTCTTGCCTCGCCCCAATAAGAAACGATCCCGGTTCCAAGACCCTCTGCCACCGCGGCCAGGGACAGGTTTTCGATGCAGAGCCATCCGCTGCTGACCTGTTCCGCGCCGCAACAGACGGCAACAATCGTGGCATTCTCGAACGACTTCTTCTGAAAGAGAGCCCGGTCTTCGACGGCTTTTTGTTCCTCTCCGAGATTGGGAGTAAAGGTTCGGTTCAACCGGTACTTGATCTCTCCAAGCTGATCGATGATCTTTGGATCGTCGATGACGATGAACTCCCAGGGCTGGCTGTTCCCGCCGGAAGGCGCCTTTGTGCCTGCCAGAATGATCTTTCGCAATTGCTCCTCTGTCGCACCTTTCTTGTAGACCCGTATGGTCCGTCTCTTCTCGATGGCCTCGTAAATGTCCATTTTAGATCTCCTTTCATAAGCCTTGCTCTTCTATTTTCACCATGACTGATAAAGAGAGTGGTTGTCAAGTCAAGAGCCAAAAGTTGGCGGCTGAAATCGAGGCACTACCGATGACCAGACCCACGGGCCGTGGTCACTTGCCCACCCCCAGTTTTCAACTTGCAAGAAACCCAAGGTGCAGGAGGCCTGGTCGGGCCTCTTGGAGAGGATTCATCGGCCGCTTCCTCTTAGCAAGAACCATCATCGCTCCTTACCCGATCGAGGAAAGCATGGAGAGGCGGCCGAATAACCTCACCCTATAAGACGCGGCCTCATGAAGCCTCGGAGAGAGGCTTGATCAGGTCTCAGAGGGTGCTTCAAATCCCATGGAAGGTAAAACCGAGGGTGGGCAAGGCTGTGGTCATGCTTGACATTCCCTGAGATTTGATTTTAGATGTTGTTTAGCCAAACCACCCTGTAACCTCCATTACCCTGAGGTTCATTTCTGCGGGCTGGGAAGGCGATCCTACAGGCAGGTTGAAAGGAGGTTTCACATGACTCTGGGAACGATGGCAACAGACTGCGAAGTCAGGATCGATTACGACAAGCTTAGAAAAGACCGGCTCAGAAAAGCCAATGAACAGCTTAAGACGGATGGGTTGGGCGCCCTTCTCTGCTTTGATGCCGATGCCATCCGATACATCACCAGTACCCGATTGGGCGACTGGACAAACAACAAGCTGGCGAGGGCTTGTCTGCTGGCCAAAGACAGGGAGCCCATCCTTTATGAAATAGGAAGCGCAATCAAGACGAAAGAGGCTCTTTGCCCGTGGATGAAAGGGAGAATTTTTCCTTTCATCGGATCGATGCGGGGGACATTTCCCCAGGCCGTTGGCTCCGGGAACGCAGACAAATTTGCAGGGATGATCGCCTCTCTGTTGAAAGAATTCGGCGTGCATCGGGAACCATTAGGGATTGATTTTATCGAGATTCCTTTGGTACAGGCCCTTGAGAGAGAGGGAGTTCGCATCGTCGATGGTCAGCAAACCCTTCTCAATGCCCAGGTGATCAAGACAGCCGAGGAGATAGAGTTGATTGAGATGTCCGTATCTATTGTTGAGGCTGCTTTTTGGCAGGTGGTTCATACCGTCCACCCCGGAATCAGGGAAAGTGAGATTTCCGGGTTGATGAGAAAGGTCATGTATGAGCTGGGCTCGGAAGAGATCCAGAACATCAATGTCATTACGGGAAATCGCGCCCATCCCCACCCCCACGATTTTTCCGATCGTATTCTGAGGCCCGGAGACATGATCTATATCGATGTCGTCAATGTCTTCAATGGATACAAGACGTGTTATTACCAGACCTTCGTTTGCGGGAAACCGTCGGTAAAACAGTTACAGGTCTACAAGCAGTGCAGGGACTGGCTGTGGTCAGCCATCGATCGAGTCAAACCGGGTGTGACAACGGCAGATATCGCAAGCGTCTGGCCCTCTGCCGGAGAAATAGGCTACGAGAACGAATCCCAGGCCTTTGCATTACAGCTCGGTCACGGGGTGGGGATTACCCACTGGGCCAAACCTGTGATCAGTCGTCTGTTTTCGTTGGAACACCCGGAAGAGATAAAGGAAAATATGGTGATTGCCCTCGAGACCTATGCCGGTTCGGGAAATGACGGAGCCCGAATTGAAGAGATGCTGGCTGTCACGAAAGACGGCTGCCGAATGTTAACAAAATTCCCGTCGGAGAACCTGATCTCCTGTCCTCTCGTGGGGGCTGCTTACCCCTGAGCGCGGAGGCTCAGCAACTCCCTTTTGTAAACGTGGGCACGGGATAGAGATTTTGCCCAACCGAACTGGAAACATCTTACCCATGACGTTGGGCATTTGGTAAACATCGATCTGTAGTTCAGACCTCATGTTGATTTTTCCTGAACCCAGTGGTCTGCCATCCCGACCGGTGCCGGTCGCTCTCAATCTTTGGGACAATAAGTGGTTCGCAAGATCAACATTTGTTCTGTATATTGACAAAAACAGACACTTGTTATATAAGGCGGTCATACTAGAATCTGCCGGAAAGGAGGGCAAAAGCAATGAGATCAATTCTTTCTTGCGGAAAAAGGGAAAAAGGAAAACGGTTCGGAATAGTAACTCTTATGATGTTCCTCGTTGCCGGATTATTGTTTTGTGAAGGAATTCATTCCTTGGCCTCGGCCGCTGAAAAGGGACCCATCAAAATCGGCTTTATCGCCGCGTATCACGGGGAACTGGGCCCAGTTTGGAAACGACATGGTCGATGGGTTCAAGATGTATCTGAATGAAATCAATTATACGGTCGCAGGTCGAAAGATCGAATTCATCGTCGAGGATGAGAGAGCAACCCGGCTTTTGCCGTGACAAAGGCCAGGAAACTCATCGTTATCGCCCATGACAAGGTGAACTTGATCGCTGGGAGTGGTTTCTCGGCGGGTTCGGCGATCGCCGTGGCGCCCATCTGCCTGGAATCGAAGACTCCTTTGATTGTTACGATTGGCACTGCGGACGATATCACGCAGCGCAAACGATCCCCTTACGCGATACGGGTCAATTGGGGAACAAGCAGTGAATTTGGCCACGTGGCAGGTGACTATGCTTACAGGAAATTGGGTTGGCGAAGAGCTGCCATCATCGCCATGGACTATAACTGGGGGCACGAGGTGGGCGGAGGATTTCAACGAACCTTTGAGGAGGCTGGAGGAAAGGTGGTCCAGCGAATCTGGACACCGATCAACACAACGGACTATGGGCCCTATGTGACGAGCATGAAACGGGATGTAGATGGAGTTCTGGACGTGGTTACGGGTGCGGCCACAATCCGTTTGCTGAATACGTTCCGGATGAGTGGCCATAATTGGAAAATTATTGGGCCAGGGCCAGTGACCGATGAGACTTTCCTGCCACCCATGGGGGACGATGCACTGGGGGTACCACTGTTCTCTCCTACAGCGCTGTTCTTGATAATCCGGAGAATGTAAAATTTAGAGAAAACGTAAAGAAATTCATTAAGAGGGACCCGACCGCTTTTCAGGCGATCAACTATACGGCTGCGGACTGGGTGGTCAGGGGAATGAAGGCTGTCAACGGAGACGTAGAGGATAAAGATCGGTTCATGGCTGCCCTGCGGTCGGTTGAGATTGCGAATTCACTCCGGGGTCCCCTCAAAATGGATAAGTATGGGCAATTGATTCAGAATCAATATATCCGCCGGGTTGATAAGGTCGGGGGGCAGTATCAGAATACGATCATCGATACGTATCCGAACCCGACTCAGTTCTGGAAGTATGATCCTGAGACCTATCTGAAGGATCCCGTTTATTCACGAGACAATCCTCCATGCAGGTATTGTGAATGATTAAGGATGTGGAACAAGCGAGGCGTCGATGGAATTCGTGATTGCACAAACCTTTAATGGTCTTTCCTATGCGGCTCTGATATTTCTCTTAGGGGGCGGCATGACCCTGATCTTCGGGGTGATGAAGATTGTCAATATCGCCCAGGGTTCCTTTTATCTGGTCGGGGGATATATCGGCTACATCATCGTTCGCTACACAGGCAATTTCTACCTGGCGATTTTTGGATCGTGTGTGGCCCTCGCCTTCATCGGAATGACCCTGGAGCGCTATTTTCTCAGGGGGCTGGAAGGGGATGATTTACGGCAGATGCTGATGACCATGGGGATCGCCCTCTTCTTTCAGGATTTGCTCCTGGTGATTTTTGAAGGTTACCCCCTGAGCCTGACTCCCCCTGCCTTTTGTGCCCTGAAACTGAAGATCGGCCACTTCTCCCTGCATGTCCTCAGGCTTTTCATGATCGGCGCAGCCGCCTTGACCTACCTCATTCTCTGGTGGTTTCAGGAGAAGACGCGAGCCGGGGCCATTTTAAGGGCGGCGGTGGATAACAAGGAGATTGCCCAAGGACTCGGGATCAACGTTCCCTTCGTGACGATGGGGGTCTTCGGCCTCGGCGCTCTCCTGGCAGCCTTTGCGGGCGTCATCGGGTGCGCTTTCACAGCGATTTATCCCGGATTGGACTTTGAGGTCCTTCCCCTGGCGTTTGTCGTTGTCATTATCGGCGGGATGGGCAGTTTGAAGGGAGCGCTGATAGGGGCCCTGGTCGTCGGCCTCATTGACAATTTCGGGAGGGCTATTTTCCCTGAGCTCTCCTACTTCACTCTATTTGCGCCCATGGCTGCCATCCTTGCGGTTCGGCCGACCGGGCTATTCGGAAGGGAGTAAACGGTTTGGCGAACATGTTTGAATCAAAGAAATGGTTGATGCTTGGTTTGGGAGGAGCCATCCTTGTTTTCGTCGTGCTTCCTCCTGTACTTCCAACCTATGTCGTTATTTTATTGACCCAGAGCTTCGTGTATTGCATCGTTGCGATGAGCCTTGACGTGCTGATCGGCTACACGAATCTCGGGGCCCTCGGGCATGGCGCCTTTTTCGCGATCGGAGCCTATACGACCGCGATCCTGGTGACCAAGTATCACGTGGGGTTTGCGGTCAGTCTTTTCTCGGCGGTCGGGGTGGCAGCAGGGAGCTCAGCGATTTTGGCATTTTTGTTCCTGAGGGCTGCCGGGATCTATTTCCTTCTGATCACGATGGCCGTCGCCATGTGCGTCTGGGGCCTGATCTACCGATGGGTATCTCTCACGGGAGGAGATAACGGGATCATGGACATTCCTCGACCCAATTTAGGGCTGCCGTGGAACCTATTGGATCCCGTTTATTTCTACTATTTCGTCCTGATCTTCTTTATCATTTGCTTTGTGCTCCTTTACCTTCTGGTCCGGTCTCCCTTCGGGAGGACCCTGGTAGGGATCCGGGACAGCGAAACTCGGATGAAGGTTTTGGGTTATAACATCTGGCTTCACAAGTACCTGGCCCTGATCATTGCCGGGGCTTTTGCGGGCCTGGGTGGAAACCTATACGCATACTACAATCGATTTGTGGGGCCTAACGATGCCGATTTGGCGCAGTGCATGGAATTTGTCTTAATGGTGAGCATTGGCGGACAGGGAACCCTGGTGGGTTCCACCATCGGGGCTTTTCTGATTACCTTTTTGAGGAATATGGTGAGCGTGTATACCAAGCGCTGGATGATGATTTTGGCTCTCATTTATATCTTGAATGCCAAGTATAACCCGGCGGGGATCATGGGATTGTTAAGGCGGTTCAAGAAGCGAGGCGGGATGGCATGAACGCAAAGGGGCAGGACGGAGTCCGAACGGCATTGGAGTGTGAGGGATTGACGAAGCGCTTTGGGGGGCTGGAGGCGGTCAAGCAGGTCAATTTGCGAGTGGAGGCAGGGGAGCGGAGGGCGATTATCGGGCCGAACGGGGCAGGGAAGACGACGCTTTTTAGCCTGATCAGCGGGCTCTATCCTGTGACCTCCGGGAGGATCCGGATTTTCGGGAAGGAGATCACGCATGTGCCGAGCCATCGTCGGACGGCGCTGGGGTTAGGGAGGACGTTTCAGATCACGAACTTATTTCCGACGCTGTCGGTGATCGAGAACCTGGTGATCGCGGCGATGGGGATGAGGGGGATGAAGTTTCAGATGGTGAGACCCCTCTCGACGTACCGGGAGATTTATCAACGGGCGCTGGAGGGGCTGGAGAAGGTGGGGATGGCGGGGAAGCAGGGGGAGTTGGTGAAGAATCTCTCCTATGGGGAGCAGCGACAGATCGAGGTTACGCTGGCATTGATTTCGAACCCGGTGGTGCTGCTTTTGGATGAGCCGACGGCGGGATTGTCGCCGGCGGATTCGGCGATGATGGCGGAGATGATTCACAATCTGGATCCTGGGATTACGGTGTTGCTGATCGAGCACAACATGGATGTGGCGTTGCAGGTGGCGAGTCGGATCACGGTGTTACATCTGGGGGGAGTGTTTGCGGAGGGGAGTCCCGGGGAGATCCGGAGCAATACGGAGGTCCAGGCGATCTACTTTGGAGCCGAGGAATGAGGGGGAGCGGGCGGAAGAAGGAGGATGAGGCGTGTTAAAGGTGGAGAACATACATACGTATTACGGGGACAGCTACATCCTTCAGGGGATATCGTTAGAGGTGAAGGAGCGGGAGGTGATCGGGCTTCTGGGGCGAAACGGGATGGGGAAGACGACGCTGATACGGTCGATCATCGGGTTTACGCCGCCTCGGGAGGGGAGGGTGAGGTTTGGGGAGGTAGAGTTGACGGGGAAGAGGCCGTTTGAGATAGCGCGGATGGGGATGAGCATCGTGCCGCAGGGGAGGCAGATTTTTCCATCGTTGAACGTGACGGAGAATCTGGGGGTGGGCTACAGCGGGAAGACGGGAGGGATCTGGAATCTGGAGAGTGTTTTTGAATGTTTTCCACCCTTGAAGGGACGAGCGACCCATCCGGGGAACCGGTTGAGCGGAGGGGAGCAGCAGATGCTGGCGATCGGGCGGAGTTTGATGACGAATCCGAGGTTGATGTTGATGGATGAGCCGACGGAGGGGTTATCGCCGCTGTATGTGCAGATTGTGGGACAGGTGATCCGGAAGATGCGGGAGGCGGGGATATCGATATTGCTGGTGGAGCAGAATTTGCGGTTTACGTTGAAGCAGGCGGACCACATTCATATCCTCAGCCGCGGGAAGATCGTTCATTCCTCCTTGCCGAAGGAACTGGATGCCAACCAGGAGGTGAGAGTGAAATACCTCGGTGTTTAATTCTTGCGGTTTAAGACCTACCTTGATCACGTGACGTCTGATCACGGGATACTCTCCAGCATTGCCTGGATATCTCTTTTATCCATTGCAGACAAGAGGACCTCGCCATGGCAAACTAACGAAAACCTTTATGCCTATGCCGGCAAAATATTATTCCTCCATAGGATGGATAGGTCTGCCCGCAATGAATTGCTGATTTCAGGATTCCGGTGCATAATTATTTGTCCGTCTGTTTTCTGACGTCTGACTTTAATAAACTCCAGGCTATTAAGGCTGACGCAATTCCATAAAATATTGGGAAGAAAAAGGTGGATGCGATGACAAAAGAACAAGCGATCGAAAAAGCATCAGGAAGGGCGATGGAACATAAAGGGGTAGAAGATTCCGGGGTCATATTTGATATGCCCTCCTGCGGAGGGTGTAGGACCTGTGAACTGGCCTGCTCATTTCATCACACCCAGGAATTTATCCCGTCGGTTTCAAGCCTCAAAGTTCTCTCCAAGAAAGAGGGACCCGGTTATGAAGTATTGCTTGTCGCTGAGAGTCGCGGAAAGAGTATCGCCTGCGACGGGTGCAAGGGGCTGGACGTGCCTCTCTGTATCGAGTACTGCAAGGAGATGGATGACTTAGGTAAGATATTGCTGACTTTCGAGGAAAAAAGAGTTCAAGAGAAAAAGTAAAAGGGAGAGCGTTTCAGGATGGGAAAACCGGATGGTCTCTATGCCTATGCGGGTAGAATTCTTCGGATCAATCTGAGTAATGGAGAGGTCAAGAAGGAGCCCACTCTCAGGTACGCCAGAGAGTGGCTGGGATCAACGGGAATCGCCATCAAGATTCTTTACGATGAGCTTAAATCCTGGGTCACTCCCTACGATCCCGCGAACAAGATCGTGTTCGGCACAGGCGCTTTAATGGGAACCCCCGCGCCTGGAGCCTGCAAGATGAGCGCAAGCACCTTGGGGCCGAGAACAGGGGGATGGGCCAGTGGCTGTTGCGACAGTTACGTGGGAGGGGAGTTAAAATGTGCAGGCTACGACATGATTGTCATTGAAGGGAAAGCCCATTGGCCAGTCTATATCTGGATCCAGGATGATTTAGTCGAGATCCGGGAAGCTTCGCACCTCTGGGGAAAAACCACGTGGGAGACACTCGATACCATTCGGAAAGATCTCCAGGACCCTTCTCTGCATGTTCTCTCGATCGGACCTGCCGGTGAGAATATCGTCCGCGGAGCCTGCATTATTCAGGATAAGGCAAGAGCTTTCGGGCGATGCGGCACCGGAGCGGTGATGGGCTCCAAGAACTTGAAGGCCATCGTTGCTAAAGGAACGAGGGCGGTGAAGGTCGCCGAACGAGAGTCCTTTATGGAGGTTGTTCGAAAGGTCCGCGAGATGTTTAAGACGGCCCGCAATCTGGAGAACATGCGAAAATATGGCACACTCCAGCTGCTGGAGAAAAAGCAGGCGACAGGCGTCAACTATAAGAACTTTCAGGAAACCTGGTTTCCTGAGGCGATGGCCGAAAGAATCGATCCCAAAAAGTCAATCGACAAATACATGGTCGCACGGCAGAACTTCCCGGGCTGTGTCATCGGTTGCGGCCGCCATCTCCACATCACCGAAGGGCCCTACGCCGGGCTGGTGACG
The DNA here is from genome assembly GCA_963828805.1 of uncultured delta proteobacterium. Classification (GTDB taxonomy): domain Bacteria; phylum Desulfobacterota; class BSN033; order BSN033; family UBA1163; genus CAWHGS01. Next base: position 42,626 of record CAWHGS010000052.1, read on the forward strand.
GAGGCGAATCAATGGGAGGTCGTCCCGACGCTTCAGGGGCGGTTCGGGATACAGGAGCCTACGTTCATGTATCAAGGCGAACGCATTGTGTAACCAGCTTGGTTTGGATGTTGATGCCGCCGGTGGAGCGATCGGCTGGGCCATGGAGTGCTACGAGAAAGGCATTCTCCATGACGAAGATACGGACGGCCTGAAGCTTCATTGGGGTGATGCAGGGGTTGCCCTTGAGCTGATCCGAAAGATTGGCTACCGTGAAGGGTTCGGAAACATTCTTGCGGAAGGATGCGCAAAGGCGGCGGACCTGGTTGGCCGCGAGAGTCGTTACTATGCCATGCATATTAAGGGACAGGATCTCTATGAGACGTGTCGGGGGGCGCTGACCTGGTGCCTGGGGGCGACGACATCCACCCGAGGCGGCGGGCATACGACGGGAGCCATAGACATGCTGCCGGGGGCGGACGTGGAAAAAGCGAAGTCGATCTACGGTGTGGATAACCCCGACAAGGTTTTGGAATACGAGGGGAAGGCGAAGATGACCGCCTATATGGAGGCCTTGCACCGGGTGAATAATTGTTTGGGCATTTGCCACTTCAATACAATATGGGGAAACCTCGATCTGATCGATTTCCCTCAGTTGGCGGAGATGTATTCCGCTGCGACGGGTTGGGAAACCTCGGTTGAAGACCTGAAGCGAATGGGGGAGAAACAGCTGAACCTGGAGAAAGCCTTCAATCTGCGGTTCACGATGTTTGATCGTAGGGATGACATGCCGCCGCCGAGAGACCTTTTGGAACCCATTCCGACAGGGCCGTTGGCGGGGTGGAAAATGGACAAGGACAAGTACAACAGGATGCTTGATGAATATTATGACTTCCACGGGTGGGACAGGGAGACCAGCTTTCCCAAGAGGGAAACGCTGGTCAATCTGGGATTGGGATATGTTGCCGATGATTTGGAAAAGATAGGTAAATTGAGGTGAGGCGGATCGACTGCATTACATTGCGGAAAAAGGGAGAACTTAGATAGGTTCCTTTCCCATGGATCTGGATCATTTTACAAAATAAAAGGAGGAAGGAAAATGGAAATGATGCGGTACATCGTTAAGAGATCGGGACAAAAGTCTAAGACTAAAAGAATGGGCTCGGCTCGATTTATTTTACTAGTCCTTTTCATAGGTTTGATCACTTTTGAAATGAATGCAGTCGCCGGAGCGGCTGAGAAAGGCCCGATCAAGATTGGGTTTATTGCTCCAATGACAGGGAACTGGGCACAAGCGGGCGCGGATATGATTGCAGGCGCCAAGATGTTTCTGGAGGAGATCAACTACACGGTTTCAGGCAGAAAGATCGAATTCATCATTGAAGACGAAGGGGCGACTCCTGCCACGGCCATTACGAAGGCCCGCAAACTGGTGAACCATGACAAGGTGAATATTATGGCAGGTGTATTCTTAACACCCGGAGCATACGCGGTGGCCCCGATCTGCGATGAATCCAGTACTCCCCTGATTGTTACCGCCTCCGCCGGGGATGATCTCACCCAACGGAAACGATCGAATAACTTGATCCGTGTCAGTTTTACCGGTTGCCAGATCGGTCATGTGGCAGGGGACTATGCTTACAGCAAACTGGGGTGGCGAAAGATCCCCATCCTGGGTTGGGAACACGCCTTCGGACAGGAGACCATAGCCGCCTTCCAGAGGGTTTTTGAGGAATCGGGTGGAAAAGTGATCCAGCGGATCTACACGCCCCTCACGACTCTGGATTTCAGTCCGTACGTGGCAAGTTTGAAGCAGGATGCAGATGGTCTTTTTGAAGTGGTTACCGTATCGCCCAGCATGCGTTTCCTGAAATCGCTGAGAGCGAGCGGGCTCATGGATAAATGGAAAATCCTTACGGTTGCGTCAGCGACGGATGAAACGTTTTTAAATGAGCTGGGTGAAACAGGTGTGGGTGTCCTTTCCGCGGAGACCTATAGTGCGGCCCTCCAGACCCCTGAAAACATTAAGTTCAGAGAAAAGGTTAATAAGGCGATGAAGAGGGAGCCTACAGCAAATATTGTGTACAACTATACGGGGATGGAATGGATCACTCAGGCAATTAAAATGATCAGCGGTGATGTGGAGAATCGGGAGAAGTTTCTCAAGGCCTTAAGGGAGGTTGAGATTAAAACTTCCCCCCGAGGACCACTCAAGCTTGACAGATACGGTCATGTCATTCAAAACGTTTATATCAGACGCGTGGATAAGGTTGGAAGCAATTATCAAAACACGGTCCTGGAGACCTACCCGATGGTTTCTCAGTTCTGGAAATACAATCCGGAGGATTACCTGAAGCAACCCATCTACACACGGGACAATCCTCCGTGTAAAAATTGCGATTGATGGAGAGAAGAGCCTAAAACCAAACTAAAAGGGTCAGGCGGCCAGGAGGGCGCCTGGCCTTTTGGCTTTCCCGGGTGTCGAAAAACAAGTTGTCGAAAAACAAGTTTTCAGAAGGAGGTTTCTTATCATGCAAGCTGCAGAGATCGAAAAAGTAGCTAAGGCAAAAGGGGCTGATCTGGTTGGATTTGTCGATGTTTCCAGGTTTCCCGGAGGGGAGGATAATAAACTGAATCCCAGGTATTATCTCCCGGATGCGAAAACGGTGATCGTCATGGGTTTAAAGATTGTTGATGCCCTGTGGGATAAGATTTCCGGAACGTACGATGTTCACAATACGAACGCGGCAAGCTATCTGCCGAACTATAACTACAACCTGCTGGATTTCATTGCCATCCAGACGGCGCGATTCATTGAGGATTTAGGCTATGATGCTTATCCTGTTCAGGCGAGAACGATGTCAAGGAGTCAACTCGTGATGATCGGTTATTTTCCGTTCAAGGAGGCCGCCCGGCTTGCAGGATTCGGGTCCTACGGAAAGCACGACATGATTATCACTCCTGAATTCGGCCCCCGGGTGAGGCTGGTTACGATCATCACAGACCTTGAGATCAAGGGCCAGGGCTCGAGAAAACCGGCTGCAGAGCAGAGCGTCGAAGAGCTTTGTGGAAGTTGCACGCTCTGCATCGACACCTGCCCGGTTCATGCGTTGAGTTATGAGAACGGCGAGAGGAAGATCGACCGGCGTAAATGCCAGGGAAACATGGACATTGCCCAAAATTGTATCCTGTGCCAGGCGATCTGTGTCAAAGGCAGAGAAGCGGCGAAGAGGAGAAGGCAGAGGAAGAACATTCAATAGGAGGGTTTCCTTGAAGACCCGGGAGAGATCGGGTTCAATAGAAAGTGAATTTTCGCCCCTTCACAATTTTCAAAAGTCCCCTTTTCCGGAGGGTTGTGATTTTCGAACCCTGTTGTTCGGAGCAGAAGGAATCCTCTGACCCCCCATTTCTTATTTGTTTGTTTTCGACTTGACAAGTTTCGGTCTTCCAGATAAAATTCAACAAATGTTCAGTCATTGCTCAAATGAGCAATATGGTTTGAGATCGATCTGATCCCACAGCAGAGGAGGTGAACCCGTCGAAAGAAGAGATGGGATCGTTCCCCAGGGTCTTGCCCAGACGAATATATAGCAATGAATAACAACGAATAACGAAGGAGGAAGTAACATGGTGAAGAAAGTGACTTATGCAATGGAAGAGATGTCTTACCCCGATGTTCAGGCAATCCTCAAAACGACCGATATCGCGCTGATCCCGATCGGGAGCCAGGAAAAGCACGGACCCCATATTCCGCTGGCCACAGACGCCATCGTCACGATCGTGACGACCCGGATGGCGGCCCAGAAGGCAAAGGTTCCCTATACGCCGATGATTCCGGTGGGCTATTCCCCCCACCACATGGGAAGGGTCAACGATGGCATTGGAACGCTCACTTTCTCGGGAGAGACTTTGAGAAGAATCGTTTATGAGATCGGAAGAAGCCTGATTTTCCATGGATTCAACAAACTGATCTATGTGAGCCAGCATGCCTCCAACTCAAAGGTGGTTGACGAGGTGCTGCGGCGTCTGCGTTACGAGACAGGATGCTTCGTCGCGTGGTATCTGACGCCCACGGAGCGAAAGACGCAGATCGTCAATGACATTCTGGAGGAAAAGATTGCCTGGCACTCTGGCGAGATGGAAACGGCGCAGTGCCTGGCCTATGATGAATCGATCGTCCATATGGATCGGGCAAAGAAATTTACGGCCCATGCTCCCGCATGGTTGGGGCCCGCCTTCAATAAGACGGACGGGGTTCCGACGGTCATCTTCCAGGGTTCGGAGAATATTACTATCCCGATGGAGCACCATGAGTATGCGGAAGCAGCCACGATCGGCGATCCCTTCCTCGGCACCAAGGAGAAGGGGCAACGGATCTACGAAAAGGCCTCCCAGAATCTGGCAGATTTCATCGAAGAGGTGAGGAAGATTAAAGTGGAAGTCAAAGTCCGTGATTATGAATTCAGGGCCTGGTAAGGCTAAATCGAAGGGAAGCAGGGGGTGGCAGGATGGCTTCTCCAAAGCGAGCCGAAATGCCGCCCCCTGACCGATCTTGATGAATGGAGAGCAGATGACAATGAGACTCAAAGACAAAGTTGCGGTGATTACCGGGTCCGCGAGTGGGTTAGGGTTCACCTATTGCAAGGCCTTCTTGAAAGAGGGGGCAAAAGTAGTTGTCAATGATATTTCAAGGGAATTAGTGGATCAAGCCGTCAGAGACCTGAGTCCTTCAGGGCCGGTCATGAGTGCAGTTGCCAATGTATGCGATCAGGCAGAGGTCGAGAATATGGTTGCCACCGTAGTCCAAACCTTTGGCCGTTTGGACATCCTTGTCAATAATGCCGGCGGAAGTCTCCATACCCCTTATCGATTTGAAGAGATCAAGGGAGAGGATTGGGACAAGGTGGTCGATGTCAATCTCAAAGGGGCCTTCTTCTGCTGCCAATCCGCCGTTAAACAGTTCCGTAAGCAGGGGGGGGGGCAAAATTGTGAATGTCTCTGCTCTGGCCGGCCGATGGCTGGGATCGTTGGCAGGTTGCCATTATACCTCCGCAAAAGCGGGCCTCATTGGCCTCACACGCCATCTGGCCTATGAGTTGGGGCCTGAAGGAATCCATGTAAACGCCATTGCCCCTACGATTACCATGGCTAATCAAAGGACGATGGACCTGTGGAATGCCAGGCCGGAGGAATACCGGCAAAAGATCCTTTCGGAAATTCCATTGAGGCGCCTCAGTACTCCGGAGGAGGTGGCTGCGGCTGTTATATTCCTCTGCACAGAGGAAGCAAGCTACCTTACGGGTGTGACCCTGGATATGAACGGAGGACGGTTCTTCAGCTGACGGAGCCAGTCGATTTTGATCTTACAAACGGAGTGGAAAAAGAGCATGATCTTTAAGAACCGTGTAAAGAAGGCGCTGAAAGAAGGGCGCGTCGTTTTTGGCCCCATGGTTTCGGAAATCCGGTCACCGGGGATCGCCGTTTTGTTGGCTCAGGCGGGATTTGATCTCTTTTTTATCGACATGGAACACTCCTGCTTTACCACCGAGACGGTGAGCGATATGATCCTCGCAGCCCGGGCGGCAGGCATCTCAGCCATTGTGAGACCCACGAGCCGAACGTCGGCGGAACATCTTTCGAGGCCTCTCGATTCCGGTGCGGAGGGGCTCTTGATCCCGCAGATCCAGACCCGGGAGGATGTCGAGAACGTCGTCAAATGGTGCCGGTATTACCCCGTGGGAGAACGAGGCATGGCCCTCTCCCGGCAGCACACCTTTTTCGAAGGCGGGCGGGCCGAGGAGACGATGCGTCAGTTGAACGAGGAAGTGCTCATCATTCTCCAGATCGAACATCGTGACGCCCTCGAAAGGCTGCCGGACCTTCTTTCCGTCCCCGGGATCGACGTGGCTTTTGTAGGGCCGGGCGATCTCTCCGCCTCTCTGGGAAGACCCGGGCAGAGCGATCATCCTGAAGTCGTCCAAGCCATCCACAGGGTGATCGATGAGTCGAGAAAACACGGGGTTATTCCAGGGGTTCATACCGATTCTGTGAAAACCGCCCAATACTGGATCGGAGAAGGGATGCGATTGATCGGATTTTATACGGACATCAAATTGATCCTGGAGATATCCAGGAACCATGTCCGGGAAATCCGAAAGACGATCGATGGGATGACGAACCAAGCAGGTCCAAAGCACTAGCAGGTTGTTGAAACAGTCATTTTCGCGGGCTGCTCAAAAATGCCCAGATGCAAGGCCCCAGAAATCCTGAGGAATGAGGCGTACTTGGATGTACGCCGCAATGACGAAGGATAAGGGAAACGCAGCAGATGGGCGTTTTTCAGCAGCCCGCCAGTAGACGGATATGAATCTTCGCAGGGACAGGGCGCCGGTTGACGAAAGAGACTTACTCAGGATCTGCTACCTCTACTATCGGGAGGAGAAGACACAGGAGGAGATCTCTTCTCTCTTTGGGCTCAGCCGATTCAAGGTGAACCGGCTTCTCAAGGAGGCCAGAAATAAGGGTCTTGTCACCATCCACATCCATGATCCCCTGGAAAAGCTCACCGAACTGGAATTCAAACTGACAAGAGAGTTCGGCCTGAAGGGATCGATTGTCGTGAAGGCGAACCGATTCAGCGAGAAGACCGCGCAGGAGCAGGTCGGGGAAGCAGGAGCCGAATATCTCACCCATGTGATTGATGGATTTCGCGTCCTTGGCGTGTCGTGGGGAAGGACGCTTTATCATGTGGTCAGGAATGTAAAACCTCTTGAGGCAAGGGATCTCACGGTTGTTCAGATCAGCGGCGGTCTGGGAACGATTGAAGGGACGGACACAAACATCCTGACCATGATGTTCAGTCAGAAGTTTGGGGGGAGGGCTTATGTCATACAGGCCCCCGTCATCGTGAAGAACCGGCTGATTAAGGAGTCCCTCCTGGGAGAGAGTAAAATCCGCGAAGCCCTCGACAGGGCGAAGAGGTCGGATGGAGTGATTCTCGGGATTGGGGCCGTGGACAAAGGGGGCGGTCTCTGGAGGGCCGGGTTCCTGGACCAAAGAGATGAGGTCCGTCTTAAGAAAGCGGGCGCAGTGGGCGCCATGGGAGGCCGATTTTATAACGTCTACGGAGAAACGTGTTTCAATGATCTGGATGACCGGATCATCGGCCTGACTCTTGACGAACTGAGAAAGATCAGACACAAGATTGGTATCGCCTCCGGGTCTGAAAAAATCGATGCCATTTTGGGGGCATTACGGGGCAAGCTTCTCGATGTGTTTATTACGGACGAAAAGACCGCAGAGGGTCTATTAGCCCATTCATGAGCCTCGTTGAAAGTAAGAAATATGCTGTCTCAGAAATGGTTTTGCAAAAGGTGTCATTCCGGACCTGATCCGGAATCCAGCTTTTTTAATTTGGATTCCCGCTTTCGCTGGAATGACGGCTCAGGTTATTATAAACCCGTTATCGAGGCGCGACCATAGGATCATGCAAAATGGAAAAGACCGTTCTATTGATTGCAACGCTTGACACAAAGGAAGAAGAGGCTCTGTTCCTCAAGAGGTGTATCGAATCAGAAGGGGTGGACGTCCTGCTGATGGATGCGGGAATCCTCTCTCCTCCCCGTGTCAGGCCGGATATTTCCCAGACCGAGGTATCCCTTCGCGGAGGGACGCCCCTGGAGAAAATGGTGGCCGGCAAGAACAAAAGGGAATGCACCGTCACTATGGTCCGGGGAGTCGAAAGGATCACAAAGGAGTTATACGAACAGCGCCGTTTCCAGGGGGTGATCAGCATCGGCGGCGCCCAGGGGACAGACATCGGCTGCGCAGCCATGCGCGCCCTTCCTACGGGAGTGCCGCGGTTAATGGTCTCCACCGTTGTGAGCGGACAGCACACCTGCGGTCATTATGTGGGAACGAAAGATCTTACCCTCATGCACTCCGTCGGAGATATCCAGGGGCTTAACTTTCTGACGAAGCGGATCCTCGAAAATGCCGCGGGCGCCATCTGCGGGATGGTCAAGAAGGTGAACGGTCCCCTGATGATCCCTGTCGGTGTTCCCGTCGCTCTCTCCATGCTGGGAACGACGACACCGGGGGCGCTCCGTGCCAAGAAGATACTGGAAGAAAATGGTTTCGAGGTGGTCGCCTTCCATCAGAACGGCACGGGCGGTATTGCGATGGAGGATATGATTCGAGAGGGCGCCTTTAAGGGAGTGCTCGATCTGAACCTTCATGAGGTCGGCGACCGATGGTTCGGCGGGCTCCACGCTGCGATCCGGGAAGACCGGCTGGAAGCCGCAGCGGAAACGGGCGTTCCCCAGGTCGTGGCTCCGGGAAGCATCGACTATACGGTTCAAGGGCCTTTAGATAGCCTTTCGGAGGAGATGAAGAAGCGTAAGTATTTTGCCCACGGCCCAAGCCACACGCTTGTCAAACTCCTTCCCGGAGAGCTCACGGAAGTGGGCAGGCTGGTAGCACAGAAGCTCAATAAAGCCAGAGGTCCCATGAAGATCTTTATCCCTTTGCGCGGGTTCTGCCTTCCGGACAGGGAGGGCTGGCCCAACTGGGACCCTGAAGGGGATCAGGCGTTTATCAAGGCTCTGAAAGAGAATATTCAACCCTCGATCCCGATCACCGAGATTGACGCCCACATCAACGATCCTGAATTCATTGATCCGGTGGTCCATGAGTTCTTGGTCATGATGGGAAAGAAATGAGCGCGAGATGAAAGAGGTCTATCGGATTCGGATTCATTCTATTGGCGGGGAAGGGGGAGTCATCGCCTCAGAGGTACTGGCCGAGGCCATCGGAATGCTCACGCCCTTTCAGATCCTTCAGAGCCCGTTTTTTGGCACGGAACGGAGCGGCGCCCCGGCCATCACCTATCTTACCTTTTCAACGGGTCCGATCAGGGAACGGGGAACGATTGAGCATCCGAATGGGATCGTCGTCTTTAATACGAAACTCTTCTCCGTGGCGCCCAATCTCCTGAACGGATTCGAGGGGCGCGCCGGCAAGCTGATTGTCAATACGGACGAGGATCCTTCGAGCTTCAAAGGGCTTGCGCGAGAGGTCTTTACGCTCGATGCGACCGGAATTGCACGCCGCTTGAAACTCGGCAGCGCGGCCTTTCCCATTCCGAACGCAGCCATGGTCGGCGCGATCCTGAAAGCGTATGAAAGCGTTCTCGGGCTGGGACCCGGGGATGTGAAGAAGTGGATTGAGAAGAAAGTCCCGGTCAAGATTGAGGAGAATCTTGAAGCCCTCAGGCTGGGCTTCGAATCGCTCAGGGGATTCAAAAGCTCAAAGGTCATCAGGCTTAAGAAGGTTGCCGTCAAGGATCCTCCCTTCGGGGGGATATCCACGACCCTCGTGCTTTCTTCCGTGGAGAAGACAGGGAGCTGGGCCACGCTCGTTCCAAAGCACCGGACGGGTATTGCTCCCTGCTCCCATCATTGTCCGGCCGGGATCGAGGTCCGAAAATTTATCCGGTTTGTATCCGAAGGAAAGTGGGCCGAGGCCCGGGAGACGATTCTGGAGCGCTCCCCCTTTCCCAGTGTCTGCGGCCGGGTCTGCCCTCACTTCTGTCAGATGAACTGCAACCGGAAGTCTCTGGACGGCGAGGTGAGGATTGGCCAACTGGAGCGGCTTCTGGGAGACTCGGTAGGTCTCAAGAAGAGGGGGTCGTTTGGCCTTGCCAAGAAGAGTAAGATTGGAATCATAGGGGCTGGGCCGGGAGGCCTGACTGCAGGCTGGGATCTTCTTCGAAATGGCTACAGGGTGACCGTATTTGAGAAACAGTCCGAGCCCGGGGGAATGCTCATCAACGGAATTCCGGACTACCGGCTTCCGGTGGAAGTCGTAAGAAGGGAAATCAAGGCGCTCGAGGGTGGGGGCCTCCAAATCAAGACAGGGATCGAGATCGGCGTCGACCTTGACTATTCGGAGTGGGCTTCCCAGTTTGATGCCGTGATCTTGGCAGTGGGCCGCCAGATCGGAAGGCCTCTTGGAGTGCCTGGAGAGGACGGACCCGGGCAAGCCGTGATGCAGGGAATCGATTTCCTGAGGCTGTCGAAATCCGGGAAAGGGGATGCGTGCCTCTCCCCCCAGGATCGGGTGATCGTCATCGGGGGAGGAAATACGGCGATCGATTCGGCCTGCTCTGCCCTGAGATGGATGATGAAATCGGGAAACGGAACGCCCGAGGTGACCCTCTGTTACCGTCGTGAGATGGATGAGATGCCTGCCTTTCGAGACGAAGTGTCGCGGGCGCAAAAGGAGGGTATCCGTTTTCAGACATTGCTCATGCCCAATAAGGTTCTTGCGGAGAACGGTCTTCTTCGGGGCGTCGAATTCCTGCGATGTCGGCCGGGCGAAACAGACGGAAGCGGCCGAAAGACGCCTCTTCCCATCCCGGGTTCGGAGGTTGTGATCCCCTGTGATAAACTGATCATTGCCACGGGACAATCGGCGAGGATTCCGATCGATTCTGATTCTGGAGAGACGTCCATGAAGGAAGGCCGGGTCAGCCTCACCGGCGGGCCCCCTCTCTTCTTCCTGGATGATTTGGGGACCGTTGCAGAAGTGATCGGGGCGGGCCATCGCATGGCGCAAGCCGTCATCGAGGTCTTTGAACGAAAAAAGAAGCCCATTCCGAAAGAGGCAGGAGAAAAGATCATCCGATTCGAAGACCTCAATCTCAACTATTTTGAAAAGAGGAGCCCTGTCCCGTTCGGAGAACTTCCTCCGGAGGAAAGCGTCACAGGTTTCCGCGAGATTATTCAACCCTATACACCCGAGGAGGCAACGTCCGAAGCGGGCCGGTGCCTCTCGTGCGGGGAGTGTAACGGTTGTGACAACTGTTACCGCTACTGCCCGGATATGGCCGTCATCAAACAGGACGGTAAATACGAAGTGAATCTCGATTATTGCAAGGGGTGTCTGGTCTGTTTCGAAGAGTGCCCTCGTCACGCCATTGAGGTGGTGGAGAGCCCCTATCAAGGAGGGAAATCATTTTGGAAAGACAGGGTCCAAAATTTCAAGATTATCGGGTGATGAAGGGAAGCGAGGCCATGGGGCAGGCTGCGCTTCTGGCCGGGGCCGAAGTCATTCCAGCCTACCCGATCACGCCCCAGACGAGAATGATGGAGTGGATCGCCGAAGCCAAGGCAAAGGGTATCTTTGAGAAGCGATACCTGAACGTGGAGTCTGAAAACACGGTGTTCGCCGTCTGAAGGGCGCGAGCATGACGGGTTCGAGGGTCTTCAGCGCGTCGAGCTCCCAGGGAATCTTTTACGGAACCGAGGAGATCCGGGCGATCTCCCGTCTTCGCCTTCCCATTGTCTTCGGGATCTGGAATCGTGAGGAGTACCCGTGGAGCCTCTGGTACAGTCAGAACGATGCGCTCTCCCAGGCCTCTTCGCTCTGGACGCAGATCTTCTGCGAAAACGTCCAGGAGGTCCTCGATCTGACGCTCCTCGCCTTCCGGCTAGCCGAGACGACGGATCTGCCCGGTTTTTGTCAACGGAGCAGGCTTCATCCTCTCCCATGCGGAAGAAGGTTTCTGGGTTCCCTCGAAGGAACGGGTCGGGACCTTTCTGGGACGAGAGGAGGCCGAAATTCAAGCTCGATGCGGCCAATCCCCACACCTTCGGAAGTTTTGTCTTGCCGGAGAACTATACCGAGCTCTGCGGAAAGATCCTTGAAGATCTGAAGAAGATTCCGGCAGAGTTCAACGCCCTGGGAAAACGCTTCGGAAGCCTCTTCTCAAGGGCCTATCAGGCGATCGAACCTTACCGGTGTGAGGATGGACCCGAGACCCTTCTCATGACGATGGGAGCGGATGCCACGGTTTTCAAGGCGGCTGTGGACACCCTTCGGGAAAAGGGAGAGAAGGTTGGCCTTCTCAAGCTGGTTCTTTTCAACCCCTTCCCCCGGGAGGATTTTCTGAAGTGCGATTCGTCGCTGCAAGGAGCTGATCGTCCACGACCGCAATTTTGTGGGCCTCGAGGGCGCCCTGTTCAAGGAAGTCAGGGCGAGCCTCTTCGACCTCGATCAAAAGCCGCAGGGTCGATCGGTATCAGAGCAGGGCTTGGGCGGAAGGGATGTGAGCCGAAAAACGGTCCTCGACATGGTGAAGGAGGCCCGCAAGACCAAGGGAACGTCGAGCCTGTGGATCGATCTGAAAAAGGAGCCGTTTCAGTCTCGAAATGAAGCCTATCCCGGGACTCGACGAGATTGGCAGGCCAGGAGGACCTGATGAATCCCGGCCATAAGGCCTGCGCGGGATGCGGGGCGGCCCTTGCCCTTCGGCACGTGGTGAGGATCCTGGGACGAAAGACGATGATCGTGATCCCGGCGTGCTGTTCCTCTCTCATCGGCGGCTATTCTCCCTATCAGACGCTGAATGTCCCCGTCTTCCATGTGACCTTCTGTTCCGCAGCCTCTTCGGCAACCGGGATCCGGGCATCTCTCGATGCCCAGGGCATCCGGGATCACCAGGTGATCGTCTGGGCAGGGGATGGGGGGACCTATGATATCGGGTTCCAGGCCCTCTCAGGAGCTGCCGAGCGAAACGAGAACATCCTCTACTTCTGCTATAACAATCAGGCCTACATGAATACGGGTGTCCAGAGGTCGAGCGCAACGCCGGTCGGAACCGATTACCGCGACGACGCCGATCGAGAGGCGTCAAGTCCGAGAACCCGAAGGACCTCGTCTCCATCATGGCTGATCACGGGGTTCCGTATGTGGCCACAGTGAACCTCGCCTATCTTGACGACTTTGAGAGAAAGATCAGAACGGCCGCCGGAATCAAGGGGTTCCGTTATATCGAGATTTTTGTGCCCTGTGCTCCGGGACACAAGGTTGCGAGCGCTTCGATCATCGATATGTCGAGAAAGATGGTCCAGTCACAGGATGTGGCCCCTGGTTGAGATCACCGACCATGGCCGCAAATGGGATCTCTGGGTCCCTGATGAGACGATTCCGGTCGAAGAGGTGCTAAAAAGTCAGGGAAGGTTCCGGGCCGCTGAAGATTATTCTTTCATCCAGGAAGGGGTCGATGACCGATGGCAGAGGATCCTTTCCCGATGTCATTCTCCTGTCGTGCGGTTTCTCGCCCGTCAGAAAGGTAAGACCAGGGCATTGCGGGTCAGGTATTTACCGTTTTTCAGGTTTTCAAGGGCCTGGTTTACCTGGCCCATGGGAATCGACTCACCGATGCTGGGATCGATTTTTCCCCGATTGACGAGATCGACCACTTCACGAAAATCGCTTCGGCTCGAAGCGCGGGAACCGAGGATCTGCTTCTCTCTGACCACAATGTCATAAAAGGGCGCCTGAAAGAAAGGCTCCACAAAGCCTACCTCTACCAGCTTTCCGCCATTTCGCAAGACGGCAAGGGATTCCATGACCGATTCGGGGGTGCCGATATTGTCGATGACCACATCGAAGGAGCCAACCCGTTTTTTCGATGCCTCCACGAAATTTTCTCTGGCCGTGTTGATGACGTAATCCGCTCCAAGAGACTTGGCCATTTCGAGCTTTTCATCATTCCGGCTCGTAGCCGCGACATGAGCTCCCAGCAGTTTGCCGATCAGGATACCCTGCATGCCCAGGCCCCCGATGCCCAGGATTGCTACTCGCGTTCCGGCAGTGACACCGCCGATCGTCTTCATGGCTCTGTAAGTTGTCGCAACGGCATCGGGGAGAATCGCCGCCTTCTCAAAGGAGACGCTCTCAGAGATCTTCTCAAGATTTCGGGCGGGGACATTCACATATTCGGCCATGGCTCCGTTTCGCTCAAATCCGATTCGGATGAGATTCGAACACCGGTTGGTCTCTCCTCTCAGGCAATGGTCGCATCGACCGCAGATCACATCAAGGTTAACCGATACCCTGTCACCGGGGTTGAAATCCTTGACCCCGGAACCCATTTTGGCGACAACTCCCGAGAATTCGTGGCCCGGGATATGGGGAAGTTTGACCGTCGGTACCTTCCCTTCCGAGATGTGGACATCGGACAGGCAGAGGCCCACCGCTTTCACTTCCAAGGTCACTTCCTCCGGTCCCGGGTTCGCTGATTTCCAATTCTCGAATCACTAAAGGCCGATGGTACGCTTCAAGAACAGCCGCTTTCATGACATCACCTCCGGTCTGAAAATAACCCATATCGGCTTCCTTTGACAAGACGGTTGGTTGGTTTTCAAGCGGGGAAATCTGAAATTCTCCACACTCCGGCACATTTGTTCTATATGTTGACAAAAGCAGGCGGTTGATATATAAGAGGCTCGTACTACACTTTACCGGAAAGGAGGGCAAGAGCTATGAGATCAGATTCTGACTTGGGGAGAAAGAGGGAAAAGGGAAAACGGCTTTGGAGCGGCACTCCTCGTGGTGTTCTTTGTCGCTGGGTTTCTATTGGGTGAAGGGTTTCATTCTTCATCCCTGGCCGCTGAAAAGGGACCGATTAAAATAGGCTTCATTGCCGGCATCACGGGCAACTGGGCCCAGTTTCGAGCAATGACATGGTCGATGGCTTCAAGCTTCGCCTGAGCGAGATGAACTCACACGGTTGCGGGACGAAAGGTCGAACTGATCGTTGAGGACAAGAGCACCAACCCGGCCATGGCTGTGACTAAAGCACGGAAACTGATCTCCCATGACAAGGTAAGTCTCATCGCCGGGGTCTTCCTGGCCAGTTCAGGGTATGCCGTCGCACCGATCGCGGCTGAGGAAAAACTCCCACTGGTGGTCACGATTGCAACGGCCGACGACCTGACCCAGCGGAAAGCGAATAAGTATTTGACGCGCCTGAATTGGGGAACGAGCAGCGAATTCGGCTACCTTTCGGCCGATTATGCCTACAAGAAACTTGGGTGGCGGAAAGCGGCCATCATTGGATATGACTATGCATGGGGCCATGAAGTAGGGGGTGGATTCCTTCGCACTTTCGAGGAGCTGGGGGGAAAGGTGTTGCAGAGGGTCTGGACACCGGTGAACACAACGGACTTTGGACCCTACGTGACGAGTATCCGGCGCGAAGTGGACGGGATTTGCAGCGTAATCACTGGCGCGGCCACCATTCGTCTCATCAACTCCGTTCGGATGAGTGATCTCAAGGGGCAGATCATCGGCCCAGGTCAGATTGTTGACGAGTCATTCCTCCCGGCGTTGGCCGATAGTGCTCTGGGGGTTTACTCGATCCAGTCCTACAGCGGAGCCCTCGATACCCCTGAAAACGCGGAGTTCAAGGAAAAGCTGCAAAAGGCCTACAAAAAGGAGGCCAATGCCGTACTGGCGATCAACTACACGGCTGCGGACGGAATTATTCAAGCCATCCAGGCGATTCAGGGAAATGTGGAGAACCGGGAGAAATTTGCGGAGGCTTTACGAGCGGTCCAGGTTTCAAAATCACTGCGAGGTGCATTGAAAGTGGACAAGTACGGACAGGTCATCCAGGATCAGCTGGTTCGCCGTGTCGACAAGGTGAAAAATCAGTACCAGAACACGGTGATCGACAAATATCCCGCGCCGACTCAGTTCTGGAAGTATGATCCAGACACCATAATGAAACAATCCTCGTATACACGCGACTATCCGCCGTGCAAGTATTGTGAATAGGAAAGAGGGAAGAGGAGAACATTAAAACAACTGCACACCCTGCATTCGCCGATGCGGCTTCGCGCAGGCGGGCAGGTGTTCCCGCCTTACTACGCTCCTGCCTACCGTAAGCAGGCCTAAAGGGGTGTGTGACGTAATAATGAATTCGTCCGGTTACCTTAGATTTTCAGGAGTTTGAATCCGGGAATTTTCTATTCACCCGTGCGGTTGGGGTGGATTTATTTCCATTCTTAACCTCAACCTCAAACTTAACCTCGTGTTTTTCGTATTTTCG
>CAWHGS010000053.1:0-24249 GCA_963828805.1 uncultured delta proteobacterium
AGGGGTGGAATCTTCGTCGGCACGTTTCTCATGACCTTCATCGGGACATGGATCATCATTAAGAAAAGGAGGTGGGAAGAATGAGTCCACAATTCATACCTGTTCCAACGCCGACAACAAGCATGATTATTTCCGGAGTCATAGCCCTCGGGCTTTTACTGCTCCTCTCTGCCATCCTCGGCGTTTTGGGAAAGAAGAAATGGCAGTCCTTTGATGAATATCTTGTCGGCCGCAGAGATATCGGCCCGCTCGTCACCGGCGCCGCCCTTTCCGCCTCCTATATTTCCGGCTGGGCCTTCTGCGGAAGCACGGGTATTGTCTATACCCTCGGTTTTTCCGGGATGTGGTTTGCGGGGATCTGGAGCCTTGTCGGCATCATCCCCTGCATCTGGCTTGCAGCGATGAAGACAAGAGAATTTTCCGTCAAACTCGGGGCAGCCACGGTCCCTGAGACGATCGGCAAGCGATTTGAGTCCAAGATGCTTCAGACCGTCATTGCGATTTCCATGCTTTTCTTCTTGTTCATGTATTCCGTCGGCCAACTGAAGGCTGGAGCGAGCGTCTGGTATGCGCTGACCGGGCTCTCCACCCCTCTGGTGCCTTTTGCTTTCCATCTTTGTCGCATGGCTCTATATGGCGATGGGCGGATATGTTGGAAACCAGTATGCCATGGCGCTCCAGGGGCTCGTCTTTGCCATTGTCGGGACACTCATTGGGGTCGTGGCCATTGTCCAGAGCGGTGGGTTCTACTGAGATTACCTCCAAACTGGTTGCCCAGGATCCGAAGCTGATGAGCCTGATCAGGCCGGACCTGCCCCAAGCTCGGGTTTACTCAGCTCATGTCAAGCCTGGTCGGCATTCTCGCAACCCCCGTCATCTTCTTCACCATGGCCACGGGCTTTCCCGCATAACGTCAGCCGGTTCCTCGGGATGAGAAAGATGACCAAGAAAGACTATTTACTGGATGGTGGCCATCGTCTGGCTGTTTACCGGCATTCCCATCATGCTCGACTGTTCGAGCAACGGGCTTGTGGCAAGGATGCTCTATGGCCCCCAGCTTCTTAAGATCGAGCCCTGGAAGGGAGACCTTGCCGCCCCGATGCTTGCCCATGCCCTGGGCGGATCGGGCATGCTGGCTTTGTATACGGCAGGCCTCTTTTCAGCAGCCCTGTCAACCCTGGCAGGGATGGTCTTCATCATGAGCGCCAATATTACAAGGGATGTCATCAAACTCTGGGCGCCGAAGGTATCGGACAAGAGCATGCTGATGCTCGGCTACTTCCTGATCGCCCTCTTCCTCTTCCTGCCCTTCTACTGGACCCTGGTGAGACCACCGGAACTGCTTTCGATCTTTATGGGCATGGCAGCCATGGGACTCGGAGCGGTCTTCTTCTTTGTCACCGCCATCTCCTACTACTGGAAACGGGCGACGAAATGGGGAGCCGTCTGCTGGTCATCTATGGAACATGCGCGACACTCTATGGCGGGTGGGCTGTTCTCTTTAAGAAACAGATCGGCATGGGGACGATGGAATGGATCCTCGTTCTTGGCTGTGGGGTCATCTATTTTATTGTCAGCCTCATGACCAAACCACCTTCAGAAAAGACCATCGACCTTCTTTTCCCGGCGAAGAAATAAAGAGAAGAGGAATCAAAGAGGGGGCTTTTTCTCTGGCCCCCTCTTTTTGTTTGTGGGCTCCATGTCTTTTCGGGGATGTTATCATTTGGGGGAGTGAATTCAATAATCAAATCCAATATCCAGATAATGACCAAATTCCAAAACCAAACTTTAATGAAGGTTGACGTTGTATATTCCTGTTTGGATTTGGTTATTAAGATTATTTGATGATGGTGCTTGAATTTGGTTATTCAGGATGTTCCATGCCTGAAACATTGCCCCTGGATCAACTGAAGGATTTTATAAAGACAGTGCCGCCCTTCCATCTCCTGTCCGGGAGTGCGCTTGACGAGCTGGTTCGCACCCTTGTCATCGAATATTTTCCGAAGGGAGAGATCATCTTGAGCCCGGAGGGTCCGCCGACCCAGTTTCTTTATATCATCCGCACGGGCGGGGTGAGATTTCTTTTGAAGGACAGAGAGAAGGGAGGACGGAGAAGGTCTATGACTACCGGGATGAAGGAGATTTTTTTGGCCTCATTTCACTCCTGAGCGGCGAGCCTTCCCCGTTTACGATCATCGCGGAGGAAGATACCCTCTGTTACCTCCTCAAAAAGGAGGTTCTTAAGAAACTTTTGGATACCCATCCCGATCGTCTTTCTCTATTTTACGGCAGGACCGAGCAAGGGATTCAAGCAATTTCATTCCGACGGGATCTCCCCTGAACCTCTGAACAGTAAAGGCCTGGAGGTGGAACAGGTCCTCTTCACGGGCCGGGTCAGGGACGTGATGCATACGAATGTTCTCACCTGCCCGCCTGACGAGACGGTCGTGGGTGTGGCCCGGCGGATGACGAACATAGGGGTCGGGTTCGGTGATCGTGGTGGATGAGATCGGCGTGCCCATGGGCATCGTGACGGATGGAGATTTCCGGAGCAAGGTCTTGGCCTCAGGAAAATTGGCGAATGTCCCTGTGATTGACGTGATGAGCCGGCCGGTCCAGTCCATCTCGCCCGACGCCTTCTGCTTCGAGGCGATTCTCTCCATGATCATTAACCGGATCAAATATCTGACCGTCATGGACGGCCTCAAGCTTCTCGGGATCATTTCAGAGCACGACCTGATGGTTTCTCAGGGGAATAATCCTGTTGCCGTGATCAAGGGGATTCAGCAGGCAACCAGTATCGATCAGGTCGTTGTGATTCGAAAGAACATCGATCGGGCCATGAACGTCATCCTCGAACATGGAGGGATGGCGAACGATATCTGTGAACTGATCACGACCCTGAATGATCACCTGACCCAAAAGATCATCCTTCTGGCAGAAGAGGCTATGCTCAGGGAGGGGCTGGGTCGGCCTCCTGTTCCCTATGCGTGGATCGCCCTGGGCAGTGAGGGTCGGCGGGAACAGACCTTGAGGACGGATCAGGACAATGCCATTGTTTTTGCCGACGTCTCTCCGGAAAAAGAGGAAGAGGTTCAACGGTTACTTTCTTGATCTTGCAGGAAGGGTCGTCTCGGGGCTGGAACGAGTGCGGCTTTCCCCGCTGCAAGGGCGGGATTATGGCCGTCAATCCGAAATGGTGCCAGCCCTATCGGGTTTGGAAAGGTTATTACCGTCACTGGATTGTCGATTTCGATTACCCTCCTGAAGAGATCCTTCAGACGATGATCTTCTTCGATTTTCGGCCCATCTATGGACAATACGATTTTATGACAAGGATCACCGAATTTATTTCGGAGTGCCTCAGTCAACGAGAGAGCTTCTCTCAGGGACATGGCCGAGACCGCGGTGCTTCATGAAACCCCTCTCGGGTTTTTTAAGACGACTGGTCGTTGAAAAATCAGGGGAACACAAGAATCAATTCAATCTGAAGACTCAATGGATTGACCCCCCTGGTCGATGCCGTCCGGACCCTTGCCCTGGACCAGAGGATTTTTGAGACCAACACCCTCGATCGCATTTCCGCATTGGTTGAAAAGGAGGTCCTTTCCCAGGCAGAGGCCGATGATCTGAGGGATGCCTTTAACGTGATCATGCTGGTCCGAATCCGTCACCATGTGAGCGTGATCAACCGGGGAGGAGAACCTGACAACTATGTCAATCCTGCAGAGCTGAGCATCATTCAGCGGACCATGCTGAAAGAGGCCTTTAAGACGATCGACAAGCTGCAGCGAAAGCTCGAATTGCGGTACGATATTAAGTGATAGTGAACGGCCTGATAAAGTATGTCATTGCGAAGAGCTGACTACGATCGCTTGTTTCGGTCATGCAACTATTTCGAGAATAATCTCGGAGATGCTGAAACGAGCTTCAGCATGACAGAAAGGACTGGGTCTTACTCTGGTTGTCATGCCTGGACGATGTCCTGAACTTGTTTCAGGATGAATATGCAGAATCTGGTTTTCAGCAGTTTAGAGAATTGAGATGAGATTCGTCTGGTTTCGGTTCAAAAAGTTCTATTATCTTTATCTCTTACGACGAAAGAACATTGCCGGCCCATGTTCGAAACCATCTTCATTGCCTGTCTCCGTCTCGATTTAAGACAACCCCTTCACGAGACCGGTTTCGTCGTCTTTGATACAGAGACCACGGGACTTCATGCCGGGAAGGGAGACCGTATCGTTTCGATCAGCGCGGTTCGTCTCAGGCAGGGCCGGATCGATCTTTCGGATACGTTTCATGAGCTGATCAATCCCAATCGGGATATTCCCTCAGAAACAGCGGTCATCCACGGAATTCTTCCCCGAATGGTTGACGGAAAACCGACCCTCGAAGAGATTTTGCCAAACTTTATTGACTATATCGGTTGCTTCCATCCTGGTGGCACACCATGCCTGGCTTGACATGACCTTCTTGAACCGGGAGATGGTCCGCCTCTACGGTTTTCCAATTCAGAATCTGGTATTGGATACGGCCTTCTGGATCAGGCCTTCCGGTCGGATGAAGACCCCTCCTCCGGCGGCACGATGAAGAGTCGAATAGCAGCCTGAGCGCTTTGGCGGAACGCTACCATGTCCGTATCGAGGGCCATCACTCCTCCTTTGGAGATGCCTTGGCCACGGCCCAGATCTTTCAGCAGATGCTCAAACAGGCTCGAGAAACAGGATATTCGTCTCTCTAAAGGACCTCCTGAGGAAGGCCTACCAGCCGATGAGCTTAAATTCTCCGGAGATGTCGTCGATGTAACCCATCTCCCTGCTCCCAGATAGATCCGGATGATCAAGGTTTCGCCGAATGCCTGACCGGTCTAGGCAGGGGAGAGAACGACATCCAGATTGACAATCGCCTCCTCTGAGAGGCTAACGGGAGTGGCTAGGATATCAAAAAAAAAGCTTGACAACATAGGCAGTTGTGATATTAAAGACTTCTGGTGAAACTATTCACATTCTATAGAAGGGATTAAGTCAAAAAGGAGGAGGAGATGTATGAAGTATTGGGATGAGAAATTCGAAACGATGCCCGAAGAGGAGATGCGGAAGTTTCAATTGGAGCATTTAAAGAAAACGGTCAAATGGGTCTATGAAAGGATCCCTTTTTACAGGAAAAAGTTTGATGAAAAAGGGGTCAAGCCGGAGGACCTCAAGACCCTTGAAGATCTTTCCAAATTTCCTTTTACCGTCAAGACAGACCTGAGAGATAATTATCCCTTCGGCCTCTGCGCCGTACCCTTGGCCGAGGTGGTCCGGATCCATGCCTCTTCCGGAACGACGGGAAAGCCGATTACCGGGCCTTACACGGCGAACGATCTGGACCAATGGACCGAGTGTATGGCCCGTTCCCTTTATTCACACGGTGTCCGATCGAATGATATCTGCCAGAATTCCTATGGAATGGGACTCTTCACCGGAGGATTGGGCTTCCACCAGGGTGCGACGCGCATCGGCGCTGCCGTCATTCCCATCTCGTCCGGACAGACGGAGCGTCAGATCATCATCATGAAGGATTTCGGCACGACCGTCCTCTTCAGCTACGCCCACCTATGCCCTGACCATTGCCGAGAGGGCCGAGGAAATGGGCGTCAAGCTGAGGGACTTGCCGCTTCGGATTGGGTGCTTTGGCGCCGAGCCATGGACGATCGAGATGAGAAAAGAGATTGAACAGCCGGATGGGCATCAAGGCCATGGAGTGTTACGGGTTGACCGAGTTCGGAGGACCGGGCACCGGATTCGATTGCATCGAGCAGAACGGCCTCCATCTGAATGAGGACCATTTCATTCCAGAGATCATCGATCCTGTGACGGAAGAGGTCCTTCCCGTTGGGACGAAAGGGAGAACTGGTCTTCACTGCCATTCAACGAGAGGCCATGCCCACTGATTCGTTACCGGACCCGGGACATCACCACCCTTCGAAGAGAAAAATGCTCCTGCGGAAGAACCCTTCTCAAGATGGATAAGATCTACGGCCGGAGCGATGACATGCTCATCATCGGCGGGGTCAATGTCTTCCCCTCTCAGATCGAGAGCATCCTTTTGGAGATCCCTGAGGTCGAACCTCAATATGTGATCATCGTCCGAAAGAAGGGTTATCTCGATCAACTCCATGTCGATGTGGAGGCAAAGAAGGAAGTCTATGACGCGGGGCCCCAGAAGATCTCCGAAGTGGAGAAGATGGTCGAAGGGAAGATGCGGGGAACGATCGGTATCGGGATCAAGATCCGGCTGGTGCCGCCGAAGTCGATCACACGAAGCGAGGGCAAGGCCAAAAGGATCTTTGATGAACGAAAACTGTAATCCGGAAAGTGGAGGGTGGATTCAACTATTTTTGGTTAGTCATTAGGCGAATCGGCTATGAGCACAGCCCATTCGTCTTGAGGACTCCGATTGAAGGCCATCACTGGTCTCCGGCTTTCGCCGGAGAGACTTTCAGAACGGGGTTAGTTGACCTTGTCGTATTAACCGTGCGAAACGGAATCCAGGAGGATACTAGTCAGTTCATGTCATCGATTACGGACTCATTGACAGAGTTCTCCGGATACCCGGAGGAGATTCCACGCCTGCATGCCGAAACGGTCTACGATGTGTAGCAGAACCGTGAAACATGAACGGTTACGACACGGACAGCCTGCGAGCGGTAGGGGAATGACTAGGGTAATAAGTTCTGGTTACAATAAGGTGAAGCGGTTTGAAGTTCAGGAATATGTGGAGAAATGCTTTTCGTATTGGGAATCGATATTGGTTCAGCCTCATCAAAAGGGATCGTCCTCAGCCGATCAGGGACCTCTAGGTTCTTTTGAGTGTCCCTCCGGGGGGGATTTCAAGCTTACGGCCGACAGGATAAGAAAGGAGTTGGTTTCTCAGGCCGGGATATCAGCAGGTGATATTTCTCGGACGGTTGCCACCGGATACGGATCAAAATTGGTGACCTTCGCAGATGAGACAAAATCGGATATTGTCTGCCACGGGAAGGGCGTTTCTTCGCTTCTTCCCTCTGCGAGGACCGTCATTGACGTGGGGGATCTTTACACGAAGGTTTTCCGCATCGATGGCCGGGGAGGTGTGCACAAGTTTCTATTGAGCGGAAAGTGCGCCGGAGGGAGCGGCAGGATTCTGCAGGTCATTGCCAAGGTTCTCCAGGTCAGGGTGGAAGAGATCGGCGAGTTGTCTTAAAATCGAAAAAGAGAGTTGATTTTAACACGGGATGCGCCGTTTTTGCGGAGTCGGAGGCAATTTCCCGTATCTCCGAGGAGGTCAAGAAAGAGGACCTTCTGGCGGGAATACACAGGGCCCTTGCAGCCCAGATCAACAGTCTGGCGGAGAGAATAGGGGTTGAACAGGATATGGCCATGGTGGGCGGCGGCGCGAGAGATGTGGGTCTCGTCCAGGCCATGAAGGAAATCAGGGGCCATGATGTCCTCGTACCGCCAAGATCCCCATTTGACGGCCGCGCTGGGTGCAGCCCTCATCGCCATGGAAAGACGTAGACCATCGGACTCTCTCCCCGGGGAGATGAATGGATGGATGAAGGGGATCGTTATTCCGAAGATCGATCCGGTGAATCGTTTGAACAAAGGAGTAAGGTCGATGAATGGAAGACAGAATAACATTTTAAAAACGGTTGAAAAATATTATAAGGATTACGGGGTCAGGGCGAGGGAGCTGACCGCCGAAGGGAAAAAGGTGATCGGCTATATCTGCTCCATGGTCCCCTTGGAAATCATTACCGCAGCCGGGTGTATTCCTTTTCGGGTGAGAGGAGATATCCATGAGCCCATTACGACGGGGGATACGCTCCTGGAGACCATTGTCTGCCCCTATTACCGCAGTTGCTTCGACCTCTCGGCAAAACAAAAGTATGACTTTCTCTCCGGCCTGGTGATCCCTCACGGCTGTGACAGCATGGTGAGGAGCTACAGTGTTTGGAGTTATGCCCTGCCTTTTCCCTATTTCCATTTTGTCAACATTCCGAGTGTCTGTGGAGAATCGTCCTTCGAATTCTTCAACGCGGAGTTAAACACCTTCAGGAAAAGTCTGGAGAAATTTGCCGGAAAAGCGATCACCGATGAAGACCTGGCCCAGGCCATTCGAGTCCATAATGAATACAGGGACAAGGTAAGAAGCCTCTATGAATTCAGGAAGGCGGATCCACCCCTCCTCTCCGGCACAGAATTGACAAAGGTGGTGACGGTCGGCTCAAGCTTGCCTCTGAGTGAAGCCAATCGCCCTGTTGGACCAGGTTCTGGCAGAGGTGGGTCGAAGAGAGAAATCCCCGCTTGAGAAAGGCCCTCGTATCTTCATCGATGGGGCCTGTGTCGACAATATTGAACTGATCAGGCTCGTGGAGGAGATCGGAGGCAACGTCGTCGCGGATACGATCTGCAACGGAACCAGGGATCACTTTCCCCATACGGACACGGAGGGAGATCCCATCGATGCGCTCTCCCATCGGTATCTGGGTAAAATCAACTGTCCCAAGACTTACCGGGAAAACAAGGGGGCCACCTTTCAGGGAGATATTGACTCTCGGTTTGGCGACATCGGAGCCTATGCCAAGGAATTCAAGGTGGATGGCGCCATTCTTTACGTATACAAATACTGCGATCCCTTTGGTTTTGAGGTTCCCGCAAGAAAAGCCTACTATCAATCGATCCATGTCCCTCTTCTCTATCTGGAGGATGTCTATTCTGCGGGGACGATGGGTCAGCTCAAAACCAGGATCCAGGCCTTTCTGGAGATGATCGGCTAGAAAGGAATGATTGCAAAGCGGCCAATGATCAATGACAAATTAGCAATTGAAATCACTGCTCATTCTGCATTGTTAATTTTGCAATTTGCATTTGTATTTTAGAGGAGGTTTCAAATGGCTGAGGCACCCAAAGATGCAAAACCGAAAAAGAGAATGACGGCCACCCAGGCAGCCGCTTCCATCGGCCCCATGGTCAAGGAGTTCATTACGGGCACCATCCGGGCGCGGGCGGAAGGGAAACAGAAGATCGCTTACACCTTCATCGTCTGTCACCATGAAGAGATCCTGCGAGCCATGGATGTGCTCCCCCTGTGGACGGAGAATTTTGCAGGGATCTGCGGGGCGAAAAGGGATTCGGAACGATTTCTTCAAAGAGCGGAATCCCTCGGCCTCTCCCGTTCCCTGTGCACCTATGCTCTGTGCGGGATCGGTTTTGACCAATGGAGGGAAGAATTGGGTCAGATGCCCCCGGATGCTCCATGGGGCGGGCAGGCAAGGCCTGATTTCATGATCTCCAGCGGACAGATTCTCTGTGATCCGAGATCGAAGTGGTACCAGGCTTCTCAGCAATTCATGCCCGATGTCCCGATCTACACTATCGACCTCCCCTATCCCATGTTTCAGAGAGACCGGGACCACCGCGACGTCTGGGATTATTATCACAAATACATCGTCAAGCAGTTACGCGGACTGGTGGCCTTTGTCGAAGGCCAGACGGGCAAGAAGATGGATTATGATCGCCTGAAAGAGCTGGTTGATCTGAGCGATCGAACCTGGAACCTGATCGATGAAGCCGTATAACCTCCGGCAGGCAGTGCCCTGCCCCATGGGGACCGGAGATGCCATGAATACGATGGTTCCCCTCTGCTTTATGATGGCCACCCAGACGGCCCACGATTTTTTCGTGAACCTCAAAAAGGAACTGGAGGAAAAGATTGCCAGGGGCGAGGGGGAGGTCCCGGAGGAGAAGTACAGACTCATGTGGGGAGGCGGATTGCCCGCCTGGTATGCCCTGAACGATTTCAACTATTTTAACAGCAAGGGGGCTTCATTCCCTGTTGAGACGACCTACCGAATGGTTGCGCCCCTGGACCGGATGGATATCCCTGAGACGAAGGACCCCATCGAGCACCTTGCATGGCGATGGCTTGGATACTGGACCTTCTGGTATGATCAGGCCAAGAAACGGCCGGGATCGGAGCCCGATGTGGAACGGTTAATCAACTGGATCGAAGAGTACAAGATCGACGGAATTGTCATGCATGAAGCCTTCTCGTGTCGGACGTGGCACGTGGGCCTCATCTGGCAGCTGCATCAACTGGCAAAGATATACAAACCCATCCCTGTGTTTGCGATCGGAAGAGACGGAAAAAAAGAAAAAATCTACAGAGAGATTCCTTCCCTCATTCTGGAAAGTGACATCATCGATATCACCTCCTATTCTGAAGTGGATACAAGAAACAAGATCGACGCCTTCATCGAGACCCTGGAATCGAATCGAATCAACAGGGCAGCCAGTGATGAAAGTTAAGGTCAAGGTCAGGTAAGTAAGCTTAAGGCTCAACCTCAACCGATAATATTGACAGATTATTTCGCAGGCATTGATGTCGGTTCAACGATGACAAAGACGGTGATCCTCAACAACGGGATCATCGCCTCGATCATTGGACCCACAGGCCCGGAGCAGCGCCGGCTCGCCAATAGAGTCATGGAAGAAGCGCTCAGAAGGGCCGGCCTTTCTTTCCAGGCGATCACTTATATCGTCTCGACAGGCTACGGAAGGATCAACGTTCCCTTTACCGACAAGCAGTTCTCTGAGATCACCTGCCACGCCAAGGGGATCACGGGTCTATTCCCCAATGCCAGGACGATCATTGATATCGGGGGCCAGGATGTCAAGGCCATAAAGATAGACGCCACAGGCAGGACGGCCGATTTCGTGATGAATGACAAGTGTGCGGCCGGAAGTGGCCGGTTCATCGAAGTGATCGCCGATACCCTGGGTGTCCCGTTGGAACAGGTTGGCGAGTTATCTCTGCAAAGCAAGAATCCTGCAAAGATAAGTAACATCTGCACCATCTGGGCCCAGCAGGAAGTGGCAGCCAGTTTGGCGCAGGGTATCCCCGTTGCCGACCTGCTTGCAGGGGTCCATCAGTCCCTGGCAGACCGGATCTGCAGAATGGTCAATCGACTAAAGGTAGAGGAGGCCGTCATCGTGACGGGTGGAGGCGCCAGAAACAAGGGACTGCTGAAAGCCCTCTCCGATCAGTTGGGTCATGAGGTGTTAGTTCCTGAGGAGCCTTTGATCACCGGAGCGCTGGGTGCGGCCCTGCTGGGAAAGGAGATCGTGGAAAGGGCCAGGCAGAACAGCGCCCCGCTCAAAACAAGAAAACGGATCTTGGAAGAAATTGAGATACTATGACCTAATTGTTTTCCCCCCGCTCGCTTTTGTCTTGCCGGGTTCTTCTGTTCACCTGTTTTTCTGATCACCCCGATTTTTGTCGTTCCGGGACCCACTCTGGTTAAAACGTTCTTCAAGGCTTCGGAAGGCGGAAAGAGAGGAGTCACAAAATTCGACTTTTCCTTGACAAAACACGATTTTTTGTTTAAGTTTCTAGTCTATAACTAAATTTATGAGGAGGAGGTGAAATGGGAATGAAAAAAGGGTTATTAGGTCTGGGTATTCTCGTTTGTTTCGTTTTCTCCATTCTGATGGTTAGCGGCGCATTTGCTGCAAAAGATGAGATCACTTTTGATGCCTCTATGGGCAAGGTCAAATTTACCCATAAGAAGCACGCCGAGACACTAAAGATCGACTGCTTAAAGTGCCATCACACCTGGAAAAAGGGCGAGACGACCGGCAAGCTGTGTCTGGAATGCCATAAAGCCAAGGCAGAAGGAAAGGCTCTTTCAGCAAAGGATGCCTTCCATAAAGACTGCAAAGGCTGCCATGATGATGCAAAGAAGGCAGGTAAGCCCGCTGGTCCAACCGGTTGCACGCAGTGCCATGTGAAGGACAAGAAATAGGCTGAAATTTCTTTAAAGGTAATTGGAAAGGGGCAGACCCTCATTGGGGTCTGCCCCTTTTTTGCTTGACAGGAAATGAAAGGTTATGTTAAATATTTCAAATACTTCCCTGCCTTTTCGGGACAGATAAAAACTCCTTGTGTTGAAAATTCCATAATAGAGGCAAAAATGGCAAACAATGAGAATGAGAAGGAGAAGGGATACGATGTTATTCTCTTCGACCTTTTTCGTTCCCTTAAACTTACTATTTTTCTCCTTATCCTTTTAGCGATCCTTTCGATTATCGGGACGGTGATCACGCAGAATGCGGCGAGTGAGGATTACATTGAGAGATACGGAGTTAGCCTCTATGAAGTGCTGGATTTCTTTAATCTCTTCGACATGTATCACTCCTGGTGGTTCAGCACGATCCTCCTTCTTCTGGTAGCCAACCTGGTTACCTGCTCTCTTCACCGGTTTCCCGGCGTCTGGAATCAGTTCTTTCGCAAGGCAAGCCCTGTAGCCCTGGAAGACTCGATGGTGAAGACCCTCCCCTACGTCGAGAGGATTCCTCTTGCTGCCCAGGGCAAGACGAATCCGGAAGAAGCGATCCGATCCCATTTAAAAAAGGGGTTTAAGCATCTGAAACGGGTTGAGACAGAAAAGGCTATTACCCTCTTTTCAGAAAAAGAGAGATTCTCCCGATTGGGGGTTTATATCGCTCATTTAAGCCTGATCATCATCATCCTCGGGGGATTGATGGGTTCTCTTTTTGGATTCAAGGGCTTTGTGAACATCCTGGAAGGAGAGACCGTTGACCAGGTGGGCGTAAGAATGAAGGATAAGATGACGCAGAAGCCCATCCCCTTTTCAGTGCGCTGTGACGATTTTAAGGTCGCTTTTTATGATGTTCCGGGTAATCAGCGATTTGTAAAGGAATATACCAGCATCCTCACGATACTTGAGAATGGTAAAGAGGTCTTAAAGAAAACCGTCCAGGTCAATCATCCCCTTCACTACAGGGGGCTCACATTCTATCAATCCAGTTATGGAGCTCATCAGGAAGCGACCATCGGCATTCAATGGAGGGATAAAAAGGAGAAGGCGCTGTTGAAGATCCATGAGGGCGAGACGCTGCCGATCCCCAACTCCAACTCGGTGATCCATATGGTAAGATATCTTCCTGAAATTCTTAATTTAGGAGAAGGTCTCCAGATGCTTCTGCAGAGGCCAAACCAGCCCCCGCAACCTCTCTGGGCGTTAAAGGATCCTTCAAAAATCGATCAGAAAAACGCAGAGTTCATCGTCAGCCTCGAAGGAGTCACCCACAGGGAATATACGGGTCTTCAGGTCGCAAAGGACCCCGGAGTCTGGGTTGTCTGGATCGGATGCGCGTTGCTCATTCTGGGTCTGATTGTCTCTTTCTTCTTTTCCCATCAAAGGGTCTGGATTAGGATTCCCAAAGGCCCGGGGAAAGAGATTGTTCTGGCCGGTTCGGCAAGTAAGAACCGGGTCGGCTTTGAAAAGGTGTTCCAAAAGTTGGCGGATGGAGTTCGGGCAATAAAATAAAAAGTCTAAATGTCAAAATCCCGATTTCAAATGAACGGGTCAAAGTTTGAAATGCAGTTTTGACATTTGGGCCACTGGCCCCGAGAGAAATTGCCTTCACCCCTCTCCCACAGGGGGTGAGGGAAAAGGGAGGAATATATGAATAAAGCCGAACTGATCATGAAGGTTTCTGAAAGGGCGAATGTGACGCAGAAAGTGGCCAAGGTTATTGTCGACACTCTTTTCGACGGAATGAAGGAGAGCCTGGAAAAGGGAGGCCGGATTGAGATCCGGGGATTCGGAAGCTTTGTTGTAAGAAATTACGGGGGTTACAAAGGCCGAAACCCGAAGACAGGAGAGATCGTGGAGGTCCCTCCCAAAAAACTCCCCTTCTTCAAAGTGGGCAAAGAGTTGAAAGAAATGGTGAATACGGCCAGGCCACAGAGCCCTGCGAACCCAATGCCAGTGAATCCGGAAGGCATCTAAAGACTTTTCCAGTAACGCCTCTGGATCTCACTTAATTGAAGGGTGAGCCGCGCGATCCGTTGATCGCTTGCCTTTTCTTTCTCCATCAAATCTTTCTTATCCAGGGGTGAGGCCTGAGCAAGCTCTTTTAAGACGGCATTGACCGACCGCTTCTCTCCTTCAATGTCATAGCCACCCTCAAGGGTCAGCACCAGTTTCCCCTGAGCCGTGGCCTCTGCAATCTCCATCAGAATTTGGGTTAACCTCCCAAACCCCTTTTCCGTTACCTCCATTCCCCCCAAGGGATCATCATAGTGAATGTCGAACCCGGCAGAGACGAGGATCAGCTGGGGGCGGTACTCCAACGCGATCGGTTTCAGAATCCGCTCAAAGATGGTTCCATACTCTGGATCGCCGGATCCGCTTGGGAGAGGGACATTGATCGTGAACCCCTCGCCTTTGCCATTTCCCACTTCTGTTGCTCCACCCGAACCCGGATAAAAGAAACCGTAGCGGTGGGTAGAAAAATAGAGGACCCTCGGATCGGAATAGAATGAGTTCTGTGTTCCATTTCCATGATGAACATCCCAGTCCACGATCAGGACTCTCTCAAGAGAGAAATTGTTCATGGCATAATGGGCGCCGATAGCCACGTTATTGAAGAGACAGAAACCCATGGCCCGATCCCTTTCCGCATGGTGGCCGGGAGGCCTGACAAGGGCAAATCCGTTTTTCATCTCTCCCGCCCAGACGGCCCGGATCAACTCACACAAACCTCCGGCAGCCAGGGATGCAGCTTCAAATGATCTGGCAGATGTTGAGGTGTCGAGATCAAGCCTGAAGTGAGGCTTGCCGGATGTGGACGCAATCCGGTCGATATGCGCGGGGGAATGCGTTGTCTCCAATTCTTCCCGGGTGGCAGGGCGGGGCGGTACTTTGAAGCAGCCGGAGACTCTTTTTTTCTTCGTCTTCCAGCATCTCATAGATGACTTTTAACCGTTCCGGGCTTTCCGGATGACCCGGATCCATGACGTGTTCCATAAAGATGGCATCTTGAACGATCCCTGTCCGATTCATCAACGCCTCCCGTCCTGAATCGTGAAAGAAGATTTAAAAATTAAGTCCGAGCCTACCCCTTTTCCCCCTTTTTGTCAAGCACACGAAAGGTCGGGGAGGTTTTCACCTTAACGTTACAAACAAATCGCCGAAACAGACTCGGCGGGGACGCTGAGAAAGGCTTGGTGCGGAACCTTTTGAAATGAAGCACCACGCTCCGCCACCTTTGCTGGACTTCATTCTCGGTGAAGATCTCCATAACCCATTCGATTCCAATAAAACCCGCATTACAAGACTTTGGAAGTGTTCCCGTCGAGTCTGCTTAATGCAACTGGCGGGTTTACTTAAACCCCATAACAATAAAGGCAAGGATGGCCAGGCAGATGCCAAAATATGAAAAGGGGGAAATCTGCTCCCCCAGATAGAACAGGCCGATAATGTTGCTCAACACGATCGATACCGCTCCGAACATGGCCATCGTTTTACCCAGTTGAATGTTTGCGAAGACATAAACCATGCCAAAGGTTGCAATCTGTCGGATGAGCATATAGACCAGGAACCAGAGGCTGATAAAGGTGGATAATTTGAACCCATGCCTCGCCATGTAAGTGCGTCCCATGACATCGCTTAGGGTAAAAAGACATTGAGTTCCAATCAGGATAAAGACAGGTTTTAACATCGCTGTGGTCAACGTTCCTTTCTAAAGATGATTCCTTTTACCAACGATCAATTCATCTTCTGGAAAACCTCTTCCAGGATCGTCAGGGCCGTGTCAGCCTCCTTCTTGGTAATGATGAGGGGCGGGATGAGACGAAACACATTCTCTCCGCAGCCCAGGATGAGAAGCCCCTTTTCAAAGCAGGCCTGGATGATCCTGTTTCGCTCCTCAACAGCTTTCTCTTTGGTCACAGGATCTTTTACGAGCTCCACTCCTATCATTAAGCCCTTTCCTCTGATATCGCCGATCAGAGGAAATCGCTTCTGGAGTTCTCTGAGCTGGCCAAGGATATAATCGCCCATGGAGGCTGCATTTTGGATGAGGCCTCCCTGCAGGAGTTCGATCGTTGCCAGAGCTGCCTGGCAGCTGATGGGGTTACCCCCAAACGTGCTTGCATGGGAGCCGGGGATCCAGGTCATAACTTCGCTCTGAGAGACCATGGCGCCCAGGGGCATTCCGGAGGCAATCCCCTTGGCAAGGGCGACGATGTCAGGAACCAGGTCCCAGTGCTCGATCCCGAGCATTTTTCCGGTGCGGCCCATCCCTGTCTGAACCTCATCGACAACGAAGAGGATGCCGAAATCCCTTGCCAGTTTGAAGAGTTTCTGATGGAACTCCGGCGGAGGGACAATATAGCCGCCTTCACCCTGAATCGGTTCAACAAAAATGGCAGCCACTTCCTCCGGGGGGAGGCTTCTTTTGAAGAGGTCTTCCCGGATCCATTCGACACAGGCGCATCCGCAACCGGGATACGCCGAATGGACAGGGCAACGGTAACAGTAGGCATAGGGAACATGGGTGATGCCGGGGACAAGGGGGGAAAACCCCCTCTCCTGAATGACCTTGCTGGCTGTGAGGGAAAGGGCTCCCATGGTTCGACCATGAAAGGCTCCCAGAAAGGCGATGATTCTTGAACGCTTCGTGTGATACCGCGCCAGTTTAAGAGCGGCCTCAATGGCCTCTGCTCCCGAGTTGCCGAAGAAGACCCGCTTCTCTTTTGAACCCGGCATGATCTCGGCCAGTTTTCCGGCCAGATTCGATTGAGCCTCGTAATAGAAATCGGTGCCGGACATATGAATCAACTGCTCGGCCTGGCGCCGGATGGCAGCGACGATCTGGGGATGGCAATGGCCGGTATTGCAGACAGCAATTCCTGAGGTGAAATCGAGAAATCGGTTGGAATCGACATCCTCTACCCAAACCCCTTGAGCCCTTTTAACGACCAGCGGATAGACACGGGTGTAGGACTGAGAGATGAACTGCCGGTCTTTCTCCAGTACTTTTTTGGCCTCAGGTCCTGGAAGCTCCGTCAGGATGGTTGGAAACATAGGCACCCTCCTTCAGAAAACCATTTTCTCAGAATGCCTTATATATATTCAATTTTCATACTCAAGTCAATTGAAGCCGGCGGGTAGATGCGTTAGTTAACGACCTTATTAACGGTCTCATAATAATAAAGACATTGATTTGTAAAATCCCTCCTGACCTCCCTTTGCACATAAAAGGGAGGAATTACCCCTCTTTGACAAATGGTTCGACGAAACTCACCATCCTGAGCTTGTCGAAGGAGAGGGGCGAGCCTGCCTGCCCCGCCCTCGGTCGGGACCGGGGCCGGTAGGCAGGGGGAGATTTTCTAATGACTATGTCAATTCAATTTTGGGACCCTTTATATTTCGGCATTTCATTTCCCTCATGGATGACCTTGATGGGACTTTGAGTAGTGGCGTTGCAGAAGATCCTCCCCCCAATCGTTTCTCGGATCCCGCCATACCGTATGGATGTGGTTTGCATTGTCCTGGGTATTGTCGTATTCAACGAGAAAGCTTGGCCCATGGCAGCCTGTAGTAGTGCGGTGATCCATGCTTCTCAGCTCCCGCCCAGGCAAAGTGATATGGGACGGTCCCTTCTTTTTCGATCTGATTCATCCGAGAGCAGGCTACATCCTCAGGCATGCGATGAAGATAGACAGAGATCAGGTCTAAAAGGATCTTCTTCTGTTTAGCCTTCATCTCTGAGACAGGAAGACCCGCCGGGGCATCCAGTTTGATGCGCCTCGCTGCCTGGGTCACGAGGTCGGCCGGAGCCTCGGGGTCAACAATCGTTCGGACCGTTGTTCTTTCTCATGGAAATCAACAAGCTGCCGGGCCAGATCCTCTTCCCGGGCAAGGATCCTCAGGCCTGAGAGGCGGTAGCCCTTCGGTACCTGAGCGGGGTTCGCCCCAAAGAAGTTTGGCGTCGGCGCAATTTGATGCGCCACCGGCAATGAGAAAATTGAGGGATAGGTGATGACCTTCGACACGCCATCCCCAGGGAGACTCGTTCGAAGGGGTTCCGAAGAGGGTAATGTAATAAAGATCAGGATCTCTGGCAAAACGCCGGTTCGGCCCCTCCAGCTCTTTCAGGATCGTCTCCAGACCCATGATCGTCATGGCTTTTGCATAGCCGTCCCGGCTCAAGCCGCTCGAAATCAATGCATGGGCAAACTTCTGCTGGCTCCCATCCATCTCATCGAGGGGAAGCCCCTGTCTGGGCCGAGGGATATAATGCCAGTTGAGTCGCTCTTCGCTTGAAAGAGAATATAGGGCTTTATTTTTCTGGTCCGTTGTCAAAGATCCCAAGAAGAGGAGGGCAGCCTCAAGCATTCTCCGGGCTGTCTCTGATTCTGCCTCCATTGTTGTCACAGGTGGTCTCGGAAGATGGAATGTGCATGTTAGATCCTCCTGCTCCGAATTTTAGCATGTTTTAGTGGAATATTCTCTGACTTCCCTTTTTTGTTCCAGGGTAACGTCATTGCTGGACTTACCTTGTTGAATCCATTTTGAAAGGGGGCTCAACCCAAAATCCCCCCTCGCCCCCCTTTTTCAAAGGGGGGTATTTAAAGTCTCCCTTTGCAAAGGGAGATTTAGATGGGATTTTGTCAAAGACATTCCAATCGACTTTGACGGGACTCTGCCTATTAGTCCTGTTTCATTCTTGAGATTGACATCGTTTACGATTTCATTAAGATTATTTTCAATAGGAACTCCTTCGATGAAAAAGACGAATGCGGCAAGATACCTCGACAGCCTGAAGATTGAATATAGGCTCTGCGAATACGAGGTCGATGAGTCCGACCTCAGCGCCGAGAGCGTGGCCAGGAAGGTGAATCTTCCCCTGGAACAGGTCTTTAAGACTCTCGTCGCCCGGGGAGACAAAACGGGAGTGCTCCTCGCCTGCATTCCGGGAGGGCTGGAACTCGATCTCAAGGCCGTGGCTGAAGTCAGTGGAAATAAAAAGGTTGAGATGGTCGCTTTGAAAGAAGTCCAACCCTTAACCGGGTATGTCCGGGGAGGGGTCTCTCCTATTGGAACCAAGAAACGCTATCCGTTTTATCTGGATGAAAGCGCAATGAAGTTTTCCTTCATTTCAATCAGCGCTGGAACCCGGGGCTGCCAGATCTTCATTGAGCCGGGAAATTTGCTGATTGCAGGATGTGACGAGTGCTGCCTTCGGCAGACCCTCGGTTGGGCTCAAAATTCGCCTCTTGAGGGAAATCATCTGTGCGAACATCATCGTGCGATGGAACCCGGATAGTGCATGCAGAAAAACCTGCCTGCGTCCGACGTTTTTTTGAGAAAGCTTTTCTAAAATAGCCTTGCGCTTGAAAATGCCTGTAACTGGGGATATAATTCGTTTATAAATGGATAAGACTTCCCACCTGAAGCCTTCCCGGAAAAGAGAGCTTGTTGAACATCCACTTTTTTTCCCATATTTATAATATCTGAGAAGAAAGGAGTTTATATGAAACTACGATGGTTAGCCGGTTTAGGCCTTGTTATCGTTTTTTGCGCAGGTCAGATCGGGGCACAAGAAACCCCTTTGCTGAAAGAGAAGAAGGATAAGGTGAGTTACGGCATCGGGATGGAAATAGGAAGAAACTTGAAAAAACAGTCCTTTGATCTTAATCCGGAACTCCTCCTAAGGGGATTCAAGGATGCTTTCTCCGGTGAAAAGGCCTTAATGACCGATCAAGAGATCATCGAAACCATGACCGCTTTCCAGAAGGAAGTGATGGCCAAGCAACAAGAGGATGCAAAAAAGCTTGGCGAAAAGAACAAAGCTGAAGGAGACGTTTTCCTTGCCGAGAACAAGAAGAAAGAGGGTGTGACAACCCTGCCCAGCGGTTTGCAGTACAAGGTTGTCAAAGCCGGGTCGGGTAAAAAACCGAAGGCAACCGATACGGTAACAGTCCACTACCGGGGTACCTCGATCGATGGAACAGAGTTCGACAGCTCGTATCGCCGCGGTCAACCGGTAAGCTTTCCAGTGAACGGTGTGATTCCCGGCTGGACCGAAGCCCTGCAGTTGATGGAAGAGGGTGCGAAATGGCAGGTCTTTATCCCTTCCGGCCTTGCCTATGCTGAGCGCGGGGCTGGCCGCGAAATCGGGCCGAATGCAACTCTGATTTTTGAGATCGAGCTGATCTCGATTCAGGAGCCAAAATAGACTGTTTTGTCTTTACGGGGAAAGAGAACAAAAATATTCTTAGGTTCAGGCCAGAGATTAGAGGGACCGACAAACAGTGAGAAAGTTACGTAACTTTAATGACGAGGTAAAAACAGAATGATAGAAAGAGAGATGGAAGAAAGTAAGAGTTTTGCCGAGATGTTCGAGGCCATTCCCAAATTTAAGGACCGAAAGTTTGTTGCAGGTGAAACCGTATCCGGAAGAATCGTCAAGGTCGGTAAGGATACGATCTTTATCGATTTGGAGAGTAAGAGTGAGGGGATAGCCGAAGCAGAGGAATTCCTGGATAAAGAGGGGAATTTGACGGTTAAGGAAGGAGATTGGGTAGAAATGAGGGTCTCCTCAACCAGGGAAGGAATCCATCTCAGCAAAGGGATCAAGGTTCAGGGTGCTGAGGCTTTTGATATCCTCCGGGATGCAAAAGAGGATCAAATCCCGGTGGAAGGGAGAGTGACTGCTGTCAATAAGGGCGGTTTTGAGGTCGACCTTTCCGGTTTTCGGGCCTTCTGCCCGGTAAGCCAGATCGATACTAAGTACTGTGAAAAGCTGGAAGAGCATATCGGGGGAAGATATCAATTCCGGATTATGGAGATCCAGGAAAAAGGCCGAAACATCGTTGTCTCCCGTCGGGCACTCCTTGAGGAAGAACAGGAGAAGAAGGCAAAAGAGACCCTGGCCATGCTCAAACCCGATATGGAATGTGAAGGAAAGGTCACGAAGCTGGCGGAGTTTGGAGCCTTCGTTGACCTGGGCGGCGTCGAGGGAATGGTTCATGTCTCGGCAATTTCCCATGCCAGAATCAACCATCCTTCCGAAGTCCTCACGCCCGGACAGATTGTAAAGGTAAAGGTTCTAAAGATTGAGCCTGATAAGAACGGGCGTCAAAGGATCGCCCTTTCCATGAAAGCCCTGGAACCCGACCAGTGGGAAAAAGGGTTAAGCCTCCAGGAGGGTGAAATCATTCGCGGCAAAATCTCCCGTCTGACCGATTTTGGCGCCTTTGTTGAAGTAGCCCCGGGTGTCGACGGCCTTGTCCACATCTCTGAAATAAGCTATGAGCGGATTTCTCATCCGAGCGCCCTGCTTCATGAAGGCGAAATGGTCGAAGCCTTGGTCACAGGAATAGATCCGGATGCACGCCGTATCTCTTTATCCATCAAAGAGGCCGTGATCAAAAAACAGATGGGAGGGGAAGAGGAAGGCGCTGAGAGGGCGCGCCTCCAGGTCGGACAACTCTTAAGAGGTGTGGTTGATGATACGAAACCTTATGGGCTTTTTGTCAGGCTTCCTCAGCTCGGAACGAGGGTGCGGGGCCTCCTTCCCATGGAAGAGCTGAAAGCCTCGGAAAAAGGAGATGTAAAAAAGAGGTTCCCAAGAGGCAAGGAGGTTCGGGTCGAGATCATCGCTATAGACGAAAAAGGAAAGATACGGCTCTCGCAAAAAGTGATGGAGGAGAGAGAGGACCGAAACGAGTTTGAAAAGTTCATTCAGGAGGACAAAAAGAAAGGGGACATCGGGATTTTTGCAGACCTCTTGAAAGATGTGAAGGTGAAATAAACGATGAAATGATTGACCTGCTCCATCAACGATTTGCAGGATGGCGCGTAAACTTTAAAATGAGTGCAAAAAAAAGCTTAATTCGGTAGGTTGGAGACAGGGGCGCCCCGGTGACTCGTGTTCTTATGGAAAAAAGGCCAATCCTGATCACCTGCCCCAAAGCAATTCCTCCCTATTTAAAGCAAGAAATCCTATCATTAGGTTTCCCAATTCTATCTGAGACGGTCTCCGGGGTTGAGACAGAAGGCACGCTGGATGATACCTTGCGGCTCAACCTTTTCATCCGCACAGGACACCGGGTTCTCTTTCTGATCAAAGAATTCAGCGCTCAATCCCCTGACGAACTTTATGAATCAATCCGTCGGATCGAGTGGGAGGAGTATTTCCATAAAGACAGCTATTTCTCTGTCACCTCCTCCGTGGACCATCCGACGATCACGGATTCCCGATTTGCCAACTTGAAATGTAAAGATGCCATTGTGGATCGATTCTATCAGAAGGTCGGGCAGCGTCCCGATTCGGGTCCGAAACGAGATAGCGTTGTGGTTCATCTCTACTGGCATGGCAAACTGGCCCGCCTCTTTTTCGACACCTCGGGGGAACCTCTTTCGAAAAGAAACTACCGGAAGATTCCCCTTGGAGCGCCCATGCAGGAAACCCTTGCCGCTGCGACGATCCTTGCAACCGGCTGGAAGGGAAACGGAAATTTTATCAATCCCATGTGCGGCAGCGGGACCCTTGCCATCGAGGCTGCAATGATCGGCCTTGACAGGGCCCCTGGTTTGTTGAAAACGAATTATGCCTTCATGCACCTCAACGGGTTTAATCAATCCCTGTGGGAGAAGCTGCGGAAAGAAGCACGGGTCAGAGCCAAGAAGTCGATGGAGGGAAAGATCATTGCCACGGATATAAGCCCGGAGGCGATCGAGGCGGCCCGGAAGAATGCGATGACTGCCGGTGTGGATCAATTCATCGAGTTTGGGGTCTCTGATTTTTCAGAGACACCTGTCCCGGAGGGAGGAGGCGTCGTCATGCTCAATCCCCCTTACGGCGCGCGGATGGGTGAAATCCGGGAACTCGAAACCTACAAAGGCATGGGCGATTTTTTCAAAAAGAAGTGCCAGGGATACAGGGGATATATTTTTACGGGAATTTTCCCTTTGGCCAAAAAAGTCGGGTTAAGAACGAAACGAAAGCTTCCCTTTCTACAACGGCGAGATCGAATGCCGACTCCTGGAATATGAGCTGTATGAGGGAAGAAAAAAGGGGAAAGAAAAGTCTTAAAGGGAACAAACCTTCACTTCATTTTGAGTCTGTCCCAGGAAACGCCAGAGACCTAATTCGCTTGGCAGCACTCTCGGTTTGTAAGATTTGGACCTGGTTCTGGAATTGAAATTGGAGAAGAAATATAGTATGCTGAACAATTCAAGGGGTTAATTTGAATGGAGAAAGGAGCACACAGACATGATGGAGATTGCGAAGGATTCTTTGGATCTTGGGATTCTGGTGAGCGACATCAACGCGAGCCTCAAATTTTATCAGGACCTCCTGGGGTTGAAATTCATCGAAAAAAATCCGGTCTGGTTCGGAACGATGTATCGTCTCCGGTTCGGCACCAGCGATTTTAAACTGATCGCCCCGAGGACCATGCCTCCGAAAGGACTTGTCGGATTAGAGGCTCAAATCGGTTTTCGCTACGTTACCTTTGTTATTAAGAACCTCTCGGCGGTCTGTGCAAAGCTCCAGGAAAAGGGCATCGCGTTTGAGATCCCGGAAAAAGAAGTCCGTCCCGGAACAAAGATTGCCATGGTGAGAGACCCGGATGGAAATATAGTGGAATTTGTGGAACGAAGCTAAGCGGATTTCAGGTTCACTCCATGCGCTTAGCCCTATGCGCTATACCCATTTAAAAGGAGGAAGTTATGAGAATTATTCTGTTAGGCGCCCCAGGGGCTGGAAAAGGTACGATCTCGGAAAGATGCTAACGGATTATGACGGGTCCGTGCAGATCTCAACAGGGGATATCCTGAGAGGCGCAGTCAAGGCCGGATCAGAACTGGGGAAGAAAGCCCAGGGATATATGGACCGGGGAGATCTCGTCCCGGATTCCCTCATCATGGATATCATGGAATCAAGGCTTCAGGAACCCGACTGTAAAAATGGTTTCATTCTGGACGGTTTTCCAAGAACGATCTCTCAGGCGGATCCGCCTGAAAAACCTGCTCCAGAAGCTCAAATTGAAACTCGATATCGTCGTCAACCTCGATGTTCCGAGAGCGGTCATCCTGGACCGACTGACGACCCGCAGGACCTGCTCGAACTCAAGCTGCCAGGAAATCTATAACGTCAAAAGCAAACCGGCCACCCCGGATGGAGAAGGCAAGAAATCGGCTGCCCGGTAGTCCAAGGGCGGATGAGACAGAAGAGGCCATTACCAAACGGCTTGAGACCTATAATGAGAAGACCGCCCCTTTGATTCAGTATTACCAGAAGGAAGGTTCTCTCAAGAGACATTTCCTCCACGAGCAGCGACGAGATATTTAAGCACGTCAAAGAGGCACTAACTGGAAAATAGAAGCGTGGAGGATAG
>CAWHGS010000054.1:0-17658 GCA_963828805.1 uncultured delta proteobacterium
AAAAGCACAACAACGATCACCCCTAAGAAGAAAGAGCAGAGCGCCTTCTGAACCGTTTCCATCTTTTCCAAAAAACGCTTGAAGAGGTGAAACATCGCCATCAGCGCATCGACCTCACTTTTGAAAAAAGGCCTTTCGGCCAGTTCCCCTCTGCCTCCAGTTTTTCAGCCACCCTCTGGGCCACCGCTGCAAACTCGGAAGGGTTCACTTCAATAAAGGTGGCTCCCTCCTTGACTATTTTCTCTTTTTCCAGACCGAATCGCTCTTCCACCAGCTTTGTGTAGAAGTCCCCGGCTTCTAAGGCTGCGTCATTCAGCCCCTTCAGGATATCCCCTGGAAGTTTCTGATAGGCCTTGTTGTTCGCAAGAAGGTTGAAAGGTGCCACAAGATGGTTTGTCAATATGACATAAGCGGCTGCCTGATGGAATTTCTGACCAAAGATGGACCCAAGAGGGGAATCCATTCCATCGGCCATCCCGGTCTTTAAGGCGATAAAGGCCTCTGCCCACGGAACCACAATCGTTTTCGCGCCCATCGCACCCCAGGTTTCAACGTAAGTCTTGATATGGGGCATACGCAATTTCATCCCCACCAGGTCCTTCGGGGTATGAACGGGCTTCTTCGTCAGAAGGGCCTTGGGCAAACGGTACCAGTTGTCAGCCAGAATCTTTACGCCTTTCTGCTCAAGCAGGATTTTCTTCAGTTGTTCATATTCCGTACTCCTCTGAAATTTCTGAACGTGCGCCACGTTGTCGAAAGCAAAGGGCATCCCGATGATTCCCCAGTCCTTCACAATATTCTCATTCCAATCCGCCACATTGGCAAACATCTCCTGAGTCCCCATGATCAGATTCTCCAATTGGGGAACCTCGGCTCCCAGTTGGCCTGCCGGATAGATTTCTATTTTTAGACGACCCTGCGTTTTTTGATCCACCAATTCCGAAAACTTCTTTAATCCCACCGTTTCAGGCGCTGTGACCGCATGGACCCCTCCCAGTCTCCAGGTGATCTTCTCTGCCGCAAAGGCGACTCCGGAGAGGGACAGGGTCACGATCAGAACCACCGCAATTCCTCCCATTTTTTTAGACATGTTTCTTACCTCCTTTGGTTAGACATTCTAAGGCCCGGAAGGCCTTTAAAATTTCCGCTAAGCCAAAAGACGACTTATCTTTTCAGAAGCCCGGGACCCTGCCTTTAGGAATTTAGGCCGCGTCTTATCGTTCAATCGATTGACCGTACTCTGGATGGAAAGGGAGGCCACGATCCCTCCCCTCTGTTGAAGATGGGAAAGGCGAGAGCGGCTGCTTCCTTTCCAAACTCCTCCCGGCTCTCTCCGTACCCTCTTCCCCTTATCCTGGCCAGTTCCACCATCAGCCTCTCTTTTTGGGTGACGGTGTTTAGCGTGAAGCGAGGGAGGCCATGCCTTGAAATGATCTCTTCGACCTCGTGCTGGGGGTGGTACGCCATCAAGACCTTTCCCGCGGCACTGCAGTGAAGGGGAAAGGCTTTCCCCAGTGGGACGAGGTGCCGGACGAAATAGCGGCTTTCGACAAGGGCGATACAGACGCGTCTCCCTTCGATGAGGATATTCAAAGCTACGTCTTCCTCGATGGACTTGGATAATTCCTGGAGAATGGGAAAAGAGAGATTCTTAAGGTCCCTTCGATTTTGGATCCTTCCTGCAAGATCAAGAGGTTTAAAGCCCAGGGAATATTTTCTCGTATCGGCATCGTAAAGGATGTACCCTTCTTCCCTCAAGACGGAAAGAAGCGAAAAGGTCGTGCTCTTGGGTAACCCCAACTTCTTGGCTATCTCTGTCACACCCTGGCTCTGAATGTCCTGTGTAAACGTATCCAGGATAGCCAGTGCTTTTTTGACGGTTTTCAAGAAAACTCCCCAGCACAACCGCTAAGAGGTTTTAGAACATTGTTCGTAATATCCGAACAGTGTTCTGAAATTCTACTGCGCCGTTTTTATCTTGTCAAGCACAAAAATGTCTTGGTCGTGCATAGTTCTCTCATTTTCGAGCGCTGAACAATTCGCCAGGGGTGTCATGATTGATCAGCCCTAAACGGCTGAGTTACTACTCAGCGCATCCTCGTGGACCTTCCATAACCGGGGAGTTAATCGTGCCTTTGGAGGAAACGTGAAATCTCGAAAAGACAAAGGGGAGAGGCGGTAGATTCGTTCAAAAAGAAGTGCCAGGGATACAGGGGATATATTTTTACAGGAAATTTCCCTTTGGCCAAGAAAGTGGGGCTAAGAACAAAACGAAAGATCCCTTTCTAGAACGGCGAAATCGAATGCCGACTCCTCGAATACGAGCTGTATGAGGGGAGTAAGAAAAGGGATATGCACTCCCTATGCGCCCTGCCAGCTACTAACTATTACCACTTTTCGACGCTGTTTGGGAGATTCTGGATTGCCCTTTCCTAAGAACGCGGATTCTCTCCAACCGAATTGACGGCAAGGAGGTTTGAATCCTCGGGGTGATCCATCTTTACACCTTTTCCTATGTGAAAGAATACCTCCACCCGATTGACCCAGATTTGTAAAATATCACTGAAATC
The DNA here is from genome assembly GCA_963828805.1 of uncultured delta proteobacterium. GTDB lineage: Bacteria > Desulfobacterota > BSN033 > BSN033 > UBA1163 > CAWHGS01. The sequence goes on from CAWHGS010000054.1 coordinate 2,571, forward strand.
TGTTACATTCAGGACCAGGCTCGACTCTCCGGAGAAATCTTGGTGCGGTATCTCTGAGCAATGGCCTGGAGGCATTGATTCCGCTCAAAACGCTTGCCTGACCGAGGCGAGAATGGTCCTCTGTTGAAACATGGCTGACAAGGCATTGAAGGGTAGCCCAACCTGGTCCAATCACTAACCCGTTCACTCGAAGAGTTAAAAACAGGAAGTCCAATGAAATTTCCAATCTGAAATTGAATTTTGAAATAGAATGTAGTATGCTGAACCATTCAAAGGGTTAATTTGAATGGAGAAAGGAGCACACAGACATGATGGAGATTGCGAAGGATTCTTTGGATCTTGGGATTCTGGTGAGCGACATCAACGCCAGTCTCAAGTTTTATCAGGACCTCCTGGGGTTGAAATTCATCGAAAAAAATCCGGTCTGGTTCGGAACGATGTATCGTCTCCGGTTCGGCACCAGCGATTTTAAACTGATCGCCCCGAGGACCATGCCTCCGAAAGGACCCGTTGGATTAGAGGCTCAAATCGGTTTTCGCTACGTTACCTTTGTCATTAAGAACCTCTCGACGGTCTGTGCAAAGCTCCAGGAAAAGGGCGTAGCGTTTGAGATCCCGGAAAAAGAAATTCGTCCCGGAACAAAGATTGCCATGGTGAGAGACCCGGACGGAAATATTGTGGAATTTGTTGAGCGAAGCTGATCATGTAAAAAAGAGGATTTCGTACGGCGGCAAGGGTAAAGATACCCGTTTCGTCATTCGGTTAGGTTGTTGGTCCAGGATCTTGGCGTAACCCTTCAACGATAAACCAAACGGGCTTCGTAACCATAACCTTAACCAAGAATTCTAATTTTCTGAGGAGGAAGTTATGAGAATCATTCTGTTAGGCGCCCCGGGGGCTGGAAAAGGTACGATCGCAAAGATGCTAACGGATTATGACGGGTCCGTGCAGATCTCAACAGGGGATATCCTGAGAGGCGCAGTCAAAGCCGGAACAGAGCTGGGAAAGAAAGCCCAGGGATACATGGACCGGGGAGATCTCGTCCCGGATTCCCTCATCATGGATATCATGGAGTCAAGGCTTCAGGAACCCGACTGTAAAAAGGGTTTCATTCTGGACGGTTTTCCAAGAACGATCCCTCAGGCGGATGCCCTGAAAAAGCTGCTCCAGAAGCTCAAATTGAAACTCGATTTCGTCGTCAACCTCGATGTTCCGAGAGCCGTCATCCTGGACCGACTGACGACCCGCAGGACCTGCTCGAACTCAAGCTGCCAGGAAATCTATAACATCAAAAGCAAACCGGCCACCCCGGATGGAAAATGCAAGAAATGCGGCTCCCCGGTAATCCAACGGGCGGATGAGACAGAAGAGGCCATCACCAAACGGCTCGAGACCTATAATGAGAAGACAGCCCCTTTGATTCAGTATTACCAGAAGGAAGGTTCTCTCAAGAACATTTCCTCCACGAGCAGCGACGAGATCTTTAAGCACGTCAAAGAGGCACTAACAGGAAAATAACACGTGGAGGATAGCCATTTAAAATTGCCCCCAATTTCCTTCGACCCAAAGGGAATTGGGGGATTGTTTTTGATCCTCCTTCTCTGTCTCCTTATCTCCGGATGCAATAGGCCCAAAACTACAGGAGTCGAGTTCGACGAAATTGACACCTCTCAGGAACCGTTGCAGATCGCTGTTCCTTCCCAGGAACCCATTATTTTAGAGGGGAAAGAGACCGAACTGAAAATCACTCCGGTCGCCATTTACAAAATAGCGGCCCTGGTCGTTGGTACCGAGTCTTATTCTTATGGGTGGGCTGCAAAGATCTCCCCTGTCGATCTTGCCCTTGCCTGGGGAAAGCTGGCGGAGCCGGAATTAAAAAAATATGTTTCCTACAGCCTGAGTAACCGATGGGTTTCTTTCAAGTTGAAAGAAGGAAGCCCCTGCGATGTCGCCTACGTGATCTGCCATGCCAGTAACAATCACATCATTCCTGCTACCCGGAATGTCTGGTATGCCGTAAAAACCATCAAGGAGAAGAAAAAGGTCGTCCTGGAAGGCTTTCTGGTCAGCGTCTCAGGGACCTACGGGGGAAAAACAGTCTGGTGGAATACGAGCTTATCCCGCATCGATAGCGGCGATGGATCTTGCGAACTTTTTTATGTCACAAAGGCGAGAATCGGTAACAGGGTTTATGAATAACGACCCCTGCCATCCAAATCGAAATCCAGAAACAATCCTGAATCCAATTCAGGCTGGGTTCAGCATCTCCTGTTTTCATCCATCCCCTCTTATTTCGTATACGGCTGATAATGTGTTAAAATTTGTTGTTGAGGTTGTTGTAGTATCAATTTGCCCCGGAAATAAGAAACCATGAATAACATCCGTAATTTCAGCATCATCGCCCATATTGACCACGGAAAATCAACCCTGGCGGACCGGTTTATTCAATATACGGGTGTGGTTAATGAGCGGAATTTTCAAGACCAGATCCTGGACAATATGGATATTGAGCGGGAACGGGGAATCACGATCAAAAGCCAGGCGATCACCCTTCCCTACCGGGCCAAGGACGGAAACGAGTATTCTCTCAATTTAATTGATACCCCGGGCCATGTGGACTTTTCTTATGAGGTTTCACGGGCCCTTGCCTCCTGCGAAGGGGTCCTTCTCCTGATAGACGCCGCTCAGGGAGTCCAGGCCCAGACCATTGCCAATCTCTTTCTTGCCATGGAGAATAACCTCGCGATCATCCCTGTCATCAATAAGATTGATCTTCTTACAGCCGATGTGGAGCGCGTGATTGAAGAGATCGATTCCGAACTGGGACTGGACCCCTTTTCTCATCTGAAGTGTTCCGCCAAAGAGGGAATCGGAATTGAGGAGATCCTTGAAGCCATCGTCCAGAGGATTCCTCCTCCCAAGGGCGACCCGGAAGCGCCTCTGGCGGCATTGATCTTCGATGCCAAGTACGATTCCTTTCGTGGAACGGTCATTCACTGCCGGGTCTTTGAGGGCACCGTTCAAAGCGGGGATATCATCCGGTTGGTTTACAATGGGGCCACCTATAAAGTGGATGAGGTCGGAGGGTTTTCTCTCGGGAGATTGAAACGCGAGAAAATTTCTGCAGGTGAAGTGGGCTATATCATTGCAGGGGTCAAAACGGTTTCTGATGTCCACATTGGAGACACCATCACCCTCGATCAACGCCCCTGTGAGAAGCCTCTTCCGGGATTCAGGGAATTCAAACCCGTCGTCTTCTCCTCCATCTACCCCATTGCCTCCGATGACTATGAAGATCTTGCGGTTGGCCTGGAAAAATATAAACTGAACGATGCGGCCTTTGTTTATCAGAAGGATTCCTCTGCGGCCCTGGGCCAGGGCTTTCGCTGCGGCTTTCTCGGCCTCCTTCATCTGGATATCGTCCAGGAAAGGCTGGAACGGGAATACGATCTTTCCATCATCCTCTCCGTGCCGAGTGTTCAGTACCGCTTTACGTTAAAAGACGAAAGCGTCGTGGTGATTGACAATCCCGCTCATTATCCCGATCCCATGTCTATTGCAAAAGGAGAAGAGCCTTACATCAAGGCGACCTTGCTGCTGCCGGAAAAATATCTGGGCGCGGTGATGAAACTCTGCATGGAAAAACGGGGGGTCAACTCAAAGCTCAATTACCTGAGCCCGGGCCGGGTTGAATTGATCTATGAGATGCCCCTGGCCGAGGTTCTCTTCGACTTTTATGATCGTCTAAAATCCGTCACCCAGGGATACGGGTCCTTTGATTACGAGGTGATTGACTACAGGGAAGGGGATCTCGTTCTTCTCGACATCCTGGTCAATGGCGAGAAGGTCGATGCCCTCTCTCAGATCGTTCACCGGGAAAACGCGCGTCAGCGGGGCCTTCAGGCCTGCGAAAGGTTAAAGGAAGAAATTCCCCGGCAGTCTTTCAAGGTCCCCATCCAGGGAGCGATCGGCGGCCAGATATATCGCCCGCTCGACCATTAACCCCTTCCGGAAGGATGTGACGGCAAAGTGTTACGGAGGGGACATCACCCGCAAACGGAAGCTTCTCGAAAAACAGAAGAAGGGCAAGAAGCGCATGAAGATGATCGGATCCGTCACCATTCCTCAGAGCGCTTTCCTAGCGGTTCTGAAGTCGGACACCGATTAAGAGAAGTCACAGATTTCAGAGTTCAAGATTTCAGATTGAATCATCAATAAATCAACACGGACTTCTCAGAACAATGTCTGCTTCAAATCATGAAACTCGGAAATCAGAAATCTGGATCTAATCTGAAAGGTGCCTGGTCTTTACATCCATATTCCCTTCTGCGTCTCCAAATGTCATTACTGCAGTTTCTATTCCATCACATCGCTTTCCTCGATCCCTGATTTTCTGGAAGCCCTGCTTCGGAAATGGAAATGGTCCATGACCCATGGGGCCCCTTTGATACAGTCTACATTGGAGGCGGGACGCCTTCTCTCCTAACGATTAAACAATTAGAGTCGATCCTTACCCGTGTTCAAAAAATGCTTTCGCCTCTTGCCTGATTCAGAGATTACCCTGGAGGCCAACCCCGGAGATTTGAGTCTGCCCTTTCTCCGAAGTCTTAAGAGCATTGGGTTCAATCGTCTCACTATGGGCGTTCAATCGTTTGATCAGAAAATTCTCGATTTTCTCGGGCGCAGACATTCTCTCGACCAAGCGATTTCGGCCATTGAAAACGCTCGCCTGGCGGGATTCCAGAATCTCGGATTTGACCTGATTTACGGCATTCCGGGACAGAATCTGGCTTCGTGGCAGGAAACAGTCGAACAGGCACTGACCTTCCTGCCGGAACATCTCTCCTGCTACCAGCTCACCCTTGAAGAGAAAACCGCCCTCGGGCAAAGATATCGGAAAGGCGAGTTCCAGCTTCCCGAAGAGGACTTGCAGTACGATTTTTTCATGAAGACATCGGAATGGCTTGAAGGGGCGGGGTATCTCCACTATGAAGTATCCAATTTTGCCGGAAGTCTCACCTTTGCCTCACGGCATAATCAGAAATACTGGAACCATACTCCCTATCTCGGTTTCGGCCCGGCGGCTCATTCCTTCAAGGACGGGGAGCGCTGGTGGAATCATGCTTCTCTCGACCGGTACCTCGCCGACATTGAAAAGGGAAAATTACCTGTAGAGAAAAAGGAGAACCTGACGATCGAACAGCTCCGGCTGGAGGCCCTCTTTCTCGGTCTCCGGACTAAAAGAGGCATTTCCCTTCAAGATTTTATCCGGCAATATCACTCTGACCTCCTGTTTGAGAAGAAGGAAGTCATCGGTCACCTCGAGCGGCAAGGGTTTCTTTCCATTCAAAATGGTCACCTCGTCCCTACCCGTGCCGGTCTGGCTGTAGCGGATAGCCTCGCCCTGATCTAAGCAGTTCTTTCGGCAGCCCGCGAATGAATCTGAGGACCCTTCGGAATATGCTCCTGATCCATCCACCCGTCACAAAGCCGTGCGAACCTCCAGGGGGGATCGGAAAACTCTATGGCGCCCTGAGTCACCACGGAGTAAAATGCAAGGTCCTCGATTGCAATATCGAGGGGTTCCTTCATCTTCTGACTCATCCCGAGACTCCCGGCGAGAGGATCGATGAGATCCAAACGGATACATGGGGAATACGGGCCTCCCGCAATCTTCAAAATCATCTCCGTTTGCTGAGAAACAGGCAGGGTTATCATCAGATCGATCGGTACAAGCGGGCGGTCCGGGACCTGAATCATGTTCTTGAGTCGAAAACCCGTCCCAAGGGGATCACCCTCGGGCTTGCAAATTATGAAGACAGGGGACTTTCTCCGGTCAGGAGCAGCGACCTGATTCAATCTGCAGAAAAACCGGAGAAAAACCCTTTTTATCCCTATTTCCATCATCGCCTTCTGGAGTTCTCAGAGAGCGGGGGAAACCCTATCGTCGGATTCTCGCTCAATTATTTGAGCCAGGCCCTTTGCACTTTTGCCATGATCGGGTTTCTACGGCGAGAGGTCCCGGGCCTTAAGATTGTTCTGGGGGGTGGATTGATTACTTCCTGGATGAAAAGGCCCCTGTGGCATAATCCGTTCAGAGGCCTCGTCGATGAACTGATCCCCGGACCGGGAGAAGATGCGCTCCTTGCCCTCAATGGTGTGAGCGGGCACATTTCAAAAACCCGATACACGCCCAACTACGGTCTCTTCCCCATCCAGGATTACTTGGCGCCAGGAACCATTCTCCCCTACAGCACCTCAAGCGGGTGTTACTGGAACCAATGCTCTTTTTGCCCCGAGAGAGCAGAAGGGAATCCTTACGTTCCGGTTCCCCCTGAAGAAGCCGCCACAGACCTGCAAACATTGGTTGAAGAACTGAAGCCATCCCTGATCCATATCCTCGACAATGCCATTCCTCCAACATTCATGAAGGCGATGACGGATCACCCTCCGGGCGCGCCCTGGTATGGATTTGTCAGGGTTACCCGACATCTCACCGACCCCGATTTTTGCAGGGCCTTGAAGCGGTCAGGGTGCGTCATGTTGAAGCTCGGGATCGAATCCGGGGATCAACGCGTCCTGGATGGCCTGCAGAAGGGGGTCGACCTTGGAGAGGCCTCAAGGGCTCTGAAAAATTTGAAAGAAGCGGGCATTGCGACCTACGTCTACCTTCTTTTCGGAACTCCTGGAGAAGACTTACCGGAGGCACGAAAGACTCTTGACTTTGTTACGAACCATCATGATCAGATCCATTTTCTGAACCTTGCCTTGTTCAACATGCCGATGGCTGACCGGGAAGTCTCCCCCGTTGAATCCAAGGGGTTTTACGAAGGAGATCTCTCGCTTTACGTCGATTTTGATCATCCCAAAGGTTGGGACAGAAAAAAAGTGAGGCAATTTCTGGACAAGGAATTCAAGCGGCATCCCGCGATTGCGTCGATTTTGAGAAGGACACCCCCGGTCTTCACCTCGAATCACGCCCCTTTTTTTGTGATGGGAGAAGTGGGAACATGAACGGATTTTATGCCTTCCTGAAACAGAAAGATTTCCATTCCTATCTCTCCCGAAGTTGGTCGTTGAGCTGGCCGATGGTCGTGATCATGTTTTTCGAGTTTCTGATCGGCCTGACGGACATCTATATCGCCGGCCGAATCGGAAAAGAGGTGCAGGCCGCTTACGGATTCGCTGTTCAGCTCTATTTTATCTTCATCATTCTTGCCAATGCCCTCACGGTCGGCACCGTTTCCGTCGTCTCGAGGATCTTTGCCTCAGAGAGCAAAGATGAATTGAACCGTGCCGTCTTTTCCTCTCTGGTTGCTTCCGCGATCGCAGGAGCAACGCTTTCGCTGGGAGGGATCTTCCTGACGAAAGAACTGATCAACCTCCTCAACATCCCGGAAGAGCTCAAACCCATGGCTCTCCCCATGATGAGAATCTATGCCGCCGGCCTCCTGTTCCATTATGGGTTGATCAATTCGAATGGGATTTTGCGCTCCTGCAACCGAATCAGGAATTCTCTGAAAACGCAGGCCTTCGTGTGTGGAATCAATATGGCCCTCAATCTCTTCTTTCTGTTTTACACGCCCTTAGGGTTTAACGGAATTGCCCTTGCGACGGCCATCAGTGTCAGTCTGGGATGTTTCGTGAACCTGACACACATCAAGAAAATCATGGGGGGCAGAAACCATCTCTCCGTCGATCTCGTCAAAAGGATGATGCGCATTGGCTGGCCCATCGGACTCCTCCAGGTACTGTGGCAACTCTCATCCATGGCCCTTTTCCTGATTCTGAGCTCCCTTCCTAAAGACAGGATTGAGATTCTGGCGGCCTTCAGCACCGGACTTCGAATTGAATCGGCGATCTATCTGCCCGCCTTTGCCTTCAACCTGGCCAATGCCGTCATCATTGGAAATCTCATTGGAGAGAAGAAAAAAGAGGAAGCCTTCAAGAGCGGAATGGTGACGGCCTTCATCGGCGTGATGATTATCACCGGGATGGTCGTCGCCGTGATCCTCAACGCAAGGTGGATCGCCGCTCTCTTATCCGAAAATGGACGGGTCATCGAGGAGGCCAGGAGATATCTGTATATCAGCATGTTGAGCGAACCCATCATGGCCTGGGGAATCATTCTTGCAGGAGGATTGAACGGCTCAGGCGATACCAAGAGTGTCATGCTGATGGTTGCCCTGAGCGTATGGTTTGTAAGAATTCCTCTCTGTTATCTCTTTGTCGTCTGGCTCGGCTATGGAGCTGTCTCCGTCTGGTGGACGATGAATCTGTCCCAACTGGTCCAAGCCTTCTTGATTTCGAGAAGATACCTGAGCCGGAGGTGGCTGCAGGAGAGGATTTAGACGGTGCGTTTCTAATGACGATCAATCTGTGCCCTATCGAATGCAAATTGGCTCCCTGAATCATTAACCCCTTAATTTTCTTGAAAAAAAACGACTTTCGTGTTAGGTTGGAAAAAAATATGATTAAAATGGTCCATGTTCACAAGACGTATCCGAGCCAGATTGCTGCCCTCAATGACATCAATCTTGAGATCTTTCCCGGACAATTCACGTTTATCGCCGGACCGAGCGGTTCTGGGAAAACCACCCTTCTTCACATCCTATTCTGTTCTGAAAAACCGACAAGCGGGCAAGTGATTGTCAATGGAATCGACACCAGCCAAAAGAGTTTCAAAAAGATCCATCAACTCCGAAGAACGATCGGGATGGTTTTTCAGGATTTCAAGCTCCTGAAAGACCGGACCGTAGGCGAGAATATCGCCTTTGCCCTCGAGGTGACCGGGCATCCTCCGAAAGAGATCCAGCGGCGGGTCCTGGAAATCCTGAAGTGGGTAGGTCTCCTTGGCAGAGAACGAGACTCGGTTCTGACCCTCTCTGCCGGAGAAAAACAGAGGGTGGCCATTGCCCGGGCCGTCGTAAATAACCCTATCCTGATCCTGGCGGACGAACCCACGGGTAATCTCGACGAGCAGATGGCCATCGATGTGATGAAGCTTTTCATGGCGCTGCACCGACAGGGAACGACGGTTGTGTTTGCGACCCAGAACAGAGACCTCATCCAGCGTTACCCTTATCCTGTCATCCAGATCCTGAAGGGAAAAAGGGTCGATGAAGAGATCGGGATGGAGGTCAAACCTGAGACATGAAACTCTCTTTCCGTTACATGCTGATCCGGGCGATCCAGAATATGTGGAGGAATCTCTTCCCGAATGTGACCACCATCGGGGTGATCACCATCTCCGTTCTCATCTTTTCCGCCTTTTCTTTGATTGCCTTTAACCTTGCCTCCTTTCTCAAGATCTGGGAAGACAAGATCGAAGTCATCGCCTATCTCAAGAAAAAAACACCGGCAGGCGAAATCGAAAACCTCCTGGACAGAATGCGCCGGATGGCGGGGGTGGAATCTGTTAAATATGTCTCTCCCACCGACGCCATGGTTTTCATGGAAACCAGACTGGGCAATCAAAAGAATCTCTTGGAGGGAATTCAGCCAACGATTCTTCCTCCATCCCTTGAGATGCGTCTCAAGAAAGAATATCGAAATTCAACAATGATCAGAGGGGTCGTCTCTGAATTGAAACAGAACCCGCAGATCGAGGAGATTCAATACGGCCAGGAGTGGGTCGAGATGTTCTCCTCCCTCGCCCATGTCCTTCGCCTCACCCAATGGGTCCTGGGAGGGCTCCTCCTGGTAGCCATGATCTTCATCATCTCAAATACCCTCCAGCTCACCATCGCCTCCCGTCGAGAGGAGATTGAAATCATGCACCTGGTGGGCGCCAGTCCCTCTTTTATCCAGGTCCCTTTTTATGTGGAGGGCATGATCCAGGGCCTCCTGGGCGCCGGGTTGGCTCTCCTTTTCCTCTTTCTGCTGCAACGGATGATCCTTCTCTACATTCCAATCTCAATGAAAGAATGGAATCTCGAAATTCCCATTCTTTTTTTACCGCTGAAAACCCTGATCGGGATATTGTGCGGCGGGATGGTTCTTGGCTTTCTCGGCAGTTTCATGGCTTCCGTGAGATTTCTTAGGGCCGGTGGGTGAGTCCTTCATGAAAAGACGGATCGGGAGATTGGCCTGTTGGCTCCTCTTGGGGATATTTCTAAACCCAGGGGTGTCCCCTCTTTGGGCTGCCCGGACCGATCCCCATGAAAAGGACATCACTCAGAAAAAAAAGGACCTGAAGGACATTAAAAAAGAGATCACCTTGACCCGGGAGAAAGAAAAGGAGATCCGCGGACAGGAATCCTCCATCCTCGAAAGCCTTTCTCAGATCGAGACCAAACTCTATCAGAAAGAAAAGGAACTGCAGCAGATGGAGCCCCGTCTGTCCCAAACCAAGGAAAAGGTACAGCAGACAAAGAATCAGGTTCTCCTTTTGAACAAAGGGATGGAACGGACCAAGGAGGAGTTCTTTGCCAGAGTGGTCGCCCTCTACAAAATGGAGCGGATCCCTCCCGAAACCTTTCTCTTCTCCTCTCGGTCCTTTCCCGATCTGTTAAAAATCGATCGAAATTTACGGGTCATCATCGATTCGGATGCCCGTCTGGTTGACACCTTTCGTCATCAGGTGGCTCTCAAGGAGCGATACCGGGGGACCCTCATGGAAGATCAAGCCCAATGGGAGCGCTCGATCGCTGAAGTCGCAAAGAAAAGGGAGGAGATCAAAAAAGCCAAGGCGACGAAACACGCCCTTCTGAAGTCCATCCAAAACCAGAAGGTAGTTTACCAGAAGGTCATTGGTGAGCTGGAAGAGAGGGCAAAAGAACTTCAAGCCTTCATCGACAAACTGGAACGAGAAATGAAAGGGACCGTTTATGGGAAATTGAAACCGGATTCAGCCAAAGGAAAACTGAGCCCGCCGGTCCAGGGAAATGTGATCAGCCTCTTTAAGGAAAAAGGGCAGAACGGGATTGAAATCAAAGCGCCCCTGGGGGCAGAGGTCCGGGCGATCCTCCCGGGAAAAGTCCTCTATGCCGATTGGTTCAAAGGGTTTGGAAATGTTATGATTATTGACCATGGAGATCAGACCTTCACGGTATCGGGTTACTGCTCCCAACTTTTGAAAAAGGCGGGCGATGTCGTCTCCGAGGGAGAAGCCGTTGCCCTCGTCGGCAGTGCAGGATCGCTGAAAGGTCCTTGCCTCTACTTCGAAATCCGTCATAAAGGAAAACCCCGGGACCCGATGGAATGGGTTTCGCATCTCGAAAAAATCGCTTCCCTCCCGGAGGGAAATGAGAAAAGGAAAAAAGGACTTTAAATAAGGAGGATTCTATGTCGCATCAGAAAAAGTTTTCGAATTCCAAAATCATTCTGCTCAGTCTCCTCATCTTTCTCATCGGGGTTACCATTGGCTTGAGCCAATCCAATAAGGGTCCTGCCCTTTCCTCGGCTGCCTACGATGATCTGTCCCTCTTCTCCGATATCCTCTTCAGGATTCAAAAGGAGTACGTGGAGGAGGCGAAACCGAAAGACCTTATCTATGGAGCCATCAAGGGCATGCTGGAAACTCTGGATCCCCATTCGGGGTTCATGCCGCCTGAGACCTTCAAGGAAATGCAGGCCGAGACCCGGGGTCGCTTTGAGGGATTGGGGCTTGAAATCACGATGAAGGATGGCATCCTGACCGTTGTCGCACCGATTGAAGATACTCCGGCATTCAAGGCGGGTATCCTCGCGAGCGATCAGATTATCAAGATCGACGGAGAACTGACCAAGACTCTGACCCTCATGGACAGCGTTAAAAAGATGCGAGGCCCCAAGGGGACCCAGGTGACCATCACGATCATGCGAGAGGGTTTTACCAAACCTCGGGACTTCACGCTGACCCGGGATGTCATCCCTGTCCGAAGCGTCCGCTATGAACTGCTTGATAAGCAATATGGTTACATCCGGATCTCTCAGTTCCAGGAAAAAACGGACGGTGAGTTTGGCAAGGCCATGAAAGCATTGGAAGAAGAGAGCAAGGGGGGCCTGAAGGGTCTGGTCCTCGATCTCCGGAATAATCCTGGAGGTCTCTTGGATCAGGCGGTCAAGATTTCGGACCACTTTATTGACTCGGGGATCATCGTTTCCATCGAGGGAAGGAAGGAAGACCAGAAGCAGAAGTTCCCTGCCCATGCCCAGGGAACGCTTCCCCGTTATCCCCTCGTGGTTCTGGTCAACGGAGGCAGCGCGAGTGCATCCGAAATCGTTGCCGGCGCCGTTCAAGACCACCACCGGGGAATCATCCTCGGGACCCAGACGTTTGGAAAAGGCTCTGTGCAGACGATCTTTCCGCTGAAGGATGGGGCAGGGCTGAGATTGACCACTGCGCGTTACTTTACACCCAGCGGCCGCTCCATCCAGGCCAAAGGGATCGTGCCTGACATCATTGTGAAATTGGCAAAGCCCGAAGAAGAGAAAGAAAAAGAGGTAACTCCTCCTAAAATGCCCTCGGAGAAGGATCTGGAGCGACACCTCATGGATAATGAAAAGGGAGCGCCCAAAGAGACCGCACCTAAGGAAAAGGAAATAGAAAAAACAAAAAAGGAAGCGGGAAAAGAGAAAGAAAAGAAACCGGCCGACAATCAGTTGGACCGCGCCCTGGAGCTTCTTAGAACCTGGGACGTTTTCAAGACCGTAGCCCAGGGGAAGTAGAAACCCCGGGAAATAGATACCGATGATTGCCGCCACGGGGGCCTTTCGTCAATTCGCGGGCAGGTAAGCTTTCAAACCCTTAAAACGCGGTTTTGATCATATTTTCGGGTTAATCCTGGACTTCACCTTGGGTGAGGGCCGGAAGATATCGATTCTCATCAGTGGTGCAACGTTTCAAAGGTATCCGCTTTAAGGCTTTGCAAGCCTACCTGCCCGCTCTTTTATGAGATGGGTTTGCAGCATTAAGGAGATCTTCACCCGGACGGACATGGGCAAACCCGGAACAAGGGTTTGTTCATGTCTTTTTTTGATTCAAGAAAGAAGACATATCTTCTCGCCTGAGATTCTTCTCTGTTGAGAAAGTTGATCCTTTCTGGAGGAACCTTGCTTTAAGGGGCCTTTTGTTTTGAACGAGAAGAAGTGCTTATTCGCTTCCCCTTATAATGGAAGGAATCCACAATTTCTCCCGACGGGTCTGTGAGGAAAGCTGTATCTTCCCGCGGATCCCATGCGGAACTCTGTGCCGGCCAGCGGACAACCATTTGTCCCCTGTCATCGACCCCATCCTTTCCTGCGGCGCTGGACACGATGATTGTATAGCCAGGGTCTATCCGTACCTCAGGAAAAACATACTTCTGCCCACTCTCGTTTGAAAGAGCATAACCGGTCATCCGCACCGGTCCGTTGCTCAGATTTGCAATACGAACGTAAGGAGCATTCGGGTCCGGCATATCCTTATCCGCGAGATGAACGCTCGTGATTTTGAGATCTTTCGGACGGGCTCTCGCGGACCATATGCCGGCTCTATTCTGTTTGGCTACGGCCTGAGCCTGAAGGAGCAAGGCGCTGTGCCTGCGACTCGGCCCGATCAAGAATACATGGGCCAAACCCTCCTTGACCAATCGAGCATTGACCATCTGGTCACCAACATAGACATAGGCCAGGATTCGATTGTAGGCATCGTTGCGCTCCTGATCGAATTCCAGCCGGATCTCTTTGCCCAGGACAAGGGATTCATTCAACCGTTTGGCTTTCAGATAAAAGGGTTCCTGAAATTCAGGCGAGTTGATCCCGAGATAGCGAACCTTCCGACCATCTTCAAGGACAATGGTATCGCCATCGTACACTTTATTTACCCGGACACGTTCATCCGCAGTCACCGACCCAAGAAGGACAAGATACGAACAAAGAACCCAAAATAAGACCCGGTGTCGTATCATTTTTCCCTCACCCAATGCATATTGGCTGACTCCCATGCGGCGATCCCGAATCCAGCGCTTAAACAAGGAGCGTCACCCTGAACTCGTTTCAGGATCCAGCGATTCGGGATCTCGCTCTTTCAAATTGGGACTATCTTAATCGGTTTCGATGACAGGGGCAAGGAACGAAAGGATTCAGGCGGGGGAAATTACTCGAAGATCTTCAGGATCTCATCCCGGGAGACAGGGTGCAGTTCTTTTTTCCTTTTGCCCTCCCCTGTTAAAACCCTTGCCGTCGGTCCCTTCTTTACCTTCCCGATCACCTGTACGGGAATGGAAGCCCTTTTAAAGGCTCGTTCAAGGGGTGAGAGATCCGAAGGAGAGATCGTGAGAAGGAGCGCGCCGGAAGCGATCACACCCAGGGGGTTTAACCCGTAGACCCCGCAGAGTATTCGGGATTCCCTGTAAATCGGGACCTTTTCCAAATCGACCTCGATCTCTTTATGAGAGGCCATGGCCATCTCAAGGATGCCATTGATCAATCCTCCTTCTGTGGGGTCATGCATGGAGTGGACCGAAGCAGAACCGCACGCAATACGGGATGCGTGAAGCACTTCAATCCCCGGGTCAAAAATATAATTTTTCGCTCTTCGAAGGAGGGCCGGGGAAATACCGCGTCGTATGAGGTCAGTCCTTTTCTCCCTGGCAATGATCGAAGTCCCCTCGATGCAAACCCCCTTGATGAGAAGGAGAAGGTCTCCGGTCCTTGCGCCCCCGGTTGTGACGAGCTTCTCCTTTTTAACCTCCCCGATCATATTTCCGGAAAGGATGAGCCTTTCAATCCCAGGGGTAACCTCCGTATGCCCCCCAATTAAAGAAATATTAAATCGTTGGCATGCCTTGTGGATTTGACGGAAGGTCCTTTCAACACTCCTTCTGTCCGAACCCGTCTCCGGAAAGAGGAGGGTGGCCAGAAGACCACCTGGGAATTGCCCCTCTTGTCGCGATATCGTTCATATTCACGACGACGCCATAGTAACCAATCTCGTCCGTGGTGAAGGTGATGGGGTCCGCAGTCACCACCCAGTAACAATCTGATCTCTTCCCCGGGTCAATGACAGCCGCATCTTCACCGACCTCGGGACCTACGATGACTCTGGGATCAGGGATCGCATATCTTTTTAAGAGTCCCTGCAAAAGATGGATGTTCACTTTTCCTGGTTTCATAGTCCCCCTTT
>CAWHGS010000055.1:0-18041 GCA_963828805.1 uncultured delta proteobacterium
GGATGCTCAAGCTTCCGGATGAAAAGATCAAGATCCTCGTCCAGGGACTTTCAAAAGCTTCCATTAAAGAGATCGTTCAGACGACGCCTCATGTTTCAGTGAAAATCGAGAATATCAAGGATCCTTTTGTCACGGAGATTACCCTCGAGATCGAGGCCTTGATGAGGAATATCAAGGAACAACTGGAGAGAATCGTTTCCTACGGAAAGCTCCTCTCCCCGGATCTCATGTTCATCCTCGAAAGCGTCGATGATCCCGGACGGTTGGCAGATCTGGTGGCCTCCAATCTGGATCTTACCGTGGAGAAGGCCCAGGAGATCCTCGAAGTTCTCGACCCCATCGAACGGCTGAAGGCGCTGGGCGAGGTCCTTGGAAAAGAGGTTCAGGTCCTTACCATACAGGCAAAGATTCAGTCCCAGGCCAGGGATGAGATGAGCCGGACGCAGCGGGAATACTTTCTCCGGGAGCAGATGAGGGCCATCCGGAGTGAACTGGGCGAAGAGGACGAGCGGGCCAAGGAATTCAGAGACCTCCGGCGCAAGATCAAGAAGGCCAAGATGCCGCCGGAGGTGGAAAAGGAGGTTCTTCGAGAGCTGGACCGGCTGGAGCAGATGCATCCGGATGCGGCGGAGGCCTCTATGGTCCGGACCTATATCGATTGGCTGATCGATATGCCCTGGTCGAAATCAACGAAAGATAACCTGGACCTCGAAAAGGCAAAGCAGGTTCTGGATGAGGATCATTACAATTTAGAAAAGGTAAAAGAACGGATTTTGGAGTACCTGAGCGTCAACAAGCTGAAGAAGAAGATGAAGGGACCGATCCTCTGTTTCATCGGTCCGCCGGGTGTCGGCAAGACCTCCCTCGGAAAATCGATCGCGCGGGCTCTGGAGAGAAAGTTCGTTCGAATCTCCCTGGGCGGGATTCGGGATGAAGCCGAGATCCGTGGACACCGGCGGACCTATGTGGGGGCCTTGCCGGGAAGAATCATCCAGTCGATCAAGCAGGCCGGAACCAACAATCCTGTCTTCATGATGGATGAGGTGGACAAAATCGGCATTGACTTTCGGGGAGACCCGGCTTCGGCCCTGCTGGAGGTTCTTGACCCGGAGCAGAATAATGCCTTCAGCGATCATTATCTCAACGTTCCCTATGACCTCTCTCAGGTGATGTTCATCACCACAGGGAATATTACGGATCCCATTCCCTCCGCTCTCAAGGACCGGATGGAGATCATTAACATCCCCGGATACACCGAAATAGAAAAGTTGAAGATTGCCACGACTTATCTTTTGCCTCGACAGATGGAAGAGAATGGGATCGACCCAAAGGTCCTCGATATCTCCAACGGGGCCATTCTTCAGATCATCTCTCAATACACCCAGGAAGCCGGGCTTCGAAATCTGGAGCGGGAGCTGGCTTCCGTTTGTAGAAAGGTGGCCCGAAAGGTCGCAGAGGGAAAGAAGGAGAAGACGAAAGATCAATGCCAAAAACCTCCATCAGTTCCTGGGACCCCTTACTGTTCTGCCCGACGAAGAGAGGGAGCGAAACGAGGTGGGCGTAGCCACAGGCCTGGCCTGGACAGAGATGGGAGGCGAGATTCTTCAGGTGGAGGCATCGACCACGCCGGGAAAGGGAGCGCTCATTCTTACCGGCCATCTGGGAGATGTGATGAAGGAGTCGGCCCAGGCTGCGTTGACCTATGCCCGTTCAAGGGGTAAGGCCTATCGAATCAGACCGGATGATCTGAATAACAGGGAAATTCATATCCATGTTCCTGCGGGCGCGATCCCCAAGGATGGACCGTCTGCCGGTATTACCATGGCCGTAGCCCTCATTTCGACCCTGACGGGTGTCCCCGTGAAAAAGGATGTGGCCATGACCGGCGAGATCACGCTGAGGGGCAGGGTC
This sequence comes from uncultured delta proteobacterium, assembly GCA_963828805.1. Taxonomy (GTDB): domain Bacteria; phylum Desulfobacterota; class BSN033; order BSN033; family UBA1163; genus CAWHGS01. The sequence continues at coordinate 1,912 of CAWHGS010000055.1, forward strand.
CTTCCAATTGGAGGCCTGAAAGAGAAGGCCCTTGCTGCCCTTCGAAACCATATCAAGGATATCATCGTTCCATACCAGAATAAGAAAGACCTGTCCGACCTTCCCGTTTACCTTCGAAAGAAGATGGAGTTTCACCTGGTCAAGCATATGGACGAAGTTCTAAAGATCGCGCTTGCGCCCAAAAGAACACGGAAAAGAAGTTAGAGTGAACGCAAAAGAAAGTTGTCATTGCGAGGACCTGTGACGAAGCAATCTCCTGGGATTGCTTCCCCCGGATCGGGTCCGGGGCGCAATGACGCCCGGAGATGTCTACTTATTTAGAACGTTCACTATATTCGAGGGAGGAGTGGCGTTGGATCTCCGAAAGATCGGTGAATTGGGTCTCCTTCGCCGGGTCCGAAAGTGGACAAAGGTTTCCGACCCTTCCCTTATTCAGGGGATCGGAGATGACGTGGCTGTCTTCGAGACAGGGAGAAAGGTCTTCCTGGCTACCACGGATATTCTTATCGAAGACATCCATTTCGAAAGAACCTGGGTCGATCCTTATCTTTTGGGTAAAAAGGCACTCGGCGTCAATCTCAGCGACATTGCAGCCATGGGAGGAACGCCTAAATATTTTCTTCTCTCCCTCGGCCTGCCGAAAGGCCTCGATCTCTCCTTCGTTTCCCGCTTCTACCGTGGCTTAAGGGATATGGCCAAGCCGTTCCGGGTGGATCTGATCGGAGGTGATACCGCTCTTTCCCAGAAAATCATCATCAACATCTGCCTCCTCGGGGAAGGTGAAAAGAAGGACTTGCTCTATCGAAATGGAGCCCATGCCGGGGATGATCTTTTTGTCACCGGAACGCTTGGCGATTCTGCCTTGGGATTAAGAATTCTTAAAAAGAAGGGCCTCAAGGCAAAACCTGAAGCGTTGGTTGCGAGACACCTCGCTTCCGACCCCGAGGATCAGTCTCGGGCAGGCCATCGGCAGACAGCGATTGGCCACGGCCATGATCGATGTGAGCGACGGTCTCCTGAGCGATACGGCCCACCTCCTGGAGGAAAGCGACAAAGGGGGGCGAATCTGGGAGGACCGGATTCCCCTGTCGAGGCGTTATCGAAAAAATATCTCATCCTATTCGAAGGACTTCTATCAGATGGCCCTCTCCGGGGGTGAGGATTACGAACTCCTCTTCACTGCCTCTCCGAAAATGAGAGAGAAGATATCCTCTCTCAGCCTCGCTCACAAAATTCCGGTCACCCGCATCGGAGAAATCCTGCCCTCAAGAAAAGGATTCCGGATTGTTAGAAAGGATGGGGCTGAATATTTCCCGTCCCGTCTTGGCTTCGACCATTTTAAATGATCGCGCATGACGGTTCTGTTGCAGACACGCGGTACGCCGGCGTGCAGGCACGGACACGGTCACGTCTATTTTCCAACGGAAAGGTGAAGAAGCCGATGAAGATCTTTATTCAAGAGATTAAAGAGAATGAGAATGTGGATTCCTTCTTCCTGGTCAGAGAGAAATCTTCGGGGCTCACGAAAAACGGGAATATCTATTTGAGGTTAAAGCTGGGTGACCGTTCCGGAGAAATCGAGGGCCGGATCTGGACCTTTGTAGAGACCTTTAGCGAGTCCTTTGAAAGGGATGATTTCGTTCATGTAAAAGGGAAGGCGGTCTCTTTTCAGGGTCAACTTCAGATTAGCGTCAACCGGATTGAGCGGGTCGGGGAGGAAGGGATCGAGCTCTCCGATTTTTTCCCCAAGACGGAGAAAAACATTGATGACATGCTGAATTCTCTCATGGAAATCAGTCAGCAGGTAAAGAATCCATACCTTCGTCGGCTTCTTCATCTTTTCTGGGAGGACAATCCTTTCCTTGATCGATTTAAGATAGCCCCTGCTTCCAAATGGATCCATCACAACTATCTGGGCGGGCTCCTGGAACATACCCTCTCCCTGGCAGAACTTGTTATCGAGAATTCCTCTCATTACAAGGGATTAAACCTGGACCTCCTTCTGGCAGGTTCCATCCTTCATGATCTGGGCAAGATCGATGAACTCTCTTACCGTCGTTCCCTCGACTATTCTGATGAGGGCAGGCTCCTTGGCCATATCACCCTCGGAATAGAGATGATAGAAGATAAAATCAGGCAAATCCCCGATTTTCCAAAAGCCCTTGCAACGCTTGTGAAACACCTCATCCTCAGCCACCACGGTCAAGACATCTGGGGTTCTCCCAAAAAGCCCATGACACTTGAAGCCGTCATGCTCCATTTCCTTGACGATATGGATGCAAAAATCAACGGCATTCAACAATTTCTAAAGGTTCAACTTCCAGAGGGGTCGAAATGGAGTAGTTACCATCGGACGTTTGATCAATTTTTTTACGTCTCTACCGATTGGGAACAGCCGGAGCCTGCGGGTAAGGTAGCGGAAAATGAACCGGAAGAGGCTAAATGACATTGCTCCCCTTCTTGCCCCAGGAGGTTCTGAAGAAGTCATTTTTTGCGGGCTGCTCAAAAATGCCCAGATGCAAGTTGAGCTTTCGAAATCCGCTACGGGGGCCCCAGAAATCCTGAGGCCCAAGGAAATGTCAATCGAAGCGTACTTGGAGTACGCCGCAATGACAGAGGGATGAGGGAAACGCCGCAGATGGGCGTTTTTCAGCAGCCTGCTGGAGACCACTGGGCGAACCACTCGAAGAAGCTTCATGACCCGCCTTATAAATGCGAAGCATCTGCCTCAATCCCTAACCAAAACTTGCAGAATTCATAGCCGGATTTAGCCTTGGAATCCAAACAGGGGCTGTTGGAAGTGCCGTTGTGCAGTGTGTCCAGGCGGTCCGGCTTGTTTCTTGTGATCACAATATGAAAACTGGGGGTGGGCAAGAGAGGTCAAAGGGTTGACAAACCTCAACTTCATTATTATCTTAACCGTGAGCGTTTCTGAGAGCGTTGATTAGCGGGCTAAAATTTTAAAATGGGTAACAGTTACAAATGGTTATAGATTTTTCGGAACGAATGAAAAAGGTCCTTGGCGCTGTCGTAGAGGGATACATTGGTACGGCAGAGCCGGTCGGGTCCAAAGTAATCGCAAAGGATTTAAAGTTTAATCTCAGCTCGGCGACGATCCGAAACATTATGTCCGAACTGGAGGAACTGGGGCTTCTCTACCAACCCCATACTTCAGCAGGTCGGGTTCCGACCGAGAAGGGGTTCCGGTTTTATGTCGACTATTTACTCGATATTCGTGATTTGGATGAAGCGGAGCGGCAGGGAATTCGATCAAAATATTTAAGCTACCAGACAGAGGCAGAAGATCTCTTCAGGGAAACCTCCCGGATCCTTTCCTCTTCTTCCCACTATCTGGGTGTGGTGTGGGCACCCAAGATGAGTTCAGTCGTCCTTCAACATATCGAATTTGTGAGGCTGAAAAAACACGTGGTCATGGCCATTTTGGTCAGCCTTACAGGCCTTGTTTACCATCGAGTGGTAGAGGTGGAAGACGATTTTTCACAGTCCGAATTGGATCATCTGTCCGATTACATGAATCGTTTCCTGACCGGGCTGACCCTGCAGCTGGCAAGGGAGAGAGTCATCGATCAGATGAGGGTTGAAAAGAACATCTATGATCGTCTTTTTGCCCAGGCCCTTCGTCTGGCCCAAGAAGCCCTCTCCCCGAGTGATGAGACGGATGTTTTTATCGAAGGGAGAACGAACATCATTCATGAGCCCGAGTTTGGAAATGTCTCGATTATGACGGATCTCTTCCGGACGTTTGAAGAAAAGGCGACCCTCGTGAAGCTCCTGGATAAATGCATGAACCCGCGCGGGGTTCAGATTGCCATTGGCTCTGAGAGCGAGGTCCAGGAAATAGAAACCTGCAGTCTGGTGACCTCCACCTATAGCTATAAGGGGGAAGTATTGGGCGCCTTGGGGGTCATTGGCCCCCGCCGGATGAATTATTCGAAGGTCATTCCACTGGTCGACTATACGGCAAAGCTTCTCACCGAGATCCTGGATGCCTCTTAGTTTTTCACCGGCCAAGACCGAGACCCCGTATTTTCATCGTCCGGATTGGATGAAGCAGGAGTGAAAGGTATGAAAGATCGGAAAAAAAAGGAATGCAGTGAGCGCATCGATCCTGAAAGGGGAAATGAAAGCCTCATCGGAACCCGCAATCGAATCTTTTCCATCCGGAGAAGAGAAAGGAAAGAGCGAGAGCAAGGAGGTCGAGGACCTGAAGAAAAAACTGGAAGAGAAGGAGAAAGAGGCCAAGGAGAATTATGACCGCTTTCTAAGGATGGGAGCCGATCTTGAAAATTATAAAAGGAGAGCTGCAAAAGAGAAGGAAGATTATGTCAAATTTTCGAATGAGGATCTGATTAAAGCGATTCTGCCTTTCATTGATAATCTGGAGAGGGCGCTGAATCATGCCGAAAAAGTGAGTGATTCGGGGGTCATGATCGAGGGGGTGCGGCTGACGATTCAGCAGATCCTTCAGGCGCTGAATAAATTCGGGGTTTCTTCCTTTGAATCGGTTGGAAAGCCTTTTGACCCGGCGGTGCATGAAGCCATGTTGGTTGTTGAAACCGAACAGCACGAACCCAATCAGGTCCTGGAGGAATTTCAGAAGGGATATCTTCTCAGTGATCGTCTTCTTAGGCCGGCATCCGTCTCTGTTTCGAAACTTCCCGAAAAAGAGGCTCAAGCCTCCTAAGCATACAGAATAAAATTCTAAGAAGGGGGAATTACAATGGCAAAAACAATAGGAATCGACTTAGGGACAACGAATTCAGTCGTTGCAATTATGGAAGGAGGGGATCCCATCGTTATCGCGAATCAAGAGGGGAGCCGAACAACGCCATCGGTCGTCGCCTTTACGGATAAGGGTGAAAGGGTGGTCGGCCAGATTGCCAAGCGGCAGGCCATCACCAATTCTGAAAACACCATTTTCTCCATCAAACGGTTGATGGGGAGGAAATTTAGTGATCCGGAGGTTCAGCGGGACGTAAAGATACTGCCTTATAAGATCGTCGACGCCAAGAATGGGGATGCCTGGGTGAAGGTGAGAGACAAGGAGTACAGCCCTCCTGAAATCTCTGCGTTTGTCCTTCAGAAGATGAAGGAGACGGCAGAGGCCTATCTTGGAGAAAAGGTGACGGATGCGGTGATCACGGTCCCTGCCTATTTCAATGATAGCCAGCGTCAGGCGACCAAGGATGCGGGAAGGATTGCGGGGCTGAATGTCATTCGAATCATCAATGAACCGACGGCGGCATCCCTTGCCTATGGGTTAGACAAAAAGAAGGACGAAAAGGTGGCCGTCTTTGATCTGGGCGGAGGAACGTTCGACATCTCTGTCCTGGAATTGGGCGAGGGTGTCTTTGAGGTCAAATCGACCAATGGGAACACGCACCTGGGCGGAGACGACTTTGATCAGCGGGTCATTGAATACCTGGCTGATGAATTCAAGAAAGATCAGGGAATCGACCTCAGAAAGGATCGAATGGCCCTTCAGCGGCTGAAAGAGGCTGCCGAAAAGGCGAAGATCGAGCTTTCCAACATGATGGAGACCGACATCAACCTGCCTTTTGTCACGGCCGATGCTTCCGGCCCCAAACACCTCACCATGAAGTTGACCCGGGCGAAACTGGAGAAACTGACGGAGGAGCTTATCGATATGGTGGAGGGACCCTGCCGCCAGGCCATTACCGATGCCGGGCTTTCGGCAAAGGATATTGACGAGGTGATCCTGGTGGGCGGAATGACCCGGATGCCCAAGGTTCAGGAAAAGGTGAGACAGATCTTCGGGAAGGAACCCAACAAGAGCGTCAACCCGGATGAAGCCGTCGGGATTGGGGCTGCCATCCAGGCAGGCGTCTTGAAGGGCGAGGTGAAGGATGTGCTCCTGCTCGATGTCACGCCTCTTTCCCTTGGGATTGAAACGCTCGGAGGTGTCTTCACTAAACTGATCGAACGGAATACGACGATTCCGACGAAAAAGAGCCAGATTTTTTCGACGGCATCCGATAATCAGCCTGCAGTGACGATTCATGTGCTGCAGGGAGAAAGAGAGATGTCGGCAGATAACAAGACCCTGGGCCAGTTCGAACTGATCGGGATTCCACCTGCTCCCAGAGGTATTCCTCAGGTCGAGGTGGGTTTTGATATCGACGCCAATGGAATCGTCCATGTTTCGGCAAAGGACCTTGGCACCGGAAAAGAGCAGTCGATCAAGATCACGGCTTCCAGCGGTTTGAATGAAGAAGAGATTAAGAAGATGGTGAGGGATGCAGAGACTCATGCCGCAGACGATAAGCAGCGGCGCGAACTGATTGAGGCGCGAAACCAGCTCGACAGTCTCATCTACACCACGGAGAAATCGCTCAAAGAGTTTGGAGAGAAGGTTGATTCAGGAGAGAAGCAGAACATTGAGGATGCGATTGCGAAGGCGAAGAAGGCGATGGAGTCCAATGATGTGAGCGCGATCAAATCGGCGCAGGAAGAGCTGACCCGATCTTCCCATAAACTGGCGGAGGCCATGTATGCGAAGGCCTCTCAGGCCGGCAAGGCCGAAGGCGCCGGTCCCGGAGCAGGAGCCCCAGGAAGGTCCGCGGCCGAGAGCCCAGGAGGACGTGGTCGATGCCGATTTTGAAGATGTGAAGAAAAAGTAATGAATCACCCAATGGGTTTTAAAATAGGGCGGGATTATCTCTCGCCCTATTTTTTTGGAGAATTGCCTCGGAGATGTCCCCCTGTCAACCGGAGAGGCTGTGTCATCATTGTCATTGCGAGCGAGTCGTGATCTTGATCGTGAATGTCAATCTCACAAGGCCTCGAGAAATAGGAGTATTGCCGCACTCATCCTTCGTGCTCGCTCGCGAATGACAGGAAGGGATTCGCGACACAGTCTCTTGTGGGTGAGATTGACGTAAATCGGGTGCGTTTGATTTCAAATATCGTGATGTTAGGATTCAGTTGATTGATCGGGGAAGGAGATTTCATGGCGTGGGGATTTTTTGAAAAATTAAAGAAGGGTCTCTCCAAAACCCATCAGGGTTTTGTCGAAAAAATCGATCATCTTTTCTTGGGGAGAAAGACCATTGACCAGGACCTCCTGGATGAGCTGGAGGTTGTCCTCTTTGAGGCGGACCTGGGGGTCAAGACGACCACCCAACTGATCGAGGGCGTCCGTCAGGGATTGAAAAGGGGTGAGCTCAAAGAACCTGAGAAGGTGAAGGGTTTTATCAAGCAGGAGATTTCCCGGATTCTCCAGACCGGGGCGAAGCCCCTCTCGATCGACTTCTCCCGGACAAAACCGTTTGTCTTTATGGTCGTTGGCGTCAACGGGGTGGGAAAGACGACAACGATCGGGAAGATCGCCCATCAGTATGCTTCCAACAAAAAGAAAATCCTGATCGGCGCAGCCGATACCTTTCAGGGCTGCTGCGGTTGAGCAGCTCGAGATCTGGGCCAACCGGGTGGGAGCCCACCTGATCAAACATACGGAGGGATCCGATCCTTCTGCTGTTGCCTTCGATTCCATCAAGGCAGCCCTGGCGCGGGATATCGACCTGGTCTTTATCGATACGGCAGGAAGGCTCCACACGAAGGTCAACCTGATGGAGGAGATGAAGAAGCTGCGGCGCATTATCGGCAGAGAATGCCCGGGGGCTCCCCATGAAATCCTCCTCGTCCTTGACGCAACGACGGGTCAAAATGCCATCTCTCAGGCCAAACTCTTTCATGAGGCGATTGGCATTACCGGAATTGTTCTAACCAAACTGGATGGGACGGCGAAAGGAGGCATCATCATAGGAATTACCGAAGAGCTGAATATCCCGATCCGTTATATCGGTGTGGGAGAGGGCATCGACGATCTGAGGGAATTCAACGCCGACGAATTTGTCCAGGCCTTGTTCTAAGGCGAGTCAGAAAACTTTCCATTAAGGCGGGGGCGGAAGCGCTCAATCTAAATTAATGCCTCATGCCCGGAGAGCACCCCTGCCTGCGCCAAGGCTTCGGCAGGCAGGCTCGAACAATGAAAATCTACTGCAACTCCCTTCTCCCTTGATGGGACAGGGCGAGCGTCAGGGTGAGTCAAATACTTTGCCCCCTCACCTCAATCCTCTCCCACGGAGGAGAGAGGAGGTAGCTTATGAGTTATTGATGCCTCAGGTTAACTCTTAATCGAAGTTGACGCTATGGGCATCGATGCCGTGACTGTTAGACGCGATATGCTATTCTTTAGCTAAGCCAAGGGTTTATCCGAGTCTACTCTCTTGGAATACTCATGTTTTGCCGCTTCCACGCCGGCTTCCACCGCTTCTCTTGCTTTCTTCACCTCTTTTTTCGCTTCTTCAATAACTTCTCTGGCCGATTTTCTGAACTCGTAAGCCCTCTCCTCGGCTTCCTTCAATATCTCCCTGGTTTTCAAGCGTGCTTCAGTGAACTGACGATCCGCTTCCCTTTTCAATTCCTCTGCCCGGCGCCGTGCGTTATCAAGGATGACGCTCGCCCTATCCTGGACCTCCGAGGAGAGTTGCATGGTCTTGTCGATGGTTTCGCTCCCCATTTCCCTGAGTTCAGACCTCAGTTCCCTCCCTGACTTGGGGGCAAAGAGAATGCCTGCCAATGCACCCAGAAGGCTGCCCGTGAGGAATCCCTTCAAAAATCTGCCACAATCCCTTTCGTTTGTCTCCATATGAAAGCACCTCCTGCGTCATTTCATTGATCCCTCCTCGCAAAACGAGTCTATCCTGCGAGGCAGCTGATAAACAATAAACATTCCTTTCTTTTATTTAAGGATAATAAACATTTTGTAAGAAGTAAATAGGGTAAACCCCGTATCTTGATGACGGAAAAGACTGTATTTTTTGGGACAATTTTTTGCGGTCCGGCTTGCCTCTTGTGATCTCAATGTGAAAACCGGGGGTGGGCAAGTGCATTCTCTCTGTTGACAATCTTCTGTCATTCTTTTTACTATGGACCTATGCCGTTCCTTGTTCTCTTTCTGATCCTTTATATTTCCACTTCCTGCTTCAGCCAGACGCTGAATGAATCTCCTGATCAAGTCTGGGAGGTCGGGGATCGCCGGTGGACCGTTGAAGAAGAGCGTCGGTTTGAAAAATGGGTGGATGAAACGATGACAGAGGATTTCTTCATTCGCCACAAGATTCCCACGGATTGTGCGGATGCCGTCTATGCGATCCGATGGATCTATGCCCGGATTGCCCATCTTCCCGCTGCCGCTACCACGACGGATGGAAGGCGGATCGGCCACTGGTCCACGGACTGGAGGCACCTTCCAACCCACCCGGAGTGGGAGAGGGATGAACGTTTCCGTGCGGCCCTTCTCTACCTCTTCCCGAGGACCTGGACAGGGACCCTCCCCCTCGATACCTATCCCGTCCGTATTTCTCCCGATTCGGTCAGGCCGGGAACGCTCTTCCTGGTGACGGAATCCCATACCGGAATCATCGGCCATGTCTTCCTCGACGGAAGCCAGGCCCATCCTCTTCAGACCTGGGAGTCGGCCCTTCCGGTAAAAGTTCAAAAACTGAGTTTGAGATATTTTTTTTCGGGGAGACCCGAATCCAAAGCCCGCTCCGGTATCGTGAAGTTCCGATGGCCGGTTTCTGAAAACGGGGGGTGGAAATATCTCCCCTCCCAAGAGCACCCCTTCTATTCCGAAGAGCAATATGCCCCGAGTTTTTGTAAAGGCCATGCCGACTTTGTCGAGGCCGTGGCCAGGAGGATCGATCCTGCAGACTATGACCCGAAGGAAAAGATGGCAAAAGTGATGGGAACGATCGCTCGTTTTCTCAGAGAGAGGGGCCCCATTGTTCAGGCGGGATATCAGCAGTGTCAGAATGGGGGCTGTCCGGAACCCTCGGAATTGTGGGAGATTCATAGCACCCCGGGCCGTGACGGAATCATCGTCTCCTTGATGGATCATCTTTCGCAGATCATCGAATCGAATCATCTCGACCGAAAGATGACGAAAGGGATGATGGAGGCTATTCCGATCGATATCTTGGAGAACCGCTCGGTCACGTTCTATCATGTCTATCAGAACCATCTCTGGCTTTCTTCCCATCCGGAGGACTCGATCGAAGCCCGTTGGGGGTTGGAGAAGTGCGAAATGATCCACACCCAGACCCGCGTCACGAACGACTCCATTGCCTTCATTGATAGGGCTTATCGAAAGAGAGACCCTAAATATGCGGACTTTTCGATTCGGCAGCAGCAGCAGATCCTGCGAAGACTCAGCGAAGAGTGGACCCGGTCCGAATGCAGAGAACCGCCTCCGAGACCGGAGAAAATGGCGAGGGTTTCCACGCCTCTAAAGGACTCGATCGAACCCCGTCGGGGATCGGGGAAGTGTGAGGGGATCCGCGGAGAGACCCGCGCCACGAACGACTCCATTGCTTTCATTGAGAAGACGTATCGGAAAAAGGACCCTGCCTACGCGGACTTTTCGATTCGGCAGCAGCAGCAGACTCCTGCAAAGACTCAGCGAGGAGTGGACCCGGTCCGGCTGTGGAGAACCACCTCAGAGACCGGAGAAAATAGCGAAGGTTTCACCGCCTTCAAGGGACTCGATCGAACCCCGTCGGGGATCGAAGAAGTGTGAGGTGATCCGCGCAGAGACCGCCGTTACCAACGACTCCATTGCATTCATTGAGAAGATGTATCGGAAAAAGCGACCCTGCCTACGCGGACTTTTCGATTCGGCAGCAGCGGCAGATCCTGCAAAGACTCAGCGAGGAGTGGACCCAGTCCGGGTGTGCTGAACCTCTGAGACCGGATAAAAAAGCGAGAAAGTAAACCAACGAAAATGGAAAGAAAACAAGGAGGAGAACACTATGGAGCCCATGATCAAGACAAAGAATGTCGGAAGGATAGAGGCAATTTTGCGCTCTATCATAGGAGTCATTTTGGTCATTTTCGCTTTTTCCATAGAAGGAATCTTGCGATGGGTCGTCGGATTGATCGGCGTGGTATTCATTATCACTGCTCTCTTTGGATACTGACCCTGAAAAGGATTTATGCTGAAGGTCTTCAGCAAAGAAGATGAGCAGAGATAGAAATCAAAGAAGGCGGGAAACACCCCGGATGAATTCGGAGGGAAATTATGGAAGACTAAACTACGGAAGGGCCTATGAAGACGAATCGCCTGGAGAGGGGGAACCGTGAGAAAAAGATTCGGAGTTATCTTTGCGGTCATTGGACTCATTCTATTGGGTGATTCGGAAGGATGGGGGGCAGATTGGAAGCAATATTTCAGCACGGAATATGGCAAATATTACTTTGATGCGGAAACGTTGACTTATTCGTCAAAGGTTACCCTGAGAACATCGGTGAAAATAGTTCTTACAGACAAAGGCGCAAAATCGACGGCTCAAGTGTTAGGAAAAGAGTATGCGAATTTGGAACACACCGTTCAGTCGGTGGAAATTAATTGTGCGGTTAAAACGATCAATATTTTAGAGGTCATTGCTTATTCCAAGACCGGAGACATAATAGGTCGTGAGGAGAATTCATCTTCCGATTGGAGGCCTACTTCACCCAAGACTCCCAATGAGGCTTTATTAAAAGCGGCATGCAAGCAACCTAAGAAACAGAAGTGAAACGCGACATGAAGAACCAAAACATAGCGAAGCCAGGGGGCGGGTAGAGGTAAAATAGCCCCCTCTTGTGACCTTACAGATACTGTCAAGTTTGGTGACTTCTCCCTTCTTTTTTGAAAAACTTTCCCGTTGCAACACTTCAACCAGTAACAAACGGAACGAAGCCTGGGGCTTGGGTTTGCCCATCAAATCATCGTTTTTTGGAAGGGCCGTACAGTGGCAAGATATTCTCGGGCTTGAATGAAAATGATATCCTTTTTTCGATGGTTTCAACTTAGATTCCTATGCCTGTTGCCGGGCCGACGCTCAAACGGATGGCGAGGACACTCCCACACATCAAGGCCCATCTTCATTGACAGAATACTCCCCATTCCCATATATTTAAAGAGCGCCCAATAATACTATTTAAGGTAGGGAAGAGAGAGTTTTCCGGTTAGTTTCCCGATACAGGACGAGAGTAGAGATGCCTAAAAGGTTCGTTGATCTCGCATTGTTCGGTCTGTTATGCCTCGTTTTACTAATCTGGCAGCTCAGTGCTCCGGCCTTTGCCCAGAGCCAACCTCAAGCCGCTCTTGCAGGAAAGAGCGTCCTGGTCCTGCATGCCTACGAAAGCTCGATGCCCGTAAACGAAGTGACCGACCGGGGACTCAGGGCAAGCCTGGACTCAGGAGGGGTGAGCATCAGGAACCAGTTCTTTGAATATCTGGACCTGGGCCGTAACCCCGGCCCCGAACACAGAAAGCTTATGGCCGACCTGATGCGCCTGCGTTACGGCCAGCGAAAGATTGACATGATCATCACCGTGTACGCGGAGGCCCTGCAATTCGTACTCACCGAGGGCCGGGACATCTTTCCCGAGGTCCCCATTCTGACCCTGTATATGGCCGATATCGAGCTGCCGAAGACGAACCGCCGTTTGATCGATCAACAGGTCTCCTACGACATGGTGGGAACGCTGGAGATCGCGCTGAAGCTTGTTCCCGGAGCAAAGCGCGTCTATGTCGTGGGCGGGGTTCATTACAGTGAAATGAAACTTCGAAATCAGGCTCGAAGGGATTTCAAAAAATGGGAGGGACAGCTGGAGTTTCGCTACTTGACCGACATGCCCCTGGAGGATGTGCTGACCGCGGTATCCAGCGCGCCACCCGGGACGATCATCTTCTTCTTATCCTTCCTTGCTGATAGTGCCGGAAAAACATACACCTCCAGGAATGCGGTTGAGCAGGTCAGCCGGGTCTCCCCAGCCCCCGTCTTCGGGCTCTACGACGTCCTGCTGCAATACGGCATCGCAGGGGGCTCCATAACCAGTTATGAACGATGTGGTGCCAGTGCAGGCCAATTGGCTGTGGATATCCTCACAGGCACCCAAACCCCGGCAGATATCCCGGCTGTCTTAGACGTGCCCCCTGTGCCGATGTTCGATTGGCGGCAGCTCAGGCACTGGAATCTGAGCGAGGGCGCATTGCCTAAGGGGAGCATCGTCCTCAACAAGGAACTCACGCTTTGGGACCTGAGGTATTACATCATCGGGGCCTTGGTCTTCTGTCTTTTGGAAACCGCTTTTATCATTATATTGATTGCTCAGAGACGCCGGAAGAAGGTGGCCGAGGAGGATCTGCTACGGAAAACAGAAGAACTGGATCAATTCTTCAACGTCTCCCTGGACTTATTGTGTATTGCGAATACCGACGGCTATTTTCTGCGTTTGAACCCTGCCTGGGAGAAGATTCTTGGCTATAGCCGTGACGAACTGATGGCGAAACGGTTTCTTGACTTCGTCCACCCGGACGATCTGGACAGCTACCAGGGAAGTTGTTTCCAGCCTTGGCCTCTCAGCAGAAAGTGATCGCTTTCGAAAACCGCTACCGCTGCAAAGACGGCACCTATCGATCGCTGGAATGGAATGCAGCCCCGAGAGGAAGCCTGATCTATGCGGCCGCACGGGACGTTACCGAACGCAACCAGGCCGAGCAGAAGATCGTGCAACAGCGCAACGAGCTGGCTCATCTTACCCGCATCTCCACGATGGGGCAACTCGCCTCCTCGCTCGCGCACGAATTGAACCAGCCGCTCGGCGCCATCCTGCGCAACACCGAGGCAGGGGAGTTGTTTCTAAAAGATCCGTCGCCAGACCTTGACGAACTGCGCGCCATCCTGGCGGACATCCGCAAGGACAGCCAACGCGCAGGCGAGGTGATTGATCGGGTGCGCGCCTTTATGAGGCAACGCGAACCCGAACGCCGCCGCCTCGATCTTAACCTCCTGGTGGGCGACGTCTTCACCCTGCTGCGACCAGATGCCGAGAAACGCGGGGTGCGGCTGGCGCTGGAGACCGACCCGGCCCTGCCGCCCGTTCATGGAGACCGGGTGCAATTGCAGCAAGTCTTGCTCAATCTGCTGCTCAACGCCGTAGACACTCTGGATGACAATCCACCGGCAAGGCGCCTCGTTACGGTGCGGGCGCGGGTCGTCGGCGCAACGGTCGAGGTCAGCGTGAGCGATAGCGGCCCGGGGATTCCGGTGGACAGACTCCCACGAATTTTCGAGCCGTTCTACACGTCCAAGCCCAACGGCCTGGGGATGGGGCTGGCGATCTCCCGCGGCATCATCGAGGCACACGGTGGGCGGCTGTGGGCCAAGAATAATGCGGAGCACGGAGCGACGTTCACGTTCTCGGTAGCAATGGCAGAGGGAGGCGACGCGAAGTGAATGCACCCGTTCCCATTGTCCGGATTGTGGACGACGATGCCTCTTTTCTGACGGCGGTCTCACGAATGTTGCGTGCATCCGGTTTCGCAGTGAAGACATTTGCTTCGGCGGCGGAGTTTCTGAACCAACCGGAACTTGATGTGCCGGGGTGCGTCCTTGTGGATTTGCAGATGCCTGGTTTGAGCGGTCTGGACCTGCAGGAAGCACTCGCGAAAGAGGGCCACAGGTTGCCGGTCATCTTTCTCAGCGGTCATGGAGATATTCCGACCACCGTGCGAGCAATGCGGCGGGGTGCGGAAGATTTTCTGACAAAGCGCGCTCCGAAGGAGGATTTGCTCGATGCGGTGAAACGCGCTATAGACCGCGATTCCCTTGAGCGCACCGAGCATGTACGGTTGGAAACGTTGCGTGCGCGCTTCGCCGCGCTCACTCCGCGCGAACGTGAGGTGCTGAAGCACGTCGTGCAGGGAAAGGTGAACAAGCGAATCGCATTCGACCTCGGCATCCACGAACGCACGGTAAAACTCCATCGCACCTCCATCACGACCAAGCTTGGTGTGTACTCGGCCGCCGAGCTGACTAAGTTGTGGATGGAGGTTGGCGGCCTCGAAGTGTAGCTACGACTTCCCATCCGCGTCTCGTCACGTTCCATACCTTCCCTAAAGGGCAGTAGACAGCCCTGTGTGCCGGGTGCTACGCTGTATTCTATGAGCAGCACCCGGAACATCTATATCGCGGTCATTGATGATGACGAGAGCCTTTGCCGCTCGATGAGCCGGCTGCTGCGGGCCGCTCACCTTCAGCCGATCACTTATCCCTCCGCCGAAGTTTTTCTCGCGGACACGAAACGTCCGAAGTTTGATTGCCTGGTGCTCGACATCCAACTCAAAGGGATGTCCGGGCTGGATCTGAGCCAGAGACTCGCCGCGGTCAAGGATGCCACGCCTTTCGTTTTCATTACGGCGCACGACGATCCCGCGGTGCGGGCGCAGGCGGAGGCATCCGGTTGCGCCGGCTACTTCCGCAAGACGGACTCCGGTGCTGACGTCCTTGCTGCCATCCGGCGCGTGATCGGCCTGGAAGATTCCGCCAGATAAACCCATGCGGATCAGGGCCGACCTGATCCGGCGAGGCCGGCTCGCGGAGGAAGTCATGAAGATCGCGGAAAGGTAAACGAGCAATGACCATATTCCCGAATCCCCTGGAGCAGCGTTACCGCGGCAAGCCGGGACTGCATCATTCTGGATATGGGGATACCAGGCGTCACAGGACTCGATCTTCAAAAGGAACTGGCATTTCGAAAAATCAGAATACCGGTCATTGGTGTTTCTGCCTATGACGATGCGCCGACGCGAGATCTTTCCCGGGCATTGGGAGCTGTTTCCTTCTTCCGAAAGCCCGTCGATGATCAGGCCCTGCTGGATGCCATCTGGTGGGCTATCTCGGGAAGGGAGAAAAATTAATCATACCAAGTGAGGTTTTCCATCTGCCATCGTCCAGCGCATAGAAGGGCTGTATCTCGAAAGATAAGGAAAGGAGCAACCCATGAAAACTTTCAGTGAATTCTACAAAATGATGAACCAGGCCCGCCTGGCGTTTCTCCTGGCGGCAGCAATGTTGTCAATGGCGGCGTGCGGTTACGGTCCTCGCGCTGCGCACTGGGGCGTCTTGCCGAGGGGTAGGCGCTGCAGGCAAGGCTAAACCAACCAAAGGGGAAAAAGATGATCAGATTGAATTTCAGAATGGCCACAGTATTGTTCGCGCTCGGGGTGCTCGCTCTGTCGGCGAGCGTCTCCACAG
>CAWHGS010000056.1:0-60561 GCA_963828805.1 uncultured delta proteobacterium
GGGGTTGGAAGTTGGGAATTCGGAGTTCGGAGTTCGGAGTCTTGGGTTCCGAAGTTAGGGACCGGCGTCAGGGCAAAAAGACCAAATTGAAGGGCCCAGAGGATGATCATGAACAGGACCCCAAGTTCCATGAGGGAAAAAGCTCGAGAAGTCGATGGAAGTGAAGGCAATGGGAGTGAAAATCAAGAGGGAAATCAGAATGAAATTAATAGCGTGGTTAACGATATCGAGCGTTTTTCTCACGTTATTGCACAAGACTGTATATGCGTGAAACGTTTAAGTCCCAGCGTTAAATGACAAATGCAATGAAGCGTCAATGCGAACATGCGCTGCTGCGTCATTACATAATACCAAGTCAAGGGACGTCATCCAAGAAACCTCATCTCTTATTCTTCTATTATCCATGTTTGTCGGGAATCGTCCATCCTTCGGTCCTGCCGCATTGACGTGTTTTACGCACGCCCGCAACCACCTCTTTAAAAAGGGACAGGTTGGGGAATGTTCGGTTTCTTTCTTCGAGGATTGCCTGAGGATATTCGGCTACCATTCTCCCGGCTTCCTCCGCCCCCACCCACTTTGAGGCGGCCCTGACTGCCGGCGTGAGGATAGGCGGCCGAGTATCAATGGAATGGGTATCTGAGGCGATAACATGGACAAGTTTATGGATGAGCAACTCTTCAGCCAGACGCTTCATTTCCGGGCCAAAGCCTCCCGGTCAGGCTCATGGCGGTCACCTGCCCGAGGCAGCCCATCCGGATCATTTCATAATACCTCGCGGGCTTTCGCCCACTTCAGGGTTCCTCTCCGGATGAGTAATGATCGGAATCATTCCATGGGCAATGAGCCGGAACAAGGCGCTTTCGGCCATATAGGGGATCCCGTGAGAAGGGAATTCAATGAGCAGATATTTCCCCCCATCTCCAACCGTCATCAGTCTCTTCTGTTTCAGAGGGCCCAGGAGATCTTCGCCCAGATGAACATCGGCGCCGGGAAGGATAGTCAGTTCGGAGTTTGGAGCTTGGAGTTCAGGGTCCGGAGTTTGCAGTTCGTGGTCCGGGGTGCGGATTGCGGAATGATGAGGGAGCGAATTTCGAATTCCTAATCGTGACAGGGCAGTGTTCAGTTCCCGGGTGCGGGAGAGGATGGTTGCCGGGTTGTTCCGGTAGACGCCGTTGACACGTGGGGGGTGGCGACAATCGTCCTGATTCCGTCCCTGTATCCGATACGGCACATTTCAAGAGATTCGTCCAGAGTGGCAGGCCATCGTCCAACCCATAGAGGATGTGGCTATGGAGATCGATCATGTTGGTACAGGATGCTGAAGATTTTCAATTTTCCATCTTCCCGCATTAATGTCCATTCAACATTCCCTTTCCATAGGCGAGTATCACCCGTCTGGAGGACCTGCCTGATTTCATAAGAGGCCCTCACCTGGGCATTATGAGGAAGATTTCGATCTTTGGATTTTTCAGATGATAGAGCAGACTTTCGCTGTGACTGAAAAACTGCGCGTAGATCCTCCTGATCTCATCGATATTTTCTTTCCTGTTTTGAGTGGCTCTGGGGGAAAAGAAACCGAGAAACCCATCGATATCCCTCTGGGTATAGCATCTCAAATAATCCTCGAAGAACTTCTCGACCTCATCCTCTCCGGCCACCCTGTTATTCATCAGTCGCGGGGCATTTGAATCGCCGGGCTTTTGGTTGGAAGCCCCGTTTTTCTCTTTCTGCGGAATCTTCGAAGCTCTTTTTTCTTCGGCCGGTTGCTGCGTCACACCGCCCCTGCGCTCGTCCCGGTCGTCTTTCGCCGGCCCGGAAGAGGCTTGAGAGATGAGGGAAGAGAATGGTTTTCTTCGATTCCTGGACGATCTCCCTTCGAGTCCCCCATGGAAATTTTTCCAGGGGTTTCCACAGAAGCTTTCATGGGAGGCTCTTTGGCTTTTTCCTTCAACACCCGCTTCTCCTTCTCCTGCGGGCTTGCTTCACCTGTTCCAACGAACAGCGACGGCGTCTGAAAAGACTGCCTGCCTCTGAAACGCAAATTCTCTTCCTCGGGAGGGAGTGAATTCGATTTCTTAGTTGAATCCGCCGCAGGCTTATCCACTTGCTTCGGAGCAGAGGGGGGGTCGTCTTCATGAAGCGACAGATAGACCAGACCCAAGAGGACGGGAAGGAGCAGGAGATAGCTTTTCCGGAAAACCGCTCTTCGGAAAGAAACGATCTTCCGCCTTCTTTCGTAAACCCTGCGGAGGTCATACTGGGCTCGGGAGGAGGAGTACTTCAAAACCTCGTAAGCCTCGTTGATCTCCTTCACCCTCCGGCTCCTTTCCCCTTCTCTCCGATGTGATCGGGATGCAGTTTGGCATCCATTCGACCCAGCGCTCCCGGATCATCCTCCTCTGAGGCCGTTTCTTTCACTCCAAGGATTTTGTAGTAGTCTCTCATCTCATGTGTCTAAGCGTTGATGCGTATATGTGTTGAAGCATAAATGCGTTAATGTGTTGATGCGCAAAAGCAAGATGTGATTTTTGTTTTAATTTCATTTTTAATTCACGCATCTACGCGTAAACGCATAGACGCTTCTACTTCTCTTTGAGTTGAACATCGTCGAGCCAGACGGAGCCGGAGATGAAACGGTCGAACTTGTCGGTTTTTTCTCTTCGCAACCGGATCATACCGCCCTGCGACTGGCTGGGAGTATGAAAAGCGATGCTCACTTCCTTCCATCCATTGTCCCCGGTCAAGGATTCAGAGGCGCCCTGCAGAGCCGGCCCCACCCCGATGACCTCCATCTTCATTCCGCTTTTTGTCGTCAGCCCCTGGGTTTTCATCTGAGCCCTGAGCAGGTAGTTCGTATCGGGTTTCCACGGCACAACCTGGTAAAGATGCTGATAGTCGACGTTCTCCTTGCCGTTGAAACTGATCTTCAGGGACCTTTTCCCCTGAAAGGCTATCGCGGGGTCAAACGAGATGGAAGCTCCCGGGACAGGGATTATCTTCCAATCGAACCCACCCCCGAGCATCTTCTCTTTTTCGAAACCGCCGTTTGTGATCAGGTTACCCTCCGAAGGGACCGGCAGGCCCTCCTCCTTCAGCCGGGTCTTCCATACCTGAGAGGCTTCGTTGAGGGCGCCACGGGAAATCAGAAAATCGACATGCCTCAACGTTTCAACGCGATCGCTTCGGTACCCGAGGGAGGCTTTCTTTGCCCAAGCCTTTACGACAGCCCCTTTGTCCCCTATCTCATAGAGATAATTCAAGTACTGATTGACCGACGAGGGGTTCGCCGGAACCACTTTGGTCAGGATGAAGTCCGGGTCCTGAATTGCCTTGAAGAGGACTTCATAGACTATGTTGCTCTGGTTCGGATAGTGGGCCAGGACGTAGGTGAAATGGGCAAGCGCCTTTTCAAACTCGCCCTGCTGGAGATAGAGGTTTGCCGCTGTCCACCTTCCCGTGTATCCGGTAGGAAAAACGAAAACTGCCTTTTCCAGCGCCCTGTCAGAGGATTTCCATTCCCCCGCCCTGCTCAACGTCTTTGCCAGGGTGAGCCAGTACCTCTGATCGAGGGGGTTTCGTTCAATGGCCTGCCCCAGATATTGATACGATTGATTCAAGTCGATGTTTTCAATATTCCACTGGTAGTAAAGCCCCAGCCTGTAGTAAAGATTGGGATTCGACGGCGTGAAGGGAATGGCTTTGAGGAAATTTTCCTTCGAAGGGCTGCTCAGGTAGAGGGTGACCCCCCTCCACAGGGTGAGGATCAGATAGCCGGCAAGGATCGAAAGAGAAAGGACAAGAAAAGAGGCAACGAGTCTCTTCATGAAGAACCCGAGTCCTTAGGTTGAAGCGGAATCATTGTCCGAAGTGTACGTGAGCTCCTTCTTCTTTTCTTTTCCATAATAATAATGGTAACGGTAATAGTAATACCCGTAATAGCTTTTTTGAATATCGACCCGGTTGATCACCACGCCCAGGATTTTGGCATTGACCTGCTGGAGGGCTTCCTTGGCATGCTGGAGGGTCTCTTTCGGCGTTTTGCCTCCGGCGGCTACCAGGATGACCCCATCGATCGCCGACGAGATGATGGCCGCGTCGGCAAATCCCAAGACCGGCGGCGAATCGAGAACGACATGGTCAAACTTCAGGCTGAGGGTCTGCAGCATCGTCGCAAACAGCTTTGAACCGAGGAGCTCGGAAGGGTTGGGCGGTATCGGACCGGCCGGGATGTAATAGAGGTTTGGAACTTCCGTCTTTTTGACAATTGTTTTCAGCTCGGCAATGCCCGAGAGGTAGTTTGAGAGCCCCGTCCCGTTTTCACCATCCTCTTCGAATATCTTGTGAATCCTCGGTTTCCGCATATCCCCATCGATGACCACCACCTGGGCCCCGGTCTGAGACAGGGCAATCGCCGTATTGATCACGGTCGTGGTCTTTCCCTCAAAGGGATTGGCGCTGGTGACGACGATCTTCTTGGGCGGCTTCTCGGAAAAAGAGAGAAGGATGGAGGTCCGGATATTGCGGTAGGCCTCCGAAAGAACCGATTTAGGATGACCATGAGTGACGAGCTCCACCGGATAGAAGGCCCCCTTTTCAGACCGCTTCTTTTTCTCGTAAGAGAGCTCGGGGACCATTCCAAAGGAGGGAAGCCGAAGCACCTGCTCCACATCCTCCGGGGTCTTGATGGTATTGTCGAGGTATTCGAAGAAGAAGGCAAGGCCGACACCGAGAAAGAGGCCGACCACCATCGCCAGAAGAAGGTTCATTTTCACGTTGGGTTTGTAAGGCCCCCCGGGAACCTCCGCCGGATCGATGACCTTGATGTTACTGGCTGTAATGCCCGCCGAGACCCCTGCCTGTTTCATCCTCTGGAGGAGATCGCGGTAGAGCTCCCGGTTCGTATCGGCCTCGCGCTTCAGGATGTTGTATTGAATGGCCCTATCCTTCATTGCCATGACCCGCGTCTTCTGTTCCTCGAAGGCCGCACGGATCAAGGCCTCTTTCCGCCGACTCGACTCATACTCATTCCGGATCCCATTGATGACTTTCTGGGTCTCCGCGTCCAGGCGTTTCTCGACCGATGCCACCTGTTTCCGGACACGAACCATCTCGGGATATTCAGGTTTATAGGTCTCCAGGAGCTTGGTGTACTGAGCGTCCAGCTGGTTCAGGGTCTGCTTGAGATCCTGAATCACCTTGTTTTCGAGGATCGTGGGGAGGGAGTCAAAGTCCTTATCCTTCGACTGCCGGAACAGAGCCTCTTTTGCCATCCGGTCCGATTCGGCCTTGGTCAGGGTATCATTGAGCTCCGTGAGGCGCTGCATGATGATGTTTTCTTTCTCGTCAAGAGAAACGATCCCGTGCCTGGAACCAAACTCCTGCAGGGCCTCATCCGCCCTTTCCACCTTCCCCTTCAGGATGTCGATCTGGTTCGAAAGCCAGTCCCTGGCCTGTTCCATCGAAGTGAACCGGGATTCCAGACTCTGCTGGATGTAACCGGCTGCGAGGCTGTTTGGAACCTGGGCGGCAAGCTCGGGGTTCATGGCATCGAAATGGACTTTCACAAGGCGGGAGTTTCGTATCGGCTCGACCTTCAGATTACCGAGAAACTGACCGACGAGGGCCGTCTCTTTGTCGGCCTCGGGAGCAGACTGTGTGGAAGTCTGCGCCGGTTTATTCTCATCTTTTTTAGGCGATTTGAAGAGGGCAAAGACGGAATGGAAGAGATTCGATTTCCATTTCTGGAAAGGCGTCTCGGGCTGGGGCAGAAATTCGGGATGCTCGGCCAGTTTGAGGGATTGAACGACCCGCTTCGCCAAGGTACGGCTTTCAAGAATTTTGTACTGGGTCTGGTAATAATCCAGGTCCCACATATTGACTGAAAAGATCTCTTTAAAATCGACAAAGCTGGGATTCTCCCTGTCGATCTGGATCGTTACGGTTCCCCGGTAGATTGGTTTCATCGTGTATGTGGCGATCGCGGTGGTGATCAGGACGATGAGAAAGAACGCGATGACCGTCCACTGCCTCTTCCGGATCACCCGCCAGTAGTCCCGGAGATGGACCTCTTTTTCTTCCTGAGGAGGAGAATAGGAATACCCGGAGGGTGGAAGAACCTGGTAATTCTGGTCGTTCGAGATTTGCTGCATCCAATCTCCCTATTGCTTATAGACCCAAAAGGAAATCCGAATCCGATCAGGGGCCTGAGCGCTAACCGAAGTTTAATAAAAAGTATATCCAAAGCCAAAAAGACCCTTTATTGTGTCCCGGAATTCGATTAAGAAACCCTTCATTCCGCTCAAAGGCACGATGACAATGTCATTCTCCTTCATCTCGACATCTTTGGCTTTCCCCGCTTCGATCTCATAGATATTGGCGACAATGGTTTCTTTCCGGCCGTCCTTCTCTGAAAAACGAAAGATACTCGCCGAGGAGCCGTCGGCTTTCGGGGCCAGCCCGCCTGCCATGGCAACGGCCTGGCTCACGGTTACCCTCTTTCCCTTCATGGGGAATCCGCCGGGCTGTTTTACATACCCCCCCACGAAGACGCGGCCGGAAACGGGCACACTGATGATATCGCCGTTCAGGAGAATCATATTCAAGGCCCAGTTACTCTTGATCACCAGCTCATCCAGGTCGATCACAAAGGTCTTGGCCGTCTCCTGATTCGTCTCTTTATTTTCCTGCGGGACCTCTTCTTCAGGCTTCGGCGGCCTGATCAGAAAGAGGACATGGCTTCCATCTTCCTTGAGCCCTCCTGCCATGGCCAGGGCTTCGAGAACCGTCTTCTGCCCTGAAATATCATAAACACTGGGCTTTTCAACCGCACCCAGGACCGAGATCCGCTGGCTTCGGTACTCTTTGATAAAGACCGTCACATGGGGATCCTGAAAGTATTTTTCGGCCAGAAGGTCCCTGATCTCCCTCTCCACCTCCGATGCCGTCAGCCCCTTCACTCTCAGTATCCCGAGAAGGGGAAGGCTGATATTGCCCTGGGAGCTGACACGGACCGTCTTGTTAAACTTCTCATCCTCAAAGACTGCAATCTCAAGGAGGTCCTCAGACCCAACCTTATAGTCTCTCATGGGCCCTCTCCCCGACGAGTAGGCGCCCATCAGGATTTTTTCATTCATCGCCTTGGTCTGCTTCTGGGCCTCGATCTCCTTCATCTTCGCCTCGGGGGAAAAGCCGTCTTTACCCTGGGGGGGGGAAGAAGCGCAGGAAACGAGATGGGAGAGAAGGGACAAAAAAATCAGATAACAGGCATATTTCTTTAACACGATTCCTCTTTTCCTAAAAAAAAACCCAGAAAGAACTTCAATTCCGGGTTCAAGATGAACGGGATCTATTTCCCTCTTAAAATATTTGCCCTTTTATCGGCAAGCGGCACAGGGTTCCGGACACTTCGGACAACAACATTTCTCGTAGTTGTTCTCATAAATAACATATCCCATTAATCCCAATGTTCCCCCAATGGCTGTCCCCAGACCGAGCATCGCCAGACCCGAGAGACCTGCTACCCCGCTGTTCCTGCAGCCGCTCCTGCTGCTGCTCCTCCAGCCGCCCCTGCGCCGGCACCGGTAAGAGGGGGATCCTTTTTCTCTCTATCCCCTGCCTGCGCCAGTTTCTGGGTTCCCGATGACGTGGCGGAAGGAATCGTCACCATATCCTTGGAAGAGAGGGTTGCCAAGACGGTTCTGTCCTGACCCAGAATAGAAAAAGAGCCCTGTATACTTCTCACCGTCACGGCGCCGTTCGGGTGGATGTTGATTGATCCAATCGCATCCTGTCTGTTCCCGGAGGCAGCCGAAGGTCCCTTGGAGGCTGTCTGGGGCCGGGGCAACGTTATGGAAAGACTTTTTACCCTGATGCTCGTTTCAGACGCAGGAGAGATTCTGAAGTCGAGGTTTCCCTGCGAAAGGTTTAACCGATTGCTCTGCTCAAAGAATACGGTACTGTCCGGTCCCAGTTCAACCTGGCTGTTGTTGGCCATTGAAACGATGGCCACACCCTTTTCCGTCCTGATTTTTATCCCATGAAAAATAGGAAAGTAGGAGGGCTCCACATTCTTCCACTGATTCTCTCTCGCTTCAAACCTCACATCCCCCTTTGAGACCATTTCTCCGATAGGGACTTCCTTTTCTTTCGCTTCCGCAGTCATTTTTGTAAAACCGCTTGTTAAAAGCAAGAAGGAGGCGCAGAGAAAACAGACAAACACCTTGCAGGCTTTCCCCCTTTTCATATATCCCCTCCTTGGGCTAATGAATCAAAAATACTTGTTAATATACGTATAGTTGGTAATTACATACCTCAATTCAAAGACTTTGTCAAGCCAAAAATCATCATTAAAAACGTCCAAACTTAGATTTAATGTTGTGGCCTTCTTTCACAAAAAATTGATCTGTTGGATAAGGCCAATGGAAAACACCCCCGGGAACATTCTCAGGGGTCATACATAATCAAGCATATTTCATGCCAGTCCTTATGCTTCCGTAACATACTAATAATAAAGGAACAAAATTATTCGTCATGAAATAGCGTACAAAAATTGTCAGCCTCATGATACATTTTAAGTCACCTGGCTCATTTTTGTTATTATATTACCCGAATGGATAACCCGATGCAACCATCCTGCCACAGAGAAGGATAACCCAGGAAAGGATAGAAAAGTAAAATTCCATTTCTTGTTGACACACGAGGGGTAAATTTGGTAATAAAAGGGTATCGTCTCAGGAAAGGAGTCTCTTATGAGAAAAATTAAGTGGATCGCAGGAATCTTCATGATTTCTATACTATCCGCCGGCCTATTCGCCGGGTGCGCCACCACCGGAAGCGACATGGCCTATTCGAACCAGGGTTTTGAGGAATTGTCTAAACACAACTACACGAAAGCCGAAGAGTACCTGGAAAAAGCGCTCGAAATAAACTCTAATAACGCTTATGCAATTCTAAATATGGGCGTGTGTCTATCAGAACACAGGACGCCCTGAGAAGGCGCGCCAGATGTATCAAAAGGTGATTGACCTCGAATCGCAAGAGCCCGCCGAAAGAAGCAATGAAGACTGGGCGCGCGGGAAAAAACTCTCTGAAATCGCCAAGAAGAATCTGGAGACCTTTTAGATAGAATGCAGGAACGGAAAAAATATGGGCACCCTGCGAGCGATGGGGCTTTCGGATCAACTTTTTTTAGCTTTTGGTGGTTACGCTATGCCCTATGCGCCATGCTATTTTCTAATTAGAGTCTGTTTATAAACACAGTTATTCCGTCATGCCGGAAAGTTCCGGTCATCCAGAACCTCATCGAAAAGACTGGATTCCGGCTTTCTCCGGAATGACGACATTGGGAAACCGTCAGCTTTATGGACACACTGACATCTAGGCGGATGACGCTAGAGCCTATGCGCTATGCTATTTTCTAATTAGTATCCGCAGCTTTTGATTTCATTTTCAATTTCTGCCATCAACCGGTCCTTCTTCTGCAGCAGTCGCCTGAGGAACCTCTCCTTTTGGGTTCGAAAACCTTTGTCTCGGATGGAACCCAGGTTGATTCGGACGTTCAGCGTCCCCCCTTCGAATGCCGCATGAGCCAATCGGCTCGCCACGCCGGTATCGCTGAAGGCATTCTGATTCCCTTTCCTCAGGAGAAATTCCGAAAATTCCAATAACCGGAGAGAGAGTTCACAGACTTTTTGGGGGGTTACCGTCGCTTTCCGATAAGCCTTTTGAATCATCCTGCTCCGGTAAAGCCGCTGTCTCTCTTCATCTCTCGGAAGCCGGAAGGCCTCCATCACGGCGTCAAAGGATCCGGCATCCTCTTCGATCGCCCGGTAAAGCTTCTGCTGGATCATTAAGGCTTTCTTACTTATCGCCTTCATCTCTCCTGCTTTCGGGCTGCCCCTTTTTATAAGAAAGCCCTGCTACCATCGCAACCAGGGATGCAGACAGGGCGCCTGACAATGCGGAAGCACTCCCCCCTCCGGGGGTAGGGGTATCAGAGGCAAGATTTTCCAAAAACTTTTTGATTTTCATCGTTCCTCCTAAAAAGTGAAGGGGGCAAGGTTCAGGGGTCAAGGGTTCAAGGGTCAGCAGTCTGTCAGCCAAAACTTTCATAGGAAAAATTTCTAAATCACTCCGATTCCAAAATGCGTTGTTCGATCACCTGGCGGATCGAAAACCGGGTGACATTTAACGTAGTGGCGCACGATGCCTTCCAAAACCGTCAGGGGAATGAGCCCGATGACTTCAGACTCCTCAACCTCAACCCCTCTTTTACCCGCTTCCTCCTTAATGAATTCATAGACGGCAGGAATGCCCGTCACCTGGTAGTTTGTCAGGTTCATGGAAACCTGAACAAGCCCTTTGTCCTCAAGATTGACACCCATCGCTCTGACATTGGGAAACCCCCCGTCTTTGAACCGAACTTTCCGGGCGATCTCTTTTGCAAGGGCAAGGTCCTTTGTTTTCAGGTTAACGTTATAAGCCACAAGAGGAAATCGCGCGCCCACCACCGTGGCCCCTGCTTTCGGATTGAAGGCATGAGGTCCCTCGTCGGGTCTCCACTCCGGGATCCATCAACTTCTCCCTTAACCCCTCGTACTCCCCTTTCCGTATGTGGGGCAGATCTCTGCGCCCGGGTGAGGTAGCTGCCTCTTCATAGAAATAGACAGAAACTCCCCTCTCCCCCAATTCCTTCCCGAAACGGCGAGCCACCTCAACGGCTTCCTTCATCTCAACTCCCTGTACGGGAACAAAGGGCACCACATCCACCGCGCCCATCCGGGGATGGCCTCCCCGATGACCCTGCATATCGATCAGTTCAATCGCCTTCATGGCAAAGGATAGGGCTGCCTCCTGAACCTCCGGCGGCTCACCCAGGAAGGTAAAGACGCTCCGGTTATGATCTTTATCCGAAGAGACGTCGAGGAGTTTAACTCCCGGATGTTTCCTCACCTCTTCTGCAATGGAAGCAATCTTAACGGGGTCCTGACCTTCACTGATGTTGGGAACACATTCAAGGATTTTCATCATGGAACACCGTTAGATCGTTACGTTCGTTGAGAACGTTGATCTGGTTCAGTCTAGTTTGTCTCGTTTGTCTGGTTAATGCGTCCGGCAGAATAGACTACTTTTCCCTTTTTGATGACCGTCTCGGTGTGATCCACACCGAAATGGTAAGGCAAATAACGGTAGTTGGGTATATCGAGCAACAGGAGATCAGCCTGTTTCCCTATCTCGAGACTGCCGATCTGCCGGTCCTTTCCCATCGATTTTGCGGCATGAATCGTTGTCGCTTGAATCACCTCTCCGGGCAGCATCTTATAGAGGGTGCAGCCCATGGTCATCATGAGAGGAAGCGATTCGGTCATGGATGAACCCGGGTTAAAATCGGTTGCCAGCGAGACAGAAACCCCCCCTTCCATCATCTCTCTGGCAGGCGGATATTTTTTCATGGAAAGAAAAAAACTGGCGCCGGGCAGCAGAACAGCGGTCACTCCCTTTTCCGCCATCCGCGTGATCGCGGTTGAACTGATATATTCAAGATGGTCTGCCGAACAGGCGCCCACATCCGCGGCCAGCTCCGCTCCGCCTCCTGGGCTCAATTGATCGGCATGGATTTTGGGTTTAAGACCGTACCGTTTACCGGCTTCGAGAATTATTCTTGATTCTTCCAGGCTAAAGGCTTTCTCCTCACAGAAGACATCACAAAATTCTGCAAGCCCTTCCGCGGCCACCTCAGGGATCATTTCCCGGACGACCTGGTCAACGTATCGGGTCCGGTCATTCTTAAATTCTCAGGGAATCGTATGGGCTCCCAAGAACGTTGGCACAAGGTCGATAGGATGACCTCCATTCAGGGCTTTGATCACCCGGAGTATCTTCAGTTCGTCCCCGAGGGAGAGGCCATAGCCGCTTTTAGCCTCGATGGTTGTGATTCCCTTGGAAAGCATCCGATCAAGCCTCTTCTTCCCAAGAGAAAAGAGTTCATCGAAAGAGGCCTTTCGGGTCGCCTCCACCGTTGAAAGAATTCCCCCTCCCCTTTCAGCAATCTCAAGGTAGGAAAAACCCCGGATACGCTGTTCGAATTCAAGTTCTCTCGATCCGGCAAAGATGAGATGGGTATGAGAATCGATCAGACCCGGCATCACCACCTTTCCCGAAGCATCGATCTCAAGGCCCCCCGGACTCAACTCGATCTCATCATGAATCCGGTTCGTATCTCCGACCCAGGTGATCTTTGCTCCCGTTACCCCTACCGCTCCGTTCCGGATAATCCCCAGACCGGATTCATCTCCCGTTGACGAAGAAAGCGTCAGAAGCTCTGAGGCATTCTTGATAATGAGATCAGCGCTTTTCATTGCGGAAAATCGTTACCACCCTTTAGATCGTTAATATCGTTCCGACCGTTAAGTTCGTTGAGACCGCTTAAATCGTTAATCCCGTTTTGACCGTTAAACCCCATCTAACGATATTAACGTACCTACGAACCTAACGAGGATAACGGTTTAAACGGTCCGAGCGGACCTAACGTTTGTTAAGGACCTTCTTTAAGGCTTTGATGAATCTTTGATTCTCTTTTGGCCCTCCGACCGTGACCCTCGCAAAGGTCGGATATCCCCAGATGTATCCGGGCCGGATGATCACACCTTCTCCGAGCAGATCCTGAAGCACTTCCTTTGAGTCCTTCCCGAGATCCATAAAGATGAAATTGGCCTGACTGGGGAGGTAGAACAATCCCATCCTGTCCAGTTCCCGATAAAGATACCTTCTTCCTTCGATCACCATTCGAATCGATTTCTCCGCATGGGCCTTGTCCTTCAGGGCAGCCACGGCTCCTGCCTGTCCGAGCCGGTGAACGGGAAAGGGTTCTCTGACCCGGTAGAGACAGTCCATGAGATCCCCTCTGCCGACGGCATAGCCGACTCTCAGACCGGCCAATCCATAGACCTTTGAAAAAGTGCGGAGAAGGATGACCGGTTTCTCCTCCCTGACATAGCTGAGTCCTCTGGGATATTCGGGAGAATCCACAAAATCCCAGTAGGCCTCATCGAGAATGAGAATGACCCCTTCCGGAATCTTCGCGAGAAACGCATCGAGCTCTTTCCGGCTGACGATGGTGCCAGTCGGGTTATTGGGGTTACAGACAAAAACCAGTTTCGTCTTACGGTTGACCTTTTCCAGCATGGAAGACAAATCGTGAGTGTAGGCCTTCAGTTTCACTTCGACCGGCTTTCCTCCCATGATCCGCGTAACGGTCGGATACATTGAAAAGGTCGGGGTTGCCATGACCGCTTCTTCGCCCTCGTTCAGGAAGGCGCCGGCGATCAGGACAAGCAGGTTATCAGCCCCATTTGAAATAACGACATTTTCCTCTGCAACAGAAAATCTTCGCGCCAGGGCCTTTATTAAATCCGGGCACGGGCCTTCAGGATACATGTGAAGGCTGGAGAGCTCTCTGCGTATGGCAGCGACCGCTTTGGGAGACGGACCCAAAACGTTCTCATTCGAGGCCAGCTTGACCCACCTCTTTTTGCCCAACTCCCTTTCCACTTCTTCGATCGATTTCCCGGGAATATAGGGGGGCAGTTTCAGAATTCCCTTCCGGGCAAGTTTATCGATTTTCAATGTCCTGTTCCTCCTGGAGCTCGTTGATCTGGTTTATCTCGTTTGTCTGGTTCATCTGGTTGATCTCGCTTATTTCGTCCATCCGGTCACTGCGTCAATAAGGCAAGGATGAGATAGAGACTTTTCTCTCTTCCATTCTTATAAGAGCGCCCTGTTGAGCAGTATCAGAAACTTCCAAGATGAATATCATAGGGCTCGAAGAAAATCAACCCATTCGACTCCCCGGTCTGAAGCCCGGGGTATGCTCAGGGTTGATACTGAGCGGCGCTTTTTACCCCGATTTAAAAATCGGGGTTTGGCGCCGTCGAACGTATCAAATACTTTAAAATTTACTTATTTTTACAAATATGTTAATGAGTTACAGTAATGGGAAAAACTTCCAAACCTTGCGGCATTGGAGCAGCCAAATGGAAGCCGGCGTCGGGGAAAGGAGGTGAATGGTGAGATTCTGTAATAAATTCAGGATGACACCTTACAAGAAATTTCAAATAGTTTTGGTTAATTTTAGGGAAATCGACAGGACAAGGAGGATTGAAGGAATGAAGAAGCTGATCTTATTGGTTTTATCATTGACGGCCCTCTTAAGTATGATATTGATGCCTCCGAACTCGGGGGCGGCGACCAGGAATATCGTTTTCTGGTCAGACCAGAGTGAGCCCTGGCAGCAGGACGTGATCAAGGGGATGATCAGTGATTTTCAGGCAAAGAATCCTGATGTTAAGGTAGAGGTGGAATATATCGCTTTTAAGGATCGCCAGGCAAAATTGACGGCTGCCCTGGCAAGTGGCACCCTGCCGGAAGTTGCCCTGCTCTCTTCCCATTACGCTACTTCGTTGCCGGCGGAGGGAGTGATGGCCCAGCTGGACGATGTGCTGAAGGACATGGGTGGAGCCAACAGTTTCTTCGGAGCCTCCCTTAGCCTTGCCACTTATCAAGGCCATTATTACAGCCTGCCCTATTCAACGATACCGGTGGTCTTATGGTACCGCAAGGACCTTTTGAGCCAAAACGGGCTTAAACCGCCTGTGACCTGGGATGATCTCCTGAAAACTGCCAAGGTCTTGACGGAAAAGGGCGCCAAGAAATATTTCGGCCTCGGGATCCCCTTTGGCCGAAACGAATGGACCGATGAGGCGTTCAGGATGATGGCCCTGTGGCCGGCAGGCGGAAAGGTTCTCGACAATTCGGATAAGGTTGTTTTTGACTCACCGGAGACAGTGAAGGCCTTAAGCTTCTACAAGAGCCTTCATCCCTTTACACCCACGGGGAGTGAGACCTGGGGTTACACGGAAACGATGAACTCCTTTGTCAGCGGAACGGCCGCCATGGCTCTCTACTACGGAAGAACCTTGAAGAATTTGAGCCAATACGCCCCGGACATCCTCGCTAACACAGGGGCTGTCCTTCCCCCCAGGGATAAGATCCAGGCCACATCGAACCCCCCGCAGAGTATCGGGGTCTTCAAGAACTGCAAATATCCTGATCTCGGAAAGGCGTTTCTCAAGTTTTTCCTGACCGGTGACCACTATGTTCGTTTTCTCTGGGCCACTCCAGGCCATAACCTGCCTGTCCTGAAGAGCAAAGCGGCGGCCTGGCGGCAGCAGGAACTCCTGCAGAAATATCCGGAGATCGTCGAAACCCTGCTCAAGGCGAACGAGCCGGGAATCGGCTTCAGTCCGACGAAGGAGCCGGGAGTTGACCACGCAAGCTCTTACTGGCAAGCCATACGGGGATCGAACGTCATGCCCGATGCCCTTCAGAGGGTGACATTAAAGAACGAGGATCCGAAGAAAGCCGCTGAATGGGCTGGGAAAGAGATCCAGAAGATGATTGCCGAAGCCAAACCCAAATAGGTTAAGGTTCGGTTCGTTAAGACCGTTTGGACCGTTAATACCGTTAAGGCCGTATCAGAAGGACCCATCTTCAGGGATGGGTCCTTTTTTTTCCGAGGATCATCCCTTCGTGGCTCCGGCAAGGAAGCCCCTGATCAACGCCTTCTGGACGAAGATGAATCCAAAGAGGATGGGGATCGTCATCATAATAATGGAAGAGAGGATGTACCCCCATTCGTATGCGGTCGTCCCGATAAAGGCGGCGATCCCGATGGGAAGGGTTTTAAGAGATTCCGAGCGGATGAATAACAATGCGAGCGTGTATTCATTCCAGACCAGGACAAAGGTGAAGATCCCGCAGGAGATGAGCCCGGGCCGGGACAAAGGAAGGACGATTTGACGCAGGGCCTGCTGCCGGCTCGCACCGTCGACCATGGCCGCCTCTTCGAGGGAAAGGGGAATGCTGAGAAAGAAAGACCGAAGCATCCACATGGAGAAGGGCAGGGAAAAGGCCACATAAGAAAGAATCAGGCTGAGCCGGGTGTTCAGGATATGGAGATGGCGCATGATCAAAAACATGGGAATTCCGAGCAGGAGAAGGGGCACCATGTACGAGAACAAGATGAGGGCGGCATACAGGTCCCGCCCCCGGAATTTGAACCTTGTCAGGCTGTAGGCCGCCGGGGTTGCGATCATGAGAGTGAGCGGGGTCGCGACTATCCCCACCAGCAGGCTATTCAGAAAATAGGTCAAAAACGCGGTGTTCTTGAAGAGGTTCCGGTAATGGTCGAGAGTGATCGTGTCGGGGAAGACACGCGAAGAATGGCGGATGATCTCATTGTCGGGCTTCAGGGAACTGAGGAACGTCCAGATCAACGGGGCGAGGACAAACAGGGCGATCAGGGAAGCGATCACGTAAGTAACTATGGTTTTAAGCTCTTTGGTCATGCGACGTCCCGTCCAAACATCTGTTCAAAATGAAAACCCGGAATATCTAAAGTCATTTAAAATGTCATCCCGAACCTTGTCATTAACTTATTTCAGGATTGTTTCAGGATCTTACCCAAAAACAAAACGAGATGCTCACCCAGATTCAGCATCACAGAATGAATTTCATTCCTTCTCCCTCAAAGGATCGAATATCTTGTAGTAGAGCGTAAAGGTGAGGAACAGAAAGAGCCCCATAAAGACGGCCACGGTTGCCCCCATTCCAATATTATTTTTTGAAAACGCCTCCCGGTAAGCCAGGAGAGGAAGGGTTTCCGTGCTGTTCATGGGCCCCCCACCCGTCAGGATGTAAATCAGCTGGAAATCATTAAAGGCCCAGATCGTTCTGAGCAGGGCCACGACAAACATGACGGAAGCGAGTTCCGGGAGGGTAATATGGACGAATTTCTGATACGAGGTTGCGCCGTCAATGTCAGCAGCCTCATAGAAGGTCAACGGGATGTTCTGCAGCCGGGCGAGCAGGGCGATCTCCACAAAGGGGAAAAATTTCCAGGTATTGACGGCAATGGCGGATGCCATGGCGGCCAGGGGGGACCCCAGCCAATTGATGGAGAAGCCGCCGAGGGACTGCAATACTCGCGTTGACGATCCCATACATCGGGTCGAGCATCCATTTGGCCATGAAGACGGCACAGACCGTTGGGATCAGATAGGGAAGGAGAACAATTCCCCTCAAGAGATTTCTCCCCCGAAAGTTCTGATTGAGAAAGAGCGCGACCGCGAGTCCTAAAGCGAGCATGAGTAAAACGGAGGTAAAGGTATAGATGATGGCGGTGACGAGGTCCGCCCAGAAAACCTCGTTGTTTAACAGGCGCAGGTAATTACTGAATCCGACGAATCTCGGATTTCTCGGATTGAAGACCGACACATAATGGAAGGTCAAATAAAAGTTGTAGAGGATGGGGAGAATGATCAGGATGCTGACAAAGACAAAACTGGGCAGCAAGAGTTTGATCCCAGTGCGGCGTTCCCTTGCTCCGTAGGATAATCCACCCTTTCGTGACATGGTTCTCGCGGCCCCTGCCTTCTCGCCCCTCCCTCCGAATGGGGAAATGCGAACCACCCTAAAATCATTTAAAATTCAATCCCCGGTCTTCCAGCTCCCTTTTCACTTTCGAATATAAGTCAAAATACTCCGGTTTTACTTTCACAGTCTCGTAGTCATAGAGTTCTTCAAAACTGTATCCCGGGGGGGGCCTTCTCCGGGGTCAGATTGTCTTCGTACTTGGAAAGGACGAAATCGATCACCTCGTTGGCTTCCTCGCGGGTAATCGATGCGGCGGCACGGGCCGCCTCCCCTTCCCACCGGCCCTCCATGCCTGTGCCCTGATTGGGCTTCACCAGGACGGCTTTCCGGTTTCCGTGAAAGATGTGCCCGCCCACGCAGGAAACATGGATTCCAAGGGCGGCAATCTCCCAGAGCTGCTGTTCCGTTCCAGGGCCGGCTGCCGTGAGCCCGCCGCCTCCACAGATGAGGTTGGTGTTCCTTGCCAGGGCCTGAGTGCTGATGTTTCTCACCCAGAGGGTTGAGCGCGCCGTATTGACGGCAGGGTTCCGGAGAAGACTCGCATTACAGACGTAGCCCGAACCTCCCACATAATAGACCAGAATGGCATTGAAGGCCGAGGCCACATTGACCAGGGCGCAGCCCTCCGGGCCCCCGGCAAAACCTCCAATGATCGACGTCCAGAAGGGGTTCCGCAAGCAGCCATAGTGAAGGCTGTAGGCGATCTTGTTGAGGCCTTCAAAATTGACCTTCAGTTCGCTGATCGTGGGGATGGAGATCGCATCGGTCTTTCGAAGCCCCTTCTCGGGATCACAGGCTGAAATCGATCCGAGGGTCGATGGACAGGCATCGAGCAGGTGTAACCCCGGCCTTCCCACCGACCTCAAGGCCTCCCTCATCCACCCGACCGCACTCTTCGCGGCATGACAGTCGAGGGGGGACCCGAGAAGCCATTTCTTACCTTCGATGCTCTTGGGAGACGGACCGTAATAGATCCCATCGATGATCCTCTCCTGGGCAACGCTCTTATACATCTGGACAAAATCCCTGCCCTCATTCGGGTTGCTCTCGACGAAGCCACCCACGATCAACGGTTTTCGGGCGTCTCCGATGCTTCTCTTGAAGAGATACCTCTTTTCCTGTCCTTCGCCGATCTCGATGCCATCCGCCATGCGATTCAGATCGAGAAGCGACTCGCGGATCTCTTCTTCTGAGAATCGGATCACCCTCTCCGTATCGATGCAGTAGGTCCCGATTTCGGCGTAGAGTTTCAATCCCGCCTCAAAGAGCCGGTCCGCCAGACCGTCATCGGACGGGATGGGGAACTTGGGATCATATTTGATGCCGTATTCCTTCAGCAGGCGCGAGGCTGTCTTAAAAACGTTCAGGTCGAAATCCTTCGTTTTCATCAACGGTCCGGTGTTGATCGCCCGGTCCGCTACTTCCCAGAATGATATCATCGAGAACCTCCTTCCTTTTCTAAAAGGGTAGCAAACTCATTGTTGATTGATCAGGCTCAAATCTTAAGCACGAAATCCTAAATCCGAAAGTCGAAACGATTCTGTTTTGGATATTTGAGAATTTGAATTTTGAATTTGTTTCGGATTTAGAAATTCGAATTTCGATTTTTTCAACTCTAAAAACATGTTGATTTCCGCTATCTTCTTTTCTCCACCTCTTTGATGATCGCCACAAGTTCCTTTTCCACCGTCGGATCCAAGGGCATGGGCTGATGTTCGGCAAGGATCTTCTTCACCTTCTCTCTTGCCCTTTCATGGATGGAAGGCTTCCCTTTTTCCACCCAGACCTCATAGGAATCCCGGTCACTCAATTTGGGCAGAAAATGCTCCTGTTTTAAATGCTTCATGGTATGCTTTTGATTCAGGAAATGGCCTCCGGGTCCGACTTTATCGATGACCTCCACCGCCAGCGTTTCATCGGTCACCGAGATCCCGTTCAGGATGCGGCCAATCATGTCGCAGATCTCGTGATCCATCACGAGACTCTCAAGGCTCACGGTCATGGCGTGATCCATGGTCCCCGGGTAAAAAATCATATTGACCCCGGCCAGGGCCGGCAGCAGAAGCGTGATCGTCTTTTCGTATCCCGCCTGCATATCGAAGAGCTTCGACTCCGTATTGCTTCCCGTCCCCCGGCTCGGTATCTGGTAAAATTGAGCCATCTGGGCATGGGCGACATTGAACATAGCCGCTTCCACTCCACCCAGGGCAATCGTCCCGTTGCGCAGATCCATGACCGCCAGCGACCGTCCCCATCAAGACCGGCGTCCCGGGATTGACCAGTTGCGCAATGACGATCATCCCTAGGATCTCCGCCGTCTGCTGGGCCAGGGTCCCGGCAAGCGTCACAGGAGAGGTCGCCCCGCATTGCGGTTCAGAGGCAATATCCACAGGAAGCCCCATCTTTGCATATTCAATCAACCCTTCCGTCTGCTCCACCATATATTCCAACGGGGAGATCACGTTACAGGTCGTAAAGATGTTGGGCCGCCTCTTTAAGGCCTCCTCTCCTCCCGCGATCACCGCAGCCATCCGGATGCAATCCCTTGCTTTCTGCTTTCCCCTCACCACGCCCTTGATGACTTTCGAAGAGTTCTTGACACTCGCAAAATAGCCGTGGACATGGGCCACTTCGTCCGCGATGCCCTCAATGTGGGGCATGATGGCTCCACTGTGCAGAAGGGTATAGTGCTCAAGAGCATCCGCAACCCGAATCAATTTCTCCACATCACCAAGTGTCGTCCGACGCCGATCCCCGGTCTCCAGGTCCAGGATGTTGAGCCTTCCAATCATCGGCTCGTAATAGACTCTTCGGCCCTCCAGGGTCACTTTAAAATTCGGATCTCCTTCCGTATAGCATAAAGGTCTTCGGGGCCAGGCGAATCGCTTCCTCCACAAGATGAGAAGGAATACGAATCGTCTTCCCGTTCGTAGGACATCCCGCCTTTTTCAAAATCTCGAAAGCCTGCTCCTCCCGTACCTCGACCCCTGTCCTCCAGAGAATGGATAAAGCGCTGAGATGAATCTGCTCGATTTGATCGTCGGAAAGAATCTTGATCTGACCACCCTGAGGCATCTTTTCTCCTCCCTTCTTTATCATGCCAAAGCTCAGGCTGATCAGGTAACTCCGAATAGATCATACTTGCGTGAACGGGATGAACCGCTTCGACCTAG
This sequence comes from uncultured delta proteobacterium, assembly GCA_963828805.1. Classification (GTDB taxonomy): domain Bacteria; phylum Desulfobacterota; class BSN033; order BSN033; family UBA1163; genus CAWHGS01. The sequence continues at coordinate 20,664 of CAWHGS010000056.1, forward strand.
AGATGCGGGTTGTCCCAGAGTTTGAGCGGGACTCCCAACCCCTTCTTTTTCGCTTCCTTATAGACAAAACTGGCCACCCCCACATCTTCACTCCCCAATCCCAAGGGAGAGAAGAAGATCCGTTCCTCCCGACTCGTCCGACCCGGCTTCTTCCCGCGGATGATCTCGCCGATATTGGCATAGATCTTTTCATCCTTGATCTTCCCCGCGTTGTAAAGCTTTGCCAAAAGCGGGGTCCCCCGGTGCAGGACTTCGTGCCAGAGATCCACCACCACCTTGTCGGTATTGAAAATGACGGCCTCTTCCTCTTCCTGGTACGAACCCACATGGGCAAAAAAGCTCCCTTTCTTAAGCCACGCATCTTTCACAATCGGTTCGTCGGCTACGGTCACCGTGGCAATGATATCCGAATCCACCACCGCCTCTCTTCGCCGATCCGACCGGCACCGCCTCAATCCCCAGTTCCTGTGAGGCCCATTGCGTAAACTGCTTGGCTCGCCTCCCCTCGGATGTCGTACCCCTTCAAAAGCTTTACCGAAGGAATGGCTGCTTTGATCGCCATGATCTGAGTTTTCGCCTGGACACCGCAACCAATGATCCCGACCACTTCCGAATCGGGATTGGCGAGATATTTGGCCCCCACTCCCGTCACGGCCCCTGTTCTCATGGCACTGATGTAAGTCCCATCCATAATGGCCAGCGGAACGCCCGTCCAGGAATCATTCAGGATGATCAGCGCATGGGCCCTCGGAATCCCAAACTTCACAGGATTCGGAGGAAAACCTGCAATCCATTTCATCCCGCAGATCTCAATGTCCCCTCCGATATAGGCCGGCATGGCGTTGATTCTGCCCTCTCTCCCGTTCCCCCAGATCGAGAATGACCTTCGATGGAAGATTCACTTTCCCTTCGTCATGAAGGCCCAAGACCTTTTCCACCATGCCGATCACATGGGCCATGTCGATCCCTGTAGCACGAACGTCTTCCTGGCTGAGATAGATGAATTCCGGTTTTGAAGTCATTCCTTTAACTCCTTCCTATGGTTTACTTCCCTAAAAGGCTGGCTGAAAAACGCCCATCTGCCGCGTTCCGATTTCCCTCATCCTTCAGTCGTTGCGGCGTACGTCCAAGTACGCCTCATCCTCAGGATTTCGGGAGCCTTACATCTGGGCATTTTTGAGCAGCCTGAAAAAATCAATTTTCGAGCAACTGCTGAAATTGAAAGGGTCCTTCCCTCACTTCGAAAAAATTCCCCATCGGTTCACCCCATCGCCCTTGCCCCAAAAGAAGCACAGAATTCTCGGGGAGTGAGTTGTATTTCAATTCCATAGAATTCGGCAGACAACAATCCATGGTAGGGCCCATGGCAGGGCGTTAAGAGGAAAGATCTGCTAATGACCCATCAGTTGATTCGCCAGTTCGACTGCTTTTACCGCATCAGGCGCATAGCCATCCGCACCCATCTCTTTTGCCCAGGTCTCTGAAAGAGGTCCTCCTCCAAAGGCCAGCTTATATTTTTTACGCACTCCCTCCATCTCCAGATAGTCCGAAATCTTCTTCATATTGACTGCGGTAAATGTCATGAGGGCAGAGGCCATGATGATCTGAGCGCCCGATCTCTCCGCCTCCTCCACAAACTTGGAAGGCTCTACATCGACTCCCAGATCGATGATCTCATATCCGGCCGTCTTAAGCATGATCCCGACAATATTCTTTCCGATATTATGAATATCTCCCTTCACCGTTCCGAGGACGATCCGACCTTTCTTCCTTCCCTCCATTTCCTCTTTCGATATTTCCTTCTCCAGAATCTTTACGGCAGCATCCATCGTATCGGTCGCCATGATCAATTCGGGAAGAAAGGCCTCACCCTTCTCGAAACGATCGCCCACCTCCTGAATGGCCGGAGTCAGACAATCCGTGATGACCTTATAAGGATCCATTTTCAACTCCAGAACCCTTTTTGCCGCTTTCACAGCCGCTTCCTCATCATAGTTGATCACCGATTGCCGTAACTCTTCCAAGACATCCATCTCGATCTCCTCTCCGTTCCCAATCTGTTTTGTAAATTCTTTTTATATAAAGCATTAGCAAATGCAAATTCAAGCGGGAGGGGAAACCATTGTACTATTCTAACCCCTTGACCGCCTTCTCCACCCGTTGGAGAAGTTCTCCGGATTCGATCAGGAGTTGGATCTTTCGGATATCGTCGCTGAATCTCCGGTCCCCGGTGATGGGCGGAACCTTCTCCCGGACGACACGGTAGGCCTCTTTGATCCCGACTCCGGGTTGAAGGGGAAGTTGAAACTCCAGGCCCTGGGTGGCACAGAGCAGTTCCATGGCGAGGATATGTTCCACGTTTCTGACAATATCCCTCCCCTTTCTCGCTGCAATCACTCCCATCGAAACATGGTCTTCCTTATCGGCAGAGGTCGGGATCGAATCGACGCTTGCAGGATGGGCAAGGACCTTATTCTCCGAGGCCAAGGCTGCGGCGCTCACCTGAACCATCATCAGGCCTGAATGGAGCCCCCCTTCTGTCGTCAGAAAAGGGGGAAGCCCGGAAAGGGCGGGGTTGATCAGTTTTTCGATCCTTCTTTCGGAGATCCCTCCCAGTTCGGAGACGACGATTCCCAGAAGATCGAGGGCAAAAGCGATCGGTTCGCCGTGAAAGTTTCCGCAGTTGAGGATCTTTCCCTGATCGGCAAAGATGAGGGGATTGTCCGTGGCTGAATTGACCTCGATTTCAAGCGTCTTTCGAACAAAGGCCAGGGCATCCCTCACCGCGCCGTGAACCTGAGGGATGCACCGGAGGGAATAGGCATCCTGTATCTTGGAACAGAATCTGTGGGATTCGACGATCTCATCCTTCTGGCCCAATCTCTGAAAGTTCTTTGAAACCGCCAGTTGACCTGGAAAGGGACGGACCCTCTGGATATCCGGATCAAAGGCCGCTCAGCGATCCCTTTCAGGGCATCCAGGGTGCAGGCCCCGACGATGTCTGCAATTTTACAGAGGCGTTCCGCCCTGAGAAGGGACAGAAGGCCCACAGCCGTCATCACCTGGGTGCCATTGATCAGGGAGAGGCCCTCTTTCGCCTTCAGGGTGAGGACGGGGATGCCCGCCTTCTCCATGGCCTTTCGGCCCGGCATCGCCTTCCCCTGAAAAATCGCCTCCCCTTCTCCGATGAGGACGGACGCGAGATGGGCCAGGGGCGCAAGGTCTCCGCTCGCCCCGACCGATCCCTGTTCAGGCACAAGGGGGTGAACCCCTCTGTTGATCATTTCGACGAGGCATTCGAGGACCTGTTTCCGAACGCCCGAGTATCCCTTTGCGATCACATTGGCCCTCAGCGACCATGATGGCACGGGTCGTCGGTTCATCGAAAAAGGGACCCACACCGACCGAGTGGCTCCGGATCAGGTTTCTCTGGAGGTCCTCGATCTGAGACAGGTCAATCAACTTGTCGCTTAAGAGACCAAACCCCGTGGTCACTCCGTAGATCTTCTCACCCTCCCGAAGGGCCTTCTCGACAAAATCTCTGGATCGTTTCATCTTCTTCGCTGCGGCCGGGGCAATCTTCACCCTTGCCCTTCCCTCAGCCACTTCGAAAACTTCCTCTAAGGTCAGATGGTCTCCATCCAATGTAACAGTTTTCATAACATCTCCACTAATCAAACATAAGCAAAATTTTATTGACCCATCTGACTGACCGTAACTCGCCCGTCAAAGGGGGGTGGTCCTGTTAACAGGGATAACCGCGGATACCCTGCGGGTCATGAGGCATTCGATTTTCAATCTTGAGCTTTGTGATTGTCATGATTTTGGATTATCTTCTGGTAGATCGTCACCCCCGGGATTTTTATTCCTGTTCTCTTGGCTGTCTCGATCGCCTCTTCATAGCCTGCATCCGTGTGGCGCATCACACCGGTTCCGGGATCAGTCGTCAATACCCTGAGAAGCCTTTTCTCCGCCTTCTTCGTCCCGTCCGCCACAACGACCATGCCTGCATGGATGGAATAACCGATTCCAACCCCTCCGCCATGGTGGACCGAAACCCAGGTCGCTCCTGCCGCGGTATTGAGAAGGGCGTTGAGGATCGGCCAATCTGCAATGGCGTCGCTTCCGTCCTTCATCGCCTTCTGTTTCACGATAAGGGGAAGCCACAGACCCGCTGTCCAGATGGTCTCTTCCGATGACGATGGGCGCCTTCAGCTTTTTCCTGGCAACCATGTCGTTGAACAACTTCCCTGCCCTTGCCCTCTGGCCATATCCCAGCCAGCAGATCCTTGCCGGCAGTCCCTGAAACTTGACCTTCTCTCTGGCCAGACGGATCCATCGCGCAAGAGATTCGTCATCAGGAAATTCCTTGAGAATGGCTTCGTCGGTTTTGTAGATATCTCCGGGATCACCCGAGAGGGCAGCCCAGCGGAACGGCCCCTTCCCCTCACAAAAGAGGGGCCGGATATAGGCAGGAACGAATCCCGGATAATTGAAAGGCGTCCTGAACACCTGCCTCGTAGGCCTGGGCGCGAAGGTTGTTGCCGTAATCAAAGACAATGGACCCTTTCTTCTGGAACTCCAGCATGGCCCGGACATGAATGGCCATCGATTCCATGGATCGGCGGATATAGTCATCCGGGTCCTTCCGCCTCAGTTCGAGAGCCTCCTCGAAGGTGAGCCCAGCAGGGAAATACCCGTTCAGGGGATCATGGGCCGAGGTTTGATCGGTGACCAGATCAGGAACAATCCCTCTTCGGATCAGCTCGGGATGGATCTCTGCCGCATTCCCAAGAAGACCAATCGATTTCGCGATCCCTTTCTCCTTTGCGCCGAGGGCCAGAATGAGGGCATCTTCGAGACGGTCAGCCATGACATCGATGATACCCTGTCTCGAGTCTCCGTTTGATCCGGGAGGGATCCACCTCCACACCCAAGAAGACTCCTTCATTCATGGTGACGGCAAGGGGCTGAGCCCCTCCCATTCCTCCGAGACCCGCTGACAGGACGAGCCGCCCCTTCAGGGATCCTCCGAAATGTTTCTTCCCGGCAGCAGCAAAGGTCTCAAAGGTCCCCTGAAGGATCCCCTGGGTTCCAATATAGATCCAGCTCCCTGCAGTCATCTGGCCATACATGGTGAGGCCCAATTCTTCGAGCTCCCTGAATTTTTCCCAGTTCGCCCAATGGGGGACGAGCATCGCATTTGAGATCAGCACCCGGGGGGCATCCTCGTGGGTTTTGAAGATCCCACCGGTTTGCCGGATTGAACCAGGAGGGTCTCATCGTTTTCGAGGTTCTTCAGGCATTTCACGATTAGATGATAGGCTTCCCAGTTTCGAGCCGCCTTTCCCTGCTCCCCCGTAAACAATCAATTCTGCCGGCTTCTCTGCAACCTCGGGATCGAGGTTGTTCATCAACATTCTTAAGGCCGCCTCCGTCTGCCAACTTTTGCAGGTAATTGTCGATCCTCTGGGAGCCTTGATTCCCACCTGAACGCCTTCCAGGGTCTTTACTCTTTCTTTGACTTTCACTCTTCTCTTTTCCATGTCCCATCCTCCAACAGTACTCTGTGATAGACGAAGACGATCCCATCCGATGGGTCAATCCTTCGACTCTCCGGCCTGAAGGCCGGAGCTTGCCTTCGACCCGAGGCTTCGGCGTGGGCTCAGTCGAACGCTCAGGCCGAGGGGCTCAGGATTGACCCTGAGCACGCCTTTGTCCCTGCGCTGAAAAACAGGCCTTCGCGCAGGCGGGAGCCTTGGCGAAGGCAGGGCACGCAGGCGTGGACACCCTCCGCGTATGGAACATGAATCTCAATCGTCTCCCCGGAGGATGGAGCTTGCGCGGCGAAGGAGAAAGATGGCGGTTCCGTTCAAAACGATAAAGACTGCGATCGCCAATACGATTGAAAAATGAAGGTAAATGAAATACGCCAGTGAAAGGGCCACCAGAATAAAGACGCTTCCCAGGAGGTAGATAATGGAGTGCTGCCATTTAAAGCGGCCGCGGATTTCCTTGAGCTGGTTGATAAAGAACAGGGTAAAGATGATGAGGGCAATGAGTACAAAAGAAAAAACGATGTAGAAAATGAAAGAGAGCTCCACTGGAGAAGACCCCAAAAGATCAAGTTTTAATTAGTCTTTCATATCTCTTTTCGCCTGTCAAGACCAAAATGGGGTTGCGAGGGGTTGCCCTCGCGTTCTCATGCGGCAGCGATGCTGGGCTGAATTCAATAAAGAGGCGGGCAGGAATCCCATCGATTAAGATCAATTCACATCTTACATTCTAAACTTACCAAAGTCTTCGGGTTTCAGGTTCTCAATGATCGATTTCAGCTCATCGTTTTCTTCGATGAGATTGGCGGCGAAAATGCCCAGTTCCTTCGAGGCTTCGATGACGGACGCAGCCACAAAGATCGGAGCCCTCACCCTTACTGCCAGCGCGATGGCATCACTTGGGCGACTGTCCACAATCATTTCATTTCCATCAACCTTCAGGTGAAGCTTGGCATAAAAGGTATTCCCTCTGAGTTCATTAATGACGACCCTATTCAGATTGACCTGAAAGGTATCCAGAATCTGCTTCATGAGATCATGGGTCATCGGCCGGAGAGTCACGACATCTTGAAGACCTCTTGAAATAGCCTCCGCCTCGAAGACGCCAATCCAGATAGGCAAGGCTTTTTGTCCGCTCAGGTCAGCCAGAACGACGACGGGATTCGATGCCTTTGGATCCACTACAATCCCCATCACCTTGACTTCCAACCATTGTTCTTCCATAACCTTCCTTCCGGAAAGCGCTGTCACTCCTCAATCTTAAAAGTATTTTAACCTGTGGGGTCGGGATGTCAACCCTTCGAAAGACCAGAGGCCATGGAGCGTCCGGTTTCACCGGACTTGGGGAGTATCCCTCTCGGGAGACTTGAGGCAGAAGGTGAGGACAAAGAACTCACCTCAGGCGGAACGGTCCTTAAACGGAATGATTCTCAATCGCAGCGGGCCTTGAGTTTGCCGACTCGACCCTGACGGAAAAGAGATGAAGCAATGGGAGAAATGAATTCCCGGCGAACCCTGCGGCGACGGTCTCTGGGAAAGTAGAGAGTGACGGTAGTCCCTTTTCCAAACCGGCTTTCGACCTGGATATTCCCCCCATGGGTTTCGATCACTCTTTTCACCAAAGGCAGCCCCAGTCCAACCCGGTCGGGGCGAGTCGTAAAGAATGGCTCGAAAATGAGACGAAGGTTCTTCTTTTGAATCCCATGGCCATTGTCAGAAATAGAGACCCCAATGAATTCATCTCCTTCGAAGAGGGTGACGTAGATGAAAAACCCCTTTTTCCTTTTGGGAATCCCTTCAAAGGCCTCAACGCTGTTTTCCAGAAGATTCAGCAGGGCCTTGATCACCCCTGCTTTGTCGATGAACAAAACTCCCTCGCCCTTGATCCCCCCCGCCTCCAGATTCACCGAGATCCCTTTCACCGTCAGGCTCTTTCGAGAGAGGCGAAGGGCTTCCTCCGCTATCTCCTCAACCCTTTCCTGCTGAAAAGAGGGGTTTGGAATCCGGATATAAGCCTCCAATTGCTGAATCATTCTTTCCAGCCGATTCGTTTCCTGGAGAAGCTTGGTCAGATAGGGCTGGCCTTCTCGAAGGGCTGGAACTGTCTTTAAAAGACGATTTGCATATCCGCCTATGGAAACGATCGGATTTCGCACCTGATGGGCAATCTCTTCCACCATGTGTCCAAGCCTCGTCCAATGTTCTTCTTCGAGCCTTTTCCTCTCAAGGCTTTTCAGGCGTTGGATCTCCTGGAAGGAGAAGGTGATGAAGGTCTCCTCTCTCTCCTTGAAACAGGTGGTAACAAGGTGAACGAAAATCTTGTTCCCGTCTCTCTGTCTGAGCAGAAGCTCTCCCTTAAAGCCGTCCTGATAGAGGGTCAGGTAAATAATGTTGGGAAGAAGGTAGAGCCAGTCGTCATGCAAAAAGAGCATCCGAATTTTCTTGCCTTCGACCCCTCTTCGGCTGTAGCCGAAGAGTTCCTCTGCCGACTGATTGGCGAAAAGAATGGTGGAGTGGGTATCGGTTAGGAAAAAGGCGACTTGAATGGAATCAAAGAGATGGGGCCTGCTCTTAAGCAACTCTACCATGGCTCTCTCCTTTCCAACCACGGAATTCCCCTTATGATTGTCCCCATTCTATTCCATCGCTCAAAAAAGTCAACTGAATAAATTAAGCCCCCCATCCGCAATCGAAATGTTTAACAGGAAACGAATGACACTTCCTCATTGAGGAATGAATCTATTCCTCCGAGTTCCGATATTGGTTATTGCCGGGAGATTGGTTATTATTTGGTTATGGATGCCGGGTGATTCGATATTCGTGCGGTTATTTAAGGTGCAATTCGGTGTTCTTGAGGCTTCGAGATGAAGATTCAAACGGAGGTATTGATCATTGGTGGAGGGGCAACAGGGGTCGGCATCTCGCGGGACCTGTCGTTGAGAGGAATCCCTTCCCTTCTCGTTGAGAAAGGAGACTTTCTCTCCGGCGCCTCCGGACGGAATCATGGGTTGTTTCACAGTGGCGGCCGATATGCCGTCTCCGACCCGGAGGCGGCACGGGAATGTATCGCAGAAAACAGGATCCACAGAAAGATCGCACCCCACTGCATTGAGACGACGGATGGATTGTTTGTTTCTCTCCCCGAGGACGGCCTCGAATTCAGGGATCGTTTTCTCAAGGCCTGTGAAAAGGCTGGAATCCCGGCCACTCTCTTAACCCGTGACGACGCCCTTGCATTGGAACCCGGACTCCATCCGGATATTCTGAGTGCGGTGAAAGTCCCGGATGGCGCCATCGATCCCTTCACTCTCGTCCTGGAGAACGCCAGAGACGCCGAGAAGAATGGAGCCAAGTTCCTCCTTCACACGGGAATCACCTCTCTTGACATGGAGGAAGGCAGGGTCAAGGGGGTCAGGGCAAAAGACCTCCTACACGGTGAAGAATATTCGATCGAAGCCTCTTATCTCATCAACGCCACCGGCGCCTGGGCAAATCAATTTCTAAGATTGGCAGGACTTCGTATCGGCATGGCCCTCTCCAAAGGTTCTCTGCTCATCACCAATCAAAGGATGAGTCATCGGGTCATCAATCGCTGCCGCCCTTCTTCGGATGGAGATATCATCGTCCCGAACGAGACTGTCTCCATCCTTGGAACGACCTCGGTGCGTTCGGAGGACGTTGAACATTTTGAGGTCACCCCGGAAGAAGTCGATCTCCTGATTCTGGAAACGTCGAGAATGATCCCAAAAATCAAAGAAACCCGGTTGATCCGGGCCTACGCAGGGATCCGGCCCCTCTTCCAATCTGAAGAACAAGGACGATGACCGAAGCATCAGTCGAGGGTTCGCTTTGATTGATCACGGGAAAAGGGATGGCGTGGAAAATTTAATCACCATTACGGGAGGGAAATTCGTTACCTATCGCTTGATGGCAGAGAAGGCCTCTGACCTCCTCTGTCAAAAAATGGGAATTACAGCTTCCTGCTCAACCCATCTGAAGCCCCTCCCCGGTGCAGGAAAGTACCCGAGCCTTCCAGAGCGACTCAAAAAGATGGGACATCTCATCTCTCCTGAAAAGGGAGAAATCCTCTGCGACTGTGAGCTCATTCAAAGAGACGAGGTAGAACGGTTCTTGAAAGAAGAGAAGGTCAAAGGCCTCCAGGATATCCTTCATCGAACCCGCCTTGCAAAAGGGACCTGCCAGGGAGGGTTCTGCATCTATCGCCTCCTCGGGTTGTTGCATGATTTAGGGATGGCAGAAGGTGACTCCAATGAAACGCTGAGAGGTTTCCTTGAGGAGCGATGGAGAGGCATTCGCCCCGTTCTCTGGGGAACAGCCCTCAAAGAAGAAGAACTGCTCGAATCGATCTATAAGGGGATCTTTAACTTATAAGGATTCAAGGGGTCCAGGGGGCAAGGGTCCAGAGTGAAGTTTCCTGGAACCCTCGAACCCTTGAATCCTTGAACCCTCCAGGTATGTATGCACTTTGATCTGATTGTTATTGGAATGGGGCTGTCCGGTCTGATGGCAGCAAAGACCGCCGCTGAGATGGGGAAAAAGGTCCTGATCGTCGGAAAGGGCTTGGGCGCTCTTTCCATCCTCTCCAATACGATTGATGTTCTTGGAATCCTTCCGGAAACAGTCAAGATGAAGGATGGGCTCTCCCAATGGATCGAAGAGCATCCTGAGCACCCTTACGGAAAGGTGGGGTTAGAAAAGATATGGGAGGCGCTCTCTTCCTTCAATTCTTTCTTCCCGCCTCCCTATGCCTTCCAGTCCAGAAATGAGACCAACAGCCTTGCTTCCCACAGGCGCGGGAACGCTTCGACCGACTTACCTGATCCCATCCACCATGATGAAAGGGATCGCTCTCAAAGAGAAGAAGGCTCTCGTTATCGGATTCAAAGGATACAAGGATTTTTATGCTCACCGATTGGCGGATTCGTTTAAATGTCGTGCGATCACACTCTCTCTTTCCGAAACTCTCCAGCAGGAAACGACTGCGACGGCTCTTGCAAGATGGATGGAACAACCTGTCTTTAGAGAACGGATCGCTTCTGAAATCAAAGAAACAGATCAAGGATGAGAGCTCTCGTTGGCTTCCCGGCCGTTTTGGGAATGAACGACCCCATGGGTGTCAAGAGAGATCTGGAGAAAAAGACCGGCGCCTCTATTTTCGAGATTCCCGTTCTTCCACCCTCCATCCCGGGGATGAGAGTCTTCAATCGCTTTAAGCAGAGGCTGATTCAGAAAGGAGTCACCTTTCTTTTGGGTCATTCGGTTTCAAAAGCCGTTCTCAAGGGGAACAGGTGTGAGGGAATTGAGATTCTCCACCCGCCGGTGGTGAAATCTTATTCTGCAGACCATCTTATCCTAGCCACGGGACGCTTCATGGGAGGGGGGTTAACGGCTGATCGTGAAAAGATCTCTGAAGCTCTTTTCGGACTTCCCGTTGTCCAGCCCGCTTCCCGTCAGGATTGGTTTCAGAAGACATTTTTCAGCGATCCGTCCCATCCCATCCATCAGGCAGGCGTTCTCGTCGATTCATCCTTTCGACCCGTGAATGAGAAAGGCGAGGTCCTCTTAGAGAATGTCCGGGTGGCGGGCACCCTTTTGGCCCACCATCACTGCATCGACGAAAAATCGAGAGAAGGAATTGAGATCAGCACGGGGTATATGGCAGCCCAGAAAGCCTTTTGAACAATGGAGTAATGGAGTAATGGAATGATGGAGTGATGGGTACAAAACAATTTGTTCCTTTATGTTTTCTTCAATATTTCAGTATTCCAATATTCCAGTTATGCAGTTTTTGTTGTCTCTGCGGTGAAATCAACTATCTATGAATAGAGACCTCTGGCCCAAGAATCATTCTGATGCGTGTATCCGGTGCGCCACCTGTATGGCCATCTGTCCGGTCTCCAGGGTCACCCCCCTCTTCCCGGGGCCGAAACAGGCCGGTCCAGGGGCCGAGCGGTTTCGAAAACCGGGCGAACCCTCGACCGATGAGTGGATCGATCTCTGTATCGGTTGCCAGCTCTGCGACATGGTCTGCGCCGCAGGGGTCAACATCTCTGAACTGAACCTCATTGCCAAAGCAAAATATCTGGATGAAAAAGGGAGGCCTTTCAGGGACTGGCTCCTGACCCATACCCACCTTTTAGGTTCCTTCGCATCATCTTTCTCCGGGATCGTCAACTTTTTCCTGAACAATAAGGCTGTCAGATGGCTGATGGATATCGTTTTGAAAATCGATCGAAGGAGAGAACTCCCGGGTTACGAATCCCCCACGTTCAGGCAGTGGTTCAGGGAGCACCGGTTTCAAGGTCAGAAGAAAATCGCCTACTTTTATGGCTGTTTCACGAATACCAACGAGGTCGACGTGGGAAAAGCCACGGTCCAGCTTCTTGAAGCAAACGGTCTTGAGGTTACCCTTCCTCCTCAAGGGTGCTGCGGCATTCCGATGCTCGGGATCGGGGATTTCAAGGGAGCGCGTGAGATGGGACTTCAAAACGTCCCTCCTCTGCTGGAAGCCGTCCGCTCAGGCCTCGATATCCTCTTTTCCTCCACCAGTTGCGGCCACATGATCAGGCATGAATATAGCCATCTCTTAAACATTCCCGGATCAGAAGAGGTGGCCTCCCATCTCTTCGACCTTTTTGAGTTTCTAAGAGATTTGAAAGAATCAGGGGGCCTCATCGCCCATTTCAAATCCCTTCCCATCAAAGCGGCCTATTTTGCCCCCTGCCATCTCCGTTCTCTCAATATCGGATTTCCGGCCCTTGAGATCCTCCGCCTTATTCCCGGCCTGGTCGTTGAGAACATCGAGGCCAATTGCTGTGGTATGGGCGGAACGTTCGGTTTTAAAAAGGAGAAATACGATATCTCCGAGGAGATCGGGAAGGATCTGGCAGAAGCCATCCATCGCTTGAAGCCCGAAATCGTGCTGTCCGATTGCGAGGGCTGCCGGATGCAGATTCGCCACCTGACCGGACTGAAGGTGCTGCACCCCGTCCAGCTCCTGAGAGATTCGTTGATAGGGTGACCCTGAGATAATCGATGGGGAGATAGGGAAATGGGAAGACCAATTGGGAGTTGAGATGGGGAGACCCAGTGCCCCAGGATAATTGCTGAAGAAGGAAGGAAACCCTATTAAGCCAGACAAACCTTCCTTCCTCGATTGGCATGGTTCATCAAGAGATGGGTTAAACTCATAGAGAGTAATCGGCGTGACGGGCTAGAGGGCAGAGTCTATGCAATAAACAAGGAAATCGTTAAAACCGAAGGCAAGAAGTATGAGAAATAAACACCTTAATGTTCTTGTTGGGTTATCGACTGCAGTCCTGTGTGTACTTATTAGTCTTTACATTATCGGTGCAATAAAATTATCCGTCATTGATAACGTCATCGACAATATTATTGTCAAAACCGTAGTTACAATTGCTGCTTGTGTAGGATTTCTTGCGTATATCTCTTTGGGGATCAAGAAAAGGCATCGAAGAAGAACATGGTTGGCTTGTCTCTCATTTTTGAAATAATCGGAACTTGGTGGTTGAATAGTTGGCTTGGTTATATTTTTAGTGTTTTTGCTCACGGTCTTATCTCTGTATTGAGCTTTATCTCGATCATTTCGTTTGGGATGAGATCTCAAAAAAGGGAGAAGGATAAGGAAAGACATCTCGTACATACTCTTCCGGGTCTGGTATTCATCTCCCCATCTCCGCGTCACCCTATCCCCCCATCAATAAATTTTCGACGTCGGCGATGCTTTGGAAAACAAAGTCGGGCTGGATCGAGGATTCTTTGAGGGTCTTCTCATCGGTGACACCCGTCAGAACAAGGCCTGTGGTTATCCCTGAATTCTTTCCCATCTTGATGTCCGTCTCCAGACGATCACCGATGAGGATGCAGTCTTCCGGCTGAAGTCCCATCACCTCCAAAGCAGTCTGGATAATCAGCGCGGAAGGTTTCCCGACAATCACCTCCACTTTTTTTTGGGTCACGGCTTCAATGGCAGCAATCATTCCCGCACAGTCCGGGATCTCGCCTCCCTCGACAGGGCAGGTCCGGTCAGGATTGGTGGCCACGAAATGGGCCCCCAATCTGATGGCCTGGAAGGAAATATTAAGCTTTCGGTAATCGAAGGTCCGGTCAAAGGCCACGACCACATAATCGATCTCTTTTGGCTCTTCGGTTATGATAAATCCCGCCCTCCTCACTTCTTCTACAAAAGGGGGTTCCCCCACAACAAAAATCTTTGCCCCCGGTGCATTCCTTCGGAGATAATTGATCATGACCAGAGTGGAATTGACGACCTCGCCCGGCTGCGTCGGGACGCCAAGATGGGTCAGTTTCGAAGCATAGTCTTCCTTGGTTTGGAGAGGTTTATTCGAAAGAAAGACAACCTTTTTCCCGCTTTCCCGTAGAAGCCGGATCACCCGGTCCGCTCCTGGAATGAGCCGATCACTCAGATAAACGGTTCCATCTAAATCAAAAATGAATCCTTTAAACATTCATTCCCCATCCTTTTCTAAAAACCATAGGCCTCTTTCATGATGGTGAACAGTTCCGTGTTATGCTTCCATCCCTTAATTTTCTCGGAACCCGGGCCGATCCCCCACAGGAAAAGAGGGGTGGCAGAGTGGGAGTCGGTGGCCCATCCAATCCTGTGGTAAAGCCTTAAGACAAAACCGATCGAACCATCCCAGTCGTAATGAAAATGTCGGGGATCTAATTTCTTCAAGGCATTCTCTTTGATGGTCCTGACCTCCTCGTCTTTCAACTCGATTCCATAATACGATTTCATCACTTCCTTGATCTTTTCCGGAGAAGGGTCTTTTCCCAATTCCTTGTTTCTCTTTTCATAAGAGGCTTTAATTTTGGAAATGGCTTTCAAATTGATTCCCTCGTACTCCTCCCCGGTCTGGGCGTAGGGAAGAACCATCATCCCACCTGTTTCATGATCTGCAGTGATCACCAGAAGGGTATCCGCGTTGCTCTTCTGAAAATCGTAAGCCACTTTCACGGCGTCATCAAAGGCGAGAAGGTCGGAGATGACCGCAGCAATATCATGATGATGTGCCGCATGATCGATTCTTCCCGCCTCCACCATCAGAAAGAACCCGTTCTCATTCTTACTGAGAAGATCAAGGGCTTTTGCCGTCATTTCGGCAAGGCTCGGTTCATCGCTGTCTTTACGGTCAATCTCGTAGAGCATATTTCCCTGATTATAGAGGCCAAGGATCTTCTTTCCATCAGCCTTCTTCATCCCGTCGCCTGTCTCAACGACGAGATACCCATTCTCCCTGGCCTCGGTCACAAGGTTCCGCCCATCCTTTCTTTTCCCTTTTTCTGCCTCCGGAAGGAAGAAAACCTTCCGTCCTCCAAAAAGGATGTTCACGTCTGACTTGACCAGTTGCTCTGCAATCTTTTCTTCTTCTGAGCGTTTTGCAACGTGAGCGACAAAACCAGCCGGAGTGGCGTCCGTGATTCCCGAGGTCGTCACCAACCCCGTCGCTTTTCCCTTTTTCCTTGGCCATCTCAAGAATGGTTTTTAAGATCCTACCATCCGGTCCGACCCCAATCGATTTCGCAAGCACTTTCACGCCGGTTGCCATCTGGACGGCCGCCGCAGCCGATTCGGTCACCGTGCTGTCTGCAGTATCATTGACCATGTAGGCCGTCTGACCGTTGTTCATCACTTCGGTCATGACAAGATCCTTCCCCAATTCCCGGGTGGCATAAAGCCATGCGACGCCGACATGGGCAGGACCCATGCCGTCACCAATCATCAGAATGATGTTCTTCGCCTGGGCTGCAAGAGAAAGGGAAGAAAAGACAACAAGCACGAACCCGATGGCAAACAAAGATAGAACATACTTCTTCAATCGATTCATCACGTCACCTCCTTTTCACACGAAGACACCTTCTGCCATAAGACAAGATCAGGAAAACCGAACATTACTATTTCGTCTCCCTCCGGGAATGCCCTTCTGCCCTTCTTATAGGATAAAATGCTTTTGAAATCAAACTTTTTATGTGTTAGATTAGGCGCAAAACACACGAAACTTCTACCCTTAAAGGAGGTCCCCTATGAAAAGGTTCAGCTTTGTTTCATTCTTGCTTGCACTCTCTTTGCTGCTTGGTTTGAGCGGCATCAGTTTCGGCGCGGAGACTGCCACCTGTTACAACTGTCCGCCGGAGTGGGCAGATTGGGCTGCCGAGCTTAAAGCAATCAAAGAAACCCTGGGGATCGACGTTCCCCACGATAACAAAAACTCCGGGCAGACCCTCTCCCAGCTCATCGCCGAGAAAAACAATCCCGTGGCCGATGTGGCCTATTTCGGGGTCACCTTTGGCATCCTGGCTAAGGAGGCCGGCGTTGTCGCTCCATTCAAACCTGCCAAATGGAATGAAATTCCTGCGGGGCTGAAAGATGCTGATGGCTCCTGGTTCACCATCCATTCCGGTACGGTTGGTTTGTTTGTCAATAAGGATGCCCTTGGAGGAGCGCCGGTGCCCAAATCCTGGGCAGATTTGCTCAAACCAGCCTATAAGGGTATGGTTGGTTACCTGGATCCTACTTCTGCCGCCGTCGGCTATACTGCGGCCATAGGCATCAATATCGCCTTGGGGGGCACGCTCGACAACTTGACTCCAGCCATCGAATACTTCAAAAAGTTGAAGGATAACAAACCCATTGTCCCGAAGCAGACCTCCTATGCCAGAGTCATATCGGGCGAGATCCCTATTCTCCTTGACTATGATTTCAATGCGTACCGCGGAAAATATAAGGACAAGGCTAATGTCGAGTTCGTCATCCCGACAGAAGGTACCATCATGGCTCCTTACGTCATGTGTTTGGTGAAGAATTCACCCCACCCTGATAATGCGAAGAAGATCCTCGATTTCACCCTTTCGGACAAGGGCCAGGCAATCTGGGCAAATGCCTTCCTTCGACCCGTACGTCCAAGCGCCATGTCTCCGGAAGCTGCATCCAAATTCCTGCCGGCTTCCGAGTATGCACGGGCCAAATTCGTGGATTACAAAAGAATGGCCGACATCCAGAAGGCCTTCAACGACCGGTATCAAAACGAAGTACGATAGCTCTTTTCTTCCGGTGTCCTCTTCAACAAGGACGGGGATACCGGAAGAAATCCATTTCCGAATTCCTCTGGTCGAATCGTGCATCGACGCATTAATCCATACCTTCTTTTCATGATTGTCCCTGCCCTGGCTGTGTTTGCAGCCTTTTTTCTCATCCCCCTTGCCCGATTGGCAATCGCCTCGGCAGCCGGTCCTTCGGGATTCAAAATTTATCTCTTGTCCCTGACCCACCCCCGCTACTTTACCACCCTGCTGAATACGATCGTCCTGTCGCTCGCAGTCACTCTGGTGACCCTCATCATCTCAGGGTTTTCCGGGGTTTTTCTCACCCGCAATCATTTCCGGGGGAAAAGCTTCATCGTCTCCATGCTGACGTTTCCTTTAGCCTTCCCGGGAGTTGTCGTCGGGTTCATGATCATTCTTCTGGTGGGCCGGCAGGGATTGGTCGGCGACATTACGAAATGGATGGTGGGCCAGAAGGTCGTCCTTGCCTATTCCATCATCGGCCTTTTCCTGGGATACCTCTATTTCTCCATTCCACGGGTGATCATCACCATCATGGCTGCAGCGGAAAAGATCGATCCCAGCCTGGAGGAGGCAGCCCGGTCCCTGGGGGCTTCGCCTTTGCTGGTGATCAAAGACGTCCTGATCCCCGCCCTCGTTCCGGGGCTGATCTCTTCCGGAGCCATTTGCTTCGCCACCTCCATGGGGGCCTTCGGCACAGCCTTTACCCTCGCGACGGATATCGACGTTTTGCCCATTGTCATCTACACTGAATTCACGCTGTTGGCCAATATTTCAATCGCAGCGACCCTGTCGATCGTGCTTGGCCTGATCACCTGGATTGCTCTCTCCGTGGCCCGTGCCATCTCCGGAACCACCGTCGCTGCAGCAGGGTAATGCTGAAACACCGTGACCGTTTTGCCGCGTGCACGTGTCCGGTTCAAGAATGTATGAAGAAGAAATCGAAACTCTTTTATATTCAGCTCATCTCTGACGCTTCTTGTCTGCGCCTTTCTGATCGTTCCGGTCGTCCAATCGGTCACGGCGGGTCTCACCACCAATTACATCGTTGGGCTAAAGAGCGGCCTCACGCTCCAGTGGTTCGTAAAGGTCTGGGAACTCTATCGGGATACTATTTTCCGGTCCATCATGATCGGCCTTGTCTGCCTGGGCTGCACGCTGGTCCTGGGAGTCCCCGCAGCCTATACCATGGTGAAGAGGCAGAATCGTTTCACCCGTGTCTTCGAGGAGCTTCTCGTCACGCCGCTGGCTGTACCGGGTCTCGCCACTGCCCTTGCCCTGATCATCAGCTACGGAGGCTTCACCGATTTCAGAAGGAGCTGGCTCTTCATCTTAGTGGGCCATGTCATTTTTACCCTTCCCTTCATGGTGAGGTCTGTCATCGCTGTCATGAGCTCGATCAACCTGAACCAGTTCGAGGAGGGCGCAGCCAGTCTCGGCGCAGGTTTCTGGAACCGGTTTTTCCATATCGCCATACCCAATTCCATGCCCGGCATCCTTGCAGGTTCGCTGATGGTCTTTACCCTTTCGATCGGCGAATTCAACCTGACCTGGATGCTCCACACGCCCCAGACCAAGACCCTGCCTGTGGGTCTCGCAGACAGCTATGCCTCCATGCGTCTCGAGATCGGGTCAGCCTATACGATCGTCTTCTTTCTCATGATTATTCCTCTACTGGTCGCAATGCAATGGGTCGCTAAACCACGCTCCAAGAAGGTCATTCCGGAGAAGAACGGACCCCTTCAAAATCAATCACTGGAATCGGATAAGAAAATGATCGCTTCACCTGCACCCGAAAAGTCGAAAGAAGAAAAACGTCCTATCTCCGGGACGTCCCTCCGTCTGGAGAACTGTTCCAAGACCTTTGCCGACGGAACTCAAGCCCTGACACCCTTTAACCTGACGGTGGACGCAGGAGAAACCGTCGTCATCCTGGGGCCCTCGGGATGCGGCAAAACGACGATGCTTCGAATCATTGCCGGCCTCGAGTCGCCCGATCCCCAGGGTAAGGTTTTTTTCGGCGAGGAGGATGTGACCGATGTGCCCATCGAGAAGAGAAACGTGGGCATGGTCTTTCAAAGCTATGCCCTTTTCCCGAATATGAGTGTGGGGGATAACATCGCTTATGGATTGAAGGTGCACGGGATCAGTGGAGGAGATCGGGAGAAGCGGATCAACGAGATGTTCGACATGATGAAGATCAGAGACCTGAGGAACCGGCGGATCGACCAGCTTTCGGGCGGGCAGAAACAGAGGGTCGCCCTTGCAAGGGCCATTGCAGTTCGGCCCCGCGTTCTCCTGATGGATGAGCCCTTGACTGCCCTGGATGCCAAACTCCGTGACGCCCTGCGGGTGGAGATCGATTCCCTCTTACGCTCCCTTGGAATCACTGCCGATCTATGTGACCCACGATCAGGCGGAGGCCATGGCCCTGGGCGATCGCATCGTGGTCATGGAGATTGCAAAGGTTGCACAGATCGGAACTCCCCGTGAGATTTACTTCAAACCCAAAAACCGATTCGTGGCCGATTTTATCGGCACGATCAATCGTATCGAATGCCGGGTACAGGAAGGTCATCTCGTATTCCCTGCAGGAAAGATCCCCCTCAACAGACGCTCCCCATGTTCATGGCCGAGAACAAGAGGAGGTCGAGATCTTCTTCAGGCCCGAACATGCAGAGGTGGTTGAAACGAGGACAGGGGCACTTCAGAGCGACGGTAGCTGCCTCCTTTTTTATGGGTGACCACACGCGGCTTCTTCATCGATTGGACGGGCAACGAATATCTCACCATCGAGGCCAAAGGCAACCAATCCTTCAAGAAGGGGCAGGAGGTCGAAATCAGAATCGACCCCACGGCTCTGCTCACATTAAAGGTGTAGGATGCTGATTGCTCAGATCTCCGATTTCCATCTCAAGCCTGAAGGGACGCTGGCCTATGACGTGGCCGATACGGCAACACCGTTGAAAAGGGCTGTTGAGCACATCAATCGCCTCAACCCGATACCGGACCTCGTCCTCGTGACAGGAGATCTGGTCGACGAAGGGGCCTCAGAATCCTACATCTGTCTGAGCCGGATTTTGTCCGGCCTTCGGCCTCCCTTTGTCATCGTCCCCGGAAACCATGATCACAAGGAGAGTCTGAGGAAGGCCTTCCCGGAGCACGACTACCTGCATCGCTGCATCGAAGAAAGGGGAGAAAATTATATCTGCTTCACTCTTGAGAACTTTCCTCTTCGCCTGATCGGCCTCGATACCGTCACCCCGGGTGAACATGGAGGAGGGTTTGGCCCCAAAAGGAGGGCATGGCTGACGAGGAGCCTGGCGGCAAGGCCCGAAATTCCAACGCTCATCTTCATGCATCACCCGCCTTTTGCTTCAGCCATCGGGCACATGGACAAGGAAGTGTTCCGTGGATGGAAAGAGTTTCAAGCCCTCATTTCAAAACATCCCCAGGTGGAGCGGATTCTGTGCGGACACCTGCACCGTCCGATCTTTCGTCGTTTCGGAGGAACGATTGCATCAACCTGTCCTGCCATCGGGATGCAACTCTGCCTCGACCTCAGGGAAGAAGCCCCCTCCACGTTTATCATGGAACCGCCGTCGATCATGCTCCACCTCTGGACAAAACTCTGGGGCGAGAAGACACTGCTGACCCATATCAGCGTCATTGAGGAAAGATCGGGTCAATACAGCGGTCCCCATCCCTTCTTCGGGGTCGTTTCACCAAAATAGACTGATGTGAGGACAGGTCTATGGTCTTTCGAAAAGAAAGACTCGGATCCTCCTGACGAGATCTTGATTAACGCTAACACCTACTTATATGCAATAGCAGGTTGACCTTGGAGTTGATGATTACGGGTGAAAATCTGGAAACAAAAAAACCAGAGCCTTTTCTGACTCTGGAGTTCATGCGATGGTTATGCAGTTAGAATTGAGGCGGTTTTTGTTTTTACGATAAAATACTAATCCAAATCCAGTTTACCTTTACACTGATTGCATTTTTCCACACCACGGAAAACTTTATCCCTCAAGGGGCTGCCCTTGCGTTAAACCCTTGCGCCTTACATTTTGCGGCAGATTATTACCGCAGCGGTTGGGCGATTGGAAGAAGAAGGGTGATCCCGCACAGCGGGCAGGGAGATGCCGCTCGAATCACGAATCAGTCATTAGCCAACACGCATCACGCAGGTACTTACAGAGGCCTGACCTGCACCTTGCGCCACTTGATGGGCCCTCCGGCGTACTGAAGCGCAAACGGCCCTTCGGCGAACTTGCTGTCCCGGACGTTGACAGTGACGACCCCGTTGAAAACGACGGTCAATTCCGGTCCCCTGGCCTTGATCTCGAAGGTGTTCCACTTGCCGCCGGCTTTATAGATGATGGGGACCGGTACCTTGGCGACATCGACGATGGCCCCCGTGCCATAACTGGGGTCGGGGCGCGTGTCCCAGATGTTTACCTCATAGGAATTGGCGGCGGTAATCTTGCTGGGGTCGGTGCAGCGGATGAAGATGCCGCTGTTGGTATTTGATTCGGCCCAGAACTCGGCCCGAATCTCGAAATCCTTGTAGGAGTTCTTTGTGACCAGGAAGCTGCTGCCCTTGGTGGTACTCATGTCGGCCACGATGGCTCCACCCTCCGCCCGCCAGTTGGCTCCGCCTACACGGTTCCAGTTTTCAAGGCCAGTTTCACCGTCAATCAGCGTGACCCAACCCGTGCTGAACGGCTGGTGAGCGCAACCGGCAACGGTGAACGCGACGGCCAACAATCCGATGGTGATGCGAGACATGCGTTTCATTGTGCCCTCCCCATGGTTAATGACGATCAAACGATCGCGATGCTTCCCGATTGTTGATGTTGATAAGAACTCGCTTTGGGATGAGTTGAATATACAAAAAAGGGAGTTGTATGTCAATGGAAAAAGTAACATGGAAAAAAGTAACCACAAAAAGTCATGACTAACCCATTGAACGCTTGTATTAAGGAACAAAACATGAAAATCACTCTTTCAGGAAGGAAGGATTGGGGGTTTGGAACTGCGGTTAGCTACCAATGATTTCATAAAGTCCATCAACGACTTGATCCATCTCTTCGGGAGAGATCACTCCGATTCGCTTTCCGATTCGTTCAATAGAAAGGGTCCGAATTTGACTGATCTTAACCCATGAGGGTTTCGAGAGGCCCATTGACTTCAACTCGTGAGTAAGAGGATAACCGGCTCGCTGAGGCTGGCTGGTAATCGCCATGGCAATCACAGTCCCCGAACGCTCGTTAAAAACGTCCGGGCTAAGAATGAGCACAGGCCGAAGCCCGGCCTGCTCCCGCCCCCTAACCGGATTCAAGTCAGCCCACCGAATTTCACCCCTCAGTATTCGGGCCATTGATCCAACTCCTGAGATATCCCTTCTTCAGCCATGGCCTTTTCAAACGCCGGGTCGAGCTTTTCACACTCACGCGCCAATCGCCCCCGTTCCATCCGGTCCAGTTTCTCTTTGACGACCTGCTGGATCGCCCTGCTCCGGTTCACAAAGACGCGTTTCTCGACGAGTTTGTCAAGCCGCTCAAGGGTCTCCTCCTCAAGAGTCACGGCAACTTTCACTGTAGGCATAACACCTACCTCCGGTATGATAATACATCATACCATCGTAAAAATCAACCCATTCGACTCCCCGGTCTGAAGCCCGGGGTATGCTCAGGGTTGATACTGAGCGGCGCTTTTTACCCCGATTTAAAAATCGGGGTTTGGCGCCGTCGAACGTATCAATTTTACCTGCGGGGCTGGGATCGTTTTATCGGCGCCTGTTGTTTCTTCTACCCGAAGACGCCGCCCATCTTGCTTCCGGCGAGCTTGTTAATCGCAAAGAGACAGACCGCTCCGAGGATGATCAGGATCAGACCGAGGGCAGCGGCCTCATTGACCGAGCCGCCGATGTAGAAGTTAAAAATCCCTACGGTCATCATTTCATGGCCTGGAACGACAAGAAGGAGTGTTGCTGAGGCCTCCTGGAGGGCAAGAATAAAGGAGTAGAGGGATCCCACCAAGACTCCCTTCCAGATCAATGGAAGGGTCACGTCTTTAAAGGTCGTCATCTTCCTGGCCCCAACACTTTCGGCAGCCTCTTCAAAAGACCGGTGAACGATCAGGAGCGAAGCAAACGTGCCTCGCACCGTGTAGGGAAGCCGCCTGACTCCGAGAACGATGGGAATCACGATCCATATACCGATGAGAGCCGTCGTCATAAAAGGCATGGGGTCCCTGAAGGCCCTCATGTAGGCGATACCGATTCCGGTCCCCGGAAGGGCAAGGATCAGTGTGGTGAGGGAATCGAGAAGGTTTCTCCCCGGCACCTTGGTCCTGGCCATGACCCAGGCCACGGGAACGCCGACAGCGATACAGATGACGACGGAAATGGTTGCATAGAGCAGGCTGTTAATAATGAATTTAGGGGTCTCAATCGCAACCCGCTCAAAATATTGCAGGGTATATTTCACGGGGATGGGCGTGAGGGCCCAGCCTCTGCCAAAGGAGTCAAGCGCAATGCCCAGATAAGGAATGAAGGCAAAGATCAGAGTCAACACAAGAAAAGCGATGACGCCTGCCTGGCCCCAGCGGGAGATCTTCTTTCGCTCGATCACCGAATAAGAAAGGGAGCTGTAATCCTTGATGGAAACGTACTTCTTGGCGATGATCAAAAAGAGGATGGCCAGGATGACCATGATGGCCGAGATGACGATGCCCATCTTGAAGAGCCTACGGTCAACAAACTGAACAATGTTGAGGTAGGCCTGGGAGGCAAGCAGGTTATCCATGCCCACCACCAGAGGTGTGGCAAAGTCGGCAAAGGTCCAGATGAAGACCAGAAGGGCGCCGGAGACAAAACCCGGGGTCGTTAACGGAAAGGTGATGTCCCAAAACTTCCTCAGGCCCCTCGATCCCACGCTCTCTGCGGCTTCATCGAGGGAGGGCGAAATCTTCCCCATGGCATCGACGATACTCAAAGTCATGAGTGGAAAAAGGTGAAGGGTCTCGACGAGCAGGACACCTTGGACGCCATACATGAAATTGACGGGTTTTGTAAACCCGAGGTAATCCATTAAGAGAATATTGACTGTTCCAGCCCGGCCCAGGATGAAGACAAAGCCCATCACTCCAACCAGGGGGGGCATGATCATAGGGACGATGGTCAGAAAGGAAAAGAGGTTCCTTCCCGGAAAGTCGTAGCGCAGGAGAAGGAAAGCAATGGTGATGCCAAGAATCGAAGTGGTGATCACGGTTCCCACGCCGAGAAGGAGGGAATTGACGAGACATTGGAGATAATAGGAGTCCGTGAAGAAGTCGTAAAAATTCATCAGGGTGAATGTTCCCTGTTCCGTGGTGAAGGTATCGTAGAAGAGACGGATCAAGGGATAGATCAGGAAAAGACCAAAGAAGGCCCAAATCGCTGCATACCCGAGGAAGCCGCCCACTTTCACCTGGGGCCAGAACCGTGGCTGACTTATCGCAACGGGTTGATTCGATTATTCTGTGACTCAAATTTGAAGAGAGTGGTCTGTAACGGTAACCTTTAAACGTTCGGATCTGGCGTGCCAAGCATATGATCCTTCAATTTCATCAGCGACGATTCCCCATAACGTAAAAAAACGCATTCTGAAGCTTGGAACCCGATTTCCCCTCGGATTGCGATTACGACACAGTCTCCAAGGGGAGAGGGGGAGGATAAGAGGGCTAAGCCGGAATCCCTAACGCTGTCTCTCGTGGGAAATGGATGCAGACCTTTTCCCCCATGGCGTAGAGCTGATGTTCCCAGGGGTTTTGAACGTCCACTTTAAAGAGGAGACCGCTATTGACTTCCACATCATAGCGGATGGTATTCCCCATGTAATATGCAAAGCTGACATTCCCGGCGATCATATTATATCCCTTCTCAACTTCATTCGATTTGTCGATGGATGCTGTCTCCGGCCTGACGCTGATGATACATCGGTCTCCTTGCTTGAGCCTGCCTCCACCCAGGCATAACAGGGTCCCGACCTTGGTTTTGGCCTTCATCCATTTATCGGCGGCATGGATCTCCTCAACCTCTCCGGGGATCAGGTTGTTGATTCCGATAAAGTCGGCCACAAATGGATTCTCAGGCCTCTCATAGAGATCCCTCGGAGACCCGATCTGCTGCAACTTACCCAGATTGACCACCGCAATCCGGTCGGAAAGGGTTAGGGCCTCTTCCTGATCGTGGGTCACATAGATGGTCGTAATGGCAAGCTCCTTCTGGAGTTTCCGGATTTCGGCACGCACCTGGATACGAATCTTTGCGTCGAGGTTGCTCAGGGGCTCGTCGAGAAGGAGGACGTCGGGGTTCAGAACCAACGCCCTTGCGAGAGCAACACGTTGTTGCTGTCCTCCTGATAATTGCCCGGGATAGCGGTTTTCAAGTCCCGTCAGGTTGACCAGTTTCAGGGCATGGGATATCTTCCCGGCAATCTCTGATCTCGCAAACTTCTTGAGCTTGAGTCCGTAGGCAACATTCTCAGATATCGTCATGTGAGGCCAGAGGGCATAGTTCTGGAAGACCATTCCGATATTCCGTTCATAGGGGGGGAGAGAGGACACAGCCCTGTCTCCGAAGTAGATCTCTCCATGATCGGGCTTGTGAAACCCTCCGACGAGGCGAAGCAGCGTTGTCTTTCCGCAACCCGAAGGTCCAAGGAGAGTAAAAAGCTCCCCATCCTTGATGTCCAGGGAAACGTGGCTCACAGCCTCCAAAGAACCGAATCTCTTGACGATATCTTCAAGTTTTATGTTCATGGACTGTTCCTAATTCAAAGCGCAAAGAGCATGGCCACAATTAATACTCAAATCCTCCCATCCTCCCCATTAAAAGAGAGAGGAAAAGGAGGATTTGCATTCTCTTCTCTTGACTGACACTCACACTGACACTGACACTTTTATTTTTTTATCAAATCCTTGTGTTTCTCGGCAATCTCTTTACGGAAATAGGCGTTCACTTCCTCGATCCTTTTCTTGGGACCGGCGACCTTCTCGTCGTAGACGTTTCCGACCTGAATATCGTAGAAGGATCTCATGCCTCCCGTAAACTGCACCGCCTTTTCCGCATTCGATCCCGGAGGTCCCTGCACCTTATATTTGGGGAAGAGGGGGAAAAGTCCTCTCTCCATAAAGATCTTCTGCCCTTCCTCTGTCAGCAGGAACTCGATGAAGGCGTGACCGGCTTTGGGATGAGGGGCGCCCTTGAGGACCGCCATGGGCTCCGGTGTGACATAGGCGTTTTTTGGATAAACAAAATTGACGTCGTAACCCCCAAGGACCTCTGCAAAGGCCATGTAACTGGGTACGGCAAACCCCACCGCGAATTCTCCCTTTGCCACCACGTTGGGAACGTCACGGGAGCGGGCCGCAAAAATGCCTGTGTTGGTTGCCAATTTCTTTAGCCAATCCCACCCTTTTTCCCATCCGTGCATGGCAAGGATGACTTCATAGGAGGCATGGCTTGAGCTCGACCGGTCAGGCGTGCACTGGGCGATCTGGCCTTTCAGTTTGGGGTTGAGCAGGTCATCCCAGTCTTTAATGGTGACTCCCATACGCTGGAGCAACTTCGGCTGATAGATAAGTCCGTAGGGCTCCAGGGTCGTTCCAACCCAGAACTTCTTGTCGTCTTTCAGGGGAAGTCCGATGGGTTTTCCAATCGTAGCCGGGATCTCATCCCACACCTGCTTGGGAAGCTGAATCGGCTCCAGCAGACCCTGGCTTGCCAGGTTATCAAACAGGGTCCCTTCTCCTCCCCAGAAGACGTCAGCCTGCGGTTTTCCCCTCCACTCCACAATCTGCCCGAAGGCAACGGGTGTCCCCTGGGGAATGGCACTCGTCTTCAGATCGACGTTATATTTCTTCTTAACATAAGCGGCAAAGGCCTTTAAGGCCGGATCGTGAACGTCTTTTGAAACCGGCGTGATCAAGTAGAATTCATTCTCAATCGGGGCCTGTCCAAACGACCACCCCCCGAAACAGAGAAACCCCATCAACAAAAATGTGAGCATAATGATAATTCGTTTCATATCCTACCTCCTTTCCATCCATCTCTCATTTGAATACAACTTCGCCCTTCATGGTCCAGTTGCTTTCGTAGAAATCCAGATATTTTTTGTTTCCCTCCGGGGTCTCCGGATGGTCGGGTCCCCTCCACCACTTGTTGGCAAGGAAGTTCTTTCGTGCAAGGTCCCAAATCTCCTGCGACGCAGGAACATCTTTGACTTCCCACTTCAAACCCTTTGGGGGTCATCTCATAAACCGTATACCTCATGGGGTAGGTGGACAAGGACGGGATGAACGATGTGAGTCATTCCATCCAGCTCTTTTGATCGGGTCGAGATATGCCGATGGCCGGAGAAGACCACCTTAACCCCATATTTCTTAACCAGGGCCGTGACCTCGTCTCGCATTCTCCATCCAGAACCATCTCCACTGATTGTAAGCTGTCGTCATGTCGGCTTCATGCCACGGGACAAGGCTGTGGTGAGTTAAAACCACAATCGTCTTTTTCTGGTTGGCCTTCAAAACGGTTTCCAGCCACCTGAGCTGACCTTTGTCCACACGGCCTGCATATACATTGAGATTTGCCTCCGGCACAAAGGTCTGGGCCATTGTGGTATCCAAGCCGATGACCAACAAATCCTTGGCCACTTCATGGGCATAGTAGGTCATCCCAGGGGCCATGCCGCCCGATTTGCCAATAAAAGCCCCCGCCACCGTGTACTTCGAGAGGCTCATCGGCTGGTCCTTTTTGTCGTGGGGGACAAGGCTCAGAGTCATGGTTGCCCAAAACGACATAGTAGGGAACCTTCAGCTCATCCATCATCCTCCTTAAATCGTCGATATTCCACGGCTCCGCATCATGTGTGAGATCCCCGGCCAACAGGACAAATTTCAGATCCGGAATCTTATTGAGCTCGGCAATCGTGTTTTCCGTTAGCATTTGGGTTTTTAAGCCCAACTTTATAACCGTCCGTAATCCCCTTCTGCTGCGGAATTGAAATATGGGGGTCCGAGATAACCGCGAACTTCACCTTATCAAAAGCAAAACCCAGGCTCGAAAGTCGTAAAGATTAATAAGAGAATCCCAAAAAGACATAATGTTTTCTTCATAACCGCCCTCCTCTCGAATTTTTCATATGGTTGAGAACCCTATGCCGTCCGACCACCTTTCTTCTTCTATTCAAATCACCCCCTCCTGACGTATTTTTGATTTTCCATCGGCCACGGTCATAATAAACGCAAAATTTAGAAGATGTCAAGAGAAATCAAACCCCGGCCCTAAATGTTGACAGGCTTCCATTTTCTCAATTATATTTTGTTTTTATAACAATAAGTTATCCCAAAATTCGAATACGGTTCGTGTATGTTATTCAGCGGTTTTGGAAAAAGAAAACAATCGACGCTTTAAGTTTTACCTCCGAGATCAGGGAACTCTGCGAAGTCCTTAATCGAAAACTGGAACAGTCCGACGAGGGATTCTCGAAAACGATCGCCTCTCATCCCGGGGGGTTCTCCAAAGAACTCTCCAGAAGAAGGCTCTCCATCGCAGAGTCCTATATCCGGGTCATTCGCGAACTGGAATCGGACCATTATGAAGAGCGGATCTCAGCCCTTGAAAACCTCGTCAAGCAATCGTTCCACGCCAAAACGATCAAACTCCCGTTAAATACGGCCCGTGTCCAAATCAACCTGATTAAAGAAGCCATCAAAAGCAGGAATAACCGGAGAAGACAGCTTGAATTGGTTTCCGATTTCGGCCTGGCCTCTTACGGTGAAGAGCAGGTGATCCGAAAGCTCTGTAAGAAATTTTATCTTGTTGAAGTGCCTGAAACCGGGCAGCCGCTGAAAGATCTCCGCATGGGATGGGATTACCACGTTCATGATAACCTCTCTGAAGGGAGAAAAACCCCCACCCAGGTCCTTCTCGACGCCTTCATTAAAGGAATCTCTGAAGTCGTCTTGGCTCATTATACACTCAAAGACGAAAACATCATCAAAGAAGCTTATCACGCCGGCCGGATCCTGGGAATCAAAGTTCAGATCGGGATCGAGTTCAGTGTGGGCCCCAAATGGAACCGCCGCCATTTCATGTACCTCCCCCCTTATTTCGGATGAGGCCTGTGACCTGATGGCTTTTTTTAAGAAACATGAAAAGGATCTCGCCTATTTTTTAACAGGCCTCAATGAGAATGGAGAAAGACGGAAGCAGACCGTCAGCAAGATGCTTGAGACGTTCAACCAGGAACATCTGCCGAAGTTCAACGAAGGGTATGCTCCGGGGAATCCACAGTACTGTCCCCCGATTCTCTGGGATGACTTAAAAGCCATCGTCCTCGATGGGCAGGCTTCCAGAATCCATCTGGGAGAACTTCTTTTTTCTAAATTAAAACCTGTCTTTTTTAAACGGGTCCTCTTCGAGAAGGCCCAGTATGAACTGGCGGAATACAAGCACCAGAAGAAGGAATTGTCAGCCCTTGAATTCAGCATCGTTCACTCAAGATATGAAAAGATTCGGCAGGATTACACGGCCCTGAGCCCCGAAGGCTTAAGACAGAAATATATCGATGGAAGTACCCGGGAAGATTACGACTCCTTTTTCAGAAGCGAAGAAGAGATTCTTCCAACCTTGCTGGCGACCGGAGGAAGTATCGTCTATATCCACCCTCTCGAAGGAGGACTCGATACGGCGGTCAAGACGACACTTCAGTATCATCCTTATATCACCCATGTTGAATCCTTCAATATGCAGGATAGCTTTAAAAGAAACCCGAATGACCTCCGCGTCTTTAATGCCTTTATTGGTCTATTGAACAACGGAAAGATCCATGAGTTAAAATCGGCCCTCCGCGATCTCGATATCCAATCCTTTGATGACTGCTTCCTCGAGGAAGTCCTTTCCCGCTATCAGGAAAGGCCCCTCATCCCCATCTGCGGGAGTGATTCGACGGGAAGAGACCCAACGATTCCAGGAATGGGTTTTATCTCGCCGGAACGGATCCCCCCTAAGATGAGACGCTACTACGAAAAAACACACTACGCCCTGCCGCTGCCGGTCTCTCAGTTGATCCGAAAGTATCGAGACAAGGATTCTCCCTTTCCGGGCAACGGGAATTCAACGATCCTCTCCATGGGAAAAACGATCGAAGAGTATTACAACCCCGTTGGAGATGAAGAGGGATTGGAGAAGTGGGGGATGGCCAGGACGTGGCGATATCTCAATCCGTTCCTGAAGATGATCCTTCGGGTCGCCGTTTCTTTCCCGATTGCCTATGTAACGATCGGCCTGGGCTATGCGCTCGTCTGGTTCGGAATCACTTTCTTCCGAAACATTTTGGTCGATCTGATTTCAGCAAAGGGATCGGACCCGAGGGATTGGTCGATGCGCGATGTCAACTTTGAGAATACCACTCAGTCCCTGTTCTGGACCGGATTTTCGGTGCCTCTCCTAACTCTGGTCAAATGGAAGGTGGAAGCGCTTTTCGTCCTCATCCAGTTGGTGAATCCAGTTCTTCAACAGATCATCCGATTTTTTGTGATCTGCTTTACAAACGGGACCTATATTGCCATCCATAACTGGCTGAGGGGGTTTAATGAAAAGATCGTTAAGGCCAACTTTTTCAGGAGCGTCTTCGCCTGGCCTCCGGCGACCCTCTTCTCCCCTCTGGGTGATTTTCTCTTCATTCCGTCGATCGTTCAGGCCAAGTTCTGGTCTGACTCTATGGCCGCCCTGATTGAAGGGATTGGAAAATCGACCCGACAGCTTTTCCTCAGCAAAAGAGACCTCCTCGAAGTTTTGCCTCACCTCTATGCCGATGACAAAAAGGAGCGGACCATCGCCATGCTCGGATATTCTCCATATCTGGTCAAATCGAAGAAAAGGCAAAGCCTCTTTGAAACAGGTTCTCGATGACCGCAAGAAGATCATCGAGGGACCTCCGGCCATCAGAAATAACTGTGAAGACATCCCCCCGGCGCCCTTCCTCCAGGGTTCCGATTATACAAAGAAAATGAAGGAACTCTTCCTGGCAGACGGGGCGTTTCTCTATCTCACGGATTTCTCCATTCGTGAATTTGAGGGGAAAAACGCCTTTACCATCAATGCCATGGTCGCCACCCAGTATCCCCGGTTTTGCAGTTGGATTAATGACTTCAAAAATTGACAGTCCGAACTTTCCGAAAGAATAGTTCATGCCATTTCCATGCCGGATAGACATCTGCCAGAGCCTGATCGGCTTTTTCTTTTTTGGTCCATCGGCGCGATCGTCACTTCTCCTTAGGCGATTCGCCCTTCTCTCCTGTAGGCAGTCAATAGAATCAGAAGGACCCTATGGATCTACGGGGAACTTTTCGGCAGGGTGAAATAGAAGGTTGAACCCTTTCCAGGCTGGCTTTCTGCCCAAACCTTTCCGCCGTGAGTCTGGACAATATGTTTGACAATGGAGAGTCCAAGGCCTGTGCCCCCCATCTCCTGGGACCTCCCCTTATCCACCCGGTAGAATCGCTCAAAGATTCGAGAAAGATCCTCTTTGGGAATGCCGATGCCGTTATCCTTAACTGAAAATAGAATCTCCTTGCCTTCCCGATCCGCCACCGAAACCTCGATCCTGCCCCCTCCGGGAGTATACTTGATGGCGTTGTCCAGAAGATTGATCAATACCTGTTCCAAATAGCTTCGGTCCGCCTGAACGGAGAGCGAGGAGGACACTTCGCCGCTGGAAATGGAGATCCCCTTCTTTTCAACTCCCTCTTTCACAAATTCCAGGGCATCCTCTATCAATTCCGAAATGGAAACCTGCTCCGTCTTCAGTTGGAAGCCTTTGGATTCGATCCTCGAGAGCGTCAGGAGGTCTTCCACGATTTTCGTGAGGCGATCGGTGTGTCTCTTGATGACCTGTATGAACTGGAAGGCTACCTCCTCTTTCAAGGCCCCGTCCAGGAGCGTTTCTGCATATCCTTTGATGGTCGCTAAAGGGGTTCGCAATTCATGGGAGACATTGGCCACAAAATCCTGCCGGATCCTTTCCAGATTCTTCAAACGACTGATGTCGTGGAAGGCAACAATGACTCCCCGTGTTTCCTCCGCCGGCCGTTCCCCTTCCCTGGACGGAGAGGGGATCCCCACCACATTCACTTCGAACGTCTTCTCTCCGGACGAAGGGAGAGTGATTTCCAGGGTCTTGTTGGTTCCTTTGTGGAGCGCATCTTGAACCGCTTCTTCCAGTGCAACACTCCGAATGATTTCTAAGGTGGTTCTATCGTTTACGTTCGTCGGAATGGCGATCAGTTTTTTCAGGGCCTCATTCACCAGAAGAGTCCGTCCCCTTCCATCGACGAGAAGTACCCCTTCCGTCATCCCCCCGAGGATGGCCTGATGGTACTCTTTTTCTCTGGTAATCTCTTCAATTCTTTCCCTCGATTGGGCACTGACCTCCGAGATCGCTCTTGAGAGATCTTCCCATTCGTCGCCGGAGAAAACCTCCTGCGTCCCACGACCCGCTGCCAAATCCTTTGCTTTCCTCGTCAGGGTAAGGACAGGAGAAACGAGAGATTTCACCAGGAGAAGGAGAAGCGGAGCGATCAAACAGAGGGCCAAGAACGAGGAAAGAATCAGAGACGCCTTGAAAAAATGATGAAAACCGGACTGCAGAAGAAGAACCAGAATAAAGAGAGAGAGAAGAAAGAGGACCCATTTCGATCGAAGTTTCATTCACTCCCCTCTTTGAAACGGTAGCCAACCCCCCGGAGGGTTTCAATGTAGTCCCCGCAGGCTCCGAGTTTTTCTCTTAACCTTCGGATATGCGTGTCGACGGTTCGGGCATACCCTTCATACGTGTATCCCCACACCTGGTTCAGGAGATGTTCACGGGTTTGGACCCGACCTTTCCTTAGAGAAAGCTGGACGAGAAGTTTGAACTCGATGGAGGTCAATTGAACGGACTTCCCTGAAACGGAGACCTGGTGCCGGTCGAGATCAATCAGGAGGTCCCCCATCTGGATGACCTTTGCCTCTTCCTGGTCCACCTCCCTTTTCTTAAGGATGGCCTTCACCCTTAAGACCAACTCCCTCGGACTGAAGGGTTTCGTCACATAATCATCGGCGCCCAGCTCAAACCCGACAATCCGGTCAATCTCTTCCGCCTTGGCAGTCAGCATCAGGATGGGAATCGCGCGTGTATGGGGATCAGACTTCAGCATTCGACAGATATCTTTTCCGTCCATATCCGGGAGCATGAGATCCAGAATGATGAGCGTGGGGCGATTCTTCTTCACTCTTTCCAGGGCTGAAGCCCCATCGAAGACCACGGTCACCGGAAACCCGGATTGCTTGAGATGATATTCAACCAATTCCGCGATATCCTTTTCATCTTCAACAACCAATACAGGATTCATAACCGGACTCCATCCTTTTCAGAAACATCTCTGCCCTTCGGGTAATACCTTATCATATTTTACTATTGTTACAAACATGTTTCCATCCGTTGACATTTAGGTTAAGCCTTCCAATGATTTTTTCTTCACCGGTTTTCCAAACCTTCCGGAAAGGACAGGGATTCCATTTGTAACAAAAATGTCACAGCATCGCCACATCCATTTCATTTTAGCCGGTTACACTGAAGAAACACAATAGAAGATGAGGGAGAGTATGGACCAAGAAATGAGAGACTTGATCGAAGAATGTATTCAGCTTCAACAGGAATTGGGACTCCTCACGCCGATCATGCTGTTTCTCAACCCGTCCTGGAATTCGAGAGAAGCAGGTTTTGGAAAAAGTGTCAACAAAGGGGCGGTTAAGATTCAGGGAGAGGTGGAAACAGTTAGGAGGGTGGGATAGAGTAAGAATAGAATATGTCCATCAAGAGAGAGCATTGAAGGAGAAATTATCCAATCTTGCGGAAATGTTGGAGGAGAAAGGATTTGAAGTCGAAAGATTTAAACCGGAGCTCTCTGAAGAACAATTTTCCTGGCTCCTTTCCCAAAAAGGAACGATCAAAAGATATTTAAGAGGCATCGAAATAGGAGAAAACGGAGGGAGATAAAATGGAAAAGCAAAGAGTGCTTTTCGTCTGTGTCCACAACAGTGCACGGAGCCAGATGGCAGAGGCTTGGGTGAACCATCCCCGGGGAGGTCCGGACTTCAGAGCGATTAATCGACGGGGGGAACCACTTCACAATTCTGACTGGCCAGCACGTTATCTCGGTCTCTCACTTCACCCTTCCAGAAACCGATATGGTTGGGCCCTCCCTCTCATGATTGTCGATCCGTGGAATGGGAGAACGGGTCATTCGGATCTCTGAATTCCGAGGATCCTAGAAACCCCTATTCCACCCGGATGACAAAATTCTGGGTCCCGAAAGGATTCATCGCCCTTTCGGCATCCCGGAGATCCTCGATCCACATCCTATCTGCCATCAACTTATATTCATAGCGCCCCGGTGGAAGCTTTGCCCTGACTTTCCAAATTCCGTCTTTACATTTCTTCATTGGCAGGGAAGGGGTATCCCAACCATTAAACTCGCCTGCCAGATAGACTGCTTCGGCCGCAGGAGCATCGAGACGAAATTCGACCGGCTTTCCTTGGGAATTCTTCTTCGATTGACGCGGGGGATTGTCTTTTTTCTCTCCCCTCTTCTCTCTCCGGATCATGATCGGTTCCTCCTTTTCTCGAATTTTCATGCGACGGCAATCATTTGTGTTTCAGAAGCGGAAAGGAGGTTATAAAGTCCTATTGAGTAACTATCCTCCAGCAAGGCTGGAGGCTTTACGATTGCTGCCCCCTCAAAGGGGCCAGATAGCAATCGAAAAAATTAAGAGAACCAAGATTCAATCGATCGCAGCCACTTTGATTTTCCGCTTCCGTGGAACAGATGTTTGGCAGAATGCTACTTCTGGGAACGTCAAACTCTGGGCGTCCTCCGGCAGAGCCGGAGGTTTACTCAAAATTATTAAGGAGATTCTCCCGCTCCTTGGGAGAAAGGATTCTCTTGATCCATCAGGTATGAGTCAATCCCTTATCTCTAAACCTCCAGAAATTTTTTCCAATCAAATATCATGAGCTAAGACCCAGAAGCAGAATGATCAGGCTATTCTTCCTTGAAATCAGCCAGACAATTCCGGAAAGGATCGCCAGGATGGCGCACAGGGCGACAATGGCCGTGATGACGCCTTCCCACTTTACCAGTAAGTACTGAAATTTGATCCTGATCGTCGGGGAATAGTCTGTTTCTTTCATCGCAACGTTCCTCCTCTCTGAGAAGCCTGATCAGAAGGATACCACGCAATTGTTATCATATGATGAAGAACAGATGACTTTTCTGTTAAATTCTTGTACCCGGCGTGTAAAACCTAAACAAAAAGGATGGAAGGAGAAATCATCCATGGCTTATTACCTGGGTCATGTTCGAACGGAACGTCCAGATTTCCCAAAGCAATGCTCTGATTTCATAAAAAGGGAGCCCGTGAAAAACAAACACGGGCTCCTTATTCCAAATACTCTTCTGAAGTCTTCCAGTTTATGCCACAACCATCATATTACTTCCGGTGACCCGGTACGAGCTCAATGCCCGTGGTGACGGCAAAATCACCGTTATGGTTGAGCACCGCCCAGGCAGTCTTCGTGCTTGCGTCGACGCCATAGGTGCCAAGCCCATAGCTCGAATTCCACTGGCCCTTCACAAAATTCTTGGTACCTCCGAAGTTCATGTCCACGGCATTGACCCAGTTGCCGTCAGCATCCCTGGTGGCGATGCCAAAGCCACCATTGCCGATGTGCTGGCGCGGGGCGTGCTTGTCGAAACTCATCAAAAGCACGTAGGTGTCAGTTTGTTCGCTTCCCAGGTCAGCCATGCCCCACACGGTGAGGATGTCGCTGGCAAGCCCCGCTTCAGCCGGTGCCCAACCAGTGTTGACGGCCTTGGTCAGCGCACGGCCGTTGTAATCCTTGCCGGTGCTGTCGTTGATGCCGCTGAGGATGGCTGCCGTGGTGCCCACGTAGCCGGTCTCACCGTTGGCAACTGCCTTGCTCGTGTCATCGGTCAGCTCATAGCTGCCGCCTTGAGGCACAAGGATTTCTTTTCCGTTCAGGCTGTAGCCGAAGGTCTCGCGCTTGGGGAACGTCAGGGTGGGCGTGGTCAGCAGGTCCAGGTCCTCCAGCCCCGGCGTGTCGGGGTTGGGATCGGCCGAGTAGAAGTCCACGGTCACGCGCGGGCCGTCGATGGTCACGATGTAGTAGCCGATGCTCCAGAGCTCCTGGGAGATCTCCGTCTCGCGGTTCTTGCGATCTGCCCGGCGTTGGAGCCGACGGTGTCGGTGCCGTGGTTGGCCAGCGCCACCGGCGTGTAGAACTTGTAGCTGTCGGAGGCGCAGATGATCTGGTTGACCTTCGAGGCGCCGTCCGGGCTGGTCACGATCGAGCGGTTGTGCATGTGGTCGTGGCCGGTGAAGATGTAGCCGACGTTACCGGCATCCAGGCTGCCGATGAAGGCGTTCTGAGCTGCGGCGTTGCTGGCGGCCGTGTTGAACAGCGTGTCGGTGTGGTTGCCGCCGAAGAGCTGCTTGTGGCTGAAGACGAACGCGTGCGCATTGGCCGGCTTGGACGACAGGGTCGAGCTGATCCAGGGCTGCTGCGAGGCGATGGCGTTGTTGCCCTGACTGTAGGTCGAGCCGTCGGAGGCCTTGCCGTCGTTGGGGTGAACTGATCCAGCAGCATGAAGCGGGCGTTGTTATAGTCGAAGGAGTAGCTCAGGCCGTTGAGGTTGGCGCTGGGGCTGCTGAAGTTGGTCGCACCGACGATTGTTGCCCAGGCCGCGGGTCTGCGGGAAGTAGCTCTGCACTTCGAGGGCGGCCGTCGAGGAGCCTTCGTGGTTGCCGCGGACCGGGAAGAAGCCGATGCCCGCGTCATACAGGGCCTGCGCGGCGGCCGCGCGGGTCGAGATGCCCAGGCGGGGCGTCGACGGCAGGCCGGTGTAGTTGGTCTCCTTGTCGTCCAGGTCGCCCACCTGCAGCACGAACTTCACCTCCTGGTGGATGAACTGCTGGTTCAACTGGTTGATGATGCCCACGGCCACCGTGCCGGGATTGTTGGTCGCGTCGGCGGCGTTGGCCCACTGCGTGTCACTCATCACGCCGAACTTCCAGGGCTCCGCCCATGTCAATGAAACACCCGTCAACATCGTGAAGGCCAAAGCCAATGCAATGACTGTTTTGATACAAAATAGTTTTTTCATCTGCCCTTTCATTTGAACATCCTCCTTGTAAAAGTTTTTCCTGTAGAATTGGTTGGTTTTTTGTGGCAAAACATTCCAAACCCAATGCAAACCGTCTTCTTTCTTCTTCTCCTTGATATATTCTTTTTCATCACCTCCTTTTCTCCATCCCAAGGCTTTCCTGTTTCAGTTGTTCAAAATTTCCTTCGCCTCCTTTGTTCTGATTTTCATGTTGAGACAATGATAGCTGAGGCATGCGACGAAAGGATGACGGTCAAGTTAAATCTTGATGGCAAGAATTTAAATTTTCAGAAAGATAGACACCGATGCCTCCTGCCCCTGAAGCCAACGGCAGTTGCTGAAGCAGAAAAGAAAACAAGGTGACGGGGGCTCCAAAGAAAATCTAAGAAGAGTTAAGATTCTTGCATGGAGACTGAGGCCGTGTAACGTATAGGAAAAGCATTTCACTGGATGCGTAACAAGAATTTCACACAACAGAAACGGAATCGCAACGTGTTTATGTTCTCATTGATTCATTGTTTCAGCCTCGTGACAACGGGAGAAATGGTCTCCATTGACTTTCGCGCATCTTCGCGAGATATCCCCGCATGCATTGCGGGGTCCGTGGATGACCCTGAGGAGAAGGAAATGACAAGGATTCTACCTTTCATTTTGATCTGTGTCATCATGGCAACGAATGTGGAGGGGGGACAGAAGCAAAGGGGTCCCGAAGAATGGATCCTTGAGGCGGAAGAGGCGCTCGCAAACATTGACAGCTATACTGCGGTCTTTCATAAACAGGAACGGGTCAAGGGGTGGCTTAAGGCAGAGGAGGTCGTCTTTCTCAAGTTTAAGAAGCCCTTCAAAGTGTACATGAGGTGGTTGAAAGATCCGGGCAAAGGCCGCGAAGTGGTCTATGCGGACGGATGGAGATCAAAACCAGATCAAGGTCCGGGAATCCTGGATGAGAATGGGTTTCAGCTTCAATATCGACCCTCACGGTGCAATAGCCATGGGGGGCAGCCGTCACCCGATCACCGATTCGGGGTTAGAAAACTTTTTAAGGCTCCTCGGTAGAAACCTGCGCAAGGGCATCCCATCGGGTGAAATCACGTACGGGAGCTCGGTGAAGAGATCGTTTATAGTTCCAAGTCCCGGAAGATCGAATACCTCTTCCCAAGAGAAAAGGCGGCAAGGGTTACTATTGCTACCGTGCCGTCATCAACCTGGACGCTGAAAATAAACTTCCCATTAAAGCAAGCATCTACGACTGGGATGGATTGCTCGTCGAGGATTACGGATATGAAAACCTCAAATTGAATGCGGGGCTGACGGAAGCTGACTTCGATCCAGGGAATCCGGAATATTGTTTTTCGTCCTTCAGGAACAACGACCTTCCCGCAGAAACCGTTCACAGCCGGAAGAATCTATATGACGGAAAACAGCCCTGACCATGGTTTGCTGATCCTGAAATCATGAGGATGGATTGAGCCGCCCATCGGCAAGCGAGGAAACGACGGAGTTATCCTTGACGAAGGAAACCCCTCGGCATGGCGGGGCACGATCCTGCGACAGATAAAAAACAATTCATCCAGAAGGCCGGGTCAACGATTCGACGGAAGAGTATTCACAGAGAAGGAGACAAAAATCGGTATGACAAGCAAACAGGTAATCATAGGACAACGTAAGAAGATTGCCCTTGTGGCACACGACAATAAGAAGCGTGACCTGTTAGAATGGGCCAAATATAATTGTAACCTCCTGGCACACCATGAATTGTATGCGACAGGGACCACCGGCACCCTGCTGCGAAGGGAGCTCGATCTCCATATCACCAACCTCCAGAGCGGCCCGTTAGGGGGCGACCAACAAATTGGAGCGAAGGTTGCGGAGGGAGAGATCGATTTCCTGATCTTTTTCTGGGACCCCCTGGAGCCTGCCCCACACGATACGGACGTGAAAGCTCTTTTGCGGATCGCTGTCGTTTGGAACATCCCGGTCGCGTGCAATCGAGCCTCCGCTGATTTCTTGATTTCATCACCGCTGATGTCCGAAGATTACGAGCGCCTTCTCCCGGATTATGAGAATTATCGGACACGGATGAAATAAGCGCCCCGCGTCTCGTGAATGTCTAAGCCAGCCTCGCCCGGATGGCATCCGCCATTCTGTAGGCCACGCCCAGATTCCTTTCACCTGGCAGGGGAACAAGACCGAATTCTTCCCGATCGGGTACCGGTTCCCTCTCCAGATCACGGTGTCGTCGATAAAGGGAACAAACCAGATCAGGCCGATGAGGAGATCCTTGACGGGGGATAGAAGATAGGACAGGGGAGGAAGGCGCGTTCCGATCCTTCTTCCAAGATAGAAATCGCCACTCATTTTGACCGCACAGGCGATGATAAAAAGCGATAAGGTTTCCCAGGTCAACCCATAAAGAAATACAGGAAGGATGGAAATAAACACCGGATTAATTGCCAATTCCGACACATATCTGATCCCCCCAATCTTCCACCTCATTTTCCCCCATCGCACATGGCGGTTGATAAACTTCCGGAGTCCCCAGTATTCATTTACATTATTGACCAGGTAGTTTGAGATAACGACCCGTTGTTTTCTCTCACGAATCTTTTCCCCGATGAAATGATCCTCTGCCAGCACATCCTTGACAGAACCTAATCCTCCGATCGCCCTCAAAATCCTTTTTCCTCATGAGCATGGACTTGCCTATGACACAGGGAAGATTAAAGTATCGAATCGAGTAGACAGATGTTTCCCAGGACAAAAGAGTTCAGGTGGAGATTTTCAAAGATGGAACCGAGGGTCCTTCCCCCTACACCTCGAATCAGATTGCAGACCAACCCAACCTCCGGGTTGTCCAGGGAGGGAGCAATCCTCCTTAAGTACTGGGTGTCCACCTTGACGTTGCTATCGCTAATCAGGAACGTGGCGTAGTTTGAATA
>CAWHGS010000057.1:0-65207 GCA_963828805.1 uncultured delta proteobacterium
GCTTCGCTCGGCGGCCGGGGAGGCCGCGCCGGCAGACGCGGCACTCTTCGGCTTCACCTTCCCGTAGATGCACTTGCCGCTCCGGACCCGATCGGGACCGGCATCGAACTCGAAGACGAGCAAACGGATCAGCTTGTCGCCCAGGGCGAAGACCGAGCCGCTGTTGCCGGCGCGGTACGCGATCTTGTCGGCCACCATGTCGCCGCCGGCGTCGCCGAGCACCAGGGCGTCCGGCCGGTACTCGAACTCCTCCTCACCGAAGATCATGGCGCACATCATGGTCGCCATGTGGGACTCCGTGTTCACGAGCAGTTCGGTCAGGTTCTCCATGTCGGGTGTCTTCGTGAGCATCACCCAACGTCCGAGCAGGCGGTTCTTCGCCGCGGGGAGGGGCGGTTGCTTCAGGACGTGGGCGCGGATGGCCTCGATCTCCTTCCGGTTCGCTTCCGTCTGGGCGTACCGCTCGGCGGACTCCTCCTTGGCCTTCCGGTAGTTGTATTCCCGGATCTCTTCCTCGGTCTGCGCGCGTGCGGCGACCGGCAGGCTGAGGAGAGCGACCAGGGTGGCGGCGAGCACGGGGAGGCGCATGGCTGGCTCCGGAAGGGGCGATACCAGCATTGCGCACGAATCTGCTGAGGGCATGCATGGCGGGGGTCGGGCGGGAGCCGACGCTCCGCAAGCCGGCCCCATTGTCGTCCTGAGCGCAGCGAAGGACCGGGGTGCATCAGGTACGTACCCGATGCACCCCGGTCCTTCGCTGCGCTCAGGACGACAGAGGGGCCTTACGCCGTCATGTCACCTTCGAGGTAGGTGTACCCCTCGAGACCGGCCACGAAGTCCGCGATGAAGCTGTTGGCCTGCGTCCGCGGCAGGTCCTTCGCATTGGTGACCTTGCGGCGGAACGTCGTGAGCAGGTCGGCCGCGTGGAACTGGACGTAGTTCAGCACCTCGGTGACGGTGTCGCCGTGCACGAGGTCGGTGACCTCGTAGCTGCCGTGGCCGTTCAGGCGCACGTGAGGATCATAGCGATGACGACATTGTTGAATGCGAAACTGAGCAAGACACTGCTAAAGGCCAGTGCCGCACCCGTCCGCGTGAGAACGCCGACAATCATTCCAGAGCCTGCAAGGGCTGTGGCGATGATGGCAGCATTGATAGCGGATTGGAAGAGGGTATCGACGATTTTACTCGGAGTTAACCAGGTCTTTCGATCCAGAAAGCTGAGAACGAACATGATCAAAATGACAAAGAAGGCCGATTTGCTTGGAGAATATCCGTATCCCAGAAAGACGAGAACGAGTATAAAGGGAAGGAAAAAGTACGCATGTCTGAAGAATCGACCACAAGCGGGGACGCTCCGCCCTGGGAATACTCGTCATGCCATGACGCACGGCAATAAAATGGACCACAAAGAACAGGCCGATATAGTAGAGCAAGGCAGGGATCGCTGCGGCCTGGATGATCTTGAAATAGGGAATTCCAGTGACCTCTGACATGATGAAGGCGCCTGCTCCCATGATGGGAGGCATGATCTGGCCTCCCGTGCCTGCAATGGCCTCGATGGCTGCTGCCTGTTTGGGGACGTAGCCAAATTTCTTCATCAGGGGGATGGTAAAGCTTCCGGTCGCATAAACGTTGGCTACGGTGCTCCCACTGACGGTGCCATAGAGGGCGCTCGATATCACGGCAATTTTCGCAGAACCGCCCCTTGCCCACCCCGCGGCCCAGACCGCAAAGTCGATGAGAAAAGTTCCAACCCCGGCGCTCAGCATGAAACCGGCAAAGAGAATGTAGATATATAGGATGTTTGATGAAATTCCTGTCAGGAAGCCGAAGATCCCTTCATCGCCGGCCAAATACAAGCACCTCGATCATCCGGGGGAAGGAATACCCTTTGAACTTCAATAGCCCGGGCCAATAGGGGGATGTGGCCAGATAGAAGATGGAACAGGCAATGGTGACTGCCATCCACCGGGAAAGAGCCCGGCGAGCTCGCTTCCACGACCAAAATCACCATAGCCGTGCCTAAGAACATTTCGATAGGCAAGACATCATCGATCCCTATGAGATGGAAGTTGAGCCGTTCCGTATTTAATACGATGTAGGCCGGCCCCAAAAAGCAGAGGATCGAGCCAATCACATCAAAAACGCTGGGCCTGTCTTTCGGTGACTTCGATGTGGCCGGGAAGAGGAGATAGATCATCGGAAGAAGGAGGAGCAGATGGAACCCCCGCTGGATCCGAGGCTCAAAGGTCCCGTACCCTGATGTGTAAAAGTGAAAAAGAGAGGCGATGACCGCATAAATGAGGATAAAGACTTTAAGCGGCCCCTTTAAAGAACGCACCTTCTAATGCCCTTTCAGGATCCGTGGATGGCAGTGGAGATAAGTCATTGGAGTCAGGTTTCAGGGATTGCGGGTTTAACAAACTCTGACCCCCAGGTATACTCTCGAAGGCTTCAGGTCGCTCTTAAATGACATTGCACGATCATTCGCCGGACATGAATCCGTGCCTCCAGAACCCCATTTAAAAAATCGCATTCCGAGTTTTGCCGGAGAGATATCCTGGCCGTCTATTTTGGACAGGTCTATTTAAGATCCCTTCTCCTTGTAATATTTCTCCGCCCCCGGGTGAAGAGGGATCAGTCCCAATCCGGTGATGGCATCTTTGAGTTGATAAGGAGCGAGACTTCCATGAATCTTACGAAATTGATCGAGGTTCTCATGGATGGCTTTGGCAATGCGGTAAGTCACATCGTTCGATACGTCCTTATTGACAAGGATGACGCTCCCGGCAACGGCTGTTGTGATCTCTTCATTGGCATTGGCAGCCTGCGGATAGGTTCCCGGCGGGATCTTTCCTGACTCAATTCCATACTTCAACAGACTCTGGAGCAGATCGGGTGGAAAATTGAGAAGACGAAGGGAACGTCCGACCGAGGCCTCGGTGACAGCGGCACCAGGAAGGGCTAAAAAGGTGAAGACGGCGTCCACATTTCTGTCTTTAAACTGGCTTGCCTGTTCGGCATAGGAACCCCTGAAGAATTTAAATCCGGCTGCGTCAAGTTCTTTGTAGTCCGTCTTATAGTGGGCGAGCGTTTTTCGAAAAACCCACTCATCGGAAGTGCCTGCGGGTGAGATGGCTGAGCGGATGGGTTTCTTCTGGCGGAAGATTTCGTCCATGGGTCTTAAAAGGGGTTTCTGCCCCGACGTAGAAGTGAAAGTAATTCAGGCTCATCCCTCCGGCAATGGCCCGGAGATTCGCATGTTTTCTGGTGTAGGGGTCCTCTCCGTTCCATGCAGCCACATTCAGGAAGGGAAGCCCCCATCCCAATTCGCAATCCCCTTTGTCGACAAGGCTTGGATTTACGGTGCCACCTCCTGGGATGACCTTGACGACGATCCCCCCGGATTTCTCATTGATGATGGTTGATATTCCGCCGGCGATGGTGTACCAGCCTCCTCCCAC
This sequence comes from uncultured delta proteobacterium, assembly GCA_963828805.1. GTDB lineage: Bacteria > Desulfobacterota > BSN033 > BSN033 > UBA1163 > CAWHGS01. Next base: position 3,468 of record CAWHGS010000057.1, read on the forward strand.
TCCTCCTGCGGTCCAGGTCAGGGTCTGGGCCTGGGCCAAAGAACCTGTAAAGATCAAAAAGGACATCACGATAAAACCAATCATTCTCACCATGTGCCTACCTCCTTTTTTGCGTAATCGAATAAAGAACCTTTAGTTACCGTTCTATTTAATCCATCAACGGGAAAAAGTAAAGAGAAAAATTCTTGTTGTTGCGTCTTTTTGTTGTGTTATTAAATGGCATTATGTTCATGAGCACTTCCTGAGTGGGTGTGATCCTGTTTAATTGTTCCCCCTGTCGGTAGCGACATGGGAGGATGAAGCATAGACCATTATTTTCAATAGGGGTAAGAGAAATATGGATCAGACTGCAGATGTCGTGATTATTGGTGGAGGGGTCATCGGGGTGAGCATTGCCTATCATTTGACCCTGAAGAAGGCGGGAAGGGTCGTCCTTCTGGAAAAAGGGCAATTGGGCGAAGGTTCGACCAGTCGATGTGCGGGTGGTATTCGCACCCAATTTTCCACGGAGATCAATATTCGTTTCTCCCTCGAATCCCTGAAGACCTTTGAGCGGTTCAAAGAAGAGTTTGGAATCGATCCCGAATTCAGAAGAATTGGGTATCTCTTTCTGGCAACGAGCGATCGGGAATGGGAGGTCTTTCGAGAAAACATCGGTCTTCAGAAAAGGTTTGGTATTCCGGTTGAACTTCTTGACAGTCAGGAGATCGGAAAAAGATGGCCCTATCTTAAAATGGATGATATTCAGGGCGGAACGTTCTGTTCCTGGGATGGATATGCAGGGCCCAGCGAAGTTCTTTCCGGTTTTGCCGCCGGTGCGAGGAGGGGAGGAGCAAAGATTCATGAGGGGGTTGAAGTTACGGGCATTTTGACGAAGGAGGGCAAGGTGACAGGGGTACGAACCAAGGAAGGAGAGCTTTCGGCTCCCGTCGTGGTCAATGCAGGAGGTCCCTATGCCGCTCAGATTGGAGAGCTGGCAGGGGTCAAGGTCCCTGTAAAGCCCTTGCGGAGACAGATATTCATCACCGCTCCTTTTCACCTCAGCGATCAACCGATCCCTCTGACCATCGATTTTCACCGGGGCTGGTATTTTCGGCCCGAAGTGGACGGTTTTCTGCTCTCCGGTCCTCTCGACCGGGAGCCAGGGTTTAATCTCAATATCGATTATGAGGCGAGGGTGGAGGCTTCTGAAAATGCCATGTTTCGCGTTCCGGCTTTTGAGAAGGCTCAAATTGCGCGGGGATGGGCGGGTCTTTACGAAATTTCCCCGGATAATCATGCGATCCTGGGTCCCTTTCCGGGCCTCGAGGGATTCATCCTTGCCAATGGTTTTAGTGGCCACGGTTTTCAACACAGCCCTATTGTCGGAAAAGTGATTGCCGAGTTAATTACAGGGGGGAGAGCCACAACGGTTGATATTGCTCCCTTATCTATTGAGCGGTTTGAAAAGGGAGATTTGATCCTTGAACCCATGACTGCCTTCAAAGAATGATTCGTGTATTTCCTAATAAGGGGGTATGAGATGGAATGGAAAAAAAGGCTGGGTTCCCTGTTGATTGGCGTCGGAATCGTTTTGTTATTGGTGTCGGTATTTGCCGACCCACTGGGGATTGGGGGCTATCCCGGGTTTGGGGCCAAACAGATCATCGGGACGATTCTGGGAATCGCCATCGGAGCGACCGGGCTTTTCCTGTACCGCAAATAAATTAAGGTTTATGACCCTGGTCGCCGAGTCCTTCGAATAACCCTTTGAGGTAACCGATGCTCCGGCTGGCAACGGTCTGGGGATCAGGATCGAAGTCGAAGACCTCAACGGAGATGTGGCGCTGATACCCATGTTCGATCAGCGATTTTAAGATGGGCGTGAAGCGGGTTTCTCCAAAACCGGGTCCCTTCCCGCTGGCGTCATTGATGTGGACATGGCAGAGAGTTCTCGACTCCAGTGCACGGAGCAGGGCTCCCATGACCGAGGCTTCGTGGGCAATCGCGCTTCGGCAGTCAAAGGCCATCTTGAAGTTGGGATGCCTGATCTCTTTTACCATTTGGAGGGCTTCATCCACTGTATGGATGAAATTGGTGCCGGCCTTCGTTAGAGGTTCAATGCAGTATATCACATTTCTTTTCCTCGCCGTTTCAAGGCAAGCCTCAAAGGACTCGCGTGCCCATTCCCATGCTTCCATGAAAGTCGATTTTTCATGGACGTTTCTCTGATGACCTGAGCCGTGGACGAGGACCTTTCCTCCGATGTCCGCACAGAAGTGAATGAGGGCTTCCATATATTCCTGGGTTTTGATCCGGGTGACTTCATCCGGATGGTTGATGGAAAGGCCTTCGGGCTTGACCAGGAGCCAATGGAGTCCTACGATCTGAACGCCACTCTCCTCAGCCGCCCGGCGAATGGCTTTCCGTTTTTCATGGGATATCTCTGTTACGGAATCGGCAAGGGTGAAAGGGGCGATCTCGACTCCGTCATAGCCGAGTTGAGCCACATATTTAAAGATCCTCTCAATTGGCCAGCCTCTGAAAAGTTCATTACAAATTGAGATTTTCATCTCGATTCTCCGGCAACGATGTTGCGTCTGTCTTTAAGAGATGGGCTGAACGAACCCCTAGTGCTAATGTATAATGAACCCGATTTTTTATCAACAAAAATATGTGAAGCGGAGTGCCCACCCATTATGGTCGGAAATCTGTTCTCTCGGGTCTGGGGTGGGGGAACGCGGAATTAGATGCAGGTCTTTCTCTCCACGCCATTGCAGTCGCGAATCAATTCCAATAAGACGGTGGAGATTCAGGTGTCTGATGTCGGGATTCTAGGAGGCGAATCATAAGGTAGTCTATGCGGGTTATCTCTCGCCTGAAACGGGGAAAGAGTTCAGATTCCTCAAGTTTCCTCCCCTCACCCCCTTTATTGAAAGAGGCGAGGGGAAGTTCATCTCTCATTTTTTCTTCTTTTTCTTGGGAGGGCTGACCTTCTTGGGTTTCTTCTTTGAGACCTTAAGTTTTTTCTTGAGAGCCGGTTTCTTTAGAGAAGAAATCATTTCAGTATAGAAGCCGTCGTAGGCAGCTTTAAATTCGGCAAGGGTCTTCTGAACAGGGCCGAACCCGGGCCAATCCGAAGGACTCAAACCTTCTGAGCCCAGATCCTCGTGAAGCCCGACCTCTTTAAAGACTTCTGCCAATTCGTGGTTGATTTCATAAGCCTTCCGGAAGTCCTGCATCTGATTCAACCGTTCAAGGACCTCTGGAGGGAAAGCGTGCTGGATCGACTCTGCGAATTCCTCAAGGTGAAATTGAGGACCCTCCGCCATCTTTCGCACATTCTCCTGATGGTTCGGGAACTCCGTATGGACGAGATTCCTGGAGGTCAATGTCCAGTAGGTGTCGAAGGGCTTCCGTTTCGAGGCAGGGAGATAATGGATTCTATCCATGACGAGGGAGGCCTGTTCCCGTGTAAGGCATTTTTTGTCCATGAGGTAGGCGATCCAGCGTTCCCGGTTTGCTTCCGAGAAGATAGATCCCCCATACCCTTCTTGCAACAAGCGTCCCTGATCGTCCGATCGCCTTTTCCCAATCTTCAAGCGATTCCTTTGGAGGCAATCTTCTTCAAGGCATCGAATACGTGTTCATCGATCGTCTTCTGGATCGGCAAATCGCGTCGCTGCCACGACTTTTTCTTCATAAGTTTTAGCCTGAGTCACTTTCTCGCGGCTTCCATTAGCGTCCGAAAGTTTCAAAAGACTCTCCAGTGCCCCTTTCTCTCCTTCTGCCCTCTTTAAGTCCCGGAAGAATTCCTCCAGCTTAACCTCGCGGAGGTGGCTTTCGAGACGCCCCCCCATGTTGGTCATGTAGAGCTGGGTGGGCCGGATTCCCTTCCGAACGGCTTTGGCCATGCCTTCCATCTCTTCGAGGATCAGTGTTGCTTCCTGACTCACGCTGTAATCGACCGTAATATTCGATCCGAACCCAAAGGCGTTGATGGTCCGGGTGATCATTCTTGCCGCCGGCGAGGTAGCCGCCACTTTGATGACCATATTGGGTCTTCCCTTATCGCCATCCATCCGGTAACCTGCCAGGAGATAGCGGTCGTAGGTGGCAAGGTTTTCTGAAGCGATGGAGAAGGCGTTGAAGACATCTCGAACGCTTTCCTCGACGAGGTGAGCAATATTCGGGTTCAACTGAAAACTGACCACGCCGCCGCCCGACGTCTCGCGGAGGTTGAAAAAGATGGGCCGGAAGACATAGAGATTGTCCCAGAGGGCGAGAAGGGTTGCAAAGAGGGTGATCTCGTCTCCATGCTTTGAAAGGGAAGAGGACCAGACCTTGCGGTTCGGATGCCTTTTGAATTCATCCTGAAAAGTCTGATGAAGGGAGATCTCGTCCTGATAAGCGATTGCCGCAAGGACCGGATTGGTCGAGACCTGTTCGAATCCGAGATGCCTGAGCCATCTCAGGCCAAGGGCATAATCGTTGCCGAACTTGCATTTTCCCTCCTTTACCATTCGGTAATAGATATTCCCTTTAATCTCCTTTCCTGCCTTTTCCAGAAAAATGCTCAGCACCTTCTTTTCAAAATCGAGGCCTTCCTCAATCCGCGCAGCGGTCTTGGCAACCATGCTGGCGCCTTTTTGAACCCTCTTCATCCTGGCCAGCCATTTTCCAAGGACGGCTCTTGCCACCGTGAAGGCATTTTCTTCTCTTTCCAGGGTTTCCCATTCATCGAGCGCGTTCAAGATATAGGAGAGGCCTTCGGCCTTTTCAGCGTCGTTGAGCCATCGGCTTTCAAGCCCGTTGAAATTGAGGGCCATCTCAAGGAGAACTTCATAGGCGTACTGCCTGAAATTGACCTTTTGCCTGAGGACTGCCTCAGAATCGCTTTGAAGAGGCTTGGCTGAAACAAAGAAAATGTTGAGTTCCCGGATCACACCCGAGACCGTATTGGCCAGAGCCCCGTTGATCTCGGGAAAGAGGAGGTGGTCTGCAGCCAGCGAGGTCTGACCCCATCGGGTCAGCTGGACGATGTGCGCGGCATGATCGTCCGTAATGGGCGGTCTTGCCTCGATGGATAGCCTTTCGGGGACAGATGAATCGACGATGTGGTTAATGGTCTCTTGTTTTAAGCGGTCCATGTCTTCTCTCCTTCTTTAATCCTAAGGCAATCAGGTGTTTACCGATATGTTTCTCGAGGAGGGTCCAGTATTCCTCCTCGTAGTCTGTGAGGGTTTTAAAAAATCGGTCCCGGAAGAGGAACATGCCATCCCCGTCTTTTGCGTTGAGCAGATATCCATAGGTGAGGTGGATCAGTTGTCTTGAATCCTCCTGGTCCAGATACTTGGGCAGGTCCCTGTCTCTTACATCCTGCAGTTTTGCGATTCTCCCAAGGTCTGTTGTCACATAATACAATTTAGCAGCCTCATGGAAGACGGTAAAGGCATATTGATGCATCTCTCGATAAAGGGAAGGGGCCCTCTTAGCAATCAGACGCATGGCTTCAAGCCAGCTCGTTCCCGCTGTTTTCAGATGGAGGCCTTCATCGGCCAGTTCCCCCATGGAAGGGAAGACAGAGAATTTATCACTTCCGGAATGGATGGAGATTTTATAGTTTCCATGATCCTTCGCGATCATGGCATGCTGATAGAACTGTCTTCGGAACTCGGCAAGGTCGCCCCTGTAATCAATGGCCTTCTGAAACTCACCCACAAACCGCGGCGCCAGGGATTCAATCCGGACCCCCCGTTGACCCAGTAGAATGACAAAAAAGAGATGGTTTTGCGGTGAGGTCATGAAGGGTGTCTCATCGATCGAGATCTCAAAATCGATGACCCGCCGGTCTTTGAGCCGGGATTGGATAAATTGATAGGCGTTCTCCGTGAAATCGATTGCCTGATAGAAAAGGAGGGCATTTCGTTTGACACTTTCCTCGTCGAATCGGATGGAAAATTCTCCGTGCGGACCCTTGAAGGAAAACGCCTTATTCAGGAAGAGATGGAAAAGAACCTTTGATTCTTCGTCCCCGATCTCGCTTGCGAAGTTTTGATCCAATTGTCTCTCGTGAATCCGTAAAGGCCGAGGGGTTCAGCTTTTCCGTAAGGTCAAGAGTGATCATGGAGTCACCCGCGTCCAGAGCTTCCCGGATCTCATCAAAGGCTTTCAGGTGATCCCCGTCTGCGCCGTATCCCTCCTGATAGTTTTCCTGGAAAACGGCCCATGCGGCATCGCGAACGACTTCGAAGAAATTCCTTCCTGTCTGTTTGTTCTCACGCACGGATTCCTGGGCCAGAACCGGTCGAACCTGGAATTTCCGGACGGCCCTTATGTGGCCCGGAGTCGCCAGACCCAGGCGATCTCCTGTTCCGACGGTCATCGGATAGTTTCGAAGGGGAATGGGTCTGGTATAAGGGAAAAGATCCATCAGACAGGCCGTATTTTCAGAAGAAAAATCACAGATCCTCAGTGTGGTATCATCGTGGTGACGGTTTTTCCCCTTGAAAGGATTTCTGCGGACCTTTGCCTTCTCACCCAGGACGATCAATCTCTGACCCTGTGCCAATCGAATCAATCCGTAGGTTAGCCCATCTCTTGAGCAGAAAGATTTAGGATAGATTCTAACAGGCACGATTTGAAACGGCTTAAGGAGTTTTTCGATCTTTTTCGTCCGGGTTGGTTCAGTTTCCCTTGATTTCATAGCCTTTCTCTCTCAGCATGGCCGATAGGAGGGCCTTTTGCCCCCTGGTAAAGGAATAGGGCGCACAGAGATTGGTAAACCGCTCTTTGGAAATAACCCTTCTTTTCTTCTCCCATTCCAGATCATTGAATATCTGCTCAAAAGACTTGAGATGGACAAACTCAGGGACGTCCCGCATCATCAACTCTCCTCCGTTTCCGGCCAATCCCCAGAGATAGAGAAGTTCGGAAACAGGAGAAGCGACCACGGGATGACAGCCCCCTGGAATGGCGAAGACGCTCTTTTCTCCAATGACGTAGGCCTTCGTCAGCCTCGCCCCATCCATGAGGAGTTGAACAGCATAGGGACCGAATTGATCGCCGGGTCCCTTCTTCCAGTTAAAACGGTGGTAATAGACCTCCTCGTGCTCGGATTCCCCGGATTTCAGGTTCTTTTTGTCGTGCCGGTGAAGGGGTGTCCCGGACCAGAGTCCGGGAGGGCTCGATGTCTCACCCACGACCAGGTTTGAACTCCCATCCTTTGGAGTAATCAGAGTGACGACATCTCTTCGCCATAGCGAAAGGCCCCTTGAGACTACCTTTACATCCTGACTCGGGAGATAGAAGGGGGGTTTTTCTTTCAGGGCAGGGGCTTCAAAAAAAGCAATCTCTCCTTTTCCGCGAATCCTGATCCTTGAATCGCAGGGCACGTAGAGAGCAGAGGCATTCGATTTGCCACCTTTGATGGCAAAGGGTCCACCGACACGGTTTCCGGAAAAACGTTTCCCGTTGACTCTGGCCTCAAATTTCCCGTCCTGCGGGACGAGGACCATCTCCTTTTCACAGGTCTCTTTTTCGATAGGGTTGGAACTCAGCCTGTAAATACCAAATCCCAGGATTTCAAGCGGGACGTCTTCCCTCGCGGGATCGAGGATCAGCCCATTTGCTTTCCCATCGAAACGGATATGGGGGTTGATTTGGTCCCGTTCAATTCGACTGGCATACTTTGTGAGTGTCCGTTCCATGCCTGGCCGGAGTTGGTTTAAACTGCTGATTCGATAGAAGCAAACGCATTATACCCCTTGTAAAATCGACTGTCAATTTTTGAAGACGATTGGAGGAGGGGTCTCTTATGACAACGCGAAAACATTTATGTTATAATGCCTTACCAATTTTACATCCTTTTTCACCTGTGTGAGACAGGGGAGAAAAAGGCAAGGACCGGACGATGATTAGAGAAGGTGTGATCAGGTTGCTAAAAGAACATCTGGGCGTTGAAGATGTGCCTTTGAACGTCCCTCCCAAGCCTGAAATGGGTGACTTTTCAAGCGCCATCTGCCTCTCCCTCGCAAAGCAGAGGAAGAGACCTCCCATGGAGATTGCCAGGGAGGCCGTGAATTCGTTACAATCGAGCCTTCCCCCGTTTGTCCGTGAGATCGCGGTCACCCCGCCGGGTTACCTCAACTTCAGGGTCGACTGGCCCAGCCTTGCACAACATCTTATCTCACAGATCATCGCAGAGAAGGATCTATTTAGTAAACCTGCTGATGCCAAGAAAGAGAAGGTTTTCATTGAGCACACGAGCGTCAACCCAAACAAGGCCATGCACATCGGCCACCTCCGGAATTCGGTTTTGGGAGATACGGTGGGAAGAGTCTTTAAGTGGCTCGGTTATTCCACAGAGGTCTGTAATTACATCGATGACACGGGCCTTCAGGTCGTTGACGTGGTTACGGCCTTGCTCTATCTCGACCCTCCTGTTTACAGCGAAGGGACGATTGATTTTAAGCCTTTCTGGCAGAAGGCCCCCGAAGATCAACCCTTTGACTATTTCTGCTGGGATCTCTATACCCGCTTTGAAAGCGAGATTCAGAAGAATCAGGGTCTGGCTGAAAAGAGAGAGGGAGTTCTTCATCAGATCGAAGGAGGGTCTCATCCCGGTTGCTTCCCTTGCCAAAGAATTGGCAACAAAGATTGTGCAGGCCCACCTCGAAACCGTGGCTCAGCTCTCTATCTTCTACGATCTTCTCAACTGGGAATCGGATATCATCCAGCGGGGATTCTGGAGCGCGACATTCGAACTGATGAAGGAGAAAAGCGCCCTTCGGTTTGAGAAAGAGGGACCGAACGAAGGGTGCTGGGTGGTGCCTTTCGGAGGCATCGTGGAGACGAGTGAAGGGGTGAAAAGTCTGGATAAGATCCTCGTCCGGTCGAATGGAAGCGTGACTTATACCGGGAAGGATATTGCTTATCAACTCTGGAAATTCGGTCTTCTCAAAAAAGATTTCTTATACAGGCAATGGGGAAAGCAGAAGAATGGAGACGTTCTTTGGACAACCGCTCCTGAAGGTCAACCGGGTGACTCTTTGCCTAACCGGTTTGGCCGTGCGGATCGGGTGATCAATGTGATCGATGTCCGGCAGAGTTATCCGCAGCAGGTCGTGGTCGAGTGTCTGAGGCAGACCGGGTTTCAGGCGCAGGCTGATCGATCGATTCATCTGGCGTATGAAGTTGTCAATCTGTCTTCACAGGCAGCCCGGGTTCTCGGGATGGAGGAAACAGAGGAAAAGAAGGCCGTTGCCATGTCAGGCCGGATGGGAACAGGGGTGAAGGCAAGAGACTTTATCGACATCGTCAAACAGAAAGTGATCGAGAAGGCAGACCATCCCATGGAGCCGGAAACGGCCTCGGCCCTGGCTTCGGCAGCCATCCGATACTATCTCTTAAAGGTTACGCTCGAAAGCCAGATCGTCTTCGACTTCGATGAGGCCCTTAAAACGACCGGAGACACAGGGGTTTATCTGGAATACGCCCATGCGCGGGCCTGCAGCATCTTAAGGAAAGCCGAGGAGCGGGGAATCGATCTCCACTGGAAAAGAGAGGCCGTGCCGCTGCAATTGACCGAGACCGAGAGGAAATTGCTCGACGCCCTCACCGAATTTCACTCGACGGTGGAGAAAATCGGTCGGAACCTGAGAGTTTCGCAATTGACGGAATATGCATTTAACCTCGCCACTTCCTTCACCGACTTCTACGAACATCCTGATCCTGGCGCAGAGGTGCAGACCCCCTTCATTCACCTTCAAGATGAAAATCTCAGGGTTTTCCGGCTTTCCCTGGTCAAGGCATTTCAGCAGGTCATGGCAAATGCCCTCAGAATGATGGGCATGGCAACGCTCGAAAGGATATGACCCGCATGGAGCATAGGGCAGAGCGCAGAGATTATTTAAGATAAAGAACATTAATAATGGTTACACAAAAAATTACGATCTGTCACCCTGAATTTATTTCAGGGTCTCGTAAATTCTTGAGTTTGTTACCTGCCTGCCGCAGGTGTGGATGCTGAATCAAGTTCAGCATGACATTTCCTGATTTTACGTTATGTTCTATGCGCTTTGCGCTATGCCTTGATTGCTCTGAAAACGGTTACAAACGATGGGGGAATTAACATGAATCGAAGGAAAAGGGCATTGCCGAGAGGTTGGTACCCTTTTGATGGAAAGGATTGCAGGAAGGAGATTGAATCCTATATCGAAGGGTGGGCGCCTCCGAGTTCCATCCCGGAGGCAGGGGTAGGCGGGATTGTTCCCCATGCGGGTTGGTTTTTTTCGGGAAAGCTTGCCGCCAGGGTTCTCTCTTGCCTGAAATCGAAAAGCAAGATCGATGTGGTCGTTCTCTACGGGGGGCACATGGGACCCGATGAACCTCCACGGATTGTCACGGAGGAGGCCTGCGAGACACCCCTGGGCGATATCGAGATCCATCAGGACTTCTCGAACAAACTGATGAAGAGGGTCGAGGCCAAAAAGGAGGTTGCTTCCAGCGGAGACAACACGATAGAGGTCCAACTGGCAATGGTTAAATACTTCTTCCCTGAAGCGAAACTTGTGGCCATCAGGCCTCCTTTTTCCCGGAATGCAATCGAGTTGGGAAAAGAGGTTGCCCAGGTTGCGAAAGAAGAGGGGATCTCGATCCTGGCGATTGGATCGACTGACCTCACCCATTATGGTCCAAATTACGGGTTCTTGTCCAAAGGGACCGGGCCGGCCTCTGTGGAGTGGGTAAAGAATGTGAATGATAGAGGGTTTATTGATCGTGCAGTAAAGATGGATGCTGAAGGACTGATAGACCACGCCCTGAAAAATGACAGCGCCTGCAGCGCCGGCGCTGCTGCATCGGTGATCGCCACCTGCGGAGCCCTGGGGGCAAAAAAAGGAATTCTCCTTGATTATTACACCAGTTATGATATCATGCGTGACGATAGCTTTGTCGGCTACGCCGGGATAGTCTATTGATAAGGCTGCTTTCTGGGTGTCATGCTGAACTCGGTTCAGCATCCCGGTTCTGACCATTTTGGTATTAAGACATGTCGTAAGTTTGATAGACTCGTAAAGAGTGCAACCACATGTCATTGCGAGGAGCGTAGCGACGAAGCGATCCCATGAGATGAGCCACTTACGAAATACGAGATTGCTTCGCTCCGCTCGCAACGACCACTTTGGATACTTTTTACGCGACCATCAAGTTGGCTTAAAAAAAGTTGCAAGAAAGCATTGGTATATTTGAGAATACAAGGAGTATATCGATCGTTTAAATGGAAGAGAAAATAACGGTTAATTCAATCGTGGTTGTAACAAAGGATCAGGTTTCTGCAGATCTGTCCGGAGAAGCGGCAATCCTCAATCTCAAGAGCGGTATGTATTTTGGCTTGAATACGGTGGGAGCGAGCATCTGGAAACTGATTCAGGAACCAAGGAGCGTAAACGAAATCAACGATGCCCTTGTGCAAGAGTATGATGTTGATCCGGACCAATGTGAGAAGGACCTCCTTGCTCTGTTAGAGGAGCTTTTATCCAAGGAGCTTATCGAGGTAACGAATGAGAAGGGTCCGTAAATTTCTTAGCCTTTCTTTGAGAGAGAAGTTCCTTCTTATGAAGGCTGTCATACTGGTCTTGGCCATCCGGGTTGGATTAACCCTTCTCCCATTCTCAACCCTGCAGAAACTTCTGGCCAAAGGCACAAAGAAGCATATCGATCAGGATCACAAAGGGAGACCTTCCATCGACCAAGTGGCATGGTCAGTAGCCGCAGCAAGTCATTGCGTGCCGAAAGCCACCTGCCTTGTTCAGGCATTAGCGATCCAGGTTTTGCTTCTGCGGGAAGGTTATCCGGCGAACCTTAAAATTGGCGTGACCAAAGGTGACAGAGGGGAATTGCAGGCCCATGCCTGGGTAGAGAGCGAGGGCAGAATTCTCAACGGTGGTTCAGAGATTGGAATATAAGCTCCTTGCTGTTTCGGAGAGCAATAAGAATGAGTTGTTTTTCTTAATGTTTTCAAGAGAAAGTATTTAACATCAGTATTCTCCAGATTGATCGAGAATTGATTAAGAATATGTTGAAATCATTACATTCCAGAAAATGTCTAACTTTGTGAGTCCCCCAGCAAAGTTGGAGGTTTACCTCAAATATTTATTCCGGGTTAATGTTAGAGGTTACACTACACAATTTTCTTTCGATTTGGGGCGCCGGCCTCAGGAGACCCAGTACCTCCGCCTTGAGTCAATTTAGTAACTTTTCCATATGTCTATCAATCTTGGCTTTTTATATAACCTGCGTTTTTGTCTTTGAATAACTTTCTCCTCTTCATCATACTTATGCGTGTTCGTATTCATTGCTTTCCCTCCCTCTTTCTTTGGCATTTATTGATTGACACGATATCTCGAGCCAAACAAATGTTTCCAAGATGTTTCTCGAACTATGTGAGGAATTTCCATTCCTATAATTATCAAATAGTCGCTGAAACAAATCTTTTCGAATTATTCCAACTTTGCGATGACGGAATTCCGAATAAGATTTTCTACTTTGTGAGCTTGGCGATATTTAAATTCGAGATCAATACCACATGAGTATCCTGGAGTGTTCTTCCGCTTTATGATCGTTTCAGGAACAATTCCAGACATTGCCTGCCGTAATATCGCCTTAGACCATCCGTTTCTCCATCTCTGTTCCTCGGGTATGGCGAGAAGGAACTCAACAAGACGCCTATCAAAAAAAGGAAATCGGTTTTCCACTCCAAAATGGTATGGAAAACCTTCCGTACTGGTATGTCCCACATTATTATCCCATCCGTAGCGTAAATATTCGTAAATCCATTGCTGAGATCGCGTTGGAAATTGGATGCTGCAGATTGAGGGTTTTAACCGCTCAATCATTTCTGCTTTTTTGAGGTATTCATCATTAATCCAAGGAGGAAATCTGTTTACACGTAAATGCTCCCGTAGTTTGTTTTGTGTTCTTCTGATTGGTTGTAGAATTAGTGTCTTGAAAATTGTTTTTAAGAAGGAATAAAAAGGTGAGATTGAATAAAGATTAGAAACGCGCCAGAGTTGACCCACATATTTGTGAATCTTTCCTTGAATAAGGAAATCAGTCAGGTAGTCAAACCCTGCCGACATAAGGTCATCTCCACCTAAGCCATAAAGCATGATCCTAATTCCCTTCTGCTGTGCATCTTTAAGGACAGGGATGCATGATAGGAGGCCTGCTGAATATCCAATATCTGGATATTGTCGAATTTGTTCAATATCAAGTAGAGAAATATTCTGTTCATAAATAAAATAGTTGGCCTTTAAATTCAATCTATGGACAACTTTATCAATATAATGACGTTCATCACAAGGAAGCTCATCAAAGACGATAGAAAATGTTTCTAATCCCTTGTTTGGAATAACCCCGGTTTGATAAAGTATTTGTGCGGTTGAGACGATTGATGATGAATCCAGCCCCCCACTCAAAGATACGCCCACTGGTCCATTACTTCTGAGTTGAGCTCGGACCGCTTCTTTGAACAAGCTGAGAAAATATTCCGCATAGCTCTTCATTGCAGCGGCAACGAATGATCGATTTGGGATCAATATCCCAGTATTTCCCCTTGAAGAGAACCCCGTTTTTCAAAGTCAAGTAATGGGACGCGGGCAAGCGATATATGTGTCGATATAGTGTCTCCTCCTGCTCATCAAACCGGTCCAGAAGATAGAGGCAGATGAGAGGAAGGTTGGGCTCTCTTGGAATTTGACTGGCTTCAAAAAGTGATCTCGGCTCAGAAGCCCAACAAAAGGTTTTTTATCGAAATAATAATAGAACGGCCTTATTCCAATCGGATCACGGGCACAAAAGAGCATATTCTTTCGATTATCCCATATAGCAAAGGAAAAGTCTCCAATTAGCTTTTCAGGTGAACGTTCTCCCCATTTTTCATAAGCAGCCATAATTATTTCACTATCTGTAATGGTCTCAGAGAGATGATCACTCATGTTAAGTGCAGAAATGAGATCGTCTCGGTTATCTATCCTGGCATCAGCAGTGATAACAACGTCTCTGGTTTTGTTTGTTAAAGGTAGTTTTTCATGAAGGGATTCTGGAGTTGTCCAGAGCATCCTGTGTCCAAGACCCACGGAACCATTTATCCAGTGTCCCTCTCCGTCTCGTCCCCGATGGACGATACAATTTAACATCTTGTCTATTCTGTTTCTTTCAACAGGACGTCCGTCCAAAAAATATAATCCAGCAATCCCGCTCACTCGGTTTCATTCCTCCTTTGTTTGGTGAGTATACATAATTTTACATGTTTTTACAAGAAAGTTAAAATATTCTATATTTTCATTGAACATTGCAGATATACTTCCTGCTTTTGAATAACTATCATGGAGATTTAACCTTGAATCGAACCACATGCAACCTCTGTGGCTCCCTCTGACTCATAAGTATTTTGTCCCATTCCATAGGGGAATTTTTGGCTCGGCAGACCGAGGGGAGACTCCCCTTTTCTAACACAAAATTCAAATAATTAAAAATGATTTAAAATAGTTCTTGACATTACAAGCAATTTTGTGATAAAAAGCGTAAATTTTGTGAGTGTACCAAATTCTCCGGTCGAGAGAGCATACTGTAGTTTTCCAAAGCTCTCAAAATGTATTCGAGATTTCTTCAACTTTTTGATAAAAGGTAGATTAATCACCATTTAACGAGGAGGGAAGATTATGAAAAGACTTTGCGTAATGTCAGTGGCGATAATCGTATTTCTCAGTTTTCAGGTGGCTAATGCTGCCGTAGTCTTTCAGAATCTTGGGACAGCACCACCACCAGCTACTTTGGGCACGTTTGCAGTAAGCTCATTTAATCAAGCGGCTCAGGCTGCAAATCCAGACTTTACTTTATTAAGCACTATTCCAGGTTCTCCAATTCCAGGAAATCTTACGACTTCATTCAATGTTACAAAAGTTACGGTCCCTGTAGGCTGGGGGTCATGGAGTCATGGTTATACTGGCGTGGTTTATGACGCAGGCTTCGACGCTACCACTATAACACTAACACTTCCTCCAAACACTGGCGCTTTCTACCTTTATGCAGAACCAGGAAATGTAGGGGTGTTCACTATGACCGCAACCACAAATACTGGTACCACATCCGGCAATATAGGAGTAAATGGCAGTGGTGGAGCAAATGGCTTTGGTTTCTATACAACGGCGGCCGGAGAATCCATCTTGACAATAGTTGTAACTGCTGACGCAGCTGCAATAGGTTTTGCATTAGGTGAGTTTGGAATTGCACAAACAATTTTATTTACACCTGAAATAATCCCCACAATGACTGAATGTGGAATTATAATTTCAGTTCTTTCTTTAGGCTTTATGTCAGTATGGTTTCTCAGAAAGAAAAGATTTACAGCCTAAACCTTGACATAAAAAAGGGGCGGGAGACTTTCCCGCCCCTTTTTTAGTCCCTTTTTGTAATATCCCTCACGCTCTATTTACTGAACAGAACTGGGTCACATCTTCATATGTCATTATTTTCTTGACAGAGATTCTATAGGGGTATGATCCAGTCATTGCGCTTCGGATAGACTATCCTGAGACCTTTTACCATGTTAATGTCCCGGGAAAATGAAAGGCGGGAAATCTTCCATGATGACACGAATTACCTCGGAGGAATGAAGGGGTGCCCCGGCAGGCAAGACTTGATGTTCCGGGTACGCTGCATCAAGTGATTATCTGCGTGATTGAAAGTAGCACGGGCACTGGGTGTTTCTACCTCTGCCATTTCAAAGCTTCTGAGCAGAAGGAAGCAAAATTCTCCAGAGCAGAAGTCACCGTAGTAAACAACGTCCCCTTGATCACTTGATCATTACTTCCTCACCGGTATATGTCAGACTCACCAAATTATTCCGTCATCCATTGCTAAAGATCCCTTTTTTCAGTATTATTTGATAAATTTACCTCGGCTTTTAGGTTCAGCATCGAGCCATTTAAATGTCAAAATTGAGCCGAGCCGAAAATGTAGGTTCCATCTCCATGATTGTTACAACCCTAAAACGATATGTTCTTACGCTTACCGACCTCATGGGGTGGAAGGTCGCTTTGGCTCTTGGGTTGATGATTTGTCTTGGCTTAACCGAAGGCGTCAGCCTGCTCATGCTGATCCCTCTTCTTCAGTTGGTGGGGCTGGATGTTCAGCAGGGGTCCATTGGACAGGTTGCTGGTTTTGTCTCTTCCTTCTTTTCTGCCATTGGTGTTCGTCCCACGTTGATTGCGGTGCTTTGTGTCTACATATTGATTGTCATTATCCACTCCTTGCTCCGGCGCTGGGAAACATCGGTCAGCCTTACGCTCGAACATGAATTCGTCGTTCGCCTGCGGCAACGACTTTACAAAGCAATTGCCAATACCAACTGGTTGTTCTTCTCCCGTCATCGGTCATCTGATTTTACTCATGCCTTGACGATTGAAATGGAAAGAATCGGTGCGGCGACCTATTTCATCTTAAGTCTCGTTGCGACGACGATCATTGCAGGGGTCTACATTCTTTTGGCTTTGAAACTGTCGGCCCTGATGACAGGACTGGTCTTTCTCTGCGGCGCCGGATTGATGCTTCTGCTCAAAGGGAAAACGAAGGTGGCACAGGAAACCGGAGAAGGCCTTTCAGAGGCGATGAGTAATCTTTACAATGCCGTTTCAGAACACCTCAGCGGAATGAAAATTGCCAAGAGTTACGGGGCAGAGCAGCGGCATGTCGATGTCTTTGGTAAGCTTGCAGAACAGGTCCGTTCCATGTACACGGGTTCGATTCAGAACCAGGCGGAGGTCAATTACTGGTTCAATATCGGTTCGGTGCTGATTCTCAGCATCATCCTCTATGTTTCTCTTGAGATCCTTTCCATTCCCACGGCCGGTGTCCTCTTGCTGCTTTTCCTTTTTGCCCGTGTCATGCCGAGACTTTCGAGCATTCAACAGAGTTTCCAGTCCATTGTCAATCTTATGCCTTCCTTTTCGAGGGTCATGGGATTGATGAGACGTTGTGAAGAGTCCGCTGAACCAAGGGTTGAGAGATCTGAAGCTTTCAAGCTAATGGATGAGGTACGTTTCGAAAAGGTCTCCTTCTCATATGATGGTAAAACCCCCGTGATTCAGGATCTCAATCTGACCATCAAGGCCGGGCAGACGACCGCTATTGTCGGCCCGTCCGGAGCGGGAAAGAGCACCATCGCGGATCTTGGTGATGGGACTGATCGTTCCCGGTGATGGAAGTATCCTGGTGGATCATCGGGATTTAGGCCCCGAGAGGATAAGATCCTGGAGAGAGCAGATTGGTTATGTCCCTCAGGAGACCTTCCTTTTTCACGATACGCTGCAGGCCAATCTCCTCTGGGCAAAACCGGATGCGACAGAGGAGGAGATCAGGCAATCCCTGAAATTATCGGCAGCGGAGGAATTTGTATCCGGTCTCCCCAAAGGGGTTGACACAGTGCTGGGTGATCGGGGCGTTCTCATATCGGGGGGAGAAAGGCAGCGCCTGGCTCTGGCACGGGCCCTTCTTAGAAAACCTTCTTTATTAATCCTTGATGAGGCGACGAGTTCTCTCGATTCAGAAAATGAGAAGAGGATCCAGAAGGCCATTGAAGAACTCCATGGAAAAATGACCATTCTGATTATCTCCCATCGCCTTTCCACTATCCGTGGTGCAGACGTGATCTATGGGATAGAAGAGGGGCGCCTCATCGAGTCCGGGACCTGGGATTCCCTGATTGCAAGCGAAGGTGGTCGTTTTCGTGCCTTGTGCCAGGCACAGGGGATAGAAACACCTGAGAATAAGAAGGCGATAGGCAACAGGCGATAGGCAATAGGCAATGGAAAAAAAACAAAAAGTTCAAAGTTCAGGGGGCAAGGCTGAAAGCTGAGGACTCAACTCTGATACTTGCCACTTGAAACTTGAATCTTGAAACCTGAAGACTTGCAACCTGCAACCTGCAACCTGAATGGCTACCTTCCAGGGAAATACATGGATTTACGCCTTCTGTCTTCCATTGAAACCCGCCGAAAGATCACTTTTTTAAAGACTGCCTAAAAATATTGTTAAAATATGTATTGAAAATATACAATCTCATAACTTATTTGAATTATTTGATAATTACAGTTTTATTCTGAATTACCTAAAATTATGCGCAAAAAGTTGTAAATTTTTTCACAAAAGCCCTTGACAAGTTGTGATCCTTATGTATAATGCTGTGTACAGTATACAGATTTCAAGGAAATAACAAACTCATATAGAAAGGAGAGGAGATTATTTATGGAGAAAAAGTTTATGTCAATGATGGACGAGAAAAGGGTATTCGAACCGTCCGAGGAGATCAAAAAGAAGGCTTATATCAAGAGCATGGACGAGTATAAGAAACTTTACAAGCAATCCGTCGATGACCCTGACAAGTTCTGGGGGGAACAGGCGAATCTTCTCGATTGGTACAAGAAATGGGACAAGGTTTCGGAGTGGGACTTCGGCAAGCCTGAGCTAAAGTGGTTTGCCGGTGGAAAGCTGAATGTGAGCTACAACTGC
Source organism: uncultured delta proteobacterium (assembly GCA_963828805.1). Taxonomy (GTDB): domain Bacteria; phylum Desulfobacterota; class BSN033; order BSN033; family UBA1163; genus CAWHGS01. Next base: position 22,017 of record CAWHGS010000057.1, read on the forward strand.
CTCGACCGGCACCTCGCCACAAAGGGCAACAAGGCAGCCCTGATCTGGCAGGGAGAACCCCTGGAGGAGAGCAAGACATACACCTACCAGCAACTCCACTACCATGTGTGCAAGTTTGCGAATGTACTTAAAAAAGCATGGCGTGAAGAAGGGCGACCGGGTCACCATTTACCTCCCCATGATTCCTGAGCTTCCTATTGCCATGCTTGCCTGTGCCAGGATCGGAGCAATCCACAGTGTCGTATTTGGAGGGTTCAGCGCCGAGGCCCTCAGGGACCGGATCGTTGACTGCGAATCTGAGATCGTCATCACCTGTGATGGTTACTACCGAAGCGGAAAGACCGTCCAGAGCAAAGGCAATGCCGATAAAGCGATCGAAGAATGTCCCAAAGTGAAAAAGGTATTTGTCGTTAAAAGGATGGGGATCGACATTCCCATCAAGCAGGGAAGGGATTTCTGGTGGCACGAGGAAGTAGGGAAACCGGATATTGCTCCTACCTGTGAACCTGAGAAGATGGATGCGGAAGACATTCTCTTCATCCTTTATACAAGCGGAAGCACGGGCAAACCCAAAGGGGTTATCCACACGACCGCCGGCTATCTCCTTTTTGCTGCCATCACCCTTAAGTATGTATTCGATGTCAAAGACGAAGACGTCTGGTTCTGCACGGCAGATATTGGCTGGGTCACGGGTCATAGTTACATCCTTTACGGTCCCTTAGGCTTAGGAGCGACGAGTTTGATGTTTGAGGGCGTTCCCACCTTTCCCCAGCCTGACCGGTTCTGGGAGATCGTTGAGAGATTTAAAGTGACCGGGTTCTATACGGCGCCAACAGCGATTCGGGCCCTGATGAAAGATGGCGAGGAATGGACGAAAAAGAGAGATGTCTCAAGCCTCAGGATCCTCGGCTCGGTGGGTGAGCCCATCAACCCGGAGGCGTGGATCTGGTACCATGTGAATGTCGGCAAGGAGAAACGGCCCATTATGGATACGTGGTGGCAGACGGAGACCGGTGGATTCCTCATCACGCCCCTGCCGATTACGCCTCTCAAACCCGGTTCGGCAACCTTCCCGTTCTTTGGTGTGGTTCCAAAGATACTGAGAGAGAATGGGACCGAATGCGAGGTCGATGAAGGAGGTTCCCTGATCATTACGCGTCCGTGGCCCGGCATGCTGAGAGGGTTCTGGAACGATAAAAACAATCAGCGATTCAAAGAGACCTACTTCGCCATGTTCCCCGGGAATTATTTCACCGGCGACGGATCGAGGAAAGATCCTGACGGGTATTACTGGCTCCTGGGTCGAATTGACGACGTCATCAACGTTTCCGGCCACCGCATTGGAACGGCTGAAGTGGAAAGCGCCCTCGTCTCTCATGCGGCCGTTGCAGAGGCCGCAGTGATCGGATATCCCCATGATATCAAGGGGCAGGGAATCTATGCGTTTGTTACTCTGAAAACGGGAATACAAAAGAGCGAGGATCTGAAAAAACAGCTTGTGGCCCATGTCAGAACCGTGATTGGTCCCATCGCTTCTCCCGATAAGCTCCAGTTTGCCGATAGTCTCCCAAAGACGAGGAGCGGCAAGATCATGCGAAGAATTCTGCGAAAGATCGCCGAGGGAAGAATCGATGAATTGGGAGATACCTCAACCCTGGCCGATCCGAGCGTCGTGACACAGCTTGTCTCAGAGAGATTGTAAACAGGATAGAATCAGATTGAAGTTGAATTGTTAAATCCCCATCCGGGGCCGCGCCTCGGATGGGGATTTTTTTAATCCTAAGGAGGGAAAGATGGGCTGGGGTCCTATCTAAATATCATTGTCAACTCGATAATCCCCTCATCTCGCCTCTTTTCCGTATCAAACCCCATCTTCTCGAAGACATGGAGCATGGCCTTGTTTCCCCAGAGTACTTCCGCGGTAAATCCGAGTAATCCCTGCCTCTTGGCCAGAAAAGTGAGATAGGAGAGGAGTTCGGTGCCGATTCCCTGGTTTTGATACTTGTCCCCCACCACAAAGGCAACCTCTGCCGTATGGGTCCCTTCATTGAGGGAATACTGCCCTATGCCGAGAGTCACTTCCGTGTTCCCTTCCTGAGAGACGGCAAGAAGCGTGATTTCTTTCGTATAATCGATGATCACATACTGTTGGACCCGCTCGTGAGGCATATCCTTTCGGCTGGAAATGAATCGGCGGTAAAGGCTGTCATCTGAAAGAGAATAGAAAAAATCCTGCATGATGGACTCATCGCTCATCTTTACAGGACGGAAGAAGACGTTGAGTCCCGTTCGGGTAATCCTGTGGGTTTCCAGAAACTCCGGATATTCTCCCCTCTCACCGGGGATAAAGGCCTGGTCCTTGTAAATCAAAGCATTCTTTTTTGCCTCTTCGATCAGCCAGGGTCGAAATTTCGGATGGGCAATGGAGATCAGTTCCATGGCCCGTTCACGGATATTTTTCCCATGGAGATAGGCAATCCCGTATTCGGTCACGACATAGTGGACATCCCCCCGGTGAAGCGTTACCCCGGCTCCTTCGCGAAGAAAGGGGACAACCCTCGAAACGGTTTCATTTTCCGCCGTCGATTGAATGGTCAGGATTGTTTTTCCATGAGGCGCCAGAGGAGCGCCCCTCATAAAATCGGCCTGCCCGCCGATCCCGCTGTAGAAGAGCTTACCCAGAGATTCTGCCGTGGCCTGTCCCGTGAGGTCGATCTCCAGGGCGCTGTTAATGGCTGTCATATGGTGGTGCTGAGCAATGACCAAGGGGTTGTTGGTATAGTCAATCGTCCGAAATTCAAACGAGGGGTTATCGTGAATGTACTCGTAGGTTTCTCTTTTCCCCATACAGAAGGAAACGACGGTCTTTCCCCGGTTGATCGATTTCTTTGTATTGTCAATGACTTTCTTCTTCACGAGTTCCACGATTCCATCCGTCAGCAACTCAGAGTGAACGCCTAAATTCTTTTTCCCCTCCAGATTGGACAGAATCGCATTGGGCAGGCTCCCATATCCTACCTGAATGGTATCTCCATCCTGAATGAGACGGGCCACATATTTTCCGATCCGTTGGGCAATCTCATCGTCGGCCTCAGAGCGATATTCAAGCAAGGGTTCGTCACAGGGAATGATAAAATCGACATCCGCGATATGAATGAAACCATCGCCATGGACACGAGGCATCCTGGAATTGGTTTGGGCAATCACCCAGGTTGCCTTTTCAACAGCGGCCTTCACAATATCGACGCTAATCCCGAGACTCATGTATCCGTGGTCATCAGGCAGGGATGTCTGAATCAGGGCCACATCCACAGGCACAAGGCCCCGGGCAAAGAGCCCCGGGACTTCGGACAGAAAGATGGGGGTATAATCGGCCATTCCCTGATTGACGGCAGTTCGGGTGATGTTACCGATAAAGAAGGAGTCATGGCGAAAATTCTGTTTGAATTTTTCATCGGTATACGGGGCAATTCCAAGGGTCCAGACATGGAGGACTTGAGCGTCAAAGAATGCTTTGGGATTGTTTTCGACAAAGTTGATCAGGGAGCGGACGAGGTGCTGCGGTTCTCCACAAGCGGTGCTGATGAATATTTTGTTTCCGGGGCTGATGTGACTGAAGACCCTCTCCTCGGAGACAAACTTATCCGGATAAGCCATCTTCATTTCTTCGATCTTTCTGTCTTTTTCCTCAAGATCCATTCACTCACCTCCTGCTTCACAATGCAGACTCATTGTATCACATCTTGTTGTTTAAATGAAGGCTCCGGGTCGTCTTGATCGTTTGATTTCTGGTTTCTTTGCGATTAAGATAGTTCTGGTCAAAGGGAGATTTGTATTCAGGAGGAATAGGATGGTCAAGGAACGAGGAATGATCTCCGTGGTGGATGAGGCCCGCCAGTTTGCTCCATCTGAGGAATGGCATTCCCGGGCCCATATCAAGAGCCTGGCCCAGTATCAGGAGATGTATAAGCGATCGATCGAAGATCCGGAGGGTTTTTGGGGCGAATATGCGGAAGAACTCCATTGGTTCAAAAAATGGGATCACGTGTATGAGGGAGATTTTGCAAAGGCCCGGGTCAAATGGTTCGTCGGGGGGAAACTCAACGCTGCCTATAACTGCCTTGACCGGCATCTTCAATCGGGACAGAGAGACCGGATTGCCCTGCTCTGGATAGGGGAATCCGGTGAGAACAGGACCTATACCTATGGGGAACTTCACCGGGAGGTCTGCCGTTTCTCCAATGCTCTGAAGAAGTTAGGCATCAGGAAGGGAGATCGGGTTGCCATCTACCTTCCGATGATTCCTGAGCTTCCCATTGCCATGCTGGCCTGCGCGAGAATAGGAGCCATTCACAGCGTGGTTTTCTTCGGTTTCAGCGCCGAATCGCTCAGGGAGAGAATCAACGGATGCCAGGCGTCCCTGGTCATCACAAGCAATTATGCCGCGTCAGGCGGAGACGTCGTGCAGAGCAAGAGAAACGTGGATATCGCCCTTAAGGAATTCCCTCGGATTAAAAGGGTCGTGGTACGCTCCCTTGAAAAAGAGGTAGAGATGGTCGATGGCAGGGATTGCTTCTGGGACGAGTTGATGAACCAGGAAGATCTGCCTTCTTCCTGCGATCCTGAAGAGATGGACGCGGAGGATCCTCTCTTCATCCTCTATACAAGCGGGAGCACGGGAAAGCCCAAAGGGGTCCTTCATACCACTGCGGGCTACCTCCTCCACGTCAAGAAGAGTTTCGAGTGGGTCTTCGACTATCACCCGGAAGACCTCTATTGGTGCACCGAGGATTTTAGCTGGATTATCGGACACAGTTATGGGCTCTATGGTCCGCTCTCCGCGGGAGCGACCCTCTTATTGGTGGAGGGTGTGCCTTATTATCCGAAACCGGACCGCCTTTGGGAGATCATCGAGAAGCACCGGGTGAACATCTTTTATACCACGCCTGCGGTTCTCCGATTCTGTATGAGAGAAAGAGTCGAGTGGGTGCAGCGGCATGACTTGAGCAGTCTGAGACTTTTGGGTTCTGTGGGCGAGCCGATCGGTCCCAAAACCTGGATGTGGTACTTTACCCACGTAGGCATGGAGCGATGTCCCATTGTCGACACGTGGTGGCAGACGGAGACGGGAGGTATTTTAATCGCTCCGTTGCCCGGGGCCGTCACCCTCAAGCCCGGTTCTGTTGGCCTTCCTTTTTTTGGGGTAGAGCCGGCGATTCTGCGCGAGGATGGAACCGAGTGCGAGGTAAACGAGGGAGGGTACCTCGGGGTGAGGAAACCCTGGCCTGGTATGATGCGAACGGTCTTCGATGCGCCGGAAAGGTTTAGGGAGACCTACTTTGTCCAATTTCCGGGAAACTATTTTACAGGCGACAGGGCGATCAAGGATGAGGATGGGCATTTCTGGCTCCTGGGGAGAGTGGATGATGTGATCCATTCCTCAGGATACAGGCTGGGGACGCAAGAGATTGAGAATGCCCTGGTTTCCCACGAAACCGTGGCAGAGGTCGCTGTCGTTCCATTTCCTCACCCCGTGAAGGGGCAGGGCATTTATGCCTTTGTAACGCTAAGACCCGGGGTTGAAAAATCGGAAGAACTGAAGAAAGTTCTTCTCGGCCATGTCTTGAAGAAGATCGGCTCAATCGCCGTTCCGGATAAAATCCAGTTCGTTGATGTGCTCTCGAAGACGCTGAGCGGCAAGATCATGCGCCGCATCCTCCGGAAAGTTGCGACAGGCGATCTCCAGAATCTCGGGGACGTTTCAGCCCTGGCAAACCCCTCGGTCGTTGAGGAATTGATCAAGGGAAGGCAGTAGCATCAACCATGGCAAAGACGGGGATTGTGAAACATCCTCTCTATCTTGAACATAAGACAGGGATCATGCATCCGGAAAATCCCTACCGTCTTGAATCGATCTATACCATGCTGGAGAGCAGGGATTTTAGTGGAGGGCTGGTGAATATCGAGCCCCGTTTTGCAAAACTCTCGGAGATCCTTCTTGTTCACGATCCCGGCTATGTGGACCGGGTGCTCGACAGCGCCGAGAAGACCCAGGTCCGGTTTGACCCGGACACCGTGACCTCGCCGAAGAGTTACAGGGCCGCGTGGCTGGCAGCCGGGGGAGTGATGGAGGCCATCCGTGCCGTCATGGCGGGAGAGGTTCAAAATGCCTTTGCCCTCATCCGTCCGCCGGGACATCATGCCCTAAGGGACCGTGCCATGGGATTCTGTATCTTCAATAACCTGGCGATCGGAGCGAGGTATGCTTTGAATTCCCAGGGGCTGGAGCGAGTCCTGATCGTTGACTGGGATCTGCATCACGGCAATGGCATCCAGGAGATCTTCTACGAAGACCCTCATGTCCTCTATAGTTCGATCCACCGCCATCCTTACTATCCCTGGACCGGAGAGGCGGAGGAGGTTGGAAAAGGAGAAGGAATGGGGTTTAATGTCAACGTTCCTCTCGAATGCGGTGGCTCTGACCCGGACTATGCAAACCTGATTCGCCACCTTCTGATGCCCATTGCCCGGCGTTTCAGACCGGAGTTGATTCTGGTGGCTGCCGGTTTCGACATTCACCACGGCGATCCCCTCCGGTCGATGAATGTGACAGAGGCAGGCTTTGCCCGGATGACGCAGCTCTTGATGGAAGTAGCTTCTGAACTTTGCGCTAAGAGGGTCGTCCTGGCTCTTGAAGGCGGATACAATTCAGAGGCCCTTCGAGATTCGGTCGCAATGGTGTTATGGGAAATGACGGGTCAGTCCATGATCAACAGGGAAGAGATGCGTCAGGTCGAGGATGCCCAGTATGAGAACATCAAGAAGACGATTGAGCAGGTAAAGAAAATTCAGGCTCCCTACTGGGGAGACCTGTAACGAGTTAGCAAATAGCAGTCTGTCCATAAAGTTGTTTTGCCGTCATTCCGGGCTTGACCCGGAATCCGGAATCCAGGGTCAGGAGTTCATTTTGGAAAACATTCTTCCTCCGTCAAATCCCAAAGCCAATCTGAAGGATTACGACCAGGCATACCGATCCTTTGACTGGAAGACGGTGGAGAAGGAGTTTCGCTGGCACCAAACGGGCAAAGTCAACATTGCCTATGAAGCCATCGATCGGCATGCTGAGGATCCGATTCGGGGAACGAGGATATGTCTTAACTTTGAAGGGGGTTCTCGAAAAGAAAGAATCAGCTATGTCGAGATGAGAGACCTCTCCAATCGATTTGCCAATGTCCTCAGAAAACTGGGTGTGAAGAAAGGAGACCGGGTCCTCATCTTTCTACCCCGTTGCCCCGAGTATTATATTGCCATGTTGGGTTGCGCCAAGGTGGGGGCGATCTTCTGCCCGTTGTTTGAGGCCCTGATGCAGGTGAGCCTCGGGGAACGTTTAAGAGACAGCGGTGCAAAGGTTTTGGTGACAAACCCGAAATGGTAGAGCGGGTGCTCTTTAATAGACTTACCCCGGCCTCGATCGATCATTCTGGTGGGTGCGAATCCTGACACACTTGAAACCCTGGGAGTTGAGTTGGGAAAAGGAGATGGCAGGCGCCTCCGTCGAATGTGAGATTGAATGGGTCGATCTCGAAGATCCCCTCTATCTGATCTATACCTATGGTTCGAGTGGAAAGCCAAAGGGTGTTCTCCATGCTCATCGGGATATGATCGGACACCTCATCACTGCCCGATGGGTCCTTGACCTCAGGGACGGAGATGTCCTCTGGACGACCGCAGACCCGGGTTGGGTGACGGGAACAGTCTATGGAGCCTTTGCTCCCTGGCTCTGCGGTGTGGAGAGCTTTGTCCGGGAGGGAAGGTTTGAGATTGAGGGATGGTGCCGATCCATCGAAGTCACACCGGGTCTCTGTCTGGTATACAGCGCCCACCGTCTTTCGGAGGTTCATGGGAAAGGGAGAGGAGGTGCTGAAAAGGCATGATCTCAGCAGTCTCCGGCACCTGCTCAGCGTGGGAGAGCCCCTGCCTTCGGAGGTTGTCTATTGGGCAAGAAGGGTCTTTAAGATTCCAATCCACGATACCTGGTGGATGACAGAGACGGGAATGATCATGATTGCCAACTATCCGAGTATGCCGATCAAACCGGGCTCTATTGGAAAACCTTTTCCAGGGACGAAGGCTGCAATCTTAGGTCCCCAGGGAGAGGAACTTCCTCCCATGACTCTGGGAAAGCTGGCTCTTGAGAAGGGATGGCCTGCCATGATGAGAGCAGATCTGGCAGGACGAAAAGCGCTATCAGGAATATTTCGCCTTTCCCTCCTGGTATGTCTCGGGAGACACGGCCTACATGGATGATGACGGATATTTTTACTATCAGGGGAGAGACGACGATCTCGATCAAGATCGCCGGAGTCGTTGTTGGACCCACAGAAATGGAAGAGGTTCTCTTGAGACATCCTGCCGTCGAAGATGCCGGGATTATTGGAAAGACGGATCCCGTAAAGGGAAATGTCATCAAGGCCTTTATCTCTCTCAAGACCGGGTTTTGCGCCTTCCGAAGGACTCAAGAATGAGATCAAAGAGTTTGTGAAGAAGCACTTTTCTCCAAGAATCGTTCCCAAAGAGATCGATTTTCGACCCGAGATCCCGAGATCAGAAGATGGCAGGGTGATCAGGCGGGTATTAAAGGCGTGGGAATTGGGACTCCCGCGTGACCCGTGAATAGTGAATGGGTGAATCGTGGATGGCAAGTCAACCCTTCGACGGCTTGCTCAGGGTTGACCCTGAGCGGCGCTTTCCGTCCTCGCCTTCAAAGGCGGGATTTAGCGGCGTCGAACGGGTCAGTCACCCATTACCATTTATTCTCAACAGATCCTCGGCAGCTGCTCTGCGACCAGCATCTCCATCACCCTTGTCACCCCTAAGATCGTCCGCAAAACAACTCTCTTCGGATGGGATTCGACAACCTGTCCGATGAGGCGTGCCTCTTTTCCAAGGGGATGGGCCTGTAAGGTGGCAAGGACGGAATCTGCCTCTTCTGCGGAGACAATGGCAATCAGTTTTCCTTCATTGGCAACATAAAAAGGGTCGAGTCCGAGAAGTTCACAGGCAGCCCGGACACCTTCGTGGACCGGAGCGCTTGTCTCATCGATCTCGAACCCGAGGTTGCTCTCCTGCGCCAGCTCGATGAGCGTCGTCGCAAGCCCGCCCCGTGTGGGATCCCTCATCACCCGAATCTCCATGATGTCGATCCAGCAGGGTCTGAACGAGACCGTTCAGAGGAGCACAGTCGCTGACAAGGGAAGTGCCGAATTCTAGACCTTCCCTCTGGGAGAGGACTGGCCATGCCATGATCCCCTATGCTTCCTGAGACCACTATCCTGTCTCCAGGACGAACCTTCCGTGGGGAGAGATGAACATCCTTCCCTTATCCAGCCGACTCCGGCGGTATTGATAAAGATTTTATCGGCGCTTCCGCGCTCAACCACCTTTGTATCGCCTGCAACGATCTTCACGCCGGCTGCATTGGCTGTCTCAGCCATCGAGGAGACGATCCTTTCAAGGTCTGAAAAGGAAAGCCCCTCTTCGAGAATGAACCCGGTCAGAGAGGTAAAGGGGTTGAGCGCCGACCATGGAGAGATCATTCACCGTGCCGCATACAGCCAGCTTTCCAATGTCTCCCCCGGGAAAGAAGATGGGGCGAATCACATAGGAGTCGGTTGTGAAGGCCAATCTCCCCTCCTGTTCCGGAAGGATGGCGGCATCGCCAAGCAGATCGAGATAGGAGTTCGAAAAATGACGGTGAAACAGGCGCTCAATCAGCTCGTGCGTGAGACGACCCCCACTGCCGTGAGCGAGCTCGATCTGTTCAGTCTTCAAGGCCATTGTCCCCAAACTGAAGATAGGCGGAGCAGGCCCCTTCCGAAGAGACCATGCAGGGGCCTACAGGGTTTTCAAGGTTACAGACTCGGCGAAAGAGGGGGCATTGGTCGAGGATTGAGAAGGCCGCGAAGGACTTCTCCGCACCGACATCCGGGAGGTTCTTCACTGGAGGAGACATCGATCTGGAAAGCCCTGGATGCGTCAAAAGGAGCGTATACTTCCCGGAGTCGAAGACCGCTCCGGGGAAGGATACCAAGACCCCGCCATTCTGCGTCGCAGACCTCAAAGACCCGGTTCATGATGGTCAAGGCCGTCTGGTTTCCCTGGGGAAGGACGCTTCTCGAATAGGCATTATCGACTCTGCCTCGGCCTTTGCCGATCTGATCGACGAGCATGCTGATGCCTCGAAGGATATCGAGAGGCTCGAAACCTGCCACGGCGATGGGAACGCCATATTGGCTCGGGAAGAAATTTCCAGGCGTCGGTGCCGATCACAGTGGTGACGTGGCCGGGGCCAAGAATTCCTGAGAGCCTCACTTCACCGGCATTCAGGATGGCCCGTGTAGCGGGTGGCGTCAGTTTATGAAGGGAAAAAACGAAATAGTTTTTCAGTCCCTTCGCCTCTGCTTCGAGGACGGATGCAGCAACCCCGGGAGCCGTGGTTTCAAAGCCTACCCCCAGAAAAATGACCGGACGGTCGGGATGCTTCTCGGCGAGTTTCAGGGCATCCAGGGGAGAGTAGACGATGCGGACATCCGCGCCTCTGGCCCTTTCGTCCTGAAGGCTTCCCTGGGTTCCTCTCACCCGGACCATGTCTCCAAACGTCGTGAGGATCACCCCGGAGATCCGGGAGAGGGCAATGGCGCGATCGAGATCTGAGGATGAGGTGACACAGACCGGGCATCCCGGACCGGAAAGCATCTCTACTTCGGACGGAAGGAGCTTTCGTATGCCAAATCGCAGGATGGCATGGGTATGGCCTCCGCAGAACTCCATGAATCGCATGGGCTGACGAACGGTTCCTTGATTCCGTGCAACCAGGGCATGTGCCAGATGGGCATTTCGAAATTCGTCAATGAATTTCATGCTGGATTCAATTCCTTCGAGTCTTCGGTTGTCGTCGGCAAAGGCTGCCATCTCTTCCAGCAATTTGAGCGTTTCCTGGGCCTCTTCCTCATCCAGGACTCCGATTGCATATCCGGCATGAATCAGGACATATTGGCCCACCTTTGCTTCCGGAGTGAGGGCAAGACTTATCTTTCGCTTCACCCCGCCGATCTCAACCACTGCCTCTGATCCTTCAATCTCTTGTATCAGTACAGGAATGGCTAAACACATCTTATTTCTCCAATAGATGATGAATTCGTAAAAAGCCAATATATCTGAGATTTGTCATTCTGAGCCCATCCTTCCATCCTTTAGGCAAAGTGACCAATGGCAGCCTGGCCGAGCGAAATGCATCCGTCATTCGCAGGAACATGGTGATGGAGGAGAGGGTGCGAGCCCCTGTCTCTGAAGCTCCTCGACCGTCATCCGGAGAAGCAGGCGATTCTGGAAACACCCTCCTGAAAGGGCCACTTTTCTCATCCCTGTCACTCCGGAGATCATCTGGCTCACCTCGGCAATCATCCCGGCAAGGGTCCGGTGAAATTTTCCTCCGATTTCGGAAAGGGATTCTTCCTGCCTGGACCTCATCGATGATCGATTTGATCAATGGTTTTAAACCGACTTCATAGGATGTTTTCATGCCCGGCAATTCTTTCACATTTCCCCATGTCATGATCTGAAGGCTGGAGCGAAGTTCGAAGGGATAGGATTCGCTGTGTTTCCTGAGAGACCATCTCCATTTCAATGGCTGCCTGGGCCTCATAGGTCACCCGGACAGGACCTCCTGCCAGGGCAGCCACCGACATCGAAGAGACGTCCTGCAGAGGAGGTCATGACAAGGTTGATTCCCTCTCTCGACCTGAATTCGGACCGTCCTTATCTCTGCATCATCCAGTTTCGAGATAAAAGGCAAGGCAGGGATATCATCCGAATAATTTGTAGAGGTAAGCAACCGCCACCCGGCCGGGGTTTCGAATCCCGGCGTCTCCTCCGGGCAGGGGAAGAGGCTCAAGCCAGGCGACCCGTTTGAAATCCTTGAAGATCGGCAATCAGCCATTCTCCTCCCCAGACCTGCCCATCCAGTCCGAACCCCGTGCCATCCATGGCGACACCGATGACCGGTTCGGTCAACCCGTTTTCCACCAGACAGGAGGCAATATGGGCATGATGGTGCTGGACACCAAGGAGGGGCAGATGGTCCTTTGACGCCCGTTCTTTCGCATAATGAGTGGAGAGATAATCGGGATGAAGATCATGGACCAGGGCTTCAGGCTTAAGGCGGAAGAGTTTTTCATAGACCGCGATCGATGTCTCAAAGTGTTCCAAGGTCTCCAGGTTCTCCATGTCTCCGATGTGCTGGCTGACGAAGGCATATTGATCCCGGGTGATGCAGAAGGTGTTCTTCAGCTCAGGACCGCAGGCCAGGATGGAACGTGAAGAATAGGGGAGCTTTATGGGATAGGGAGCATATCCCCGAGATCGGCGAAGGGGCTGAGCCAGATGAATGGTTTCATTCTTCTCATTCGTTATCTCAGGGACAAACCAGACACTGTCATCATAACGGGCATAAATTTCCCGATTGTGAAAGAGAAACCAGTCGGCCAGATGGCGCAGTCGCCTCCAGGCCTCTTCATTATTTTGTGCGATAGGCTCCTCTGATAGGTTTCCGCTGGTCATCACAAGAGGTCTTCCCACGTCGCGGAGAAGCAGGTGGTGAAGAGGCGTATAGGGAAGCATCACGCCGAGGTAACGGTTTCCCGGGGCGACCTCCTCTGGCAATAGTCGATTCTGGTTTCCATTCGAGAAGGACGATCGGACATGACGTGGAGGTCAACAATCGTCTCTTCTTCCGGGGTCATGAGGCAGTGATTTCGGATCTCTTCGAGATCGGACATCATGACGGCAAGGGGCTTGTGGGGACGTCGTTTCCTTTCCCGAAGGGTCCTCACAGCACTGAGGATCGGTGGCATCGCAGGCGAGATGAAATCCACCCAGACCCTTAAGGGCGAGGACCGCTCCTGAGCGGAGTAATTGGGCAGCCTCTTTCAGGATCTCTGAATTCCCGGGTTTCCCTTCGGGAGGGGTCAGGGCCTCTTTGTCTTCTGCTCTTGAGGGAGCAAGCCAGACCCTTGGACCGCAGACCGGACAGGCATTCGGTTGAGCATGGAACCGGCGATTAAGAGGATCCTCGTATTCGGCCTGACAGGCAGGGCACATCTTGAAAGGAGCCATGGTTGTCAAAGGACGGTCATAAGGCACATCCTGAATGATGGTAAATCGAGGCCCGCAGTTCGTACAGTTGATGAAGGGATAGCGATACCTTCGGTCTTCGGGATCAAAGAGTTCTTTGACGCAGGCCTCACAGGTTGCGATATCAGGAGAGATCAGGACATATCCTGCCTCTGCTTTGCTCTCACGGATTTCAAACCGGGTGTATCCATTCCGGGGGATGGGGTGGCTCTCGATCTGTTCAATCCTTGAGAGGGGAGGAGCTTCCCTGACAAGGTCCTGAAGAAACTGGTCGAGGGCTGAAGAGGGATCCTTCCACCTCAATGACTACACCCGAGGAGGTATTTAATACCCAGCCTTTCAGATGGAGCCGGTGGGCCAGCCCATAGACAAAGGGCCTGAAACCGACTCCCTGAACAACCCCTTTTACGTGAATATGAAGTGCGGAAATGGATTCCATCGATCATGGTTTACGTAGAAAGGCTGCTAGCTGCCCTATGCGCCATGCTTTCTGTTGCCCGCCACTGGTCCTCCAGCCAATCTGCCCATGCGAGCGATGCCCTCACCCGTTCGACAGGAGACCTGAAAGAGCTTTGCCTTCCGGTTCATGCCCGCAATTGCTTTTCTTAATTGCATTGAAGTTAAATTCAACATAGGGGGCCAGATCCATCTTGTTGAGGACCACTGCATTCACCGCAGTGAAGATACCGGGATATTTGTAGGGTTTGTCGTCTCCTTCCGGCACGCTGGCAACGACCACGCGAATCTCTTCGCCCAGCTTGAAATTCAACAGGGCAGATCAGGTTCCCAACATTTTCAATGAAGAGGATATCGATTTCGGAGAGGGGAAGGGCCTTCAGGGCCTTCCGGACCGTGGCCGCATCGAGATGGCATTCTCCTCCCGTATTGATCTGGATCACAGGGATGTTCTGGGAGGCGACCTTGTCTGCGTCGATTCGAGAGGCCACATCCCCTTCGACCACGCCAATGCGAGCCCTGCCTTGCAAGGCCTTACCCGTCTGAAGGATCAAGCTGGTTTTCCCGGCTCCGGGAGAGGCCATCAGATTGACCGCGAGGATACGTTGGTCTCTTAACAATCTTTGATTTTCTTCTGCGATCTGATCATTGGCATCCAAGATCTGTGTAATGACTGTTACCTTTTTCATCCCTTATCTCCCTCGATCAATCTTTATTCAACTTCAATGCTCTCTATGTAAAACTCCCGTCCGCCCAGAATCTCTTCGATCGGGCCACCACATGCCGGACAGAACCAGTTCATCCCTCCAGGATTGAACTCTTGTTTGCACGCCTGGCATCGTGCTTTGGCCGGGACGCGGGAGATGGAAAGGGAAGCCTCTTCCGCCTCTGTTCCTTTGGAAAAGAGGTCAAAATAGAACTGGATGCTCTCTCCCGCAAAACTGCTCAACTCCCCGATGACAAGATTGATTTTGAGAACTCTTCCTGCCTTTGCTTTCCGGGCATGGTCAAGGACAATCCCCACGATTTGTTCAGTTACGGGCAATTCATGCATGCGGTTTGCTGAAATTGTCAAGGGCCAAAAGCGAGACCCCGAAACAGGTTTCGGAATGACAAGGACAGAATTCTTACCTTCATGTCATGAACTGTGCTGAACTTGATTCAGCATTGTTTCAGCATCTCATTTTTGAATGTTTATGGATTTGTCCTCACTCTTCATCTTGTGGGTTTATCAGTTCTAAGATCTTTTCGACTGCAACTTCAGCCCTCAGTCTGCAGGGTTCGGTTAATCCCAGTCCAAAGTCGAAATTTTCACCCTTCACTGAGACCAGATGAGCCTTTGGAGCGAAATGATGGGTCTGCCGTGGCCATGGCCAAAAGCATTCCAGGGCTCATGTGATGGGTGATGGCGTGGAAACCCAATTCTTCTCGAACGTGCGACGACTCTTCACGTCGTCCGGAATGGTCCCCATATGGGCATCCACAAATACCACCATTTGATACTGTCCTAACGTTGGAATGAGTTCCGGGACCAGTTGATGAAGAACAACGGTATCAAGGGAGTGGCCCAATTGATCCAACCCGTCTTCATCGGGTTCAAGTTCACGAAACCCAAGGTGTCTCCTGATTTGATTAACAATGTGGAAACCAACCCCGTCGTCGTGACAATAGGTGTTTCCGTACCCAATAATTAATGACTTCTTATCCACGAACTGATTCTTTCTGAAGAGTTAGTATTAGGATAATATATTATTTTAATTATAGAATATGACGCTTGACGTAAGCAAATAAAGAGCGCCCAGCAATAGAATTGGACGGTAACGGACAGTCGAATACCATTTCCCCGAAAGTGGGGAGAGAGATTCCCTGGATAAAAAAGGCTGCCTCTGGAGCAGCCTTTTTTATCAATTAAAACGGAATCGGAATCGGTTTAGCGCGAGATTTGATCCATTACTTTTCCTTCGGCATCGAGCATCTCAATCACGATCGGCATGGCGCCGATGGCATGAGTGGAGCAGGAGAGGCAGGGATCGTAGGCCCGGATGGCTGCCTCGACGCGGTTGAGCATTCCTTCCGTCAGTTTCTTTCCGTCCACAAAGGTCTTTGCAACCATTTCGACGGCATTGTTCATGGCCCAGTTATTGTGGCCCGTTGCAACGATGAGGTTAACCTTTGTCAGCATGCCGTTGGCATCCGTTTTGTAGTGATGGAAAAGCGTTCCCCTTGGCGCCTCGAGACATCCAACGCCCTCTCCCACAAATTCTCCCTGATCCGCCATGAGATCGGTCGAGGTGACATCCGGATCGAGGAGAATCTCTTTGGCCCGTTCAATGGCATAGAGATCTTCAATCAGTCGGGCATAATGGTACCATAAGGTTCCTTCCACCGGTTTGCCAGCCACCCAGGGCCTTGAAGTTTTTGAACTCCTCATTGGCCAGGGGCGTGTTGATCTTGTCCGCCACATTGAGCCGTCCCAGAGGACCCACTCGATAGATTCCCTTGGGCCATCCCATCTTCAGATAAAAGGGGAATTTCAGGTAGGACCAGTCTTCAACATGTTCCCCGATATAGTCGAGATAGTTCTGGGGATCAAATTCCTCAAGTTTCTTTCCGGTCTTGTCGATCAGGCGAAGGATGCCGTCGTAAAGCTGGAGGCCGCCCTGTTCATCGACGAGCCCCATATAGCCCGAAGAGAAGACGGCAAAGTTATCAACCACCTCTTTGTTCGCTTCAAACCAGTTCTTTCCGATAGAGAGGGCGGTCTTGATCACCTCCGATATGATCATCGATCTGGCTGAGGATTTCATCCCGGTCATTCGCGGAGAGAGGGGCATTGACGCCCCCGGGGATCGAGTGATTGGGATGGATTCGTTTCCCTCCCAACTTCCGGATGATCTCCTGGCCAAAGGCGCGGAGACGGACTGCCTTCGTCGCCAGTTCGGGGTTTGCCTGAATGACCCCGACCACGTTTCGAATGGCGGGATCCGCATCGAATCCGAGAAGGAGATCCGGACCGGCCAGCTCGAAAAAGTGCATCGAATGGGACTGGATGAACTGGCCCATGTGCATGAGTTCGCGAAGCAGTTGGGCAGGCCGGGGGGGTGTTACTCCGATCACGCGGTCACAGGCCTTCGCCGCGCTAAGATGATGGCTGACCGGGCAGATCCCGCAGATTCTGGGGGTGATCTGAGGCATCTCAAAATAGGGACGGCCCTCGGTGAACTTCTCGAAACCCCGCCATTCATTCACATGCATGTAGGCCTTTTCCACCTTTCCTTTCCCATTCAGATGAATGGTCACTTTGGCGTGACCTTCGATTCGTGTCACGGGCTCAATCGTAATCTTCTGCATGATTTCTTCCTCCTCTATTATTTAGAAGACCGCATAGCGCAAAGAGCATAGCGCATAGAGCATAAGCATTGGGATATCGACCACATGACTGACTCGACTCCTTTCCCTCGCCATCGAGCCATCAATCGTATTTGAGGTTGTCCCCGGTGAGCACAGGAATCCGACCTTCCAGTAGTTCACTGAGAACATAGTGAATGGCGTCTGCCGAAGGCGGGCAGCCCGGGAGGTGAACATCCACTTTAACGACCTGATTCACGGGTTTCGCCTCGATCGGTTTTCCGAGTTCCTCGGAACTCGGAATGATGCCTTCGACCGTGCTTTCTGTCTCAACGTAGGCCCGCTTCAGGGCCTCATTCATGTCGAAGAAGTTCCGCATGGTCATGATGCCGCCAAAAACGGCGCAATCCCCCAAAGCGATCAGGACCTTACACCTTTCCCGCATCTCCTTGGCCACTTCGACATTGGTCGTGTTGTTGACCGTGCCGGAGAGAATACCGACGGTTACCCCCTCTTTGGGAGGGTGTTTCAGGTCGGTAATGGGTGTGGAGGTGAGTTCAATCTTGTCAAGCAACTGGACCAGCCTCTCATCCATGTCGAGCAGAGACATTTCGCATCCGGCACATGCGGCCAACCAATCCGCTGCAACTTTAATCTTTCCCATGGGGTTTCCTCCTCATCTCAAAATAATGAGTGTCCGTGTATCGTGAACAACGGGATACTGTACAATCATAAGCTTCCATCTCCGACCTTATCCCAAGATACCAGAGCCTTCCATCATTCCTATAGTGGCAGAGGGTGGATCACTTACAAACGGGCTGCCAATTGCGTCAGTACCTCGTTTTCAGGGATCAATTCCTCTGGGATAGGGAACGGCCTTTCTCACAGGAACCTTCTTCCCTTCGACGTTATAGAGCGAACCCTCATGTTCATACCAGACCAGGGCAGGCAGCACGACATCGGCCATCTCGGTGATGGGTTCACGATAACTGGCATGAACGACGAGGAATTTTGCCTTTCGAGCCTGTTGAGCCAGATCATCGGGAAGTTTTGTCTCTGCAAGAAGGAGGTAGGCCACTTCCGTATGATCAATATCCATACAACATTGCAGGCCCAAGACCTTTGCATGATAGCCATTGGTGGCCGGAAAGAGGGGAATGAAATGGGCTTTTCGCTTCAGTTCTGTCAGCTTCTGCGCCTCTTTCTGGTTCGTCCCCTGCGCCATAAACGACCACAGGGGAGGCGGAATTCTGAGCGATTTTGATGGCCTTGTCGAGTTCTTCGCGCTGGAATTTCTTATCCGCGAAACGGGCCATTTCGGTCTCCTCATCTGCGACGAGGATGAGTTGCGCCCCTTTCATCCGGGCCCGTTTGATGTGGAAACCCAGAACCCGATGATCGGAGAGGGGATCTGCGCCGATGACCAGAATGGAATCGGCCGAGAGCAGGTCGCTGAGAGAACCGCCGACAGGCAGTTCCAATTCGGCGAGGGTCGGTTCAAGAACGCCTACCGTTGCTCCCACCTTTCCCCGGAAGACGGCCACAAATTCACTCATGGTCAAATTGAGGGTCCGACAGGTCGTCCATGCACCGACCTTGTTCCCCTTTGGACTTTTTGATCTTTTCGGCGATCGTATCCAGGGCCTCATCCCAAGCTGACAGGGACCATGTTTCCGTTTTTCCGGATCATCGGGGATGTGATTCGTTCCTTGCCTGCGTATAGACCGGCTCAAAACGGCCGGCCACACAGAGGACGCCCTTATTATGTTCTTCCCATTCGCCTTCAACCCGGAGAACCCGATTGGAGCGGGTGATGATCTCAATGCCGCACCCCACGCTGCAGAACATGCAGACACTCTTCGTTCTTTCGACCTGAGTGTGGCGGCCGGTGTAAGCGCTCTTGCGGTCGACCAGCGCCCCTGTGGGACAGACCTGTAAACAGGTGCCGCAGGCCACGCAGGTGGATTGGCCGAAGGGGGTATCCATGTCTGCAGAGATCATGGTCTTGGCGCCCCGGAACTTCACGCCCAGGGTATGGTTGGCTGCCAACTCACCACAGGCCCGGATGCAACGACGGCAAAGGATGCATCGGTTGTGGTCCATGATGAAATATTTCCTTGTTCCATCGACAGGGATCTTGGGGTAGGGGTTCTGGTAGATCCATTGGTCCATGCCGTAACGGTAGGCGAGGGCCTGGAGTTCACAATCGCCGCTCATCTCGCAGAACATGCAGTAGTGGTTCCGTTCGGAAAAGAGCATTTGAAGGACGAATTTTCGCTCCTCAACCACCTTGGGTGATTCGGTTTCCACTTTCATTCCTTCCGCCACCGGAAAGGTGCAGGCAGGTTGAAGGGTACGCTGTCTCTCGATCTCGACGAGACAGACCCGGCAGGCGCCATGAGGGCGTCAAGGCGGGATGATTGCACAGATTGGGAATATCAATCCCGGCCGCCTTGGCTGCCTCTAAGACCGTCTGCCCTGCCCGTGCCCGAACCTGTCGTTCCATTGATTCGAAGATTGACCATCTTATCCATCGGGTAGCTTACCTCCTTGTTTGAAAAAGCATGGCAAGTGCAGAATGCAAATCATCGCCATTATTTCAATCAGAAATGTTTCTTGACTGATCTTCGCTTAAGCCACCTTCTTGGCCTGGGTTGAAAGCCCCATGGACTCGAGCCACTCGAGATCACAACGCAGACAACGTTTACACTCCTCTCGAGCCTGAATGCTCATCGAGACCTGCCTCCACTTCAGTGAATTTCCGGATCCGTTCCTCCACCGGAAGTTCGCGAATCACCGGCCGTTTCGCCTCCGCATAATTCTCGAGGTTAAAGAGCTGGGGAATCTCATGATAATCGGTGACATACTGGGGTCTTTCAACCTTCTGCCCTTTAAGGTAATTGTCCACGGAGACGGCAACCTTGTTGCCCTGGCCTACGGCCTCAACCACGGTTGCCGGCCCTAAGGCAAGGTCGCCTGCGGCAAAGACTCCTTCTCGGGTCGTGGCAAGACTCTGGACTCACGGTGATCCGTGCCATCCCAGTTGGCACTGATATTCTTGCTTTCCGTCGATAGCAAGTCTAAATCAGAGATCTGTCCAATGGCCGGAATGAGGATGTCGGCATCGAGGACAAATTCAGCCCCTTCGAATTCCGTCTCTTCAATGGGAATGGGTCGCCGGCGTCCGCTCGCATCAAATTCTCCCAGCTTCTGGAGATGGCATTCGACGCCGGTCACCATCTCCGGGCCGAGAACGCCAACCGGGTTGGTAAGGAAATGGAACTGGATCCCTTCCTGAAAGGCGGCATGGATCTCTTCTTTCCAGGCAGGCATCTCTTCACGGGTTCGGCGGTAGATGATGTGAACCTTGCTCGGCGCCGAGGCGTAGGGCTGTCCGGGCGGCATCGATGGCTACGGCGCCTCCTCCCACCACGGCAACCCGTTTCCCTTTGACATCGGGTATCTTGCCGAGGGCCGCATCCTTCAGGAATTCCGTTCCATGATAGACTCCGGGGAGGTCCTCGCCGGAGATGCCCAGGCGACGACTCTTGTGCGCCCCGATGGCCAGGACAACGGCGCTAAACCCTTGCTTGTCCAGAAGATCATCGATCGTAAAATCTTTACCCAATTCCTGATTCAACTTGATCTCCACTCCTGCCCGTTTGATGTTGTCGATCTCTTTGTTCAGGACATTCCGGGGAAGCCGATATTCCGGAATTCCCACGGCCATCCATCCCCCGGCAATGGGCAGTTTTTCAAAGACGGTCACAGGGTAGCCCAGCTGGGCCAGACGGAGGGCCGCGGTGAGTCCTGCGGGACCTGCGCCGATCACAGCCACTTTCTTATTTTTCGGTCCCTCCAGCTTCTTGGGGGTCCATGGTTTTTCGATCTCATGGTCAGCCATGAGACGCTTGACCATGCGGATGGCAATCGGTTCATCGATATCGCCGCGCCTGCATTTGCTCCTCACAGAAGGCAGGGCAGACGCGGCCACAGGTGAGGGCAAAGGGGTTTCGATCCCGATGGATCTCCAGGGCCTCTGCATAACGTCCCTGGGCGATGAGGGAGACATAAGAGGGAACGTCGATCCCTGCAGGACAGGCATTGATGCAGCGGGCACGGACCAGGTCTTTACAGGTTCCGGCCGGACATTCCCTGTCGAGAATATGGGCCCGGAACTCAGGCTCGAAGTATTGAAGGGCTGCCATGACCGGTCCAGGGGTGAGCTGGCCCAGGGCACAGAGGGAGCCGGTCTGCATCCCTTTTGAAATCTCCTTAATCGTGTCGATGTCTTCCATCTTTCCTTTCCCTTCAGTGATGCGGGTGAGGATTTCGAGCATCCGCTTTCCACCGACCCGACAGGGAGGACATTTTCCGCAGGATTCGGCCTGGGCAAACTGGAGGAAGAACTTTGAGAATTCGACCATGCAGGTGTCTTCGTCGACGACGATCATGCCTCCTGAACCCATGACCGCTCCGACCTCTCTGCAAGGAGTCGAAATCAACCTGGACATTCAGGTGCTGGGGCGGGATGCAACCTCCCAGGGGGCCACCGGTCTGAACGGCCTTGAATTTCTTTCCCTTCGGGATGCCGCCTCCGATATCAAAGATGATCTCACCCAGGGTGATCCCCATGGGGACCTCCACGAGGCCGGTATTGTTCACCTTTCCCGTCAGGGCAAAGATGGCTGTTCCGGGGCTCTGTTTTGTGCCGATATTGTTGAACCACTTTGCACCGTTCACAATGATCTGGGGAATATTCGCATAGCTCTTCACATTGTTAAGGTTGGTCGGTTTACCCCAGAGGCCTGCAACGGCAGGGAAGGGAGGTCGGGGACGGGGCTCGCCGCGACGGCCTTCAATGGAGGCCAGAAGGGCGGTTTCCTCGCCGCAGACAAATGCGCCTGCTCCCTCTTTGATGTGAAGATGGAAGCTGACGTCTGTCCCCAGGATGTTATCACCCAGGAGGCCATAGTCCTCTGCCTGGGCAATCGCGTTTTTGAGTCGTTTGATGGCCAGAGGATATTCTGCACGGCAGTAGATGTAGCCTTCCTTTGCTCCCACGGCATAGCCGCAGATGGTCATTCCCTCGATGAGGCTGTGGGGATCTCCTTCAAGGATCGAGCGGTCCATAAAGGCGCCCGGGTCGCCTTCGTCAGCGTTACAGACCACATACTTGATGTCGCCAGGGGCCTTCACTCGTAAATTCCCACTTCGTTCCGGTGGAAAACCCTGCCCCTCCTCGTCCTCTCAGCCCGGAAAGCTTCACTTCCTCAATGACCTCTTCGCGGGTCATGTCAAAGAGGGCATGGGAGAGCCCATCGTATCCTCCCCGGGCAATGTATTCGTCGATCTTCTCCGGGTCGATCATCCCGCAGTTTCGCAGCGTGATACGGACCTGTTTGCTGTAAAAGGGAATCTCCTGGTAACGGGGCAGTTCTTTGTAGGTATCGGGGATCTTGTAGGTCAGCCGCCCGATCACCCGGCCTTTGACCAGCGTCTCTTCGACGATGAGTCTGGACGTCCCTGGGCTGCACCTGACAGTAGAAGGTTCCTTCAGGGTAGATGATCATCACCGGCCCCATGGCACAGAAGCCACGGCACCCGGTCTGCACCACCCGAACCTCATCTCCCAGTCCACGACGGGAGATCTCCTTTTTCATGGCGGTCAGGACTTCCTGAGACTCTGAAGCATTGCATCCTGTCCCGCCACATACGAGAACATTGGCCCGATAAAAAGGTTCAGCCATATCTTCCTCCTTTCTTCTTAAGAATGGTGAAACTCGCAGAGTCGCAGATGATGCATAGCTGCATTGACGTCTCCTATCGCCCGATCTGCCTATTCCTCAATATACGATCTTGTGTCTCCGTTACTGCCTACTGCCTTCGACTTCTGCTTACTACCCTCTGCCTTATTGAATCTTTCGGGCATCCAGACGGCCGATGGCCCATTCCTGGATGACCTGTCCCTTGATCAGATGTTCCTCGATGAGGCGAGGCACATGGTCCGGGAGTGATATTGGCATATCTCACCCTGGACTTGCCTGCCTGTTCGATGTCCACGAGGGGCTCCTGGGCGCACATGCCCGACGCATCCCACGGTTTCCACGTGGGCCTCGATTTTTCGCGTCTCCAGTTCCCGCAAGACGGCATGCATCACCTCTCTTGCGCCTGCGGCAATGCCGCAGGTTCCCATGCCGATGATGATGCGGGTGCCGGTCTGGGTGCGCACGCATCAGGTCTTTCTGCGCCTCATCTCGAAGTTTTTTTAACTCTTCAATATTCTTCAGTCTGGCCATTCTGCTTGCTCCTTTCGTCTATGGCTCATTGCCTCGTCATTCGGTTCCTGAAGCTCAACTGCCTGACTTCCCTGTCACTGAGGAGTGGAGGCTTGCTTCTCCCTCACGGAGTTCCTGAAAGAGCCAGTCCCGGATTGTCGGATGGTTGAGGGGAACATCGCCAAGTTCTTTCCGAATCTCTGCTGTATCCAGTTGAAATTCCGGTCTCCGACCCGGTGGATGATAGTCGAGGTCCACCGGATGTTCGGATAAGAGCAGCGGCAAGAAGGGCCGATGGGCATGTCTCCCGAGAGGGGCCCGGTCAATATGGCTGAGGCGAAAGGTTGCCTTGACGCGCGTTCCCTTGCCGGGCTCGGATTGGATCGACGAGGTCTCCATCACAGCGCCGGGCTGCCTCCCGGAAGAGGGGAAGGCCTAATCCCACATGCCTCGTTTTCCGGGTCGTATAAAAGGGATTCAGGACTTTCTGGACCAGCTCTTTACTCATACCCCTTCCGTTATCGACAATCTCGATTCGGAGAAGGTCGGCCTCCACGTCTTCGTCAATCCGGACCTGAATCCAGGATGCCCCTGCCTCCACGGCATTTTCAACGACATCCAGAACATGGAGCGATAGCTCACGCACACCTATTTTGTCTCCCGAAGGATTTGAACCATCTTTTCCGGAACCAGCCGGCCAACCACCTTGTCATCAACGACAGCAACCGGTGACAGGCCGCAGGATCCAAGACAATAGACGACTTCAAAGGTGAACTTGTAATCGGGGGTCGTTTCCCCGGCCTTGATCCCGAGCTCTTTTTCGATGGCATCCACGATCTTGCCCGCTCCCCGAACGTGGCAGGCCGTGCCATCGCACTGCCTGACGATGCATTTCCCGCGACGCTGTAGATAGAACTGGGCATAGAAGGTGACCACCCCATAGACCTGACTGAGGGGAGCCCCGGTCTTCTCTGAGATCCTCCTCAGCACTTCAGGAGGAAGGTAGCCATAGATATCTTGAGCCCGTTGAAGAATGGGGATCAGGGTTCCTGGCTTTCCCCCAAATTCGTCGATGACCTTATCGAGGGGTTCCATTTCAAGGGTTTCTTGTCCATTCATGCCGTTTTCCTCCTCTTAATGGTGACCTGATCGGTGAAGTGTACTTTTCGATCTGCGATTTTCACAATTACCTGTCTTGGGCCATTCGACCGTGACCTTTCGACCCTCCAGCCCCTGCAGGGCCAGGGAGATTTCTTGAACCAGAGGGGCCGATATCTTGAGAAGGGTGCGGTGCTGAATCTCCTGGAGGCGATGGGCATCTCCGTTCACAATAAGACACCAGGCCTTCAGTTGGGGCCACTGTTGAAATCCACTGTCCGGAACAAACCCCGGGGTAACTTCCAGGCCATCTACATCGAGGCCCATCCGGAACAAACCCGAGATTGGCAAGCAGGCTGAACGAAGGCCGGTCCACGTGGGCAGGGAATCACCATTCCGCCGAGGTCACGGACTTTCGAGATGACCTCCTCCAAAGTCATATCAACGGAAGCAGCCAAAAGGCGCTCTTCGGTCCACATCCAGTCTCCGGTCGCAGTCGACGACATACTGGGCGCCAAAGACCTCCTCCCGGTTGGCCAGGGAAGGGAGCCTTTGAAAGACCTCCTCTTGCCATTCCTGACACTGGGAGACCGTATCGAAGAGGCAGAGAAGATGGACCTCTTCTTTCGATTGGAGTTCCATCCCAGGCAGGACATGAACGCCTGTCCCGTCTGCTGCCTCCATGACTGCTTCCACATTGTGGCAGGCATTGTGATCCGTGATGGCAATGAGGCTGAGACCCAGCCGTTCCGCCTGCCTCAGGATCAGGGGAGGGATCATCTCCACCTCTGCACATCCTGAGAGGACCGTATGTATATGCAAATCGGCCAGATAAGGTTTTAGCATCTGTTCGAAATGACCTAAAATTTATGATTAAAGTGCTATAAGTCCTGAGATTCCTTAGTCCTCAACCTTAACCTGGACTTACCCTTAGCCTTACCTTTCTTCTCCTCTCCTTTGACTCCCAAGGAGGTCAATTCACCCACGACGGTGAAGGTTGTCTTAGGTGTCACCATCAGGACCACACCTTCATTTTCCGCACGGGCAAGCGTTTCCGGATCCGGCCGATTTCCTTCTGTGATGATGACACCCGAAAGGCCCAGGAGACTGGCCACGGCCACGACATTGAGATGGGACTGGAGGGTGACCCAGATCGAATCCTTTTTAGCCCCCTTGATGACACAACTCAGAAGGTCGGAGGCATACCCACTTGTCACCTGGCGATCCAGGGAGTGGTTAGAGGAGAGGGGTTCAACCTTCAGTTTCTCAATGATCTCTTTCAGGGAAATCATGACAGCTCCTGTTTTTTCTCCTCTGCAGGGATTCGATTCCCCGTTCGAATCCGGTCTGAGAAAGATGATAATTTCAAGCTTGGTTCCAACGCCGACCTGGGATTCCAGGTTCATGATAGTCCGCACATTTCTTGATATTGGCCAGGCCCATGCCTGCCCCGAAACCCAGTTCACGAATCCAGTTGGGAGCCGTCGAAAAACCAGGGCTCATGGCCTGATTGACATCTGGAATTCCGGGTCCGTGATCGATGACCGTGATGCGGATCACATCGGGTTGCATCTCAGCAATCAATTCCCCGCCTTCGTCGGCGTGGATGATGAGATTCATCTCCGCTTCATAGGCAGAAATGGCGACCCGGCGGATCACTTCTGGAAGTGGCTCCCAGTCGGTCCAGGGCCCTCTTGAGCTTGCTTGAGGCCCTTCCGCCGCTTTTAAAATCCTTTGCCTTCACCTTGTATCGAAGGATCAGGCTGGTCTGGTCTGAAACGATGTCTTCAAAGATATGTTTTGCCCGGTACCGGCTGATCTCCTCTGCATGATAATCGAGGCTGATCGCTTCCAATAGGCCGCGGGTGATATCTCCTCCGGTCAGAATGCCTGCCAGTTCTCCCTGTTCATTCACCACCAAAAGTCGTCCCACCTTGTACTGGGCAAATTTTTTGACCGCCTCTACAACGGATTCACTCTCCCGAACCGTGATCGGTTTGGTGGTCATCCTTTTCTTAACCGGAGCCTGAATATCCCCCTCGACCAGGGCCTTGATGAGATCTTCAATCGAGATGATTCCAACGAGCCGGTCCTCCTTCAAGCACCGGCACTCCGGAGATTCGATTGATCCGGAGCACCTCCTTCAATTCTGTCATCGAGGTATCGGGTGAGACCTTGATGACATTTTTCTTCATCACACGTTCAATAGGAAGTTCGTAAATGAGTTCCTGGATTTTTGTGAATTTTGGAACTTGTGACAAAAGTATTCTCCCTAGTAGACGTTCTCACACCTTATTAATGATGATTCTTCAACACAGGCTCTAAGCCTGCCTGATAAAGACGACCGCACATTTCATACATGCCGTAAGGCGACGCGATGAGTGGAATGCCCAATTCTTCGGCCAATTCTATCGTATCCAGGCCTGGGGTCTTTCCCCGCACAAAGACAATTGCGGCAAGATCAGCCATTTCAGCGGTACGAATCGACTGAGGATGGACAAGACCTGTCAGCAAAAGGGATCCTGGTTTGACATAGGCCAAGACGTCGCTCATCAGATCAGAAGCGCCGCAGGCCGAGATTTCGAGATCAAGATTGACCTTATTCGTTAGAACTTTTCCTTCTACGATTCTTATGATTTCCCTCAGTTTCACAGTCTTGGTTTACTGCCCCCCTTGCTCAATAGGATTTTTTAATTCACTTGAGACTGGGTACTGGATACTGAATACTGTATAATATTCGTAAAGCAAAAAAAGATGAACAATTAATTTATGCATCCATCTTTTTAAGGCTTCATTTACTTGAATTAATTGCTGATAATGTTATACTAATAATATATTGAATTTAATGGATTATTTATATTTTTGTGAAATAAATCTCTATCTTGCGCAAACGTTAACATTTTTAACAAAACTTGTCAAGGTTAATAATTTATACATTTCATATTTCATGAAAATATATCTGGCAAAAACTAGTTGCGGTAAAATGGTTTCTTTGGCTTTTCCGGGATTCAGGCATTTCTGGTTTGAGGCGGGATCTGCGAAGAGGATGTGAAAAAGGATGAAAGATTGATGATTCCGGTGAGCGAATCCCTTCTATTAGGTTTGATGTCTGAGCTCTATAGTCTCGCTGTCTGAATCACAGACTGGTGAATCAAAAGTTGACACGCATCTTTGAACATGCTAAAAAAGTAATCAAAAGAGAGCAGGTGTTCTAAGACAAGGGCGATTAGCTCAGATGGATAGAGCGTTGGTCTCCGGAACCAAAGGCCGTGGGTTCAACTCCCGCATCGCCCATCAATTTTTAACCCCTTACGTCTCTTTTTTGGGTCAAGTTCGGGTATCGTTCATGAAGAAATGGGTCGTTCCTATTCTGTCCTTATTTTTCGTCCTGGTACTCGTCTATCTTTCGGGTCCCTTTCATGTCTTCAAAGTCACCGTGTCCCAAGGAGGACTTGAGGGAGAAGGCTCAAACGGTCCTGACTCAGAGGGCCGAGAAGGATGAGAAGAAAGAGGGAACGGATCCCTATTGGCTCCAGACCCTCATCCAGCTACAGGAGCAGCTCGATGAATGGTTAAAATCGCTCAATGAGCGGATCGAGAGCAAGGACGTCAGCCGGATCGAGGTACGGTTTTTGGAGATCCTGAGGAACATTCTGGAATGGGTCAAGGAAAAAGTCGACGCAAAGATTGATTCTTCAAGAGGAAAGAGGCACCGAAGAAAGAAGGGTATTTTTCAGGAGACACGAAACCAAGAGGCTACTATCCTAAGAGGATGAAAGAAGAAAAGATCGTTTTCCCATCGTCCGGGATCACCCTGGAGGGCCTCATGAGCATCAATGAGGCCCTTTCTGCAAGAGGAGGCGTCGTTCTCTGTCATCCTCACCCCCAACACGGGGGAAACATGCATAACCCTGTCATCGCTTCAGGGGTGCAAGGAGCTTCTGATGCGGGATTTTCAACGCTTCGTTTTAACTTCCGGGGGGTAGGGGAGAGCGAGGGACGGTATGCCGATGGTATTGGGGAGCAGGAAGATGTTCAAGCCGCCGTTGATTGTCTGAATGCGACCTTTGGGGAGCGGGTCCATCCCCTGATTCTGTTCGGATATTCTTTTGGGGCGTGGGCGGGGATACCGGTCGCCGTCCGGGACGGACGGATTGATGGGATGGTGGTTGTTGCACCGCCCCTCGAGATGTATGATTTTGGTTTTTTAAAAGGATGCAAGAAGAATAAGAGGATTGTGGCAGGGAGCCAGGATCTATTCTGTCCTCTCCCTCTGCTGAAGGAATGGTATCAGCATCTTGAGGAACCTAAAAGCTTGACGATTATCCAGGGAGCTGACCATTTCTTTTTCTCACACCAACGATCCCTTATTTTTCCTTTCAAGGAATTTTGTCAAACCGTCTCACAAGAAAACCTTTGACCCATTCATCAGCCAGCCCGATTCCTTCCTTTCAGAACTTCACTCAGTTTCCAAAAACAGTGATGGAAAAAAAAGCGGACCGAATAGGTGTGAAGCGCGCTTTTCAGGACTTCCCTTATTTGAGGATCCTCTGCCGAGTAGGCCCGGAAGAACCGCCAGCGGTCTGTCTTGGTTAAAGGAAGCCCAAGACTCCTCCACTTCTCAACCGAGCGGTTTAGGCGGAGAAGGTTTTGAATCCTCTTCTTCAGGGACAGGGTTTCCCTCCGATAAGATCGATCAAAATCGATCAGATAGGGTTGATCTTCTACGATCAAGATATTTTTTAATTGAAGGTCTCTATGAAAAAATCCCGATTTATGAAATCGTAGAACAAGACGTCCCGCGGAGCGGATCGTTTCCCGTTTCTTAAGCAGAACGTGCTGAGCAGAACAGAGACCGATCCTCAGAAGAAACTGGGACGAGTCCTCAGCTTTCGGAAGTTCAAGAGAAAGGAAATAAGCCTTGTAGAAAAGAAGGAGGACCCGCCTGTGGATGGCCCCAATGGGCTGGACGGTTGAGATCCCGGCGGATCGGATCTCCTCTGTAAGGCAGAGTTCTTGAAATGAGCGAGAGCCGGAGAAGTAAAGATCACGCGTAAAGAATCTAAGCCATCCTCCATGAGCATAGCGGCGGATAACCATCTTTTTGCCGTCCTCCAGGGGCACTGAGAAATGAGGAATCCTTCCTACCAGGTGGGGGGAGGTTTGTCCGTGTCTTTTGAGAAAGGATTCGAGATCTTCAATACCCATCTGAAGGAGAAGATCTTTGTATTCCTCTTTCAAGAGCAGGGAGACCGTGCCTCGTTTGATCTGAACGTAGGCGGAAGGGAATAAAACAAAATTTAACATTTTGGGTCTAACGTAATGGAATTCCATCCATTTGTCAACTTGGGGAGAGACTCTCAAACGGTGAGAATCAGGGATTGCGACGTCATGAGACCTCTGGCGAACTCCACGTGATCCACGGGAGATTCTTTGGTTGCTTCATCCTCTGGGATGGGGTTTGTTTATCAATATGGAAGCGTTAACGAATGCAAAGAGGCATTTCTTTGACAAGGGGTAAGATTTGACAAGGGGTTGGGTTTATTATATTTTTAGAGGCGTAAACGATATGATGAGACAGGAGATGCTTATGGAATACGAAGCGGTTATCGGGTTGGAAGTTCATGCTCAGCTTCTGACCCAGTCAAAGATTTTCTGCGGATGTTCCACGGCTTTCGGTGAAGAACCCAATGCCCTAACCTGCCCCGTCTGTACAGGGCAGCCTGGATCTTTGCCGGTGCTGAACAAGAAAGCAGTCGAATTCGCGATCCGATTAGGGCTTGCGACCTCCTGCCGGATCGCGCCCTACAGCCTCTTCGCCCGGAAGAACTATTTTTATCCTGACCTTCCCAAGGGATACCAGATTTCCATGTACGAGTATCCTCTTGCTGAGCATGGCTTTGTCGATATAACGGTCGATGACCAGAAAAAGCGGATTAAACTCATCCGGATCCATCTCGAAGAGGATGCGGGTAAATTGAAGCACGGGGAAACACCGGAGACCGCTGCATTCAGCTATGTCGATTTCAACCGGACCGGCGTTCCGCTCGTTGAAATTGTGAGTGGTCCGGATATCCGTTCATCCCAGGAAGCGGGAGACTATCTGAGGAAACTTCGTTCTCTCCTGCAATATTTGGAGATCTCTACGGCCAATATGGAAGAGGGAAATTTCCGATGCGACGCCAACGTGTCGGTTCGGCCCAGAGGACAGAAGGAATTCGGGACACGAACGGAACTCAAAAATATGAACTCCTTCCGATATGTCGAGAAGGCGCTGGATTATGAGATTAAGCGCCAGATCGATCTTCTGGGAGAAGGTGGGGAAGTCGTTCAGGAGACACGACTCTGGGACGTGAGCCAGGGGATCACGGTTTCCATGCGGGGAAAGGAGGAGGCCCATGATTACCGTTATTTTCCTGATCCGGACCTTGTTCCCATTCGGATTGAAGATTCGTGGGTCGAAGCGATCCGGAAGAACCTTCCCGAACTCCCTGACGCGAAGAAAGAGAGGTTTGTCAACGATTACGAAATTCCGGAGTACGATGCGGAGATCCTGACCTCCACGAAAGCCCTGGCCAATTATTACGAGGAATGTGTTCGTCTCTTTCCCGAGCCGAAAACAGTGAGCAACTGGATGATGGGAGATCTTCTGAGGGAATTAAAACACGACGAGAAGGAGATCGAGCAGTGTCCAGTCACCCCGGGACATCTGGCCGAGATGCTGGCGATGATCAAGCAGGGGACGATCAGCGGAAAGATTGCCAAGGATGTCTTTGAGGAGATGGTTCGGACCGGTGAGAAACCGGAAAAGATCGTCCAGGACAAGGGGTGGGTTCAGATCCTCGACAAGGGAGCGATTGAACAGGCGATTGAGAAGGCCATGGAGGCCAATCCCAAACAGGTCGAAGACTACCGGAAGGGTAAGGAGAAACTTTTCGGTTTCTTTGTGGGTGAAGTGATGAAGCAGACCAAAGGAAAGGCCAACCCTCAACGGGTAAATGAACTGCTCAAAGAGAAACTGAAAGGTTAAGGCGAAGGTTAAGGCTGAACGAAAAGGATCAGCCTTTCTCGTCCTCAGAGTTGGGTTGTGATGATGCGCTTCAAAACGATTGAGTGGAAGAAAGACTGCGTCAGGATCCTCGATCAGAGGCGACTGCCCCGGGAGGTTCGTTACATCGATTGCAAGAATGTCTCCTTCTGTGGCAGAGGCCATTCGAACATTGGCAATCCGGGGCGCGCCCGCCATTGGAGTCGCGGCTGCGATGGGAGTTGCTCTGGCTGCCAGAAAGATCCGTTCCCGGCATCCTGGCGTATTTCGCGAAGAATTTAAGAGATGCTTTTGAAGAAATAGGGCAGGCCCGGCCGACGGCAGTGAATCTCTTCTGGGCTCTGGACAGGATGAAAAAGCGATTGGACCGCGATCGGTCCCTGGCCGTCGAGGACCTGAAGGAGGGTCTTGAAGCAGAGGCCCTCAAAATCTTTGAAGAGGATCTGGAGGTCAATCGGAAGATCGGAGAGTACGGAAAGAGCCTGCATCCATGATGGAGACCGGGTCCTGACTCACTGCAATGCAGGGGCCCTGGCAACGGCGGGATACGGGACCGCGCTCGGAGTCCTTTATGCCGCCTGGTCTGAAGGCAAACGATTCCAGGTCTTTGTGGATGAGACGAGGCCGTTGCTTCAAGGGGCGAGGCTGACGGCATGGGAGTTGATGCAGGGAGGGATTCCGTCGACCCTCATCACCGATAACATGGCTGCATGGGTGATGAAGAAAAAGGGAATTAATCTTGTTCTGGTGGGCGCGGACCGGATTGCCCGCAATGGAGATACGGCCAACAAGATTGGGACCTATGGCCTCGCCATCCTATCCCAATGGCATGGGATCCCCTTTTACGTGGCCGCACCAACCTCTACGGTTGATCTGAACCTCGCCAATGGATTAGGGATTCCGATCGAAGAGAGAGAATCCACGGAGGTGACGCATGTTCAGGGAAGACCGGTTGCCCCCGAAGGAATGAAAGCCTTCAATCCCGCCTTTGATGTCACTCCCCAGTTTTTTATCAGGGCCTTCATCACGGAGAAGGGCATCATACGAAAACCATTTGCAGGGCATCTGAAAAGGAATAAAGTCGGATGAGTCATCCGATCATCACCCTGCTCACCGATTTTGGCACCCAAGATCATTATGTCGCCTCCATGAAGGGTGTGATTCTGGGGATCAATCCCGGATGCACGCTTGTCGATATCAGCCATCAGGTAGGCCCTCAGGATATTCGAGGAAGGGGCCTTTCTTCTGGCAAGTGCGTTTTCCTCTTTTCCTCAAGGAACGATTCATCTCTCTGTGGTGGATCCCGGTGTCGGAGGGCCCAGAAAACCAATTCTCATCGTCACCTCGAACTATTATTTCATAGGCCCGGATAACGGGATCTTTACCCTTGCTCTCCTTCGGGAAAAAGTGAAGCAGGTCATTGTTTTGACGAACGAAGAAATATTTTCTCTCTCCGGTGAGCTCGACATTTCAGGGAAGAGATCTCTTTGCTCCTGTGGCAGCCCATCTTTCCTTAGGGATCAAGCCGGAGGCTTTGGGAGAGAGAATCGATACCTGGGTCGAATTGAGCCTTGGAAAGCCGAAGCAGAAGACAAAAGAGTTAGTGGGAGAAATTCTTCATATCGATGTCTTCGGAAATCTCATCAGCAATATTGACGGAAAAAGCTTTTCTGGTTTTACAGGGGGCCATCCCTTTTCGTTTCGGGTGGGCAAGCATACGATTCCGTGGTCTGAAAAAAGGATACTGGGAGGGAGAGAAGGGTGAGGTGATCGCCCTCATCGGAA
The DNA here is from genome assembly GCA_963828805.1 of uncultured delta proteobacterium. GTDB lineage: Bacteria > Desulfobacterota > BSN033 > BSN033 > UBA1163 > CAWHGS01. The sequence continues at coordinate 55,221 of CAWHGS010000057.1, forward strand.
GTGGAGGATTCTTAGAGATATCGGTCCGGGAAGGAAATGCCCGGAAAAAGCTGAAAGCCAAAAAGGGGAGACAAAATTAGGGTCCGATATATTGAAAAAGTTGGATAACTGTTTTTGGAGTGGGTTGCATTCCACAATTTTCCGGAATCAATTATGATATCAAAAAAAGCGCAGGAGATTCCACCTTTTATCGTGATGGATGTTTTGGAGAAGGCTCAGGAGCTCGAAAGGGCGGGCGAAAGCGTCATCCATCTCGAAGTGGGGGAACCTGATTTCGATACTCCGGAGTGCATCAAAGAGGCGGCCTTCAGGGCCATTTGCGACGGGAAGACCCACTACACTCACAGCCTCGGATTGATCGATCTGCGAGAAGCGATCTGTGAGGACTACTGGAAGCGATACAGGGTGAAGGTTTCTCCGGATCAGATCCTCATTGCCTCAGGGACTTCTCCTGCCATGCTCCTTCTCTTCTCGGCCCTGTTGGATCCGGGAGATGAGATTATCCTCTCCAACCCCTATTATCCCTGCTACCCCAACATCATCCGTTATCGTCGACGGGTCTCCGGTTTTTGTCGAGGTCAGGGAAGAAGAGGGTTTCCAGTATCTTCCGGAGATGATCGAAGAGAAGCTGGGCCCGAGGGTCAAGGGCATCATGATCAATTCCCCTTCCAATCCCACCGGGAATGTGATGTCAAAGGAGAGGATGGAACGGATTGCGCGGTTTTCTCCTTTCATCATCTCTGATGAGATTTATCACGGCCTCGTCTACGAAGGAGAGGCCCATTCGATTCTCGAGTTCACAGACCGGGCCTTTGTGATCAACGGGTTTTCAAAACTCTATGCCATGACCGGGTGGAGGCTGGGCTATGTGATCGCCCCCAGGGAATTCATGAGGCCGATGCAGAAGATCCAGCAGAACCTATTCATCTCCGCCAGCTCTTTTGCCCAGTGGGGCGCCCTGACGGGATTCAAAGAAGTCGAAAAGGGACGTCGAAAAGATGATCGAGACCTACGATCAGCGCCGGCGCTATTTGATTCCGAAGCTGAGAGAACTCGGGTTTGGGATCACCGTGGAACCGACCGGAGCCTTCTACATTCTGGCCAATGCAAAACGGTTCTCCCAGGATTCCTATCATTTGGCCTTTGATATCCTGAAGAAGGCCAAGGTGGGAGTGACACCGGGCATCGATTTTGGGACGAACGCGGAAGGATATCTTCGGTTTTCCTACGCCAATTCCATGGAAAATATCGTCGAGGGAATGGATCGGCTGGAACGATACCTTGAAAGTTATAAGTAAGACTTCGTCAAAATCAACAGAGTAAATCCTAAAATCCAGATAACCCCCAAAGTTCAACTATTCCCGGCAATTCTAACGCCCGTAAAGGGCAATCCTACCGATGCCGTCTGTTCTTATTCAACCTTCGAACTTTCAACGTTGAAATTTAACCGTAGGGTCAGGGGCCTACCTTCACTATTTGCCCATTCTTGACAGTCAGAATGGAGAGGTTTCGTATCGCTTTTCCATTTTCACCAAAGCCCTTCAAACCGGAAACCCCCTGAAAATTTTCAACCCGGGATATCTCTTCCCTCAATTGGGAGGGCGAAGAACGGACTTTGCCTGAAGAATGTTCCTCAGGAATTTGGCACCGTCGTAAGCGATGGCTTCGAGGGTCTCCGGTTCTCGTTGATAGGCCTTTCGGAATTCTTCCAGAAACTGGGCGACGATCGAGAGGGATTCCTCTTTATAAAGAAACAGTCGACAAAAAAGGCTCCTTCAACGGCTGCACCGGCCACGGAGACGAGGCGCGGATCATTCCACGCATTTGTCCCCAAAAAGGCCGACCCTGTGATATCGAAATAGGCCATCTGAGAGAGGATAAGGCCTACCCGGTCATGGGTGTCTGGAATGAAGATGGCGTCAACGGTGAGACCTGCCTTGAATTCCTCCACTTTCTTTTTTCGGCTGTCATACTCCTGAGTTGTTTTAATTTTGAAAAACCCTTTGATCTCCTGGCTGAAATCGGTCTGTTCCTCCTGGTAGGCAACGGAGCCCAAAACCTTTCCGCCTCTTCGGACGACCTCCTGGGTGAAGAGGGTTTTGTAAGTGAAGTCCATAAGGTGAGTTGGGATAGAAGATGGCGAACGTGCGAAATTCCATTTCCTTCACGGCAAAGGCCCCGAGGGCCTGTACCTGGCCGAGCGGGGTCAGGGAATTCTGAAAGACAAAATCACCTTTTCCGTAAGCCGGCTCCTTCTGGGACAGGGTCATCAGAGGAATTTTCAGTTGTTGTGCTTTCCGTGCCGCCTGGGTCAACGGTCAGGCTAAGAAGGGGGCCCATCACGGCAATCACCTTCTCTTTTGTCACCAGCTCTTCAACGGCTCTTTCAGCCTCCTTCGGATTTCCCTTCGAGTCGCGAATGGCCAATGTGATGAGCGGTGTTTTCCCCGGAGGGTTTGTCTCCCTTGTTGCCAGTTGAATGGCCTGAAGAACCCTGGTCCCGAAAGACTGGTGGACCCCGCTCAGAGGGCAGAATAATGCCGATCGTATATTTCGATTTTTCAGAGACCGGGAGGGGTCCGGGAAGCTCTCTGGCCTGAGAGAGATAGTCCATTCCCTGGTACTCTTTTTCCAGTTCCGTAACGATCTTTTTTAGGAGGGCGTTGTCGCCTCGGCGCTTCGCCATCTGGGCTGAACGGAATTTTGCATATCCGCCCGCATAGGTCCCCCGGTAAAGGGTCTCGACCTTGGTTAAAGCCTCTTCCGTATCAAAGTGTCGACAACCGACCTGACCCTGCCTTTCAGTTCTTCCTTCGGTTGTCCCTCAACAAGAAGGCCTTTCCCATACCAGATGAGGGCATTAAAGGGGTCTTTCAGTTCGAGGTAGTTGTCTCCCATGAGCGTAAAGACCTGAATCATCCTGGCCGGGGCGAGAAAGGTGGAGAGGAGTTCGTTCAGGACACGGATGCTGTCCTTAGGCCTCTTCAGTTGCGTATAGCAGATCCCCATCCTGAACTTGGCTTCGTTGAGAAGAGGGCTGTTGGGATAGTCGGTGGTCAATCGTTTAAAGCGCCAGAGGGCCTTCTCGGTGTCTCCCTTTGAGAAGAGAATCTCACCTTCCCTGAAGAGGAGGGAGTCTTCGGGTTGGGAAGAAGGTTTTGTTTGAGCAAGAGCGGGGTTGGCGACGAGCGAACAGCATTAGGAAGAGGAAGACGAAGCCAAGCTTCGTTTCTCTATTCCTTTGAGGGGTTGAGGGGTGTGACATAATAAATTTCAGGAAGGTTTCGATAGGCCTCCTTGAAATCGATCCCGTAACCGACGATAAAGACGTCTTCGATTTCCTTGCCAATGTAATCGCCATCGAGTTTCACTTCTCTTCGGGCCTTCTTGTCCAGAAGGGCACAGATCTTCACGGATCGGGGGTTGGCCAGGCTGAGCCGCTCTTTCAAAAACAGGAGTGTCCGGCCGCTGTCGATCAGGTCTTCGATGATGAGGACATCCTTGCCCTCGAGGGGTGTCTCAACATCCTTGGTGATCTCAATCTTCCCCGTGGACTTCATCTCCGATCCATAACTGGCCAGGCGGACAAAATCGATCTGAAGAGGCATCCGGAGGTGACGGACCAGGTCTGAGAAAAACATGAAGGCTCCTTTGAGGATACAGATGAGCACCAGCTCTCTCTTATCATAGTCCTTCGAGATGCGATCGGCCAGGTCTCTGACAATCGATTCAATCTGCTCCCGGGAAAGGAGTGGAGAAAGTCGATATTCTTCCATTCGTTTTAGAGGGCATGGGTCAAGACCACAATCTCCATCTGCTGTGGGAGTGTTCTTTTGTCAAAGCTTGTTTCACTGGCTCCAAGCCTTTTTACCCTTGCCTTTCCTTTCAAGAAGTCTTCTACCGGGGCGATGGGAAATCCGCATTTTTCCGTTTTGAAGTGCATCGGGATCAGAACCTTGGGTTTGATCAGATCTGCAACCTGAGCGGCCTCTTTTGCGTCGATGGTATAGAAGCCTCCGACAGGAGTCATCAGGAGGTCGACAGGGCCGATCTCCGCCAGCTCTTTCTGGCCGGGGACGTGTCCCAGGTCGCCTAAGTGACAGACCTGAACCCCGTCAACGTTAAGGGTAAAGACGGTATTGGCTCCCCGTTCGCTTCCTTTGGAGGGATCATGAAAAGTGGCAATGCCTTTGATGGATATCCCCTTGATCGTTTTCGACGCACTGCCACTGATGATCTGGGGCGAGCCTGGAAGATCTTTTGTGTAATTGTGGTCGGCATGATCGTGGCTGGTTAAAACGAAATCAACCTGGTCAAGGATCTTTCCATAGGAGAGTTGTCCGCCAAAGGCGCCGGGTTCATAAGGGTCCGTGATCATCTTCACTCCCTGGTCGGAGGTGATTAAGAAAGCGGAATGGCCATACCATTTGATCTTCATGGGAACCTCCTCTGCTTCACACGTGACTTCAGTATAACAACCGACAGAAAAAAGTCAACCCTTCGACTCCCCGGCATAAATGCCGAAGCTTGCCCCTCGGCCTGAGCTCAGCCGAACGGCTTGGCGCCGTCGAACGGGTCAATTCCTTCTCCTTTTTTCCATTTTGCCATGTCCATCTTCGGCGGGTCGGACCGTTTTCTCATTCTTTCATTTCAGCTTACTTTGAACGGATTTTTTCTTTCCCGATAGCGTTCCCTTTTTGTCGCGTCGATCATCGATCTTCAGGGTTGTTAAGACCCGGGGAGCCCCCTTTTTGAAGGGGACTTCATGCATCCTGAGGACGATCTTGATGAGCTTTTTAAGATTCCCTTCCACGTTCGTTCCCATTGCGGTCAGTTCATAGTGGACTTTTTCCTCCTTTAAAATCCGAACGCAATCGGCAACGTAGGAACTGAGACTTGAACCTTGAATTCCAATCGGGACAATGCTGATTTCCAAAATGGCCATAAGACACCTCCTCTTAGTTAGAAAATAGCATGGCGCATAGGCATAGCGCATATCGTAACTCCTAGCGGATAGGTCCGTGCACTGCTAAATCCTGTCTGTTCAATACCAACACCCCCACTGAACCTCGCAAGGACTCTCCTTCTCATCCAATACTTAGCATTGAGCCTATCGAAATGTCAACGACCCATGAATAGAGACTGCAATCCAGACACTGGAGTTCAGACCTCAGACACCAGACTATTTTAGATAGGGAATTGACCCTTGAAGTGTTCTCACGCCCTTTTTTATTGGGCCTTATCCCTTTATTTTCAGCTTTAGTCTGATGTCTGGAGTCCTGCCTGCGAGGCAGGTAGCTCTACTGTCTGAATCACGGAAATAGAAAAGTATTTTCTTTTGCAGGCAAATGTTGTATATTAGTTTTCTATGAAGTCGCCTCAAGATATTTCTGTCTTGATCGCTTTTTCAGCCGGGCTTCTCTCCTTTGTTTCGCCCTGCGTTCTTCCGTTGGTTCCTTCCTACATCACCTACATCACAGGAGTTTCTTTTAAAGACCTGTCCGAAGGTGGGTCGAAGAGAAGGGTGAGGTGGTTGACGATTTCCCACTCGTTACTCTTTATTTGCGGATTTTCGCTCATCTTCGTCCTGATGGGTGCCTCAGCCTCCTACCTGGGACAGGTGCTGGTTCAATACCAGTCCTGGATCATGAGGGCGGGAGGGGTCTTGATTATTATTCTGGGGGTCCATTTCACCGGACTGATCACCATCCCATTTCTCCAGATGGAGAAACGGTTCGAGATGGAAAAGAAACCTCTTGGTTATCTGGGATCCTTCTTGGTGGGCGTCGTCTTTGCGGCAGGCTGGACGCCCTGCGTGGGCCCGATCCTTTCAACGATCCTGCTCTATGCCAGCACTGCAAAGAGTTTTACGACAGGGGTCGTTCTCCTGGCCTTCTATTCATTGGGTCTTGCGATTCCCTTCTTTCTTGCCTCCCTTGCCTTCAATTCCTTCCTGTCTGCCTTCGAGAAGATCAAACGTTACATGAGGGTGATCATGATTGTGAGCGGTATTTTCATGATCATCATCGGCATCCTCCTGCTCACCGATCTTTTCACCACCCTCAACAGTTACCTGAATATCCTGCCAACCCCTGATTGAATGAAAGGGTTCGAGGGGTCAAGCGGCCAGGATGTTTTCAGATCGCTCGAAACATTCAAAGTCTTAATCCTACGAGTCGTGAACATTCGATTTCGTCTTGACATTGTCTGACCCGTTTAAACCGTGGTGTACCCTTGAATCGTTGAACCCGTTGACTCCTGCGTCGAACCCTTGAGACCTGTGTTATTGTCTGATGCTCATGAGCGTGAAGATGCCTGCGAGTCCAAAGAGCAGGGTGGGGGTCCAGGCAGAGAGAAAGGGGGGAAGAACCCCGGTTTTTCCAATGGAAAGAAAGATGTAGAAAGTGACGCCAAAGACAAAGCCGATCATCACACTGATGCCGATGCTTAAGGCGACGCCTCCGGACCGGCTTGTCCTCAGGGCAAAAGGAATACCGATGAGGACCATGATCAGATTGAGGAGGGGAAGCGAGAGCTTCGAGTAGAGAGCCACCAGATAACGGGTTGCATCATAACCGGAAGCCTGGATCTTCTGGATATAGGTTCTTAGTTCCGTATAGCTCATTTCCTCCGAGGCGTGCTCGATTTTCTGGAAAGATTCCCATTTCTCGTCCATAGGGAAATTCATCTCTTTAAAAGGGGTTATCTGGAGGGAGCCGTCTTCTCCGAAAGTTCTCAGGGCTCCCTGATAGAATTGCCATCCTCCGTCAACCCATTGGACCTCCCGGGCATCGATCCGCTCGGGTGCACCGGAATTGATCGTCGAATTGGTAAAGCGTGAACCCTTTCAGCATCTTTTTCTGGGGGTCGAGGAGCTGAATGTTGAAGATCCGGTGATCGCTCCGGTACCAGATCTTGAAGTTCTTAAAGAAACTGGTGGGTTTCTCCTTCTTGATCTTGACATCCCAGACGTACCGGGACTTTTGATAGGTGTAGGGAACGAGGTATTCGTTTCCGAGAAAATTGACCACACTGATGAGAAAGACGATAAAAAACAGAGGAAGCGTGATTCGGTAGAGGCTGATTCCGCCGGCCTTCAGGGCGGTGATCTCACTGTGTCTTGAGAGGGCGCCTAGGGTGAGGAGGATGGAGAGAAGGACTGCATAGGGAAGGGTCCACTGAAAGGTGACTTCAGGGAGTTTGTAAAGCAGATATTCGAAGATCAGGTAAAAAGGGGCCTGGTACCGGTGGAGGGAGTTCATCTTCTGAAGGAAGACGACGATCGAGGTAGATGAGGACAAGGCTGCTCAGACTCAGGCCGAGAATCTTCAGGAATTCACGGGTGATGTACCGGTAGAGAGTCCGGTGGCTGTTAATCATCTTCGGAGACCTTCTTCCATTTCCTTTGGATGAAATCGAGCCCTTCAATCAACCAGACGGCGGGTTTGAAAGGTGATTCTCTCGTAGCCTTGATCAGAAGGTAGATGCCGAGAGCTCCCGAAGATGAAGTTGGGAGCCCACCCAGCCAGAAAGGGAGAAACGGCTTTGCGTGTCCCAAGGCCCTCAAAGAAGATGAGGGAGATGTAGTAGGCCAGTAAGATCAGGATGCTAAAGATAAATCCATAGGATTTTCCGGAACGACGGGGTTGGATGCCGAGGGGGACCCCGATCAGGCCGAAGACGATGCAGACAAAGGGAATGGCATAACGCTTGTGGAGCTCGATCTCTAATGCGTCGCATCCTCCCTGCTTCTTCAGGGTCTCAATCTTTTCTTTAATCTCATCGACCGACAGTTCATAGTCCCTCAGTTTTTTCCAGATGAGGGCGAAGGCCTTGGCCAACTCGAGTTTCAGATCGTAGGAGTCGAATTGGACCTTTTGAAAGAGGTTGGCCTTGGGATCATACCGATGGATATCGCCATTTTTGAGCGTCAGGATGACTTCCTGGGCCTTGGGATTGTTGATGATGAAACCCTCCCTGGCGAAGATCGGTGTTGATCTTGTTCTTATCTCTTTCGTCATAGATGAGGATTCCTTCCATCCGTTTCCCTTGAATGGGGACCTTATCGACATAGACGACCAGACCGTCGAACATGTCATTAAAGACGCGTTCCTTGATCTCGACATCCGCCTTTGAGGTGGCAAGAAGATAGAGGGTGGCCTTGAAGCCCCGGTTTCCCCAGGGAAGACCGTAAAAGACCAGCAGGCTCGTCAGGAGACAGGCAAGGAGGGAGAAGACGGAGATGGGGAGAAAGAGCTGATAGAGACTCATTCCGGAGGCCTTGAAGGCCGTGATCTCGCTGTCTCCTGAGAGCCTTCCAAAGGTGATCAGGGTTCCGAGAAGGAGGGCGGTCGGGATGGTGAAGACGAGGAAAGAAGGGGAGATGAAGAGCGATCAGCATCAAGACATTTGTGATGTTCCCGCCCCGGGTCACGATCAGTTCGATCAGTTTCAGGATCTTATCCATCAGAAGGATGATGGTAAAAACCATCAGGCCGATGAAGAAGACGGGAAGAATTTCTTTAAGAATATAGAGGTAGCTCGTTTTTCTCATTTCAATCGATATTATAAATAGGCTTGAGGTGATTTGTCCATTGGGTGGAGAACCAGGACCTTTTCGACATAGAGACGCAACAATCCGGTTCACGACTCACGCGTACGTACCGGAACGCTTTCGCGTGCAGGCACGCGAGTCGAATCACTTCATTTAGCATAAGGAGGAGCAGAGGATCGGATTTATGAACAAAAGCCGTCCCACCGGGAGATGGGGCGGCTCAGAGAGTATGTCCATAGATGAGAATCGTCGGAACTACCAGCGATTGCGTCCGCCGCCACCGCCGCCGCCGGATCGGCCACCTCCAAAACCACCGCCGCCGGATCGGCCGCCTCCGCGAGGACTCTTTTCCTGCGCCTCGTTTACCTTAATGGTCTTGCCGTCGAGACTCGTGCCATCCATCTTGGATATCGCCGTTTTAGCGTCGTCATCCTGAGCGAAGGTTACGAATCCAAAGCCCCGGGAGCGCCCCGTATCGCGGTCTGTGATGACCTTGGCTTCGGTGATTTCCCCATAGGACGCGAATGCCTGGCGCAAGCCGTCGTCCGTCGTGTCCCAGCTCAGACCCCCTATAAATAGTTTTTTAGCCATACTTTCTACCGCTCCTTTTCCGCGTCGCCTCAGGCGACGACCTTTGATGGGTGGCTCCCGCCGTACAGCGTTCGCCACGTTCACTGACTCTTGATGAATGCCCGAATCGTTTTGACCGAATCGTTTGGCCCATATGGTTTGGAAGGATGGGCCATCAATTTCCCCCATTCGATTCGGCTCCGCCCCGGCAAGGTCGCTGCGCGAGTCCTCACACACGACTCACTTTCAACCGATTGCATCAGCCTTGCCCATTCCTGATGAAACCACCTCCTCCCTTACCAGACAAGCGGACCCTGTAGTATTTGTGGTAATGAAAGCAGAGAGTTTCCTCCTCCGGAAAGGTCCATCGAGTTATGGATTGTCTGGTTTTGTCTCTTCTTGCCCGACCTTCTCCGCGTCTGAAGTGGTAGGATCTCCTTTATGAAACCGTCGCTGTCTTCTCTCTTCCTGCTTTTTCTGGCGAGACAATTCTTTCCGTCGCTTTTCGCCTTTATAAACTCCAGCACGTTTTGGCAAAAGAACCTCCCTTTCTTAAACGCAGTATATCACGAAAAGGAAAAGAATTCCAATTCTTTTTATCTAAGTTTTTTTACTTGACATATACGTCCCTTTCCGCATAGAATGCATACCTCTTGGTGCAAATTCGATTATCTGCCTGGAGGGAAAGGGGAGTCTATGAGCCGTGAGGTGAACATCGACTTGTCAGAATTCGGAGGCCCAAAGTTCCAAATCAAAGGTCTCCGATGGATTGTGGCCGGTATTTTCGGGATCCTCTTTTTGTTTACGCTTTTTTTTAGCGTAGCCACTGAAGAGGTAGGGGTCATCCAGCGCTTCGGTGCTTA
>CAWHGS010000058.1:0-7960 GCA_963828805.1 uncultured delta proteobacterium
GTCGATGTCACCCAGAAAAAACTGACCGTCGGCAGTCTTTCGACGGAAAAGGGAATGCTGGCCCTTAACCGGTTCAAAAACGGCGATCTCGATCTCCAGAAACTCTTTCCTCCCTCCCCACTGAAAGAGGAACCTACTGCCCAAGGGAAAGGCAAGGAGGACGAAAAACCCTGGGTGGTGGCCCTGAACAAGCTCTCTGTGGACCAGTATTCCGTCAAAATGGGCGACCAGAGTCCCACTCAGCCCACGACGATTAAGGGAGAAAAGATAACGATCCGCGGCGAAAACATCTCCACAGCCAGGAATACTTCGGGAAAATTGTCTCTCTCGCTCTTGCTCGATCAAAAGACGACCCTCTCCACAAGGAACACGATTGGCATCGACCCGTTACGAATTGATGGTTCTATGGAAGTCAAATCCATCGCCCTCAATCAGTATGCACCCTACTATCAGAATCAGGTCCTCTTCAATATAGAGGACGGGAACCTCGACCTTTCCACCGGCTATCAGTATAGCAAAACCGATAAGGATACGATCACAAAGCTTTCGGGTCTTTCCCTTGCTCTGAAATCCCTAAGGCTCAAGAAGAAAGAGGAACCCGAGGAGTTCATCAACATCCCCCTTCTGACCGTTCGGAATACGGGTGTTGACCTTAACCAGAAGGCAGTGACTGTCGGGGAGGTCTCAACCCAACAAGGTTCCATCCTCGTCCAGCGCTTCAAGGATGGAAAACTCAATCTTCAGTCTCTCTTCCCGGAGCCTGCGAAGAAGGAAGAAAAACAGGAGAAAAAGGAGGAGAAACCAGCCCAGGAAAGGGCGGATCAAGCAGAAAAGCCCTGGCTGTTCAACGTAGGAAAGGTGAGCCTGGATCAATACGGGGTCGGGTTCGAAGACCAGATGCCTGAAGAGCCGGTGACCCTCCAGGCAGAAGCCATTCAGCTTCTGGCAGAGAATTTCTCAACGGCCAAGAACAGCACAGGGCAAGCATCCCTTTCTCTTATCCTCAACAAAAAAGGGGAATATTTCTCTCTCGGGACCTGTGGGTATCGACCCTCTTTCCGCCAATCTCAAGGTAACCCTTAAGGAAATCGATCTCCTTCCCTACCAGCCCTATTTTGCCGATCGGGTGAGAATCGTCCTGACAGATGGCCGCCTGTCAACCACAGGCAATCTCCAACTCAAAGATGAACCGGGAAAAGGGATTCAAATTGCCTATAAGGGAGAGTCTTCATTAAATGATTTTGCCAGCATTGACAAGCCGAATTCGGAAGACCTGCTTAAATGGAAATCTCTGGCCCTTTCCAATATGGATATCGGAATGAACCCGTTCTATATCAACATCGAGGGAGTCGCTCTTACCGATTATTATGCCCGGGTGATTATCAATTCCAACGGCGCCGTCAATCTCCAGCAGTTGACGGCTGACAAGAAGGGTGAAGCCCGCAAAGAACCCGGAAACAAAGCGCCGAACGTATCGGAGGAGAAGAAGACCCCACCTACGGAGGAAGCGCCTCCTTCAAACGTCAGGATCGGGACAATCACCTTTCAGGGAGGAAACATCAACTACTCGGATTACTTCATCAAGCCGAACGTGACCGTCAACATGACGGAAATGGGAGGGAAGGTCTCGGGACTCTCGTCGGAAGAGACGACCGCGGCGGACGTCGAGCTCCGGGGGAAATTCGGCAAGCAGTCTTCGCCCGTTGAAATCATCGGAAAGATCAACCCTCTCAAGAAGGACCTCTTTCTCGACATGAAGGTGAGCTTTAAGGATATCGAACTGAGCCCCGTGAGCCCTTATTCCGGGAAATACGCAGGCTATGCCATCGAGAAGGGCAAACTCTTTATCGATCTCAAGTACCATGTCGAAAACAGAAAGCTCGATGCCCAGAACCGGATCTTTCTTGACCAGTTCACTTTCGGCGAAAAGGTAGACAGCCCAACCGCTACCAAGTTGCCCGTGAAATTGGCCGTTGCCCTCCTCAAGAACAGGAAGGGAGAGATCGATCTGAACATCCCGATCTCCGGAAGCCTTGATGACCCGAAATTCAGCATCTTCGGCATTATCTTAAAGATCATTCTTAACCTCCTGGTCAAGGCAGCGACTTCGCCTTTTGCCCTGATCGGAGCAGCCTTTGGCGGAAGTGAAAAGCTCGATTACATGGAGTTTGATTACGGAAGCACTGCGATCCAGGGAGAGAGCCTGGCCAAGCTCGACACACTCATCAAGGCTCTCCACGACCGGACCCAAATTAAACTCGATATCGAAGGGTATGTCGATCCCGAGAAGGACAAGGAGGGGTTGAGGCAGGTCTTCTTCCAGAGAAAACTGAAGGCCCAGAAATTAAAGGAAATTCTGAAAAAAGGGCAGCCGGCCGTCCCGGTTGATGACATTAAGATCGAACCTGCCGAGTACGAGAAATATTTGAAACTCGCCTACAAGGAAGAAAAGTTTCCAAAACCCAAGAATGCCCTGGGGATAACAAAAGATATCCCCGGACCTGAAATGGAAAAATTGATGCTCACCTATCTCGAGGTCAAGGAAGAAGATCTGAGACTTCTGGCCAGCCAGAGGGCCATGAAGGTAAAGGAAGCGATCCTCAAATCCGGACAGGTTGAACCAGAAAGGGTCTTCATTGTGGGACCGAAAACCCTGGCGCCTCCCAAGAGAGAGAATTTGAAAGAGAGCCGGGTTGAGTTTAAGTTGAAATAGGTTGTTTCCCTTTCTTCAGCAGTCTCCTGAACTCTAAGACAGATTCTCCGATGTTTACTTGAAAACAGCCATGATCTCACAAATTCTTCACTTCTTCGAAAAGGGCGTCTGGGAAGTCCGTTTAAGAGATCTTCCCCCGGCCAAAGCTTTCCTCCTTAAATGTCTCCGTGTGATCCTCCTGGCCTGGCGAGGATTTGTGAAGAACGGCGGCCAGAAGAGCGCCTCGGTTCTGACCTACTATTCCCTCCTCAACCTTGTTCCCTTGATCGGAGTGGCCTTTGGGATCGCCAAGGGCTTTGGTCTGGAGAAACTGATTGAAAGCCGAATCCAACAGATGGCCCAGGAGGCAAACTGGCAGGTGGAGATCACGGACCAGATTCTTGGTTTCTCGCGTTCCCTTCTCGATCACGCCAAGGGCGGGCTCATCGCCGGTATAGGTGTGATCCTCCTCTTCTGGACAGTCATCTCGATCTTCGGAAAGATCGAGGACTCCTTCAATGCCATCTGGGAGAGTAAAGAAACCGAGGACATTGGTCCGAAAATTCAGTGATTACCTGACCATGATGGTCCTGGCCCCCGTCCTTTTCATCATTTCGAGCAGCGTGACTGTTTTGGTGGCCAGCCAGGTGAAAGGGATCGTCCAGAAGATCTCCCTTCTTGGGGCTTTCAGTTCAGTCATTCTCTTTCTTCTGAATCTGCTCCCCTATGTTTCAATCTGGGCTCTTTTTGTGCTGCTCTACCTGGTCATGCCGAATACACGGGTCCCCCTCCGCTCCGGGATCGTTGGCGGCGTCGCGGCTGGAACAATCTACCAGTTGGTCCAATGGTTCTATATCAAATTCCAGATCGGCGCAGCCAACTATGGAGCCATTTATGGGAGCTTTGCGGCTCTCCCCCTCTTTCTCGTCTGGCTCCAGTTGAGCTGGACGATCGTCCTATTTGGCGCCGAGATCGCCTATGCCTATGAACACCGTGAAACGTTCGGGTTCCATCCGGACTATTCCCGGCTGAGCACGGATTCAAGAAAGGTATTGATGTTAAGGATCTTCCATTTCCTGGCAAAGAAGTTCTCCAAAGGTGAAAATCCCTCCGAACCTAAGAGAACTTGCTCACACGCTCGAAATCCCCTTTCGTCTGGCGCGGCGGCTCCTCTCAGAGATGGCGGAGGTGGGACTCGTCGTTGAAATAGCGATGGACAAAACGAACGAGATTGCATTTCAACCTGGCCGTTCCATCGACCAGATGACCATCCAGCAGGTCCTTGAAGCTTACGAACTGCGCGGAGAGAGACAGCTTTCCCAAACGCCTTCAGAGGAAGCAGAAAAGATTTCAGGATATCTGAAGCAGATCCAGGAAACGATCGAAAAATCGCCTGCCAACGTCAAAGTAAAAGAGATCTGATTTCTCCCCGCTTCAACTGCCAATTGCCAGTCAATGTGTTTCTCTTCTTTCTGTCATTCCTGAACCTTGGACTGATGAAGATCAGGCTCGTCTCAGCCTCTCATTTTGTGTTGAGGTTCTTCGGACAATCTGTAATAAATAAAGGTATGAACCTATCATCCTTTCGTCGAGTCAAGTCATTTGGCGGGATTCTTATAATCCTCTTGATCTTATTCGGATGTTCCGTATCACGCCCAAAGACAGGGATACCCGAGGGACCTTACAAACGGACCCAGGACTCGGTCACCTCTCTCATTCAGGAGGAAATGAAGCGGCACAATGTTCAGGGACTGAGCATCGCCATTGTGGATGACCAGAAGATCATCTGGGCTCAGGGTTTTGGTTATGCCGATGTGAATAACCGGATCCCTGCCAAACCCGAAACCATCTACCCTGCCGGTTCCATCGCCAAGCTCTTCACGGTTACCGCCGCGCTCCAACTGGCGGAACAGAACAGAATCGACCTTGACCAGCCCCTCCAAGCCTATCTTCCCGAGTTCTCCATAAAGACTCGCTTCCCGGGTTCCGGCCCCATCACCCTCCGGAGCATCATGACCCATCATTCCGGACTTCCCTCTGACCATCTCAGAGAGATCATCAGCCTCGAACCGATACCCTTGACCAGGATGGCAATGGAACTGGGTGACGACTGGGTCGCTTACCCGCCCAATTTCATCTTTTCCTATTCGAATGTGGCCATCCAGCTTCTGGGTCTCATGCTGGAAAGCATCAGCCACAAGGACTTTGCCTCTTATATGGATGAAACACTATTCCAACCGATGGGAATGAGCCATACCTCCTTCGTCATGGAGCCTCGTGAAAAATCCCTCCTGTCAAAAGGTTATAGACGCGGCCAGGAATCCCGGGAGATACTGTTGCATCCCCATCCTTCCCCTGACGGCCCGATCTACACTTCCGTGGTTGATCTCAGCCGCTTTATCGAAATGATCTTCGCCAATGGGATGGCCGGCCAGCGGCCGATCTTGAAACCGGAAACCGTGACAGAGGCCCTGCGGCCCCAGAACAGGGACGTAGCCCTGGACCTCGATTTTCAGATCGGGCTCGGATGGTTTTTAGATGAATTCGAGATGAAGAATGCCGGCCTCGTCGCCTCCCATGGAGGAACGCTGTCGCTTTTTCATAGCCAGCTCATCATTCTTCCTGAACGCAAACTCGGGGTCGTCGTCCTTGCCAATTCTTCCAGCGCCATCCAGGTGGTCAACCGAATCGCTGAAGAGGCCTTGAAACTTGCCCTTGAAGAAAAGACGGGTACCCGGCAGCCTGATTCAGAAGAAAAAACGATCCGGGAACCGATCATTCCGTGGCCCCAGGAGATTCTCGGAGATTACGTGGGACAATATGCAACCGGTCTGAGGGTCTTTACGGTCTATTCAAAAAACGGAAAACTTTATACCCGGCTGATGGGGAGAAAGGTCGAGCTCGTCCTCCATCCGGGCGGACATTTCTCCCTTCGATACCGGCTCTTTGGACTGATCCCCATCAGGCTCGGGGCGTTCGAAAAGATGACCTTTTCCCTATCATCCGTCCAGGGCCGGAAGCTTCTGGTCCTGACCCACAATGGGAAAAGACATCTCCTCGGTGAAAAGATTAAACCCTTTCCCGTCTCGGAAGTCTGGCTAAAGCGGGTAGGAGAATATGCGCTGGTCAATGCGGAAAATTACCATCCTGTCATTGAGAGGGCACAGCTCAAGTATGAAGACAACTTCCTGATGCTTGACGTCAGGATCCCTCTCCTTGGGGATTATGGAGTTGAGCGGCTCCAGTTCGCGATTCAACCGGTTTCAGACAAAGAGGCGATCCTTCTCGGGCTCGGCCGGAACATGGGCGAGACCATTCAGGTGGTCAGCGATCACGGAGTTGAGAGGCTTCGCTACTCAGGTGTTGAGTTCGTAAGAAAATCAGAGACTTCATCTATTGAGAGGTGACACTATGAAAAAACGTGATTTCCCCTCAAGCCATCCCGGCGAAATTCTGCTGACGGAATTTCTCGAACCCTCGGGGATCAACCAATACCGGTTGGCCAACGACATCTTTAGGGACGTCCCGTCATCTGTTCCCATCATTTACATTAAGGCCGGTCAAAATATGGACTTTTCCCTTTAGCCGACAAAGGAATGCCGATAATAATATCGGAGTCCAAAAGTCTCAACTTCTTGGCGGCGGCCCCCACAGTGTACATGATCCGGTTGTCAATATTCAGTTCTCCAGCCATTTTGACTGCTGAGCCCAAAGCGATTCCCAAATCAATGGCTTGAAATACACAAATAGGCCCTGTAAAATCCTCCCCTTCTCGCTTCCCACCGGCCAAAAAGTCTTTGCAGGTTTTGTTGCCGCATCCCCCGCAATTAAACGGGAGCTCCATCCTTTTCGGGTCCCGTGACACCCCGATCAGTAAGACCGCGGCAGAACCCCGGACATTGTCAGCGTCCCTCTTGAAGATGGGGAGAACCGTGGATTTCTCATGAACCTTCTTCTCCATCGCCACAGCTAATCTCTCCAAATCCCCATCGGTTAGAATCACGGTCTTGACAGAATCAAGCCCTCTCGTCTTAGGCGCAGTCCTCGCACTCAGGGCCATCATCGAACCACCCATCATGATCGCACCTTTCTCAGTCTTTTCGCTCGTTAGAATTGCCATGGTGTGTCCTCCCTTTTGCAAGAAAATCGCATAGCGCATAGAGCCTGCCTATGCCGAAGCGGCTTCGCGCAGGCAGGCATGGCGCATAGCGTACATACACGAAACAAAAAAAATCTAAACCAAAAGTAGGGTGGGTTAAGCGTAGCGAACCCACCGATACCATTACTAAAGAAAATGAATGACGTTTAGAAGTTGCCCTATTCATACCAAAAATTCAATTTTAAAGCAATCCTCAGAGTAACCCTTCAGTTATAGGTGGCAAGGTCATCCTGTCGGGATCAGGATGGGCTCTCCGGAGAAACCTTGTAGCGGCACCTTCGAGCGTTAGATTCCAAAGGCCGGATACCCCTAAGAAGTCTGCATGAAGCACCGCTGAAAATAACCCTTCCTCAAAAGACCCGCTTAACAAGGTCTCGGAGGAGAACCCATCCTGGTCCAGTTCCCCCTCGAGACTGAAGGGTTACTCCTCAGATGGTTCGCCCGGGCGGTCTCCCGGGGTCTCGTCATGAAAAGTCGGGGTGGGTAAGCAGCAATCCTCCCTTGACACGGAGGAATAATAGCCTTATTTTTCAAGCATAGAAAAAAAACGGATACTCTACCCGCCAGTTGCGTTAAGCAGACTCGGCGGGAACACTTCTAAAGACTTGTAAAGCGGTTTTTTTGGAATCGAATGGGTTTTGGAGAACTTTACCGAGAGTGAAGTCCAGCAGAGTGGGCGGAGCGTAGTGCTTGACCTTCAAAAGGTTCCGCTACAAGCCTTTCTCAGCGTCCCCGCCGAGTCTGTTTCGGCGATTTGTTTGCGACGTTAAGGCCTATATTGGAGTCTCTCTATGCGGATTCTTCTGGTTGAAGACGACGTCAAAATTGCCTCTTTCATTGTCAAAGGATTAAGGGCTGCGGGCTATGCGGTGGACCATGCCCTCGACGGAGAGGAGGGTCTTCACCGGGTCTTAACCGAACCGTATGATACAGCGATCATCGACATCATGCTCCCCAAACTGGATGGGCTCTCCCTCATAGAGAGAATGCGGAAAGAGAAAATCCTGACGCCGGTCATCATCCTGAGCGCCAAGGGGTCGCTGGACGACCGCATCAAGGGACTCCAGACCGGGGGCGATGATTACATCACCAAGCCCTTCGCATTCTCG